>NZ_JBPNXF010000001.1:0-585905 GCF_051207495.1 Klebsiella sp. K-3 | reverse complement strand
GTTCAGCTTCATTAGAATCAACCTCTTAGTTGATGACTCGTTTCTGCATGCGATGACCTTCCCGTCAAAACCGCCCCACTCTTAACAAAAGTCTCTGGTCTTGCTTTCGCCTCGCAGAGAAGCACTTCCTTAACATTTGATAGTTACTGCTATTGAATTGACGTACTTATCTTGCTATGTAAAAACGTAGTGTTGATACTTTACTTCTACTGATAAGGAATTCAGATGTTAACTCAAAGTCTTATAAATATATTCAGCAAAGAAATGATAGGGACGGTTATCGCCGCCCTGCCCATCATAAAAGCCATTTTAAATTACTTAAACAAACCTTTAGATGACATCGATGATATATATAAAAAAGCCAAATTAAGCACATGGAGAATTCGCTTTTTCATGATCAAAATATCAACAAAAGAGATACCCAGGCTGACTCGCGCAAATGTGATATTGTTTTCCATCGTCTTATTATTTCTTTTCGGCAGTTTAGCAACCAGTTCATATTATGGCGTGAAGCTATTACAAATACGTCCGGGCTGGACATCTTTAATTCTTAAAGAAACGGATGAGTGGTTTTTAATCTCGGAAACAGAAGCATCAGAACACGCATTCCATCCCTCCTGGCATCTCACAGAAAAAAGCTGTATCTCTGGCGAGGCCTCGCACCTGGTAAATAATAAAATAATAACACCACAACTGGGGAGATTTATTTGTGATTCCTTCACCAATGCGGATGACAAAGAGAACATAATGAAATCTATTAAAGATACCACTCATAACAAACCTGTCATCACCTTTCTCATCTCGATCATTACCGTTGGCTGTCTATGGTTCATAACCAGCTTAACATTGACGTTAATATATACTCTCAGACTTAAAAAATTTATTATCCGGGAGCATGAAAAAGCCTATGACTATCTAACATAGCATTCCAGCCTTTAGCTTAGGGGGTGAGAACTCTGTAACATTTGTCATTTGCACGACGTATATTACCAGTTCCGGTAATATTGTTACTGGAACTGCAGAGCCTATCATCCTGCAATAATTGTTGATATTATTGTCCGCAACGATTAAGAGGTGTTTCGGTTGAAGGTAAAAATATGATTGATGTACAGCAGGAACAAAAACTTCAGGAGCACGGTTTTACCAGCAAAGAGATTAATATGCTGCGAAAAGGACTTGAGAGTCCACAACGTAAAGATCAAAGCCTGCAGGCCTTGTTGAAAGAACTGAGACGTCGTTTTTACATGTCCTGTATTATTATCATTGCCCTGCTTATCTTTTGTAGCTACGCGATGCTGACTAATGATACCGGTAATGGGCTGGCTTACTTTGCTGTGACTGCAGTTTGCTGCACCTTTGCACTATTAGCTACCCCTTATCCGCTTTCATGGAAAGCGATAACATTCTTAAGAAAGAAACTCTACCCAAATTAATTTAACACGCAATTTTTTCATCAGTACGATACGTTCTCCCTATATTGTATAACTGATATATCCTCAACATGCCACTTAAATATCCCCTCTTAAATAATCGGCGATAAAGCTTATCAAGCACACCAGCGTAAAACAGATGGCGAAACCACCCAGCTTGAATAACCAGCCATCCAGAGCAATAAAACAAACCACAGCGGCGATAGAGAAGCTGCCTGTTCCGACAGCTTCAAATATATTGATTGCATGAATACAGATCTTTTTACATACATAGCTTGAAGAGAATCTTTTTGGTTTCATTGGATCTCTCTTATCCCTGCATCAGGTAACCCAAGGCTAATCAAAAGCGCGTCTATTAGCCAGTAATAATTAAAATATTTCCTTATTAAATCAACAAGTTAAACAAAAACCTAATAAGAAACCAATCACTAAAAGTAAGTAGCCCCTCCTTGCACAGTCTGTTTTTTCACCCATACTTTGCTGATCCCACTCCCACATAAGGCGCTCTCCATGTTGCTTAAAGATAAGACCGTGGTAATTTTCGGCGGCAGCGGCGCGATTGGCCGCGCGGCGGCGCTTGCCATGGCGAAAGAAGGCGCGCGGATCTTTCTAGCCGCCCGGCGGGCGGATAAGCTGGAAAAGGCGGCGGCTGAGATTCGCGCCGCTGGAGGTATCGTCGAGACTCTGCAACTGGATGTGCTGGATGGCGAGCAAACTGGCGCGCAGGTGGCCAACCTGGCCGGGAGAACCGGCGGGATTGATATTGTGGTTAATGCAACGGGCTTTCTCCACGATCAGGGGAAAACGCTGGAACAATTATCCCTTACCGAGTATCACCAAGGTTTTGTCCCCTTTCTTGATGCCCAATTTACTATTGCTAAGACAGTAGCGCCGTGGATGGGTGGCGAACGCGAGGGCGTCATTATTACCACTATTCCTCCTTCCGCGACGATGGCCGTTCCTGGACACCTTGGCCATATCGTCGGCTGCGCCGCAATGGAAGCCTTTATCAAAGCATTGGCCAGCGAACTGGGGGCGAAAAATATCCGCGTGCTCGGCGTGCGGTCGCACGCAATAGCGGATGCGGTGCTGGCGGGTTCTTATACTGCCGAGGTGTTTGCGCCTAAAGCGCAGGCGCTGGGCTTGAGCGTTGAACAGTGGCTGGGTGGTGCGGCGCACGGCACGATGCTGCAGCGGTTGCCAACGCTTGCGCAGATAGCTGGGGTCATCACCTTTCTCGCCTCACCGTCGGCGGCGGCGATGACCGCCACGGTGGTTAACGTCACCGCGGGGGCGACGCTTAGCTAGCGCCATTCTCCCCTGCCAGCCGCGCGACCATCAGGCGAATCGCCGCTTTCGACAGCGGCGCGCTATCGGTCACGAAGTGCAACGTCATCCCCTCGATAAACGCATCCAGTCCACGCGCCGTCGCCGGTTCAAACCACTGCTCCAGCGTTTGCTGGCTGCGCAGCATCCAGCTCTGCATGACCGCTTTCAGCGCTGGTCGGCTGCTGCAAAACGCGTACAGCTGGTACATTAACTCCATATTACGCGCAGTGGTCACCTGAGCGCTGAAGATAAGCTCGGCGATAGCGTCGCAGGCCTGCTGGCGGCTGCCGACGCCGTCGAAAAATTGCTGATACTGCGCCGACATTTCGACGGTGAAGTTACGAAACGCTTCCTCAATCAGCGCCTCAATACCGCTAAAATAATAGGTCAACGAGCCCAGCGGTACCCCGGCGCAGCTGGCGATTTTACGGTGTGTTACCGCATGAATACCGTGTGCGGCGATGGTATCCAGCGTCGCCTGCAGGATGCGCTCGCGCCGCTGCGGATCGTTCGGTCTGCGGGTCATCGATGTGTTTTTCCCCTCTGTGCGCTATGCAAATCAAGCGATAGCGGAATGTGTACAAATGTACACAACCTTGTTACTGTTGTCTGCAACTCTTCTTTCTCGGGCGTTTATGGATGACGGCGCAAACTTCTCGCAAAGCCCTCCAGCTTCGGCTGTGGGCGCTATTTATGTTCTTCTTTATTCCCGGCTTATTGATGGCCTCCTGGGCCACCCGTACGCCCGCGATTCGCGATTTACTGACCCTTTCCACTGCTGAGATGGGGATGGTGCTATTTGGCCTGTCGATTGGTTCGATGAGCGGCATTCTCTGTTCAGCATGGCTGGTGAAGCGCTTCGGTACCCGTAAAGTCATCCGCACCACCATGTTGTGCGCCGTGGCGGGCATGCTGGTGCTAAGCTTCGCGCTGTGGCTCGCCTCCGCGCCGCTGTTCGCCTTCGGGCTGGCTATCTTCGGCGCCAGCTTCGGCTCGGCGGAAGTGGCGATTAACGTCGAAGGCGCCGCCGTTGAACGGGAAATGAATAAAACCGTGCTGCCGATGATGCACGGTTTTTACAGCTTCGGCACCCTGGTGGGCGCCGGCATCGGTATGGCGGTGACCGGTTTTGGCCTGCCCGCCGCGCCGCATATTCTGATCGCCGCGCTGGTAGCGATTGCCCCCATCGTTATCGCTATTCGCGCCATCCCCGACGGTACCGGCAAAAACGCCGCCGAATCCGCCCATAGCAAGGCCAAAGGCCTACCGGTCTGGCGCGACGTGCAGCTGTTGCTGATCGGGGTGATCGTGCTGGCAATGGCCTTTGCCGAAGGTTCCGCTAACGACTGGCTGCCCCTGCTGATGGTCGACGGCCATGGCTTTAGCCCTACTTCCGGTTCGCTGATTTACGCCGGTTTCACCCTCGGCATGACCCTCGGCCGCTTCACCGGCGGCTGGTTTATCGACCGCTACAGCCGCGTCACCGTCGTACGCGCCAGCGCGGTAATGGGCGCGCTGGGTATCGGGCTGATTATTTTTGTCGACAGCACCTGGGTTGCCGGGGTATCAGTACTGCTGTGGGGACTCGGCGCTTCGCTTGGTTTCCCGTTGACGATTTCCGCCGCCAGCGATACCGGCCCGGATGCGCCTAAACGTGTAAGCGTCGTGGCGATTACCGGCTATCTGGCTTTCCTCGTCGGGCCACCGCTGCTGGGCTTCCTTGGCGAACACTTTGGCCTGCGTAGCGCCATGATGGTGGTACTTGGCCTGGTGATGGTGGCGGCGCTGGTAGCCCGCGCGGTAGCCAAACCGCAGCCTGAACCTGTGATGGAGAATAGCTAATGAGCATCAAACTAATTGCGGTAGACATGGACGGCACCTTTTTAAGCGATGCCAAGACCTATAATCGCCCACGTTTTCTGGCGCAGTATCAGCGCATGCGTGAACAGGGTATTCGCTTTGTGGTCGCCAGCGGCAACCAGTATTACCAGCTGATATCGTTTTTCCCGGAGCTGGTCGATGAAATCGCCTTCGTCGCCGAAAACGGCGGTTGGGTGGTGAGCGGTAAAGAGGATATCTTTAACTGTCAGCTGCCGACGACGCATTTCAACGCCGTCGTCGACCACCTGCAAACGCTGCCCCATATCGAAATTATCGCCTGCGGCAAACGCAGCGCCTATACGCTCAATAGCTATAACGACGAGTTAAAAGCGGTGGCGGCGAAGTACTATCACCGTCTCGAACTGGTGGATGATTTTAACCATCTCGATGACGCGATCCTCAAATTCGGCCTGAACGTGCCGGATCATCTGATTCCGCAAATTCAACCGAAGCTACACGCGGCGCTGGGCGATATGGTTACCGCCGTCGCCACCGGTTACGGCAGTATCGATTTAATCATCCCTGGCGTGCATAAAGCCAACGGCCTGCGCATTTTGCAAGAGCGCTGGGGCATTGAGAACCATGAAGTGGTGGCCTTCGGCGATAGCGGTAATGATATTGAAATGCTGCAGCATGCCGGTTTTGGTTTCGCCATGGCGAATGCCAAAGCGGAGGTCAAAGCCGTCGCCAGTCATCATGCGCCGCATAATAACGAAGAAGGCGTATTGCAGATTATCGATAAGGTATTGAATCGCGAAGCGCCGTTCGCCTGATGAAACCCCGGATGCCTTTGGGCATCCGGGTTGCTAAGTATCACGCCTGCTGCGAACTGCCGACGCTTTTATCTTTCAGGAAGTAAATAATCAGCCCCAGCCATAGCACCCCGCCCAACAGGTTAAACAGGCTGAACAGGCCGTTGCCGCCAAGCTCATAAGCATGCTTGCTAAGCTCAATGCCTACGGTAAAGATCAGCATCTGCAGCATACCCATCGCCGCCGAAACCGTCCCTTTACTCATCTCGCTGGCGAACAGCGTTAAGCGCACCAGCCCGGCGTTAGCCAGGCCAATTCCGAAAGCGTAGAAGCTCAAACCAGCGGTCATCCACAGATAAGCATGGGACGAAACGACCGTGGCCGCCGCCGACAGGAGCAGGCCAAACATAATCGGCCAGCCGCCCATAATAATCAACGAGCGTACCGAGCGGCGCGAGGTCAGACGCGCCAGTACCAGGTTGCCGGCGATCAGCGCGCCGAAAATCGGCACCTGCAGCATGCCGTACTCATAGCTGGTGGCCTGCTCGCCGCTGATAATAATGACCGGTGATTGCGCAATCCACGCCAGCAGCGGCAGGCTAACAAAACCGGTCGCCAGCGCCCCGGCGACAAAGCGCAGGTTTTTCAGCACCAGACGATAGTCGCGCCCCAGCTCTTTTACCGACAGCTTTTCCCCCATCCGCGTCGCCGTTTCCGGCATCGCCCGCTGCAGCCCGACAAAGGAGATGGCCGCCAGCACGGCGAACAGCACAAACATCATCTCCCACGGCAGCATATGCACCCAGGCAGCGCCGACCAGCGGCCCGAGCAGCGGGGCAATTAGCGCGACGTTAGCCATCAGGGCGGTAATTTTGATACATACCGCCTCCTCAAATGACTCCTGGATAGCCGCATAGCCCACCGCGCCGATAAAGCACAGGCTGATGCCCTGCAGGAAACGCAGCAGGGTAAATTGTTCAATGGTTTGCGCCAGCAGCGTCGCCAGACAGGTGACGATAAACCACACCACCCCGGTCAGCATCACCGGACGGCGGCCAATACGATCCGACAGCGGCCCCAGCAGCCACTGCAAAAACATCCCCCCCGCCAGATAGGCGGTCATAGAGGTGGGAACCCACTCATTGCCGACCTGAAACTCCTGCACCACCGCGAGCATACCCGGTTGGATCATATCGTTGCCGATATAGGTGGAGAATTCATATAACACAAGGCACAGCGGGAACAGCAACGCCTGACGACCGAGGCGTTTACCTGATAGCGAATAATTCTGCATGCAATCTCTTAATTAAAAAAAAATCGCGCAAAGTTTAATGAAAGTCGACCCGTGGAGATAGTGAATTGTGAGTAACAATGAAAAATATCGCCAGCCCACATTCCGGCATGAAACGAATATTTATATTTCGTTTATGTTTCAATGAGATTACAGCCGATATACTTTTTCGGTCGACATGCTGGCAAGGGCATCTGACAGGTATATTTCGTAACAAACTGATAATTAAGACAATGCTGCTTTACCTTATCGTTTCCTTTCAATAAGGTGAGCGGCTTATTGCCATCGTAACCAGAGACTGGAAGCATGCTGGAAAATATCAACTACGCGCTGTTTGCCCTGATTAACGCCACCCCGGCCTCCTCGTGGTGGGCGATTGAGGTCGCCACGTTTATTGCCAAAGACTTAATTATCATTGTGCCGCTGCTGGTGGTGGCGCTGTGGCTATGGGGGCCAAACCAGCGTCAGTTGGTATTCAAGGTCATGCTGGCCCTGGCCCTGAGCCTGTCTATTTCGTGGGTTATCGGTCATCTGTTTCCGCATGACCGGCCGTTTGTTGACGGCGTCGGCTATAACTTCCTGCATCATGCGGCGGATGACTCGTTCCCAAGCGATCACGGCACCGTCATCTTTACCTTCGCGCTGGCGTTTTTATTCTGGCACCGGGTGTGGTCCGGTGCGCTGCTGCTGGTCATCGCCTCGGCGATTGCATGGTCGCGCGTCTATCTCGGAGTACACTGGCCATTGGATATGCTGGGCGGGCTGCTGGCCGGCATGTGCGGCTGCCTTGGGGCGCAACTGCTGTGGCAGAGCGGCGGTCATGGCCTCTACCAATGGCTGCAACGTTTGTATCGTCTCTGCTTCTCGCTGCCGATTCGTAAAGGCTGGGTACGCGGCTAACGTCTGACAGGTGACGAACCCCTCGCTGCCGGGTAAAATCAAGCTGACGCCCTGCCCTTGCAGGGCGATTTTAGCTCAGAGGGTATATGGAAACTCGTCGTGACGAACGCATTAACCAGCTCATTCAGGCACTCAAGCGCAGCGATAAACTTCACCTGAAAGAAGCAGCCTCGCTGCTTGGCGTGTCGGAAATGACCATTCGTCGCGATTTGAACGGCCACAGCGGCCCGGTGGTGCTGTTGGGCGGGTATATTGTGCTGGAGCCGCGTAGCGCCACGCACTACCTGCTGAGCGATCAGAAAACCCGTCTGGTGGATGAAAAACGCCGCGCCGCGCGCCACGCCGCCGGGCTGCTTGAAGCGCATCAGATGGCCTTTTTTGACTGCGGCACCACGACGCCATGGATAATCGACGCTATCGATAACGAGCTGCCGTTTACCGGCGTATGCTACTCGTTAAATACCTTTCTCGCCTTGCAGGAAAAACCGCTGTGCCGCGCTATTCTTTGCGGCGGCGAATTCCACGCCAGCAACGCCATCTTTCTGCCGCTCAGCCTGCAGGATACTCTGAGCCACCTCAGCCCGGATATCGCCTACTACTCCGCCGCCGGGATCGACTGCGAACAAGGCGCGACCTGCTATAACCTGGAAGAGCTGCCGGTGAAACACTGGGCCATGAATAATGCTCGCTACCATGTGCTGGTGGTCGATCACAGTAAGTTTGGCAAAGTGCGGCCGGCGCGGATGGGGGAGTTATCGCGTTTTGACGTCATCGCCAGCGACGTTCGCCCGGATGACGATCTGCTGGCGCTGGCGAAAGAAAAGCAAATTTCACTGCTGTACTAACCGCGCCCCATAGGGCGCGGCCTGTCGCTTAAGAGAACCAACTGCCGAACCAGCCGTGCAGTTTCATCAGCACGAAGTCGACCATGCGGCTGAAGAAGCCGCCCTCTTTCACTTCTTCCATGACGATCAGCGGGCGCTGTTCAATGGTTTTGTCATTGAGTTTAAAGTCGATGGTGCCCACCACCTGCCCTTTCGCCAGCGGCGCGGTGAGCTGCGGCTCAGTCAGGCTGTAGCTCGCTTTCAGGTTTTTCAACTGCCCGCGTGGAATAGTCACCGATCCGGCTTCGCCGGCGCCCAGTTTGACTTCATTACTGTCACCGAACCACACGCGCTGAGAAATAAAGGTGGCATCCGGTTTGATTGGGGTAACGGTTTCATAGAAACGGAAGCCCCAGGTCAGCAGTTTTTCGGACTCATTAAAGCGGATACGGTCGGTTTTAGTGCCCAGTACTACCGCGATAAGGCGCATATCGCCCTGGGTGGCGGAAGAGACCAGGTTGTAGCCCGCACCGGCGGTGGTGCCGGTTTTCACACCATCGGCATTGAGGTTGGTGCTCCACAGCAGACGGTTGCGGTTTGGCTGGCGGATTTTATTGAAGGTGAACTCTTTTTCTTTGTGTACCGCGTACTCTTCCGGCACATCATGGATCATCGCTTTGGTCAGCAGCGCCATATCGCGAGCGGTGCTGAACTGCCCCGGCGCGTCCAGCCCATGGACGGTTTTAAAGGTGGTGTTAGTCAGGCCGATTTTCTGCGCGTAGCCGTTCATCAGGTTGACAAACGAATCCTGGCTACCGGCGACATAATCCGCAATGGCGATGCTGGCATCGTTACCGGACTGAATTATCACGCCCTTATTGAGGTCTTCAACCGATACCTGCATGCCTGGCTTCAGGAACATCACCGATGAGCCGCGCAGCGCCGGGTTACCGGTGGCCCACGCATCGCGGCCGACGGTGACCGTATCGGTCAGTTTTATTTTGCCTGCTTTCAGCGCCTGGCCTACCACGTAGCTGGTCATGATTTTGGTCAGGCTGGCCGGGTCGAGTTTCTCGTCGGCATTGCCTTCACTCAATACTTTGCCGCTGGCATAGTCCATCAGGATCCAGGCTCGCGCATCAATCGATGGCGCATCCGGAAGTTGATCCGCCGCCTGCACAGCAGGGGCCACGAGAAGTAAAAGCGCGCAGCCTGCCGCGAGGCCGCGAAGGGAAAAAGCATCATGCGTCATAAGAGCCACCCAAGTATCCTTTCCAAACAAAATATGCCGCAACACTCTTGCCGCACAGCACAAGGCGGTGAGTAAAGCGTACAAATGACCTTAAAGAAACAGCGAGTTGGTAAAGTTTTTAAAGTTTACGCAATAACGACGCTGCCTGCTGAAAACAAGGCAATTTTTTTGATCGTGATTGCCTTAATATTAACTTTATTCCAACATGATTGCTCACCATGTTGCAACGGCGATTAAATAACATGCAGGAGCGGATATGATTACGTTATGGGGCAGAAATAATTCGACCAACGTGAAGAAAGTACGCTGGGTGCTGGCGGAACTGGATCTTCCTTATCAGCAGATTCTGGCGGGGCTGGAGTATGGTCTCAATCACGACCCGGAGTATCTGGCGATGAACCCGAACGGCCTGGTGCCGCTACTTAAAGACGATACCAATGGGCTGGTGCTGTGGGAATCCAACGCCATTATTCGCTATCTTGCCGCGCAGTACGGGCAAAACCGGCTGTGGGTAGAGTCGCCTGCGCAGCGCGCGCAGGGTGAAAAATGGATGGACTGGGCCAACGCCACGCTATCGCCGGCGCACCGTCCGGTATTAATGGGGCTGGTCAGAACGCCGCCGGACCAGCGCGATCCGGCGGCCATTGAGGCAGGTATTCACGCCTGTGAAGGGCTGTTCGCCATGCTCGACGATGAACTGGCGAAGCATGCCTGGCTTTCCGGCGATGAGTTCGGCCTTGGCGATGTGGCGGTGGCGCCGTTCGTTTATAACCTGCTGTCCATCCTCGACAGCTGGCAGCCGCGGCCCCATCTGCAGCGCTGGTACCAGCAAATCCAGCAGCGTCAGGCCTTCCGCGACGTGGTCATGATCCCGGTCACCTGAGGTGATTACTCCGGGCTGACCTTGAGCAGTTCACCGTCAGGCTCGTCGGTTAACAGGTACAGGTAACCGTCGGGCCCGACGCGCACATCACGAATGCGTTTGCCGCGATCTTTTAACAGCCGCGTCTCCTCGCTGAGGGTATTGCCGTCCACCGAGAGCACAATCAAAGACTCATCCTTCAGCGCGCCGATAAACAACTTGTGCCGCCACTGCGGGAAAGTTGACGCGTTGTAAAACGCCATCCCACTCAGCGCCGGGGAGACCGGCCAGACGTGCAGCGGCGGTTCGGTACCCGGCGCGCTCTTTCCTTTAGCTTCCGGGATAGGTTGACCGCTATAGTTGATGCCGTGCGTCGCCAGCGGCCAGCCGTAGTTTTTTCCAGCCAGAGGAATATTGATCTCATCGCCGCCGCGCGGGCCATGTTCATTCAGCCACAGCGTATCGCTCCACGGATTCATCGCCATCCCCTGCGGGTTGCGAATACCATAAGCCCAAATCTCCGGTCTGATGCCAGTACGGCCGACGAAAGGATTATCTTTGGGGATTTCCCCCTGGTCAGTCAGGCGTACCACTTTCCCCTGCAGTTTATCGAGATCCTGCGCCGTCGGGCGCTGATTATTTTCGCCTAAACCGATAAACAGATGCCCTTTGCCATCGAAGACCATCCGCCCGCCGAAATGATTGCCAGTAGAGAGCTTCGGCTGCTGGCGGAAAACAGTTTTAAAATCTTCCAGGTTTTGCAGGTCGGCGCTGAGGCGGCCGTACCCCACCGCGGTACCCGCTTTGCCGTCATCGCCCGCTTCGGCATAGCTCAGCCATACCCGGCGCGACTGAGCAAAGTCCGGAGCCAGAGCCACATCCAGCAGGCCGCCCTGGCCGTTGGCCCACACCTTCGGCACGCCGCGAATAGGCGCCGATAACCCTTTATCGAGCTGCCAGCGTTTAAGTTCGCCGCCGCGCAGGGTAATCAGCACGCCTTCATTGTCCGGCAGGAACGCCAGTGACCAGGGGTGGTCGAGGTTATCCTGCAGCACCTCAACGCGCGGCGCGGCCATCGCCGCCATGGGCAGCAGCACAGTCATGAGAGTTATTTTTAGATATCGGCGCATGGCGCACTCCTTTCGTCAGCATTGCTGATAAGGGTAGCCAGCATGGCCAGTCAGGCGGGGATTTTTACATAAACTTTAACAGGGGGAGTCGCCTCCCCCTGGATTCAGGCGTGGGCAATTGGCGCGGATTTATTCAGAATGTGAATATTCATCGTCAATCCCGACAGACAGCGTTCTAGCTTCTCTACGTTAACGGCAATATAAGCCGGGCAATCATGATGCCCGCTCATCAGGCAAACCGCCGCCGAAGCGACGGACTCGCCGGCAAGGCGGAAGGCTTCCATCTCTTCCGGCGCGATGGCGTGCTGCAAACGCGGCGCGTGTACGCGCAGTTCATGGCATAGCTCAAACAAGTTATCACGCAGATGGTCATTTTCGCTGACTGACATATAGCCTTTCGCTTTACGAAGCTGGAGATAAGCCGCCAGATCGATATTGGCATTAATCAGCTTATTCAAAAGGTTAGTGTAACGTCTGTCAACGCTCATCACGGTCCTCCTCTGTCGTCCATTACCATAATCATAGTATGGTCATTTTTTGCGCGGAATCATGAGCAAGGTCAATAATCCCACAGCAATTAACATTATTTACAATGTTACAACTTCAGAGGTCACGCCGCGTTGTTCAACTTACCAGCGGCTGGTTCATCAACTTTTCCAGCACCTTCAGCGGTGAATAATGCGGATTATGCATCGCGCTCACCGGCAGTTGGAAAGTCTGTTCCAGCATAAACTGGCCGCCCATCGCCGCGTGCGGCGTTTGATCGGAAAAGCAGATCCAGGTACTCCCCGCGGCAAACTCTACCGCCTGCTGTACGCCGTGCTGTTGATATTCCGGCGTACTTTTCATTTTGTCGTGCAACGCCAGCATCAGATGATCGTAATGGCTGCGTTTGCTTTTGGTGATCCCCACCGCCGATTGCAGCCAGCTGGCGAACGGCGACCACGGTTTCAGCGTCGGCAGAAAACGCGCAGCGAGCGTTTCAAAATGTTCGCCGGTGCGCCACAAGCGCGGTTCACCGTGCGGATTGATGTTGCAAAATACGCGCAGAATGCGATCGCCATAAACCGGGCGCGACGGGAAAGCGTCGACGTGCAGGCGGGTATCATCTTTACGCCACGAGGTCGTGTCGCGCCAGGCGGTTATCGGATGCAGCCGCAGACTGGTTTGCGGGCGATAAAGCGCTTCGCGATATCCGGGCAGCAGCGCTTCAATCAGGCGCAACGTGGATTGATAGTAACGTTCGGTCAGTTGCAGTACCGCCGGGGCTTTCGCCGCGTCCGCTACGCCTTTAATTTCACGCTTTTGTGGCTGATAGCTAATGTTCTTACGCTTCGGCGATACTAAATCGATATTAAGTAATTCGCGCTCTTCGGCAGTCAGCGAAAAATCCAGATTCGGTAAATAGAGGACGTTGCCCTCTTCCAGCGAGTGCTGAATTGACGATGGCTGCGGCGGAATATCCAGATGGGTAAAGGGTAATGTAGTAAGGGCCAGCGGACTGCTCGTGGTCATTGTTATGCTCCTTGCCGCATGGGTTTATCAGTTTTGGCTCCGGCCATAGGCAAGGTTAACAGAATGTTATTAAACGTAAGGTCAATGTAAAGGAGATAATGGTTTTAAATACCATAGCTGAGTTTTTTTGCCGTAAAGCTTTTTCATCATTCATCGTCCCCTGGCTATACTCTTTTTCGCAAAGATCTGTAGAATTCCTGCCCTGACCATTCCAATAAATGAACATTTTTTAAGCTATGAGCAATGTCACGCACCAGCCGAAAATCGGCTTCGTCTCCCTGGGCTGCCCGAAAAACCTGGTAGACTCAGAACGTATCCTCACCGAACTGCGTACCGAAGGGTATGACGTGGTTCCCAGCTACGACAACGCCGATATGGTTATCGTCAACACCTGCGGCTTTATCGACAGCGCCGTGCAGGAATCGCTTGAAGCGATCGGCGAAGCCTTAAAAGAAAACGGCAAAGTGATCGTTACCGGCTGCCTCGGCGCGAAAGAAGATCAAATCCGCGAGGTGCATCCGAAGGTGCTGGAAATTACCGGTCCGCATAGCTACGAGCAGGTGCTGGAGCACATTCACCACTATACGCCGAAGCCGAAGCATAACCCGTTCCTCAGCCTGGTGCCGGAACAAGGCGTCAAGCTGACGCCGCGTCACTACGCGTACTTGAAAATCTCGGAAGGCTGCAACCATCGCTGCACCTTCTGCATTATCCCGTCAATGCGCGGCGATCTGGTGAGCCGCCCAATTGGCGAAGTGCTGGCGGAAGCCAAACGCCTGGCCGATGCCGGGGTGAAAGAACTGCTGGTGATTTCGCAGGACACCTCCGCCTATGGCGTTGACGTCAAGCACCGCACCGGTTTCCACAACGGCATGCCGGTGAAAACCAGTATGGTCAGCCTGTGTGAAGAGCTGGCGAAACTCGGTATTTGGGTACGTCTGCACTACGTCTACCCGTATCCTCACGTTGACGATGTGATCCCGCTGATGGCGGAAGGCAAGATCCTGCCGTATCTCGACATTCCGCTGCAGCACGCCAGCCCGCGCATCCTGAAACTGATGAAGCGCCCAGGTTCCGCAGACCGTCAGCTGGCGCGTATTAAACAGTGGCGCGAGATCTGCCCGGATCTGACTCTGCGTTCCACCTTTATTGTCGGTTTCCCGGGCGAAACGGAAGAAGACTTCCAGATGCTGCTCGACTTCCTGAAAGAAGCGCGTCTGGACCGCGTTGGCTGCTTCAAGTACAGCCCGGTTGAAGGCGCCACCGCCAACGAACTGGCGGATCAGGTACCGGAAGAGGTGAAAGAAGAGCGCTGGAACCGCTTTATGCAGCTGCAACAGCAGATTTCCGCCGAGCGTCTGCAGGAAAAAGTGGGCCGCGAAATTATGGTGCTGGTCGATGAAGTCGATGAAGAAGGCGCGATTGGCCGCAGTATGGCCGATGCCCCGGAAATCGACGGCGCGGTCTATCTAAACGGTGAAACCAACGTTAAACCGGGCGACGTGCTGCGGGTGAAAGTCGAGCACGCCGACGAATACGACCTGTGGGGTACCCGGGTCTAATCCCGCTTCCCGGATAGCGGCTTGCGCCTTATCCGGGCTACCACCGCTCAACCCCGTAGCCCAGCCAGGCGTAGCGCAGGCTGGGCTAACCTACCAACTTTGCTACCGCCGTACTTGTCTCCTATCCCTTTATCTTCGGATCCAGCGCATCGCGCAGGCCGTCGCCCAATAGATTAAACGCCAGCACCGTCAGGAAAATGGCGATCGCCGGGAATAACGCCACATGCGGCGCCATCACCATATCCGCGCGCGCTTCGTTCAACATCGCCCCCCATTCCGGCGTCGGCGGCTGCGCGCCAAGGCCGAGGAACGACAGGCTGGCGGCGGAGATAATCGACACGCCGATGCGCATGGTAAAATAGACCACTATCGACGACACCGTACCGGGCAAAATATGGTTGAACAGAATAGTCGAATCGCTGGCGCCAATACTGCGCGCCGACTCAATAAACGTCTGCTGCTTCAGAACCAGCGTATTGCCACGCACCAGGCGGGCGAACGCCGGAATTGAAAAAATCGCCACCGCGATAATCACGTTGGCCATCCCGCTGCCCATCACCGCCACCACCGCAATCGCCAGCAGAATGCCGGGGAAGGCAAACAGCACGTCGCAGATGCGCATGGTGATACGGTCCCACCAGCCTTCGTAGTACCCGGCCAGCAGGCCGAGCACGGTGCCAATCAGCGCGCCAATCAGTACCGCCAGTACCCCAGCGGCCAGCGAAATCTGCGCGCCGACCAGCACCCTACTGAAGATATCGCGCCCCAGCGAATCAACGCCGAACCAGTGCACCATTGACGGCCCTTCGTTCAGGCGGTCGTAATCGAAATAGTTTTCCGCGTCATACGGCGCTATCCACGGCGCGATAATCGCGACAACAATCAGCAACAGCACAAATATGCCCGCCGCCATCGCCACCGGCTGGCGACGAAAACGCCGCCAGAACTCATGCCACGGCGTGCGGATCTGTCCGGGCTTAACGCCCGGCATGGCGTTGATAACCGCTTCCCTTCTCCAGTTGAGCAATCTCACCTTACTTGTACCTGATAGCCGGGTTAATGGCGGCATACAGCACGTCCACCACTAAGTTGATAAGAATGAACTCCAGCGAAAACAGCAGCACTTCCGCCTGAATCACCGGGTAATCGCGCATCTCCACGGAGTCCACCAGCAGTCGCCCAAGCCCCGGCCAGTTGAAGACCTTCTCCACCACAATGGAGCCGCCGAGCAAAAAACCGAACTGTAGCCCCATCATGGTCACTACCGGGATCATCGCGTTGCGCAGGCCGTGCTTCAACACCACCAGCGTTTCGCTCACCCCTTTGGCCCGCGCGGTACGCATGTAATCCTCATGGAGCACGTCAACGAACGACGCGCGGGTGAAGCGCGCCATCACCGATGCCACCGCGGCGCCAAGGGTCAACGACGGCAGAATATAGTGCCGCCAGCTGTCGGCGCCGACCGTCGGCAGCCAGCCAAGCTCCACGGAAAAGACCTGCATCAGCAGCATACCGAGAGCGAACGCCGGGAAGGAGATACCGGTTACCGCCAGCGCCATCCCCAGCCGATCCGGCCAGCGATTGCGCCACACCGCCGCGGCAATCCCCGCCGCCATGCCGAACAGCACCGCCCAGCTCATGCTGGCAAGCGTTAACCATAGCGTCGGCATGAAGCGGCTGGCGATTTCGCTGGTCACCGGGCGGCGCGAAGCCATCGAGATACCGAAATCACCCTGCAATACATTGGTGATGTAGTGCCAGAACTGGACATGCAGCGGCTGGTCGAGCCCCAGCTGCTGGCGTACCATTGCCACCACCTGCGCATCGGCTTCCGGCCCGGCAATCAGCCGCGCCGGATCGCCCGGCAGCATATGCACAAACAGGAACACCAGCACGGCGACGATAAACAGCGTCGGAATGAGCCCCAGCAGGCGCTTCAGAACGTAATTCAGCATCGCCCCCTCCTATTTCGGCAGAG
Organism: Klebsiella sp. K-3; assembly: GCF_051207495.1. Lineage (NCBI taxonomy): Bacteria > Pseudomonadati > Pseudomonadota > Gammaproteobacteria > Enterobacterales > Enterobacteriaceae > Klebsiella > Klebsiella sp. K-3. The sequence goes on along the minus strand of NZ_JBPNXF010000001.1, from coordinate 569,199 downwards.
GGAACGCGTGAGCATAAACATTATCACTGCGTTAAGTCCGCCTGCTCGAAGCTAAAACCGGTATCCGGCTGAATATAAAACCCGGTCAGGTTTTTGCTATGCGCCGATACCAGCTTTTCAACCACCAGCGGCACCCACGGCGACTCTTTCCAGATAATGTCCTGCGCATCTTTATAGAGTTTGGTCTTCTGTTGCGCATCGGTCGTTTTCAGCGCCTCGCTCAGGTCTTTATCGACCTGCGGGTTGCTGTAAAAGGCGGTGTTAAACAGGGTCGGCGGCCAGTTTTGTGAGGCGAATAGCGGCGACAGCGCCCAGTCGGCTTCGCCAGTCGACGCTGACCAGCCGGTGTAGAACATCCGTACTCCGCTCTCTTTCTGCCCCTTGCCTTCAACCTGCGCCGCACGCTGTCCGGCATCCATCGCCGTCACCTGCGCTTTAATACCCACCTGCGCCAGCTGCTGCTGGGTAAACTGCAGCACCTTCTGCGCGGTGCTGTGATTATGCGATGACCACAGCGTGGTGCTGAAGCCGTTAGGGAAACCGGCTTCTTTCAGCAACTGACGGGCCTTCGCCGGGTCGTAAGGCCATGCGCTGTAGGTCTGGGCATAGGCAATAGAAGGCGGCACGACGCCGGTCGCCGGGGTGGCGTATCCGGCAAACGCGACCTTAACCAGCGCCTGACGGTTAATCGCGTAGTTGATGGCTTCCCGCACCTTCGGATTATCGAACGGCTTCTGCGTTACGTTCATGCTGATATAGCGCTGCATAATCGACGGGCTGGCCACCAGCTCCAGCTTGCTGTTTTTCGCCAGCAGCGGCGCCTGCTCGTAAGGGATCGGGAAAGCGAACTGCGCCTCGCCGGTTTGCAGCATCGCCGCACGGGTGTTGTTATCGACCACCGGGCGCCAGGTAATGGAATCCAGCTTCGGCAGCCCCGGCTGCCAGTAACCATCAAACTTGCTGACTTTGACGAAATCGGTCTGATTCCAGGTGTCGAGCTTATACGGCCCGGTACCTACCGGGTGGAAGCCGATCTCCTTGCCATATTTTTTCAGCGCCTCCGGCGAAATCATCGCCGTCGCCGGATGGGCAAGAATATTGATAAACGCCGAGAACGGTTGTTTGAGCGTGATTTTGACCGTCGTCGGATCCACCGCCTCGGTGCTGGCGATATCCTTATACAGGTTATAGCGTTTGAGATGGTTATCCGGATTGCTGGCGCGGTCGAGATTCGCTTTCACCGCTTCGGCGTTAAAATCGGTGCCATCCTGGAATTTCACCCCGCTGTGTAGCTTGATGGTATACACCAGCCCATCCGCCGAGACGGTATAGCTCTCCGCCAGTACGTTTTGCAGCTTCATCTCTTTATCAAGGCCGAACAGGCCTTGATAAAACGACTTCGCCACCGCCTGCGATAAGGTATCGTTCGCGTCATAGGGATCGAGGGTCGTGAAGTTGGAACCGACTGCGACCACCACATCTTTCGCGGCGAAGGCCGGCGTCGCCGCCAGCGCCGAGGCGATGCCAAGCGCCAGTAGCCATTTGCGTGTAACAGGTTGAGTCATGTTGTTATGCTCCTGCAAGAGTGCGTTAGGTTGTTATCGGCTCAGTACATCGGCGGGCTCGCGGGCGACATAATGTCCCGGCGCTACCAGCTGTAACGGCGCGCTGTCGATTTCTTCTCCCGGTTTATAGATATTCCCCGGCAGCTCGTCAGAGAGTAATACGCGCTGCGGTTGACGATGCGCCGGGTCGGCGACCGGCACCGCCGCCATCAGTTTACGGGTGTAAGGATGCTGCGGGTTTTCAAACACGGCGCGACGCGGGCCAATCTCCACGATCCGCCCGCGATACATTACCGCCACGCGGTGGCTGATGCGCTCCACCACCGCCATGTCATGGGAAATAAACAGAAATGCGATGCCCATTTCACGCTGTAAATCGAGCAGCAGATTAATAATCTGCGCGCGAATCGACACGTCCAGCGCCGACACCGACTCATCGGCGATCACCACTTTCGGATTGAGCGCCAGTGCGCGGGCGATACAGATACGCTGCCGCTGGCCGCCGGAAAACTCATGCGGATAACGCCACGCGTGTTCCGCCTCCAGCCCCACGCGCTGCAACAGCCAGGCGACGCGTTCGCGAGCCGCATCCCCTTCCAGCAAACCATGCACGCGCAGCGGCTCCATAATGGAATAACCGACCGTCTGCCGCGGATCGAGCGAGGCGTAAGGATCCTGAAAAATAAACTGAATGTCGCGGCGCAGCGTCTGCAGCTTGCCGCCGGACAGCGCATCAATACGCTGGCCGTTAAAGGTGATACTGCCGCCCTGCGCTTCCACCAGCCGCAGCAGCGCCCGCCCGGTGGTCGATTTACCGCAGCCTGATTCGCCGACCAGCGACAGCGTTTCGCCCGGCCACAGATCGAAACTCACTTTTTCCACCGCGTGCACTTCGCGGGTGACGCGGTTGAGAATACCGCCGCGGATCGGGAAACGCGCGACCAAATCGCGCACCTGTAAAATCGGTTTGCCGGCGACCACGGTATTCTGTTCCGGCTGCTGGGTCACACCGTCGTTGAGCAGCGGGAAGTGCCGCGGTAAATCGCTGCCGCGCATTGAGCCGAGCTTCGGTACCGCCGCCAGTAGCGCCTGGGTATAAGGGTGCTGCGGGGCGCGAAAAATATCGTCGACGCGCCCGCTTTCAACCGCTTCGCCGCGATACATCACCAGCACACGATCGGCGATCTCCGCCACCACGCCCATATCGTGAGTGATAAACATCACCCCCATCGCCATCTCTTTTTGCAATGCGGCGATAAGCTGCAGGATCTGCGCCTGAATAGTGACGTCCAGCGCGGTGGTAGGTTCATCGGCAATCAGTACCGCCGGTCGACACGATAACGCCATGGCGATCATCACCCGCTGGCGCATGCCGCCGGAAAGCTGATGCGGGTAACGTGAAAGCATCGCTTCCGCTTCCGGAATACGCACCCGTTCGAGCATCTTTTTAGCTTCCCGCAGCGCCTGGTCATGCCGCAGTCCCTGATGTAGCCGAATAGACTCGGCAATTTGTTCGCCGATGGTGAATACCGGGTTCAGCGAGGTCATCGGCTCCTGAAAAATCATCGCCACGTCCGCGCCGCGAACCTGACGCATTTGACCTGCCGTTTGCGCGTTGATATCAATCACCTGACGGTTGCGTCGACGTAGCAGCAACGCTTCACTACTGACCTCGCTAACCGCCTCGTCGAGCAGGCGCATCAACGCCAGGGCAGTCACCGATTTTCCGGAACCGGACTCGCCGACAATCGCCAGCGTCTCGCCGCGGCGGAGGCTAAATGACAGGTTACGCACCGCAGAAACGCGCTGCCGCTGCTGGCTAAAGGCGACGTTAAGATCGCGTACCACCAGCACATCGTCTTCATCAATTTCATGACTTTGCGGCAAACTCGCTTCTCCTTTTATTCGCGATAAATTCCAATCGTCGGCGTATCGCCCGCATAACACCACGCCCGGTACATCCCTTCACTGTTGAATGGCAGCACCACATTCCCCTCGCGGTCAACGGCGATAAGGCCTCCGCTGCCGCCCAGCGCCGGCAGTTTTTCCTGCACCACTCGCTCGCAGGCCTCAAACAGGCTGAGATTGCCGTACTCCATCAACGCCGAAATGTCGTAAGCAGCGAGCGTGCGCATGAACACTTCGCCAGTGCCGGTGCAGGAGACCGCGACGCTGGCATTATTGGCATAGCAGCCGGCGCCCGGCAGCGGGCTATCGCCGACGCGACCGGGCAGTTTATTAGTCATTCCGCCGGTGGAGGTCGCTGCCGCCAGATTACCGGCCAGATCCAGCGCCACCGCGCCAACGGTGCCCATTTTGTGGCGTTCGTCGAGCGGCGCGGCATGGTGGTCGAGAATAATCTCGCCGCCCTCTTTCGCCTGCTGTAACTGCAGAAGCCGCTCGGTGGTAGAAAATAACTCGTTTTCAACAAGCGTCATCCCGCGCGAGGCGGCAAACTTTTCCGCCCCTTCGCCGATGAGCAGCACGTGCGGGCTCTCTTCCAGCACCAGACGCGCCGCCAGCACCGGGTTACGCAGATGCTTTACGCCAGCCACCGCGCCGGCCTGCAGGCTATAGCCATCCATCACGCAGGCATCCAGTTCGTGCGTTTGATCGTGGGTAAATACCGAGCCTATCCCGGCGTTAAACAGCGGGCACTCTTCCAGCAGACGTACCGCTTCTGTCACCGCATCCAGCGCGCTGGCGCCTGCTGCCAACATTTTTTGCCCACTGTCGACGATGGCCGACAGCGCGGCTACATACTCGCGTTCGCGCTCCGGCGACATCTGCGCTCGGCTAATCGCGCCGGCGCCGCCGTGGATTGCTATTACCGCCTTACCCATTCGATCTTTCCTTTGCCATAAACTGTATAGATATCATTATACTGACTAAACTTTTATACATTTTTTGAATATAGAAAGAGCATCCGGTGATGTAAAGCCTCGTACCGCAGTGGCATACAGTCGCCGGCGCTTTTCTGCCATAATAGGCGTTTTCGACGTTTTGCCAGCAGGAGTAACCCATGGATTTTACCGCCGGACTGATGCCGCTCGACACAGCCCTGACTCAGATGCTCGACCGTATTTCGCCGCTGAAGGCCACGGAAACCCTGCCGCTGCTGCAGGCCTTTTCGCGCGTGACCGCCCATGATGTCGTTTCGCCGCTGGACGTACCCGGTTTTGATAACTCAGCGATGGACGGCTATGCCGTGCGCCTGGCCGACCTCACCGACGGCGCGTCGCTGCCGGTTGCCGGTAAGGCCTTTGCCGGCCAACCGTTCCACGACGCCTGGCCGGCGGGCACCTGTATCCGCATCATGACCGGCGCGCCGGTGCCTGAAGGCTGCGACGCGGTGGTCATGCAGGAAGAAACGGAACAAAGCGATGCGGGCGTGCGCTTCATCGCGCCGGTGAAAGCCGGGCAAAATATACGCCGTCGCGGCGAAGATATCGCCAACGGCGCGGTAGTATTCCCGGCAGGGACTCGTCTTACCGTTGCGGAACTGCCGGTGCTGGCATCGTTGGGTATTGCCGACGTCGAGGTCGTGCGTAAAGTGCGCGTCGCGGTCTTCTCGACCGGGGATGAACTCCAGTTGCCGGGCCAACCGCTCGGCGACGGCCAGATTTATGACACTAACCGCCTGGCGGTACATCTGATGCTCGAACAGCTGGGCTGCGAGGTCATCAACCTCGGTATTATTCCTGACGATCCGGCGAAGCTGCGCGACGCCTTTATCGCCGCCGACCAGCAGGCCGATGTAGTGATTAGTTCCGGCGGCGTCTCCGTGGGCGAAGCCGATTACACCAAAACTATCCTCGAAGAACTGGGCGAGATCGGCTTCTGGAAGCTGGCGATTAAGCCGGGTAAACCGTTCGCCTTCGGCAAGCTCAGCAACAGCTGGTTCTGCGGCCTGCCGGGCAATCCGGTTTCCGCCACCTTAACCTTCTATCAACTGGTACAGCCGCTGCTGGCCAAGCTCTCCGGCAACCGCGGTCAAACCCAGCCGATGCGTCTGCGCGTGCGCGCCGCCAGCCGGCTGAAAAAATCGCCGGGCCGCCTCGACTTCCAGCGCGGCGTGCTGCAACGCAATCCGGAAGGCGAACTGGTGGTGAGCACCACCGGCCATCAGGGCTCGCACATTTTCAGCTCATTCAGCCTCGGTAACTGCTTTATCGTACTGGAGCGCGAACGCGGCAACGTCGAAGCGGGCGAATGGGTCGAAGTCGAGCCCTTTAATCACCTGTTTGGGGGGCTGTAATGGCCGTTGAGCTGAGCGACGAGGAGATGCTGCGCTATAATCGGCAGATCGTACTGCGAGGGTTTGATTTCGACGGTCAGGAGCGGTTAAAAGCCGCTCGCGTACTGGTCGTCGGCCTCGGCGGGCTCGGCTGCGCCGCCGCTCAATACCTGGCGGCAGCCGGGGTGGGGCAGCTCACCCTGCTGGATTTCGATACCGTTTCGTTATCCAATCTACAACGTCAGACGCTGCACAGCGACGCGACCATCGGCCAGCCGAAGGTGGATTCTGCCCGCGACGCATTGGCGCGTATTAACCCGCACGTCCGGCTGGTCACCATCGATGCAATGCTCGATGACGCGGCGCTGGCAACGCAGATTGCCGACCACCATCTGGTGCTCGACTGTACCGACAACGTTGCTATTCGCAACCAGCTTAACGCCGGCTGCTTCCAGCACAAAACCCCGCTGGTCTCCGGCGCGGCGATTCGTATGGAGGGGCAAATCAGCGTCTTTACCTATCAGGACGGCGAGCCATGCTATCGCTGCCTGAGCCGCCTGTTCGGCGAAAACGCCCTCACCTGCGTCGAAGCCGGGGTGATGGCGCCGCTGGTCGGCACTATCGGTTCGCTGCAGGCCATGGAGGCGATTAAACTGTTGACCGGTTACGGCACCCCCGCCAGGGGCAAAATCGTGATGTATGACGCGATGAGCTGCCAGTTTCGCGAAATGAAGCTGATGCGTCACCCCCAGTGCGAGGTGTGCGGTTCGCATTAAATTCCAGCCGCCGGCGAGGCAGGTCGCCGGTTATTTTGTGAACCACACCGTTCTTTTTCTTCCCGTCTCTTTTACCCACTCTGATTGTTGATTTGCATCAATATAACTTTCATTCGAAAGTTATTTAATCTTCATATGCAAATAAGAGGGTAAATCATGATCTTCAACATCCAGCGCTACTCCACCCATGACGGCCCGGGGATCCGTACCGTCGTATTCCTTAAAGGCTGTTCGCTGGGCTGCCGTTGGTGTCAGAACCCGGAAAGCCGCGCCCGCAACGAAGACCTGCTGTACGACGCGCGGCTATGTCTTGACGGCTGCGAGCTGTGCCAGCAGGCGGCGCCGGAGGTGATTACACGTACCCTCGACGGCCTGATTATCCATCGGCAAAACGTCAACGAGCGCCATATTGCCGCGCTACGCGACTGCTGCCCCACTACCGCGTTGACGGTCTGCGGCGAGGAAAAAAGCGTGGCGGAAATTATGGCGACGGTGCTACGCGATAAGCCGTTTTACGATCGCAGCGGCGGCGGCATTACCCTTTCCGGCGGCGAGCCCTTTATGAACCCGACGCTTGCGCAGGCGCTGTTCGAAGCCAGCCATCAGGCGGGCATTCACACCGCCGTGGAAACCTGCCTGCACGTACCATGGAAGTACATTGAACCCTCTTTACCGTTTGTCGATCTGTTTCTGGCCGACCTGAAGCACGTTGACGATGCCGTCTTCCAGCAGTGGACCGACGGCAGCGCCCGCCGGGTAATGAATAACCTGCAGCGCCTGGCGCAGGCAGGGAAAAAAATCATCATTCGCGTCCCATTAATTCAGGGATTTAACGCCAACGAAGCCGACATTACCGCGATTACCGATTTTGCCGCCGACCGTCTTCAGGTCAGCGAAATCCATTTCCTGCCGTACCACACGCTGGGAATGAATAAATACCAATTACTCAGTCAGCCCTATACCGCACCGGAAAAACCGCTGGCCGCTCCCGAGCTACTGGCCTTTGCGCAGCAGTACGCGCAAAGCAAAGGTTTAACGGCGACCCTACGAGGATAACTTATGACCACCTTAAAACTGGATACTCTGAGCGCTCGCATTCAGGCGCATAAAATGGCGCTGGTGCATATCGTTAAGCCGCCGGTTTGTACCGAGCGCGCCCAACACTATACCGCCGCCTATCAGCAACATCTCGATAAACCCATCCCGGTGCGTCGCGCGCTGGCGCTGGCGCATCATCTGGCGGAACGCACTATCTGGATCAAGCACGATGAACTGATCGTCGGCAACCAGGCCAGCGAAGTTCGCGCCGCGCCGATTTTCCCGGAATATACCGTCAGCTGGATTGAGAAAGAGATAGACGATCTCGCCGACCGTCCGGGCGCCGGCTTCTCGGTCAGTGAAGAGAATAAGCGTGTCTTACATGAAGTGTGCCCATGGTGGCGCGGGCAGACCGTTCAGGACCGCTGCTACGGCATGTTTACCGATGAACAAAAAGCGCTGCTCGCCACCGGTATTATCAAAGCCGAAGGTAACATGACTTCCGGCGACGCCCACCTGGCGGTCAACTATCCTCTGCTGCTGGAAAAAGGGCTCGACGGCATGCGCGCGAAAGTCGCTGAGCGCCGCTCGCGTATTAATCTGACGGTGCTGGAAGATCTGCACGGCGAACAATTTTTGAAGGCGATCGATATCGTGCTCGCGGCAGTGAGCGAACACTGCAAACGCTTCGCTACGCTGGCGCGCGACATGGCGGCGCAGGAGCCGCGCGAATTGCGCCGCGACGAACTGCTGGCGATCGCCGAAAACTGTGAAGTTATCGCCCACGAGCCGCCGAAAACCTTCTGGCAGGCGCTGCAGCTCTGCTACTTCATTCAGTTGATCCTGCAGATTGAATCCAACGGCCACTCGGTCTCCTTTGGCCGCATGGACCAGTACCTTTATCCGTACTACCGCCGCGACGTTGAACTGCAGCAATCGTTGGATCGCGAACAGGCCATTGAGCTGCTGCACAGCTGCTGGCTGAAGCTGTTGGAGGTCAACAAAATCCGCTCCGGCTCGCATTCCAAGGCTTCTGCCGGCAGCCCGCTATACCAGAACGTCACCATCGGCGGGCAAAATCTGGTCGACGGTCAACCACAGGACGCCGTCAACCCGCTGTCGTACGCGATCCTCGAATCCTGCGGCCGCCTGCGCTCTACCCAGCCGAACCTCAGCGTGCGTTACCATGCCGGGATGAGCAACGACTTCCTCGACGCCTGCGTTCAGGTGATCCGCTGCGGTTTCGGCATGCCGGCGTTTAATAACGATGAAATCGTCATTCCGGAATTTATCAAGCTCGGTATCGAGCCGCAGGACGCCTACGATTATGCCGCCATCGGCTGTATCGAAACCGCGGTCGGCGGCAAGTGGGGCTACCGTTGCACCGGCATGAGTTTTATCAACTTCGCGCGGGTGATGCTGGCGACGCTGGAAGGCGGCCGCGATGCCACCAGCGGTCAGGTATTCCTTGCGCAGGAACATGCGCTGTCGAAAGGCAACTTCGCCAACTTCGACCAGGTACTGGAAGACTGGGACACCCAGATCCGCTACTACACCCGTAAATCCATCGAGATTGAGTACGTTGTCGATACCATGCTGGAAGAGAACGTCCACGATATTCTTTGCTCAGCGTTAGTTGATGACTGCATCGAACGGGCGAAAAGCATCAAGCAGGGCGGCGCGAAATATGACTGGGTTTCCGGCCTGCAGGTCGGGATCGCCAACCTCGGCAACAGCCTGGCGGCGGTGAAAAAACTGGTCTTCGATCAGGGCGTTATCGGCCAGCAGGAACTGGCGAAGGCGCTGGCGGAAGATTTTACCGGCCTGACCCATGAGCAGTTACGTCAGCGCTTGATCAACGGCGCGCCGAAGTACGGTAACGACGACGATAGCGTCGATATTCTGCTGGCCCGCGCCTATCAGACTTATATCGACGAGCTGAAGCAGTACCATAACCCGCGTTACGGCCGCGGCCCGATTGGCGGTAACTATTACGCCGGTACGTCGTCTATCTCCGCGAACGTCCCGTTCGGCGCGCAAACCATGGCGACGCCGGATGGCCGCAAAGCGCACGCGCCGCTGGCGGAAGGGGCCAGCCCGGCCTCCGGTACCGATCACCTGGGGCCCACGGCGGTTATCAGTTCGGTAGGCAAACTGCCGACCGGCGCGATCCTCGGCGGCGTGCTGCTCAACCAGAAGCTAAATCCTTCCACGCTGGAGAACGAGTCCGATAAGCAGAAGCTGATGGTGCTGCTGCGTACTTTCTTTGAAGTGCACAAAGGCTGGCATATTCAGTACAACATCGTGTCACGCGAAACGCTGCTGGAAGCCAAGAAACACCCTGACCAGTACCGCGATTTAGTGGTCCGCGTCGCCGGATACTCGGCGTTCTTCACCGCCCTGTCGCCGGATACCCAGGACGACATCATCGCCCGTACCGAGCATACGCTGTAAGGAAAATACCCGGCCGGCGCTGCGCTGAGCCGGGTGACATCTTCTGTACCCGTTGATAATGGGATAAACTTTCATTCGAAATAAATTTGTGCTCCCCATCACATTGTAATTAGAATGTTACTGGTCGAAGTTAAGCCAGGAGCACCTCTTATGACCGTTAAAGTTATCGTCACCGATATGGACGGAACTTTTCTCAATGACGCCAAGCAGTACGACCGCCCGCGTTTCCTCGCGCAGTTTGCGCAGCTTAAACAGCAAGGTATTGAATTTGTTGTCGCCAGCGGCAACCAGTACTATCAGCTGATCTCATTTTTCCCGGAAATCCGCGAGCAGATTTCGTTCGTCGCAGAAAACGGCGCTCTGGTTTACGAGCATAGCAAACAGGTGTTCCACGGCGAACTGACCCGTCACGAGTCACAAGTAGTCATTGGCGAACTGCTGAAAGATCCGCAGCTCAACTTTGTCGCCTGCGGCCTGCAAAGCGCATACGTTAGTGATAAAGCCCCGGACGCCTTTGTTGAGCTGATGTCGAAGCACTACCATCGTCTGCAGCGGATAAGCGATTACCATCGCATCGACGATACGCTATTCAAATTCTCCCTCAACCTGCCGGATAGCGATATTCCACAGCTTATTGATAAACTGCACGTCTCGCTCGACGGAATCATGAAGCCGGTCACCAGCGGCTTTGGCTTTGTCGATTTGATTATCCCCGGCCTGCATAAAGCCAACGGCATCAGCCGCCTGCTCAAACGCTGGAACCTTTCGCCGCAGCAGTGCGTAGCAATTGGCGACAGCGGCAATGACGCCGAAATGTTAAAACTGGTGAAATATGCTTTTGCTATGGCCAACGCTGCCGACAGCATCAAAGCCATCGCCGGTTTCACCACCGATGACAATAACCACGACGGCGCGTTGAAGGTGATTCAGGCCGTTCTCGATAAGACCTCCCCTTTCAACGACTGATCCTGTGCCGGGGTATCCGCCCCGGCTTTTCCATTTTGTGCGCCGCTGCATGATTTTAAACTTGCATTAACTCTAATTTAACTTAAATTAACGTTTGTAAGATTTATTACTTTCGAATGAAAGATACAGCGAGGTGATTATGGCTGCTCTCCCTACCCACGAAACATTACCTGCCGACCACAAAGCGGCGATTCGCCAGATGAAACAGGCGCTACGGGCGCAAATCGGCGATGTCCAGGCAGTGTTCGATAAACTCTCGGCGCGCATCAGCGAGCGCCTGGACGAGATTAATGCCCTGAAAGCCGCAGGTCAGGAAGTCTGGCCGGTAATCCCGTTTAGCGATATCGCCCAGGGTAAAGTGAGCGAGGCGCAGCGTGAGGCGATTAAGCGCCGCGGTTGCGCGGTTATCAAAGGCCACTACCCGCGCGAACAGGCGCTGGCCTGGGATAACGCGATGCTGGAATACCTGGATCTGAACCATTTCGACGACGTTTACAAAGGGCCTGGCGACAGCTTCTTCGGCTCGCTGGAGGCTTCGCGCCCGGAGATCTATCCGATCTACTGGTCGCCCTCGCAAATGCAGGCGCGCCAAAGCGATGAAATGGCGGCGGTACAATCCTTCCTTAACCGACTGTGGCGCTTTGAACAGGACGGCAAACGCTGGTTCGATCCGGATGTCAGCGTGATTTACCCTGACCGCATCCGCCGCCGCCCGCCGGGAACCACTTCAAAGGGGCTGGGCGCGCATACCGATTCCGGGGCGCTGGAGCGCTGGTTGCTTCCCGCCTATCAGCAGGTTTTCGCCAACGTCTTTAATGGCAATATCGACGCCTACGATCCGTGGGACGCGGCACACCGTACCGAAGTGGAAGAGTACACCGTCGATAACACCACCAAATGTTCGGTGTTCCGCACCTTCCAGGGCTGGACGGCGCTGTCGGACATGATCCCCGGTCAAGGGCTACTGCACGTGGTGCCGATCCCGGAGGCGATGGCTTACGTTCTGCTGCGCCCTCTGCTGGATGATGTGCCGGAAGATGAACTGTGCGGCGTCGCGCCGGGCAAGGTGCTGCCGATCTCTGAGCAATGGCATCCATTGCTTATCAAAGCGTTAAGCTCGATTCCAGCGCTGAACGCCGGTGATTCCGTCTGGTGGCACTGCGATGTCATTCACTCGGTCGCGCCGGTGGAAAATCAACAGGGCTGGGGCAACGTCATGTACATCCCGGCCGCGCCGATGTGCGAGAAGAATCTCGCCTACGCGCAGAAGGTAAAAATCGCGCTGGAAAAAGGCGCTTCTCCCGGGGATTTCCCGCGCGAGGATTATGAATGCGACTGGCAGGCGCGCTTCACCGTTGCCGATCTTAACGATCACGGCAAACGCGCATTGGGCATGAAGATCTAATCATCATACAGACCTTGCTGTTCTACGGCGGTATGGCTCTTGCCTGGCCGGATCCGCCGCACCGAATCGCGTACCACCAGGGCGCCGTGCAGTAGTAGCGAACCGTGCGGCGCTTCCGGGCGCAGCAGACGCTGCTGGAGAAGATGCACCGCCTCGCTGCCGAGCTCATCCCGCGGCACATGAATCGCCGTCAGCGGCACGTCCTGAATCGCCGCCAGATTAAAACCGTCGATACTCATCACCGAGACATCCTGCGGCACCCGCAGGCCTCGTTTTTGCAGCGCGCTGACGGTACCGGCGGCCATAAAATCGCCGCCCACCAGGAATGCCGTCGGCATCGGGCGCCCCTGTAAAGCATCGAGCCAGGCACCGACCTGCTCTTCCGTTTCTCTGGCGCTAAAATTAGCGACGCTAATCAGGTCGCGGCTACTGGTAAACCGCAGGTTGCACGCGCGCCACGCCTCTTTAATACCCACCAGCCGTAGCTCCATGGTATAGCGGCGCAGGCACATCACGTTCATTACCGCCTGATGGCCCATATCAAACAGATAACGAGCGGCGCACTGACCAATCAGGCGATGGTCAGGCGCAATGGAAGGAAGCCGCATCCCCTCATCCCGGCAATTGATTAATACACAAGGTTTGCCAAGATCCGCCGCCAGCGCGTGGATATGCCGATCGTCGATACCCAGTAATACCGCCGCCTGGGTGTCGGTCTCGTTCATGCGGGCCAGAAACAGATTGGCGTCGCTGTCGTTTTCTTCCAGCGCGCAATAACGCAGACGTACTTCATGCGGCGCCAGCGCGTTATTAATACTCTGGATGACGCGGTAGTAGAAAATATCTGAACGTTCGTCGAAGGCCCGCTGTGGCGCAAAAATCAGCAGGTTGTTGAGCAGTAGCCGCCCGGCGGCCAATCCCTGCATCACCCCAAGTTCACGGGCGCAGGCCAATACCGCCTGACGGGCCTTTTCGCTGGTATTCGCTTTTCCGGCTAACACACGCGAAACCGTACTGGCCGACAGCCCGGTGCGGGCGGCAATTTCCGCGACTCGCAGCTTTTTGTCCATTCTGTGATCCAGCTCCAATTCAAAAATGAAAGAATTTTCATAGTCGCCAAACCCTGACCAACAAGCAAATACTCCGCCAAATTATGAGAACTACGTCATCTCATGAAAAATTTTGCATAAATAGCGCTACTGCCTGCCGACTTTCTCCCTTATTTTGAATTGGTCCAATATCTTCCATACTAGTTATACCAATAGATATTGAAATAAAAACAAATAATTCAAATGGTTAGAACTATTACGTGACGACCCAGCGCCTGGATCGTCACTTCCCCCTACAACGTCTTGTGGAGAGTTCTATGAGTCAAGGCCTCAACAATGATATGGCAGTCAGCAAAACGCGCCGGGTAGTGAAAAACCTGCGCTGGTGGGTGCTGGTACTGTTTTTACTTGGCGTCACCGTCAACTACATCACACGTAACTCGCTGGGGATTATCGCCCCGGAACTGAAAGCCACACTCGGTATTACCACCGAGCAATATTCGTGGATCGTCGGCGCATTTCAGCTGGCTTATACCATCTTCCAACCGCTGTGCGGCTGGCTTATCGACGTCATCGGGCTCAAGCTGGGCTTTATGGTTTGCGCCACGCTGTGGGCGGTAGCCTGTATCGCGCACGCCGGCGCCGGCAGTTGGCTGCATCTGGCTATTTTGCGCTTCTTTATGGGCGGCGCGGAGGCGGCCGCCACCCCGGCTAACGCTAAAACCATCGGCGAGTGGTTCCCGAAATCCGAACGGCCGATCGCCGCCGGCTGGGCTGGCGTCGGCTTTTCTATCGGCGCGATGCTGGCGCCGCCTATCATCTACTTCGCCCACGCCTCCTTCGGCTGGCAGGGCGCGTTTATGTTTACCGGCGTGCTGGCGCTGCTATGGGTCGTGCTGTGGTGGGTGTTCTACCAGAGCCCGGAAAAACACCCGAATCTCAGCCAAGGCGAGCTGGAGTACATCAAGCAGGATAACGAAGCGCCGCCGGTGAAGCTGCCCTTTTTTACCGCGCTAAAAACCGTCTCGAAGAATAAACGTTTCTACGGTATCGCCATCCCCGCTTTTATGGCCGAGCCCGCCTGGGCGGTGCTGAGCTTCTGGGTGCCGCTGTACCTGGCGAAAGAGCACGGTATGGATCTTAAACAGATAGCGATGTTCGCCTGGCTGCCGTTCCTCGCCGCCGACCTTGGCAGCGTGGTCAGCGGCTACCTCACCCGCCTGTACGTCCGTTGGTTCGGCTGTACGCGAGTCAACTCGGTCATCGCCAGTTCCGTTACCGGCGCGTTTCTGATGATCTCGCTGGCGCTGGTCGCCATTACCCGCGATCCCTATATCACCATCATCCTGATCTCCATTGGCGGTTTCGGCCACCAGATCATCTCCTGCATGCTCAGCGCGCTGGTGGTGGAGTCTTTCGACAAGGGACAAATGGCGACGGTCAACGGTATGCGCGGTTCCGCGGCGTGGATCGCCAGCTTCCTGTTCTCATTATTAATCGGGGTGACCGCCGACAAAATCGGCTTCAACCCGCTGTTTATCGCCATGGGGTTCTTTGACCTGATTGGCGCCGTTTTCCTGGTGGCATTTATTGCTGAACGTCGCGCCAAGCGCGCCTGAGAGTGGATGTAAAATATGAAGACGTTGAAACACTGGAGTTTGCACCAACAGCAGGAGCATCACGTTGAACTGACCGTTGATGGTCAGCACACTTTATGTCTGTATGTGCTGGAAGAGAATTTATTCCGCGTCCTGCTGAAGCGCCAGGGCCAACTGGCGCTGGATCGCACATGGAGTATCGCCCCGCAGCAGGATGTGCCGTGGGAAGGCCGCGCGCGGGATGACCTCAGCGGTTTTAGCCTCCCGGCCTGGCAGATGACCAAAGAAGATGACGCACTGACCATCGCCACCCGCCAGCTGCGCGTCACCGTCCACCAGCCGCTATGGCTGGAGTGGAGCTATCGCGACGACGCCGGCGAGTGGCAGACGCTCGCCAATGACCGCCCAACCAGCGCCTATCTGGCAAATGCCCACGGGGATGGCGTCGCCCATTATCTCAGCCGCCGTAAAGATGAGCGTTTCTATGGTTTGGGTGAAAAGGCCGGCGACCTGCAGCGTAACGGTAAGCGCTACGAAATGCGTAACCTCGATGCCATGGGCTACAACGCCGTCAGCACAGACCCGCTGTATAAACATATTCCGTTTACCATCACGCAGCGCAGCGATATCAGCTACGGCCTGTTCTATGACAACCTGAGTAGCTGCTGGCTGGATCTGGGTAATGAAATCGACAACTACCACACCGCCTATCGCCGCTGGCAGGCGGAAGCCGGCGACATCGATTATTACCTGTTTACCGGTAAGCAGGTGCTGGATGTGACCAAGGCGTTCGTCCGTCTGACCGGTAAAACGCTGTTTGGGCCGAAATGGAGCCTCGGCTATAGCGGCTCGACGATGCACTATACCGACGCGCCGGATGCGCAAAATCAGCTGATGAACTTTATCCGCCTGTGCGAGCAGCATGCGATCCCCTGTGATTCGTTCCAGCTCTCTTCCGGCTATACCTCAATCAACGGCAAACGCTACGTCTTTAACTGGAACTACGACAAGGTGCCGCAGCCAAAAGTGATGAGCCAGTCGTTCCACGATGCCGGGCTGAAACTGGCTGCCAATATCAAACCGTGCCTGCTGCAGGATCACCCGCGCTATGGCGAAGTGGCGGAACGCGGCCTCTTTATTCGCGATTCGCAAACCGATGCTCCCGAACGTTCCAGCTTCTGGGACGATGAAGGTTCGCATCTCGACTTCACCAACCCGCACACCGTGACCTGGTGGCAAGAAGGCGTAACCACCCAGCTACTGGAGATGGGTATCGATTCGACCTGGAATGATAATAACGAGTATGAGGTATGGGACGGCGAAGCGCGTTGCTACGGCTTTGGCCGCGAAATCGCCATTAAGCATATTCGCCCGGTGATGCCGCTATTAATGATGCGCGCCTCGCTGGAAGCGCAGCAGCGTTTTGCGCCGCAAAAGCGCCCGTATCTGATCTCCCGCTCCGGCTGTGCCGGGATGCAGCGCTACGTACAGACCTGGAGCGGCGACAACCGCACCAACTGGGATACGCTGCGCTATAACACCCGTATGGGATTAGGGATGAGTCTTTCCGGGCTGTTTAACGTCGGCCATGACGTCGGCGGATTCTCCGGCGATAAACCCGAGCCAGAACTGTTCGTTCGCTGGGTGCAAAACGGCGTGATGCATCCGCGCTTTACCATTCACTCGTGGAATGACGACCAGACGGTCAATGAACCCTGGATGTACCCGGAAATCACCCCGGCGATCCGCTCTGCCATCGAGCTGCGCTACCGTCTGCTGCCCTATTTGTACACCCTGTTATGGCAGGCGCATGCCGATGACGAACCCATGTTGCGCCCGACCTTCCTCGATCACCAGCACGATACCCAGACATTCGCCGAGTGTGATGACTTCATGCTGGGGCGCGATCTGCTGGTGGCAAGCGTAGTAGAGCCCGGCGCCCGTCAGCGCCAGCTGTGGCTGCCCGATAATCAGGACGGCTGGTACGATTTTTACAGCCACCAGTGGTTCGCCGGTGGTCAGTGGGTGACGCTGGACGCGCCGCTGGAAAAACTGCCGCTGCTGGTCCGCGCCGGCGCCGGTCTGCCGCTCAGTGAACGTATCAGCCACGTCGATGCGCAAAAAGACGATCGTCGCGAACTGCAGTTGTTCCCGCTGAAAGGCACCGGCTCAACCCGCGGCCTGCTGTTTGAAGACGACGGCGAAAGCTGGGGCTATAAAGAGGGTGATGCGCTATGGCTGGAGTGGGAAATGACCTGCAGCGCCACTAGTGTAAACCTGAATATTAACGCTCGCGGCAACTATCGCCCGGCGTGGAAAGCGCTGAAGCTGTTATTACCAGCGGGAGAAAAACGCCAACTGCTGGTGAATGGCGTCGAAGGGACCGAGTGGAGACTCTGACCATAGGCCGGCTGAAACTGCTGGTAGTGGTGGTCTAGAAATCCCCGGTGGCGCTACCGCTTACCGGGGCTACAGCACTATGCTGTTTGGTAGCCCGGGTAAGGCGTAGCCGCCACCCGGGTAACGGAGAGGGATTACTCGATACCTTTACTGCGCAGGTAATCTTCGTAGTTGCCGCTGAAATCGATTACGCGTTCTGGGGTGATCTCCAGTACGCGAGTCGCCAGCGAGCTAACGAACTCACGGTCGTGAGAAACGAAAATCAGGGTGCCCTGATACATCTCCAGCGCCATGTTCAGCGATTCGATCGATTCCATATCCAGGTGGTTAGTCGGTTCATCCATCACCAGGATGTTCGGTTTCTGCATCATCAGCTTACCGAACAGCATGCGTCCTTTCTCGCCGCCGGAGAGGACTTTCGCCGGCTTTTTAATATCGTCCTGGCTAAACAACAGACGACCAAGGATACTGCGTACCGCCTGCTCGTCATCGCCTTCCTGTTTCCACTGGCTCATCCAGTCAAAGACCGTCAGGTCGTTCTCGAAATCTTCGGCATGATCCTGAGCGTAGTAGCCGATACGGGCGTTTTCGGACCACTTGACGGTCCCGTTATCCGCTTCCAGTTCGCCGACCAGCGTTTTCAGCATCGTTGATTTACCGACGCCGTTGGTCCCCAGTACCGCCAGCTTTTCGCCAACTTCCAGCAGCAGATTAACCCCTTTGAACAGCGGGCCGTTATCAAAGCCTTTCGCCAGCGCTTCCACTTCCAGCGCGTTACGGAACAGTTTCTTATCCTGTTCGAAGCGAATGAACGGGTTCTGACGGCTGGAGGCTTTCACTTCATCCAGCTTAATTTTATCAATCTGACGGGCACGGGAAGTCGCCTGACGCGATTTTGAAGCGTTGGCGCTAAAACGGCTAACAAAGGCCTGCAGGTCGGCAATTTGCGCTTTCTTCTTGGCGTTATCGGCCAGCAGACGCTCACGCGCCTGGGTCGCCGCGGTCATATATTCGTCATAGTTGCCCGGATACACGCGCAGTTCGCCGTAATCGAGATCCGCCATATGGGTGCAGACCATGTTCAGGAAGTGACGGTCGTGCGAAATGATGATCATGGTGCTGTCGCGTTCGTTCAGCACCTGCTCCAGCCAGCGAATGGTGTCGATGTCGAGGTTGTTCGTCGGTTCATCGAGCAGCAGGATATCCGGATTGGAGAACAGCGCCTGCGCCAGCAGGACACGCAATTTCCACCCCGGCGCGACTTCGCTCATCGGGCCGTAATGTTGCTCCACGGGAATACCGACGCCGAGCAGCAGTTCGCCGGCGCGCGCTTCGGCGGAGTAACCGTCCATCTCGCCGTATTTTACTTCCAGGTCGGCCACTTTATAGCCGTCTTCCTCGCTCATTTCCGGCAGCGCGTAGATGCGATCGCGCTCTTGCTTCACTTCCCACAGCTCGCCGTGGCCCATGATAACCGTATCCAGCACGGTGAACTCTTCGAAGGCGAACTGATCCTGGCGCAGCTTACCGATACGCTCGTTCGGGTCGAGAGACACGTTGCCCAGCGTCGGCTCAAGATCGCCGCCGAGGATCTTCATAAACGTGGATTTGCCGCTGCCGTTGGCGCCAATCAGGCCGTAGCGGTTGCCGCCGCCAAATTTGACGGAGATGTTTTCAAACAGCGGCTTACTGCCAAACTGCATGGTGACGTTGCTGGATACTAGCACGAGGATATCCTGAAAATAGAGAATTAGGGATGTGATGAACCAGACATTATGCCAGCAAATGGTTCACTTTTCACGGACTGCGGTAAAAAGCCCGCCAATAACTATGCTATGGTCAGGGTTTTACCGCAAAATGACCGATTGCTAAGACATAATAATTATCCGCAATTCAGAGGGAATTTATGACCACCCGCACCAGCCATCCTGCATTTATCTCGCTTCAAGGCGGCATCAACTTTCGCGACCTCGGCGGTCAACGCGCGGCCGATGGCCGGCGCGTACGTTCTGGCAAACTGCTGCGCTCGGGTTCGCTGCACAACATGACGCCGGAGGATCTCAATCATCTCAGCGCTATTCCGCTGAGCCGGGTGCTGGATTATCGGGATCCGACAGAGGTCAATCGCAGCCCTGACCGGCTAAATAGCGAAGCCTTCTACCTCAACGCTCCGGCCAATCCGCTTTCCAGCAGCGTCAATGCGAAAGTCACCGAGTTTAACGCCGCGACCCTCAACACCATGGACGGCGAGCAGTTTATGCTACAGCTCTACCGTCAGTTGCCGTTTGATAACGCCGCCTATCGCCAGTTGACTCAGTGGTTGATGGAACCTTTCGACGGCGCGCTACTGCAGCACTGCGCGGTTGGTAAAGACCGTACCGGCGTCGGCTGCGCCCTAACGTTGTTCGCGCTCGGCTGCGATAGCAATACGGTCATGGAAGAGTATCTGCTGACCCAAGGGATGCTGGCGCAGGTCGAAGGATTCCTGCTCGACACCTTCGGCGAAGGCCTTAATGATAACGGACGTAAAAATCTCGCCGCCATCATGACCGTCCAGGAGTCGTATCTGGCGACCGCGTTGTCCAGCATTGAACAACGTTACGGTCATGTCGACCGCTGGCTGGAGCAGGAATATCGCCTGACGCCGCAGGCGCGCGAAGCGTTACAGTCGCGGCTGCTGGAAGATTAATCCACGTTTCGATAACCAGACGATTCGCCGTGAAAGCGGCGCGTAGCGCACTACACTAGTAGCAACAGGAAAAAATTGTGATTTCGTACACATCTGATTTACCTGTTTATCGGAAAGCACATATAATGCGCTCCCATCTACTATCTGAATATCTAACAAGGCCCGTGTGGCGTTGACACCGCGCACGACATGAAGAATATGAAATTATCGACACTCTTAGCGGCAGCCTTCGCCATCGTGGGCTTTTGCAACACAGCTTCAGCTGTTACCTATCCTCTGCCGACCGACGGCAGCCGTCTGATTGGCCAGAACCAGGTCATTACTATTCCAGACGATAATAAACAGCCGTTGGAATATTTCGCTGCCAAATACCAGATGGGTCTGTCCAACATGCTGGAAGCGAACCCGGGCGTGGATACCTACCTGCCGAAAGGCGGCACCGTGCTGAATATTCCGCAACAGCTGATTCTGCCGGACACCGTGCATGAAGGTATCGTCATCAACAGCGCCGAGATGCGTCTGTACTACTACCCGAAAGGCACCAATACCGTGATCGTACTGCCGATCGGTATCGGCCAGTTGGGCAAAGATACGCCGATCAACTGGACGACCAAAGTTGAACGTAAGAAAGCGGGCCCGACCTGGACCCCGACGGCGAAAATGCACGCCGAATACGCCGCGGAAGGCAACCCGCTGCCGGCAGTCGTGCCAGCAGGCCCGGATAACCCGATGGGCCTGTACGCGCTGTATATCGGTCGTCTGTACGCTATCCACGGTACCAACGCCAACTTTGGTATCGGCCTGCGCGTGAGCCACGGCTGCGTGCGTCTGCGTAACGAAGACATCAAATTCCTGTTTGAGAACGTGCCGGTCGGCACCCGCGTGCAGTTTATCGATGAGCCGGTGAAAGCCACTACCGAACCGGATGGCAGCCGCTACGTCGAAGTACACAACCCGCTGTCGACCACCGAAGCGCAGTTCAAAGGCGGCGAAATCGTGCCTATCAGCCTGACTCAGGCCGTGCAGTCGGTGACCAGCCAGCCTGACGTTGACCAGAGCGTAATGGATCAGGCGATCCAGAACCGTTCAGGGATGCCGGTGCGCCTGAACTAATTTCAGCTAGCACATGAAAACGGCGGGCCAGGTGCCCGCCGTTTTTTATCTGCTCGCAGCGCCAGCAGGGCAAATCTTCCCGCTAGCCGTTATTGACCAGAATGACCCCGCCATGATCGTAGCGGTAGCGGCAGTGCGCGTACTCCAGCGGCGTACCATCTTCCAGATAAATCACCTGCTCAACCTCCAGCACCGGATCGGTCGGCTCGCAGTTAAGATGTAATTTATCCAGATCATCCGGCTTCTTCGCCCGCACCACCCGATAAGACCCCATCAGCTTCAGCCCCAGCGTCTCCTGCACGTAACGAAACACCGAACTCTGCAGATGGCTTTTATTGAGCCCCGGCACCAGCGCCACCGGCATTACCGTAAGATCCAGCGAGACCGGCTCGCCGTTAAGCAACCGCAGGCGGACGAAGTCATACACCGGCGCATCGGCGTCGATCAGCAGCGAACTTTGCTCCTTCTCGCTGGGAAAACGCAGCTCAAAGCGCAGCACTTCGCTTTGCACCTCGCCAAGATGCTCCCAGGTTTTAGTGGCGCCAAAATAGTCGCTGCCGGGCAGTTCCCACTGCGATAGCTGGAGGAAATTTTTCCGTACAAAGGTACCCTGACCTTTGCGGGTGTAGATAAGACCCTCGACAATCAGCTGACGCATTGCCTGCTGGATGGTCATCCGGCTGGTATTGAACTCTGCCGCCAGCGCAAACTGGTCGGGTAACGGCGCGCTGGCAGGATACTGCTGGCTAATGATCCGCTTTTTTATTTCCCGCGCGATATTAAGATACTTCGCCGTCATTCTCCGATCCTTTAACATTTTGTGAATGGCTGGCGGGCGGCATACACCGCCCGCTCGCCGTTACATCTCTTCGCCATTACTGTGGATAACCCGCTTCAGCCACGCGTAGCTTTTCTTAGGTACCCGCTTGAGATCCTTAAGATCGTGGTTTTCACGATTGACGTACACCACGCCGTAGCGTTTACGCATGTCGCCCTGCGAGCTAAGAATATCGATTAATCCCCAGCCGAGATAGCCTATTACCTGCGCCCCGTCTTCAAACATTGCCGCTTTCATGGCGTTAATATGATCACGGTGATAGGCAATACGATAATCATCGGCGACCGGGTTTTCGCCGTCCCAGGATTCGATTACCCCGATACCGTTTTCAATCGGGAAGACCGGTAGCCGCCAGTCATTGTAATAGCGGGTAATGATCATGCGGAATCCCAGCGGATCGATCTGCCAGTTCCATTCCGTCGCTTTCAGATACGAATTGTCCTGGTTGCCGAACAACATGTAGTTGTTCACCGCCGTACCCGGCGGGATCGCGTCGCTATTGAGCGCGCGGCTGGCGTAGTAGCTGAATGCCAGATAGTCGACCTTCACCGTCGCCATCAGCGCAATATCTTCAGGGCGATAAATATCGTCAAAGCCTTCGCGAGCGACAAAATGCATCACCTCCGGACTATAGCCCTCGCCCGCGTAGGCGCGCAGCAGGTTCTGGTTTAAAAACTCGTCCAGTTGCTGGGCGCACAGAATATCGCGCGGCTTACAGGTCGCCGGATAGACCAGCGCATGGGCCAGCATTCCGCCCATCAGACACTGCGGTTTGGCCTGATGGAGATAGTCGGTGAGATGGACGTGGGCCATCATCACGTGGTGCTGAATTTGGTAAAGCTCGCGCAGCGTTTTATCGCCACGCAGATAGCCGGTGATCAGAAAAGCCTCCGGCGAATGGTAAAGATTCTGTTCGTTGAAGGTCAGCCAGTACTTCACCTTATCGCCGTAGCAGTCGATCATCTTCTGACCGTAGCGGATAAAGGCGTCCATTACCCGGCGGTCGGTAAAACCGTTGTAGCGCTCCGCCAGCGACAAGGGCATATCGAAGTGATAGAGGCAGATCATTGGTTCAATACCGCGGGCAATGAGCTCATCAATAAACTGATGGTAGAACGCAATCCCCTCTTCATTGAACTCGCCATCTCCCTGCGGGCAGACGCGGCTCCAGGCTATCTGGAAGCGATAGCAGTTCATGCCCAGATCCTGCATTAAATCAAAATCTTCGCGGAAGCGATGGTAGGAGTCGGTCGCTACCTTCCAGTCCGAGGCGAACTCCGACGGTTCACGGATATCGTATACCGACATCCCCTTCCCCCCCTCATTCCACGCTCCTTCGGTCTGCATGCTGGAGACCGAATTACCCCATAAAAAATTGGCCGGTAGTTTGTCTTTCATGGTTCGCCTCTGTATATGACTAGTCATTTAAATGTTATGACTAGTCATATACAAAAAAACCGCCGCCGAAGCAAAAGCAGGATCGTTTTCTGTGAGCCATACACACAAAAAAGATCGCCGCAAGCGGCGATCTTTATAAGCACGGAAAAAACGGCGTTACTGCGCGTCAAGCTGCTTACGGCGATATTCCCCCTGGCGCTCCAGCATCCAACCCGGATACTCGCGCGGCAGCGCGCTGACCGCGTCAAGCTGGCGTAACTCATCTTCACTCAGGCGAATAGCGGTGGCGGCAATGTTATCCTGCAACTGTTCGGCCCGTTTGGCGCCAATAATAACGCTGGTGACCGCCGGCTGATGCAGCAGCCACGCCAGCGCAATCTGCGCTACCGATACCCCTTTCGCTTCGGCTATCGCCTGCATGACGTCGATGCAGTCAAAGGCGCGATCTTTATTCACCGGCGGGAAGTCGAACTCCAGGCGACGACCGCCCGCTTCCGCCTGCCCATCGCGGCGATATTTACCGCTCAGCAGTCCGCCCGCCAGCGGGCTCCAGACCATCAGGCCGAGACCTTCGCTTTGCATCATCGGCACCAGTTCGCGCTCCAGGTCACGCCCGGCAATCGTGTAGTAAGCCTGCAGAGAAGCAAAGCGCGAGAGCCCAAGGCGTTCCGCGATGCCCAGCGCTTTGGCGATTTGCCAGGCCGCCCAGTTAGAAACGCCGATGTAGCGCACGTGCCCCTGCTGCACCAGAGTGTCCAGCGCCGACAGCGTCTCTTCGATAGGCGTCGCCGGATCGAAACCGTGTAATTGGTAGAGATCGATATGATCGAGCTGCAGGCGGCGCAGGCTCTCTTTCACGCTGCCCATAATGTGGTAGCGGGAGCTGCCGCGCGAGTTCACCCCAGCGGTGCCGGTTTCGCCGAACACTTTGGTCGCCACCACCACGTTTTCACGCGGTATCTTCAGGTTCTTTAACGCCTGGCCGGTTATCTCCTCCGAGCGTCCTTCTGAATAAACGTTGGCGGTATCGATGAAGTTGATGCCCGCATCCAGCGCGCTGCCCACCAGCTGTTCGGCTTCCGCCTGGCGCAGCTGGCCGATTTTCCCCCACATCCCCTCTTCGCCGCCGAAGGTCATGGTGCCAAGGCACAGCTCAGAGACAAACAGGCCGGTATTTCCCAGTTTTTGATAACGCATAGCAGTGTCCTCATTCGGATGATTAACGTCAGCCAGATAGTTATAGCCCGAGCGTCGTCATCGCGAATGGGGTGTTCCTGCCCGTTTCTTGCCCAATCCTCTGAAAATCAGCGCCACAGCGCGAGCAAGGCATAACCGGTGAGCGCCGCCCAGATCAGCAGCGGAATGGAATAAAGATGAAAGCGCCACCAGATCCGGCGGTCGCCGGCCATCCGCAACGCAATCAGATTCGCCAGCGACCCGGGCAGTAGCCCAAAGCCGCCGACGTTCACCGCCCACGCTAACAGCATCGTTGGCGGTACGTAATTAAGCAGCAAAATAGTCGATGGCACGTTGCTGATAAACTGCGACAGTCCGATTGCCGTCAGCCACAGCCCGCCGGAAGAGAGCTGGCCGACGCCGTTCAGCCACTGCTGCAGCACCGGCAGCTGCGTCAGCAGGTGAACGTCGATAAACATCGCCATAAACACCAGCAGCAGCGACCAGTCGACGTTGATAATCACCGCTCGCGCCAGCAACAGGAACCCGACGGCAATGAGCGCCAGTCCCCAGAGTTCCTGCTTCATCTCCAGCGCCGCCAGAAAGATAAGGTAGAAAGCGAGGCAGCTCCACACCAGCTTAGGCCGCCACTCCGGCGCTTTGTCGCTACTTTGATAATTGAGCCGAGCGGCGGGGAAACAGAACCAACACAGCACCAACAGCGTGATCATCATCGCCGCCGCCAGCGGCAGCATCTGGCCGATAAAGGCAAGAAACGATAGCCCGGAGCGCCCCCACAGTAAGATATTCTGCGGATTGCCGATGGGCGTTAATAAAGAGCCGGCATTAACCGCCAGCGCTTCAAAAATAATCAGCCGGTTCACCGGGATGGCGCACCATTTTTTCAGCGTCAACGTGAGGGGGACGACGATGAACAGCGCGACGTCGTTGGTCAAAAAAGTGGAAAGCAGCACGGCAGCCAACACCATAAAGATGGCCAGCTGGCGCTCGGTGACGAAACGGCGCGCCATTTTACGCCCCAGTACATCAAAATAACCGCTCAGTTCAATCCCTTTTGTCAGCAGCATCAGCCCGCTGAGCGTGATGATAGTGTGCCAGTCGATAGCCTGCCCCCAGCGCCGAGGCGAGAAAGGAACGAACAGGCTAAGAATAATGGCGATAAGCAATAAAAGATGCAGGAAACGGTCACGGGCGAGCGACTGCACAAAGGGGAGATTCATTCCGCGTGTAATCTCTGGGTAAACAGCTTAAATTGCGCCAGCGTCTCTTCGCTGACGTGGTGCTCCATTCCTTCCGCATCGCGGCGGGCAATCTCCGCGCTCACGCCAATCGCCAGCAGAAAGTTTTCCACAATCTGATGACGCTCGCGGCTTTCATGGGCCAGCTTTTCCCCTTCCGGGGTTAAGAAGATCCCGCGCCAGGGGATCTGTTCGATCAAGCCGACGCTCGCCAGACGTTTAAGCATTTTCGCCACCGTCGGTTGCGAAACGCCAAGACGCGCAGCCATATCCACCTGGCGCGCTTCGCCCACTTCGTTGATCAGATCGGAGATCAGCTCCACATAGTCATCAATCAGCTCGCGACGATGCGCTTCGCGCACCTGACGGAACCCCTCTACGTGTTCTTCGACATTAACCAGCTGCGTCACTTTTTTAGTTATGGGCTTACCTGCGCGACGGTTCATTGTGCTTCCTCGTTGGTGTGACGCGTCAAGCATCATATAAAAGGATCCACATTGTAATGGATTGCGCCCGGAGCACAAAAAAATAACATTTTAGCCATAGCTATAAAATATAGCCTGTGCTATATCTGTATGTAATGCAAACAGCCATCACGGATTTGACGGCGCGAAAACGCAGGAGGAATAACCATGAACGAATTCAAGAGGTGCTTAAACGTGTTTAGCCATTCACCCTTTAAAGTACGCTTAATGCTGATCGGCATGCTGTGCGACATGATCAACGGCAAACCGCAGCAGGATAAACCTAACCACTAACGCGGCGTCGCGGTACGCCGCTTCATTTTTTTGTCATTTTTCCCCGTTAACCTACCCGGTTTCCTCGCCTTTCAGCGCTTTTTTCAAGTTTTGTAAGCTTTCTCGCAAAACAATCTGTTATGAACAGTTGACCTTACCATTCGCAGGCCCTATCGTTTGTCAGCCCTGCCACTACTGCGGCTCGCAGAGACCCTCTTCACGCACTGTCCAGCAGGTTTTACCCCCTTGATGCCA
This sequence comes from Klebsiella sp. K-3, assembly GCF_051207495.1. Classification (NCBI taxonomy): domain Bacteria; kingdom Pseudomonadati; phylum Pseudomonadota; class Gammaproteobacteria; order Enterobacterales; family Enterobacteriaceae; genus Klebsiella; species Klebsiella sp. K-3. The sequence goes on along the minus strand of NZ_JBPNXF010000001.1, from coordinate 542,246 downwards.
GGGGACGAACATGGCGTCTTGTTGATTACGAATTATGAATGTCACTCTGAAAGAAACGCTGGCCGCCCGCAGGCTGGCCCTGAACCCGTGGACAGGATTCTACTTTTTACAGTCGCTGTTGATTAATCTGGCGCTTGGGTATGAATTTAGCTTGCTCTATACCGTTGCGTTTACCTGCGTACTCCATCTGCTGTGGCGCACCTTCCCGCGGGTACAAAAAGGCGTTGTTGGCCTCTATTCCCTGCTGGCCGCAATGTACTATCCCTTCGGCCAGGCTTACGGCGCGCCGAACTTCAATACGCTACTGGCGCTGCACGCGACCAACGTTGAAGAATCGACGGAAATACTCACTATTTTTCCGTGGTACAACTATTTGCTGGCGGTATTTATCTTCGCCCTCGGCGTCATTGCCATACGGCGGAAACCGCAGCCGCCCACGCGCCTTGGCAAAGTGGAATATCTGGGGCTGCTGTTTAGCATCGGTATCTTCTTTCTACAGCCAGTGCAGAATCTGGCCTGGGGCGGCGTCTTTAAAGTCATTGATAGCGGTTATCCCGCCGTGCGCTTCGTAAAAGACGTGATCGTTAATAACAATGAAGTGCTGGATGAACAGGCGCGGATGGCGCAGTTAGCGAACATGAAAGATAGCTGGCACGTGCTGGCGGTGAAGCCTAAGTACCATCTCTATGTTGTGGTGATTGGCGAAAGCGCGCGCCGCGATGCCCTTGGCGCTTTCGGCGGCCACTGGGACAACACGCCGTTCGCCAGCTCGGTTAACGGCTATCTGTTTAAAAACTACGTGGCCGCCAGCGGCTCCACGCAGAAGTCGCTGGGCCTGACCCTCAACCGGGTGGTTGACGGCAAACCCCAGTATCAGGATAACTTCGTCACCCTCGCCAACCGCGCAGGCTTCCAGACCTGGTGGTTCTCCAATCAGGGACAAATTGGTGAATACGATACCGCCATCGCCAGCATCGCCAAACGCGCCGATGAAGTGCAGTTCCTGAAAAACGGAGATTTTGAAGCCAATAAAAATACTCAGGATGAACAACTGCTGAAACTGACCGAGCAGGTCTTATCAGTCGAGCGCAGCCAGCCGCAGCTGATCGTATTACATATTATGGGCTCGCACCCGCAGGCCTGTGACCGCACAAAAGGCAAGTACACCACCTTTGTGCAGTCAAAGGAGACCTCGTGCTATCTCTACAGCGTGACGCAAACCGACGCGCTGTTGGCAAAGCTCTACGGCCAGCTACAGAATTCCGGCAGCTCTTTCTCGCTCACCTATTTTTCCGACCACGGTCTGGCGTTTAAAGAACGCGGTAAAGCAGTGCAGTATCTCGCCCATGATGACAAATATCAACAGAACTTCCAGGTACCGTTTATGGTGCTCTCCAGCGACGATAAAGCGCATAAGATGATTAAAGCCCGCCGCTCGGCGAATGATTTCCTCAGCTTCTTCTCGCAGTGGACCGGGATTAGCGCGCAGGAAATTACCCCGCGCTACCGCTTTATCTCGGAACAGAAAGCCGGACCGGTGTATATCACCAATTTCCAGTTACAGAAAGTGGACTACAACCATCTGGGCAGCGACGAGTTTACCGTCAACTAAACGGTATCGCCGAATCACAAGCAAAAAAAATCCGCCCCTTGAGGCGGATTTTTTATATCACCGAAGTGATTAGAAGCGGTAACCTACGCCAGCAATCCAGGTGCCGACGTCAACGTTACGAATGCGAGACTGCTCGTAGGAGAAGTCCAGGGCAACGTTTTCGATCGGGTTGAACTGCATACCAGCGCCGTAAGAGAAACCGTAGTCGCTCATGTCGGATTTCTGGTTCGGGAAGTTGTTGTTCTGGAACTTACCGTAGCCAACACCGATTACGCCGTAGATGCTCGCCCAGTCGTTCAGACGGTAAGCCGGACCAGCGGTGATGCCGTAGTACTGACCTTTGTTGTAAGTACCGTTGCTGGTGTTGTCTTTTTCGGTGTAGGTGAAGGAACCGATAACGCCCAGCGGGTTGTTATCTTGCTCGTAACGGTACTTAAGGTTGAAACCGCCTGCTTTGTTAGCTTTACCCTGCATGTCGCTCTGAGCGTAACCACCGGTAACGGTAGAAGTTGCAGCGAAAGCAGTAGTACCTACGGATGCAGCCAGAACAACGGCCAGTGCTGAAAGACGTGCAATTTTATTCATAACCACCTCAAATGTGTTTCTAATAAGTCCTAAGTCTTAAATATATCAAAAACTTTTGGGAAACTCTTTTGACTTTACATTGTCTAACATACTTTTTCATGTAAGCAAAAGTTTCCACGATTTCGTAACAATCTGGAAATCAAACACTTTTCGCGCAAAAAGTGCTTAACGTTTACCAGCCGTAAGCGCTGCGCATCCAGATTATTCTTAGTCGCGAAGGCATTCCCCTACGCATTTTACGCCATTGTACTGTTTTTCCACCCTCTTTTTTCAACAATCGCTAAACCGTTAAGCGGTTATTCCAGTACACTGGAACCTTTACCTCTTTTGACAAACCCTGACAGGAGAAAGGATGCCCGGCTCGTCCCGTAAAGTTCCGGCGTGGTTGCCGATACTGGTTATTTTGATCGCCATGGTCTCCATTCAGAGCGGCGCATCGCTGGCGAAATCGCTCTTCCCGTTGATTGGCGCACCGGGCGTCACCGCTCTGCGCCTGACGCTCGGCACTTTAATTTTAGTCGTTATTTTTAAGCCGTGGCGACTGCGCTTTGCCCCGCAGCAGCGGCTGCCGCTGTTCTTTTACGGCGTAGCGTTAGGGGCGATGAACTATCTCTTCTATTTATCGCTGCAGCGGATCCCGCTTGGCGTCGCGGTCGCGCTGGAGTTCACCGGGCCGCTGGCGGTGGCGCTCTTCGGTTCACGCCGTCCGCTTGATTTCGTCTGGGTGGCGCTGGCGGTGCTCGGGCTGTGGTTCCTGCTGCCGCTTGGGCAAAACGTAGGGGAAGTGGATTTAGTCGGCGCGCTGTTCGCGCTCGGCGCCGGCGCATTCTGGGCGGTCTATATTCTTACCGGCCAGCGCGCGGGTGAAGAACATGGCCCGGCGACGGTGGCCATGGGCTCGCTCATCGCGGCGGTGATTTTTGTGCCCATCGGCATCGTCCAGGCCAGCGATACGCTGCTGCAATGGTCGCTGCTGCCGCTGGGGCTTGGCATCGCCATTCTCTCTACCGCGCTGCCCTACTCGCTGGAAATGATTGCCCTGACGCGGATGCCCACCCGCACCTTCGGCACGCTGATGAGCATGGAGCCGGCGCTGGCAGCGCTCTCAGGAATGGTGTTCCTCGGCGAGACGCTGACGCTGACGCAAACTCTGGCGCTAGGGGCGATTATCATCGCCTCAATGGGGTCGACGCTGACCATGCAGCGGCAAAGCAAAATTGAGAAAGTCGATATAAATTAAGATTTTGTTACCACACTGGCTCGCGGTCTTAGCGAGCCAGTCACTTACTTCTAATTGTATGATTTAACAAAACTTTTTAAATAGCCAACAACTTAGCGCTATCGGACTGATATGGACAGCCGATGCCTCATACCCGATATCCCTTGCTATAATTAGTCCCGAAGTCATTTGGGACAAACGCTCTACATAATTCAAATTTGAAGTATGACGAGTATCAATATCAAGAGGATATGAAACTATGAGTACCGCAAAACTGGTTAAAACTAAAGCGTCTAACCTGCTCTATACCCGTAACGATGTCGCAGACAACGAGAAAAAAGCTACCGTTGAGCTGCTGAATCGCCAGGTGATCCAGTTCATCGACCTGTCGCTGATTACCAAACAGGCCCACTGGAATATGCGCGGTGCCAACTTTATCGCCGTTCATGAAATGCTGGATGGTTTCCGCACTGCGCTCACCGATCACCTTGATACGATGGCTGAACGTGCCGTTCAACTGGGCGGCGTCGCACTGGGCACCACTCAGGTCATCAACAGCAAAAGCCCGCTGAAAAGCTACCCCCTGGATATTCACACCGTTCAGGAACATCTGAAAGAGCTGGCCGACCGTTATGCCATCGTGGCCAATGATGTGCGTAAAGCTATCAGCGAAGCGAAAGATGAAGACACCGCCGATATCTTTACCGCGGCTTCCCGCGACCTGGATAAATTCCTGTGGTTCATCGAAGCGAATATCGAATAAACGTCCGTCGCCGTCAGCGCCCGCTGGCGGCTATTTCCATCCCCCCCTACAACCGCTTAACTCGCCCTCTTTTGGTGCACCACCTTGTACACAATACGTACTAAAGTAAAACAATTGTAATAATCACCTCACACAATCGTTACAGCAAGATTGTTTTCCCATCAGGGTTTGCGTTAAAAATGCTCTGGTTATTCGCTACGTTTATATTGCACCAAAATGACGCCCCATCACGGTGCATTTACCGTATTGGATAACCGAAATTGTGCAAGCGATATGAGAGCTCCTGTTGAAAAACAATGGCTTGTAAAACTGGCACGATTTTTTCATTAGGCTACACGTTCTCGCAGGGGCTCGTCCCGTGGATAAAAAAGGAAATACTATGAAGTCTGTATTAAAAGTGTCACTGGCTGCACTGACCCTGGCTTTTGCGGTTTCGTCTCACGCCGCAGATAAAAAACTGGTAGTCGCCACCGATACGGCGTTTGTTCCGTTTGAATTTAAGCAAGGTGATAAATACGTCGGCTTCGATATTGACCTGTGGGCCGCGGTCGCCAAAGAGCTGAAACTGGACTACACCCTGAAACCTATGGACTTCAGCGGCATCATTCCCGCGCTGCAGACCAAAAACATCGATCTGGCGCTGGCGGGGATCACCATCACCGACGAGCGTAAAAAAGCGATCGACTTCTCCGATGGCTACTACAAAAGCGGCCTGCTGGTGATGGTGAACGCGAAAAACAATGACATCAAAGACGTGAAAGACCTGAACGGCAAAGTGGTCGCCGTGAAGAGCGGCACCGGCTCCGTTGATTATGCGAAAGCCAACATCAAAACCAAAGATCTGCGCCAGTTCCCGAACATTGACAACGCTTATATGGAACTGGGCACCGGCCGCGCTGACGCGGTACTGCACGACACGCCAAACATCCTGTACTTCATTAAAACTGCCGGTCAGGGCAAGTTCAAAGCGGTAGGCGAATCGCTGGAAGCGCAAAGCTATGGTATCGCTTTCCCGAAAGGCAGCGACGAACTGCGCGAAAAAGTGAACGGCGCGCTGAAAACGCTGCGTGAAAACGGCACCTACAACGAAATTTATAAAAAATGGTTCGGTACTGAACCAAAATAATAATCAGGACGACTTCCCGCGGCCAATCCGCCGCGGGCTCCACGGCGCCAGGGTCTCTTTCCCCGGCGCCGTATTCGCAGAGGCTTTCTCTGCTTTCGACACGGTAACAGTAACAGGAACACATTATGCAGTTTGACTGGAGTGCCATCTGGCCCGCCATTCCTATTTTGCTGGAAGGCGCCAAAATGACGCTGTGGATTTCGGTCCTCGGCCTGGTTGGCGGCCTTATAATCGGTCTGGTGGCCGGTTTCGCCCGCTGTTTCGGCGGCTGGATAGCCAACCACGTCGCGCTGGTATTTATTGAAATCATCCGCGGCACGCCAATTGTGGTGCAGGTGATGTTCATCTACTTCGCGCTGCCGATGGCGTTTAGCGACTTACGCATCGACCCATTCACCGCCGCGGTGGTGACCATCATGATCAACTCCGGCGCCTATATCGCGGAAATCACCCGCGGCGCGGTGCTGTCCATCCACAAAGGCTTCCGCGAAGCGGGTCTGGCGCTGGGGCTCTCCCGCCGCGAGACCATCCGCCACGTGATCCTGCCGCTGGCGCTGCGCCGTATGCTGCCGCCGCTCGGTAACCAATGGATTATCAGTATCAAAGATACGTCGCTGTTTATCGTCATCGGCGTCGCCGAGCTGACCCGCCAGGGCCAGGAAATTATTGCCGGTAACTTCCGCGCGCTGGAAATCTGGAGCGCCGTTGCGGTCATTTATCTGATCATCACCCTGGTGTTGAGCTTCATTCTGCGTCGTCTTGAAAGAAGGATGAAAATCCTGTGATTGAATTTAAAAACGTTTCCAAACACTTTGGCCCGACTAAAGTGCTGCACGATATCGATCTGAAGATCAACAAAGGCGAAGTGGTCGTGATCATCGGGCCATCCGGCTCCGGTAAATCTACGCTGCTACGCTGCATCAACAAACTGGAAGAGATCACCAGCGGCGATCTTATCGTCGATGGCCTGAAGGTGAACGACCCGAAAGTTGACGAGCGCTTAATTCGCCAGGAAGCCGGAATGGTATTCCAGCAGTTCTATCTGTTCCCGCACCTGACGGCGCTGGAGAACGTGATGTTCGGCCCGCAGCGCGTGCGCGGCGCGTCGAAGGCGGCGGCAGAAACGCTGGCGAAAGAGCTGCTGGCGAAAGTGGGTCTCGCGGAACGCGCACACCACTATCCATCCGAACTCTCCGGCGGCCAGCAGCAGCGCGTCGCCATTGCCCGCGCGCTGGCGGTGAAACCGAAAATGATGCTGTTTGATGAGCCGACTTCGGCACTTGACCCGGAACTGCGCCATGAAGTGCTGAAAGTCATGCAGGACCTGGCCGAGGAAGGTATGACGATGGTCATCGTAACCCACGAAATCGGCTTTGCTGAAAAAGTGGCGTCACGGCTGATCTTCATCGATAAAGGCCGCATCGCCGAAGATGGCGACCCGCAGGTTCTGGTGAAGAACCCGCCAAGCCCGCGTCTGCGCGAGTTTTTACAGCACGTAGCCTGATGCGCCCGGCTCTCCCCGGCAAAGGGAGAGCCGCTTTCCAGATTCATCCCACCGCTCCTCCTCGTGTGACCCCTTCTATACTTAGCAGTTTGAGATGCAATGGAGGCGCCCATGCCGTGGATCCTACTGTTGCTCGCTGCGCTGTGGATTTCTCCACTGTCGGCGGCGTCATTGCCCGGCATACCGGCGGCGACAACCGACAAAAGCACAGCCAGCGAGCCTGACCTTGAACAGAAAAAAGCCGCCTGGGCGGCATTGGCTGACGTGCTGGATAATCCGGACTCGCGGCAGGAGTTAATCGATGAGCTGCGCAAAGCCGCCGCCACCCAGCCGCCTGCCACCGCCCCCACGCTGACCCCGCCAGAAGTCAAAGATGAGCAAACCGTTCTGGAAAGCGTGACGGAAGTTAGCCGTCAGTATAGCGAGCGCCTGTCGTCGCGGTTTTCGCAGCTATGGCGCAATATCACCGGCTCGCCGCATAAGCCTTTCCATGCCGATGCTTTTCGCAATGCCGCTGGCGACTTCCTGCTGCTGGCCGGGCTGGTATTTGCCTTCTGGTGGTTAGTACGCCTGGCGGCGCTGCCGCTGTACCGCAAAATGGGCCATTGGGGAAGGCACAAAAACCGTGAGCGCAATAACTGGCTTCAGTTACCGGCAACCATTGCTGGCGCTTTTATCATTGACCTGCTGCTGCTGGCGCTAACGCTGTTTATCGGCCAGCTGTTAAGCGATCGTTTAAACGGCGGCAACCGCACCATTGCTTTCCAACAAAGCCTGTTTCTTAACGCCTTCGCGCTGATCGAGTTTTTTAAAGCCATTCTGCGAGTGATTTTTTGCCCGCGGATTGCCGATTTACGCCCCTTCAATATCAGCGACGAACACGCAATCTACTGGAACTTACGCCTCAGCGCCCTGAGTAGCCTGATTGGTTACGGGCTGATCGTGGCGGTGCCGATTATCTCCAACCAGGTTAACGTGCAAATTGGCGCCCTGGCCAACGTCATCATAATGTTGTGCATTACGGTGTGGGCGTTGTATCTGATTTTCCACAACAAACGCGCCATCACCCAGGGGCTTATCCATCTTGCCGACCGCTCGCTGCCTTTCTTCAGCCTGTTTATTCGCGCTTTCGCGCTGATCTGGCACTGGCTGGCCTGTGCCTACTTTATCGTGCTGTTCTTCTTTTCGCTCTTTGACCCCGGCAACAGCCTCAAATTTATGATGGGCGCGACGCTGCGTAGCCTGGCTATCGTCGGCGCCGCGGCGCTGGTATCCGGTATTTTGTCACGCTGGATAGCCAAAACCATCACCCTGTCGCCAGAAACGCAACGCCACTATCCGGAGCTGCAAAAACGGCTCAACGGCTGGATCTCCGCCTCGCTGAAAGCCGCGCGGATCCTGACGGTATGCGTGGCGGTGATGCTGTTGCTGAGCGCCTGGGGACTGTTTGATTTTCAGCAATGGCTACACAATGATGCCGGGCAAAAAACGGTGGATGTCCTGATTCGTATCGCGCTAATCCTGTTCTTCTCCGCCGTCGGCTGGACCCTACTGGCAAGCCTGATTGAGAACCGCCTGTCATCGGACATTCATGGACGCCCGCTGCCCAGCGCTCGCGCCAGAACGCTGCTGACGCTGTTTCGCAACGCGCTGGCGGTGGTCATTACCACCATTACGATAATGATCTTATTGTCGGAAGTGGGGGTGAACATCGCGCCGCTGCTGGCGGGCGCCGGGGCATTAGGGTTGGCTATCTCTTTCGGCGCCCAAACGCTGGTTAAAGATATTATTACCGGCATCTTTATCCAGTTTGAAAACGGGATGAACACCGGCGATCTGGTGACCATCGGGCCATTAACCGGCACGGTGGAACGGATGTCGATCCGCTCGGTGGGCGTGCGCCAGGATACCGGGGCGTACCATATTATTCCCTGGTCTTCGATAACCACCTTCGCCAACTTTGTGCGCGGGATCGGTTCGGTGGTCGCCAACTATGATGTCGACAGGCAGGAGGACCTGGATAAAGCCAATCAGGCGCTGAAGGCGGCGGTAGACGATCTGATGGCGCAGGAGGAGATCCGCGGGCTGATTATTGGCGAACCCTCGTTCGCCGGGCTGGTGGGGCTTAGCAATACCGCGTTTACCTTACGCGTCAGCTTTACGACGCTACCTCTGAAGCAGTGGACGGTACGCTTTGCCCTCGATACCCAGGTGAAGCAGCATTTCGACCGCGCCGGCGTGCGCGCGCCGGTACAAACCTGGCAAGTATTGCCGCCGCCGGGCAACGCAAACCCGGCGGCGGAGACTTAAAATGGACGACGGCGCTTTGCGTCGTCCATAAAGCTCCAGGCGATAAAGCGGCTCTGTTTCTGCCCCTGCGCCATCTCTTTTTTCACCACTTTCACCGCGCCGACTTCGGTCAGCAGGCGATACAGCGGCGGCAAATTATCGCCGCGGGAAACCAGCGAGGTAAACCATTTAACCTGACGGCCGAACTGCTGGCTTTCGCGGATCATTTGCGAAATAAAGGCCACTTCGCCGCCTTCACACCACAGTTCCTGCTGCTGGCCGCCGAAGTTCAGTACGCTGTCTTCACCGAGCCCCAGATTACGGCGTTTACGCTCGCCGCCGGCACGCGCGCTGGCGGCGGAATCGTGGAACGGCGGGTTGCAGAGAGTCGCATCATAGGTTTCATTCTTATGAATGATCCCGGTAAAGATTGCCTGGCCCTCTTTCTGGCGACGCAGACGAATTTGCCGCGTCAGCCCTGGGTTGCCGTTGATAATCGCCTGGGCGCTGGCAAAGGCTTGCGGGTTGACTTCGCTACCGGTGAAGCGCCAGCCGTATTCATGCGCGCCAATCAGCGGATAGATGCAGTTCGCGCCGGTACCGATATCGAGAATGCTGGCATTTTTCGGGATCTCGCCGCTATCCTGCGCCAGCAGGTCGGCCAGATGGTGGATGTAGTCCGCGCGTCCCGGCACTGGCGGGCACAAGAAGCCGTCAGGAATATCCCAGTGTTTTACCGCGTAAAAGTGCGCCAGCAGCGCCTTATTCAGCGCCTTCACCGCCAGTGGGTTAGCAAAATCAATGGTTTGCTCACCGACCGGATTCAGGGTGATGTAGCTTTGCAGCTCGGGATGAGTCTGGCACAGCGCTGGCAAATCATAGCGTTGGTGATGACGGTTACGCGGGTGCAACCCCGGTTTTTCGGCTTTCATGGCAATCTCCTTTCAACAGCCGCGTAAGATACCCGTTGACGGCGGCGCGGTAAATAAGGGAGTCTGGATATCTTCTTATTTCGTTTTCTGGTGCTCTATGTACTTCTATCAACCTGCCGAAGGCCACGGCCTGCCGCACGACCCGCTGAATGCTATCGTCGGGCCGCGCCCCATCGGCTGGATCGCATCGCTCGATAACGCAGGGCAACGCAATCTCGCCCCCTACAGCTTCTTCAACTGCTTTAACTATCGGCCACCGATCATCGGTTTCGCCAGCGGCGGCTGGAAAGACAGCGTGCAGAACATTGTTGAAACAAAAGAGTTTGTCTGGAATCTGGCTACCCGGCCACTCGCCGAAGCGATGAATGAAACCTCCGCCTCTATTCCGCGTCATGAAGATGAATTCCTGCGCGCCGGATTGACCGCCGCGCCGAGCCGGATCGTCCGCGCTCCGCGCGTGGCGGAAAGCCCGGTCCACTTCGAATGCCGCCTGACGCAGTGTATTCAGTTGACGCGCGCCAGCGGCGAAGCCATTGATAGCTGGCTGGTGCTCGGCGAAGTGGTCGCCGTACATATTGATGAGTCGCTGCTGGAAGACGGGATCTATCAAACCGCGAAAGCGCAGCCGATTTTACGCGCCGGCGGGCCGACGGCCTACTACAGCATTGATGAAAGCCAGCGCTTCGATATGATCCGCCCGGACGCTCGTTAACTTTCACGTAATAAGGCTAACGCATGTCGCAGCGGGCGAATGCCCGGGCGGCATTAAGCGCGTAAAGTGGTTGTTTGCCCACGCTTATTTATCCGGTGGTTCTGCGCATCACGACCTAAACTTATGGTATGTCCCATGCTGTTAATGAGGATATAGCCATGAGAACCTTTCTGTTCGTACCCGCTTTTATCGCGCTCGCCCTTCTCTCCTCATTCACTTTGGCCAACACCGCTGAAACCGCTCCGGTGGCCGTTGGTCCGCTGCGCCCGTCCGGCTCCGTTTCCGCCTCCGGCGCCAGCACCCTCGACGACTTACAAGCGCAACTGGCGCAAAAAGCCCACCAGCAGGGGGCGATTGCCTGGCGAATTAACGCCGCCGGCGGCGGCAATAAATTAGCCGGCACGGCGATTATTTATAAATAATTCTTCCGCTCTCGCCGGGAATACGCAGGCGGAAATCCCGGCTGCCGGGACTTGGCTGCTCATTTTTCGCCCCCATATTTTCTATACTGTTTATAGATTGCAAACACGAGGAGCGCATCATGGCATCAGGTTGGGCAAACGATGGGGCCGTCCAGGATCAAATTGACAGCACGGTAAACGATGCTGTCGCCCGCGCCCGTAGCGAGCTTCCTGGCGGCGAGAGCAACAAATTTTGTGAAGAATGCGGCGAGCCTATTCCGGAGGCGCGGCGCAAGGCGCTGCCCGGGGTTAAATACTGCGTGAAGTGCCAGCAGGATAAAGATTTACATAACAATACATATTCAGGATATAATCGCCGCGGCTCCAAAGATAGCCAGCTGCGCTGACCTTCCTTTACCGTTCATTACCGCTGATTGCGCTATCTTTTCACGCACGTTTTTTGGCGAAAAAAGTAGCAAAATGTGCCTTTAGTTGCCATGGCAACTAGTTTGTCCCTCGACCGTAGCAATAGCGGAAAATAATTTATTAATAATCAATAAATTATTAATCATTCAAAAAATTCGATTAAGACTGTGAATTTCCTTCGATTTTATCTCGCGGCAAAAAACGTGATACTCATCACATCGACAGAACATCGTCCCCCTACAGAACACACTGCGAGAGATTAATTATGAAAAACATCAAATACGCTGCCGCTGCTATCGCCCTTTCCGCTCTGTCTTTCGGCGCATTCGCCGCTCAGCCGGTGACCTCCGCACAGGCAGAAAGCATGAATAAAATCGGCGTCGTTTCCGCTGAAGGCGCAACGACTCTGGATGGCCTGGAAGCCAAACTGGCTGCTAAAGCAGATGCCGCTGGCGCAACCGGCTACAGCATCACCTCCGCTAACACCAACAACAAAGTTAGCGGTACCGCGGTTATCTACAAATAATCGCAGCAACACTCTGAAATGCCACTGAATTAACCCTGAAAAGACCTTTTAAATACCCTTGTTTGCCCGTCCGAGCCACCGGACGGGCTTTTTTTTGTCCGTTTACCAGCGTTCGGCAACCTGCGCCAGGCCATTGGCGAGCGAACTCGCCTGACCGGTGGCGACCAGGCAGCAGGCAAGCTGAATTTTCAGCGACTGCGGAACCGGCTCGCTACCGCTCACGCAGCGCTCAATCCAGCGCGCGGTAACTTCGGGATCTTTAGATTCCGGCAGCGCCACCTTGTCCTGCTGGCTTTCATCGGCTCGCTCATGCAGCGCTCGCGTCCCCGCCGCATCAATGAGATTGATTTGTGGACAACGCTGCGGATTGGCGTAAACCTCACCTTCGGTACCGTGCATCAATAGCGCGCGACCGCCGATTTCAGTAAAGAACTTCGCGACCTTATCGACGTATTCCGGATGCGAGACGCTCGACAGACGCAGCGCGGCATCTTCAGCGAACGGCGTCGCCAGCTTGGCCAGGGTATGGGCGCTGTTGCGCACCCCCATCCGCCAACGCAATGCCAACTGCTTTTCCAGCGGCGGGCACAGCGCGCCGACCGGGATATAGACCGGCTCATGGCTGTCGAGACGCGCCTGGGCCTGACCCGCGTGGGTGGTGGCCGGGATCCCCATCAGCGCAAATATGGTCTCGGTCAGGACACGGGTTGGATCGTGGCTGACGCCGTGAACCACCACCGGGAAACCAAGTTTATGCAGCAGTACCGCCAGCAGCGGCGTCAGGTTGGCCTGTTTGCGCGCGCCGTTATAGCTGGGGATAACAATTGGCATCGGTTTCGCTACCGGCGGCGTCAGGCGGATGGTCTGTAGCTGCATCGCCTCATAGAAGCCCTGCATTTCGGCTTCGCCTTCGCCCTTGATGCGCAGCGCAATGAGAATAGCGCCCAGTTCCAGATCGTCCACTTCGCCGTTTAACATCCGCGTATACAGCGCACGGGCCGTGACTAAATCCAGGTCGCGAGCGTGATTTTTGCCGCGCCCGACTTCTTTGATGATTTTGGTGTAATCCATCAACTTGCTCCCTCCAGCGGTAGGCTCCGCCGACCGCACCGCTTATGCGCTTAGCGGCGTCGGCGACGCGTCTGTTTTGCTTTGCTTTTTACTATAACCTCGGGAACGCCCGGCTGCTCTATGGGAAATACCGGTAACGCATTTAACAATCGCGCGCCGTAATTTTTAGTCAGCAGACGCTTATCGTAAATAATGACTTCGCCCCAGCACTGATGGCTACGTATCAGGCGCCCGACCTGTTGAATCAGGTTGAATGAAGCGCTCGGCAGGCTTTGCACCTCAAAGGGATAGCGGTTGAGGCTTTTCAACCACTCGCCTTCGGTGATCACCACCGGGCTGTCGATCGGCGGGAAGGCGATTTTATGGATATGTACCTGGCTTAACAGCTCGCCTTTTAAATCCAGCCCTTCGGCAAAAGATTGCAGGCCAACCAGTACGCTGCGCTCCCCACCTTCAACGCGTTTACGATGCAGCTCGACCAGCCGATAGCGCGGCTGGTCACCCTGCACCAGCAGCATCAGGCGCAGATCGGTAACATGTTCCAGAAAGCGATTCATGGCACGCCCGCTGGCGAACAGCACCAGCATACCAAGATGCTTTTTGCTCTCGACCTGTTCACGGAAAAAAACCGCCATTTCGGCGATGTGCTGCTCTTCGTTATCAATAAGCGGCTCATAGCGCATCTGCGGAATAATAATTTTTCCCTGCTCGACGTGATTGAACGGCGAGTCCAGCGCCACGAAACGATCGCCCGCTTTTTCCTTCAGACCGCTCATCTCCTGCAGTCGCGAAAAGCTATTCAACGAACGCAGGGTCGCCGAGGTGACGACAATATGCGGCACGCTGCGCCATAGCAGGCGTTCAAGCTGATCGCTGACGCGGATCCCGACGCAGTGGAACCAGACATGGATCTGGCCATCGCGAATCTCACGGGTGGCCCACTTGGTCACCGGCGCGCCGGAAGACTGCGCCATTGAGGCCAGCCGCCACAGCTTGCTCTGGCTTTCGAACATGCCAAGGGCCCGGTTCATCTGCAGCAGGATACGATGCAGACGCACCACGTCGTGGCTGCCGGTCTTTTCGCTGAGATCGTTGAGAAACAGCTCCGCCAACCCGCGCAGCATTTCGGTGAGCTTGGCCAGCCGCTGGCAAATCTCCATCACTTCCTGCGGCAGTTCGCCCATTGGGAAGCGATGCTCCGCCTCCTGAGCGGCAGGCATATAGAGATTGAGAATATTATTGAGCGAGGCGATAAGCTCATACAGCTCTTCGCAGTGTTCGTTCAACCGTTCCGGATTGGCCAACGGCGGTGTGGTCTTCGGACGGAACTGCTCCATGCAGGTCGCCACCAGCTTGCTGAACAGATCCAGCTGCAGCCGGTACCAGGGCGCGGTTATTTCCGCGCTCATCTCTAAGGCGTCGCGGGCGACGTCCGGCAGATGGTGGCCTTCATCAAGCACCAGCAGCAGGTTTTTCGGCTCCGGCAGCACCGCTTCGCTCTCCATCGCCGCCATCACCAACGCATGGTTGGCCACCACCACTTCCGCTTCCTGAATTTCGCGCCGGGCCACGAAAAACGGGCATTCACGGTAGTAGTGGCAGTTGCGGTTAAGACAGCTGGCTTTATCGGTGCTTAGCCGCCCCCACAGGGCGTCGTCAATGGGCTTATCGGTATGGTCGCGCAGGCCGTCCCATTTATAGCCGTCGAGATCGGTTTTCAGCGTCGCGCACAGCTTTTGTTCGGCCTGGTTTTTTGGCGTCAGATCGTCATCAAGGAACGCCAGCAGGTCCTGCTGCGTCGCCTCGGTGCTGGCCAGCGCCGCCAGATTACGCGGGCAAACATAGCGGCCGCGACCAAAGGCGGCGGTAAAGCGCAGGTCGGGAATAATCTTGCGCAGCAACGGCAGGTCTTTACTGTAGATTTGATCCTGCAGCGCGACGTTGGCGGTACTGACCACCAGCGTTTTTTGTTCCTCACGGGCGATGGCGATGCCGGGGATCAGATATGACAGCGTTTTGCCGACGCCGGTCGGCGCTTCGATAGCCAGATGCCGTCCCTCTTCCCCGGCGAGCGTTTTCGCCACATCGGCGATCATCTGCCGCTGCGGGGCTCGGGGGATAAAGTCCGGGATCTGTTCCTGAAGCGCCTTATACCAGGCGGCGATTTGCGCTTTAAGCGCAGCGGTCAAAGCCATGAGAAAACCTGAATACTGTATAAACAGCCACTATTGTGCCATTTTTGCCGGCCAGGAGGTATTGCTTTCTGTAGAGGGTGGAATCGCGCTCGATAAAAAACGCAATGAACGGCAAAGAAACGGCCCGCCGCCGCGCATGCGGACAAACGAGCCGTGATGATGCCTGAGCGCTTTATCGTCCCAGGCAACAGCGTCTTATTCGCCGGCAGGTTTACGTGGGCGACGACGACGCGGTGGTTTACCGTCCTGGGTACGCGCTTTCGGCGCTTCGCCATCCTGACGACGCGGCGCCTGCTGGCTACGGCCCTGGCTCTGACCACCGCGTCCTTGCCCCTGACCGCGACCACCGCCGCCGCCACGCTGCTGACGACCGTTTTGAATCGGCTCCGCTTTAATCGACGGATCCGGCTCGTAACCGGCAATAGCAATACGCGGGATCTCTTTTTTCAGCAGGCGTTCGATATCACGCAGCAGCTTATGCTCGTCCACGCAGACCAGCGACAGCGCTTCGCCGGTCGCCGCCGCGCGGCCGGTACGGCCAATACGGTGCACGTAATCTTCCGGCACGTTCGGCAACTCATAGTTAACCACGTGCGGCAGCTCTTCGATGTCGAGCCCGCGCGCGGCGATGTCGGTGGCGACCAGCACACGAATGCCGCCGGATTTAAAGTCAGCCAGCGCACGGGTACGCGCGCCCTGGCTCTTATTGCCGTGGATGGCGGCGCTACGGATACCGTCTTTATTCAGCTGCTCCGCCAGATGGTTGGCGCCGTGCTTGGTGCGGGTAAAGACCAGCACCTGCTGCCAGTTGCCTTCGCCAATCAGTTGCGAGAGCAGTTCACGCTTACGTTTCTTATCCACAAAGTGGACGTGCTGGGTGATCTGCTCAGAGGCGGTGTTGCGGCGCGCCACTTCGACTTCCAGCGGGTTATGCAGCAGTTTTTCCGCCAGCGCTTTGATTTCGTCGGAGAAGGTAGCGGAGAACAGCAGGTTTTGACGACGCGGCGGCAGTTTAGCCAGCACGCGGCGAATGTCGTGGATAAAGCCCATATCCAGCATGCGGTCGGCTTCATCCAGTACCAGCACTTCAACTTTATCCAGGCTGACCGCGTTCTGATGTTCAAGGTCCAGCAGACGGCCCGGGGTGGCGACGAGGATATCGACGCCGCCGCGCAGTTTCATCATCTGCGGGTTGATGCTCACGCCGCCGAAGACCACCAGCGAGCGGATATTCAGATATTTGCTGTAGTCGCGGACGTTCTCGCCCACCTGCGCCGCCAGTTCGCGGGTCGGCGTCAGGATCAGGGCGCGCACCGGACGGCGCCCCTTCGCGTGCGGCTGCTCCTGGGTCAGGCGCTGCAGCAGCGGCAGCGTAAAACCGGCGGTTTTGCCGGTCCCGGTCTGGGCGCTGGCCATCAGATCGCGGCCCTGCAGTACTGCCGGGATCGCCTGCTGCTGGATAGGGGTCGGCTCAACGTAACCCTGCTCGGCGACGGCGCGCAGGATATCGGGATTCAGGCCAAGGGAATCAAAAGACATAACAACTCCGAACCGCCCCGGCCCGTTTAAGGGCGTAGTTTTCAGGGAGATTATTGCGATAGAGATGGCAAAAACCACAATGCCATGAAGGGGCGCAGTCTAGCAGATTTTGTGACGAACCGCATAAAATATCCCCGCAGGAATTACCAGCAAAATAATGCTCGCTTGCGCCGGGTCACTTTTAGTATTCACCATTGTGGACAGTTCAGCGAATCGCCCCTATTCTTAATCAATCGATTGATTAATTTTTTTAGGCGCGATGAATAATACTTCCGTGACCAGTAAAGGCGAACAAGCCAAAAACCAGCTTATCGCCGCCGCTATCGCGCAATTCGGCGAGTATGGCCTCCATGCGACGACCCGCGATATCGCCGCGCAGGCCGGGCAAAATATCGCCGCCATCACCTATTATTTCGGTTCGAAAGACGACCTGTATCTCGCCTGCGCGCAGTGGATCGCCGACTGTATCGGCGAGAATTTCCGCCCGCATGCCGAAGCGGCCGAAGCCCTGCTCGCCCAGACGAAGCCAGACAAACCGGCGCTGCGGGAATTGATTCTGCGCAGCTGTCGCGATATGAGTCTGCTGCTAACCCAGGACGATACGGTCAACCTCAGCAAATTTATCTCTCGCGAGCAGCTCTCGCCAACCGCGGCTTACCAGCTTATTCACCAGCAGGTTATCGCCCCGCTACATAGCTATTTGACCCGGCTTATCGCCGCCTGGACCGGGCGCGATGCCAATGATACGCAGATGATTCTGCACACCCACGCCCTGCTTGGCGAGGTACTGGCCTTCCGGCTCGGGCGGGAAACCATTTTACTGCGTACCGGCTGGGCGCAGTTCGATCAACAAAAGGCTGAACAAATTTTTCAGGTGATTACCTGTCATATCGATTTCATTCTGCAAGGGTTAGCGCAAAGGAGCCTGGGATCATGAAAAAACCCGTCGTCGTTCTACTGGTCGTCATCGTGCTCGCCGCGATCGGCGGCGGCTGGTGGTGGTATCAAAGCAGCCAAGCGAAAGATCTCACTCTCTACGGCAATGTCGATATTCGTACTGTGAATATGAGCTTCCGCGTCGGCGGACGGCTGGCAGCCCTGAACGTCGATGAAGGCGATGAAATTCGCCGCGGGCAAACCCTCGGCGAACTGGACCGCGCGCCGTATGAAAACGCGCTGCAGCAAGCGCAGGCCAACGTCTCTACCGCCCAGGCGCAGTACGATTTGATGATGGCGGGTTATCGTGCCGAAGAGATTGCGCAGGCGGCGGCCGCGGTTAATCAAGCGCAGGCCGCGTGGGTCTACGCGCAGAATTTTTATCAACGGCAGCTCGGTCTGCGCGCCAGCAGCGCGATTTCCGCCAACGACCTCGAAAACGCCCGTTCTTCACGCGATCAGGCGCAGGCGACCTTAAAGTCAGCGCAGGATAAGCTGCGTCAATATCGCGCCGGTAACCGCCCGCAGGAAATTGCCCAGGCCAAAGCCAGCCTTGAACAGACGCAGGCGGCCCTGGCGCAGGCCAAACTGGACCTGCATGATACCGTGCTGACCGCGCCTTCCGACGGTACCCTGATGACCCGCGCCGTCGAACCCGGCACCATGTTAAACGCCGGCGGCACGGTGCTGACGCTGTCATTAACCCGTCCGGTTTGGGTACGCGCCTACGTTGACGAGAAAAATCTCGGCCAGGCGCAGCCGGGGCGCGAAGTACTGCTGTATACCGATAGCCGGCCGAACAAGCCCTATCATGGTAAAATCGGCTTTGTCTCCCCCAGCGCCGAATTCACGCCGAAGACCGTGGAAACACCGGATTTGCGTACCGATCTCGTCTACCGTCTACGCATCGTGGTGAACGACGCCGACGGCGCCCTGCGTCAGGGCATGCCGGTGACTGTCTCATTCAGCAACGGAAACGGGCATGAGTAAGGACGTCATTACCGTTAACGGCCTGACCCGCCGTTTTCCCGGCATGGATAGGCCGGCGGTCGCGCCGCTGAACTGTACGATTCACTCAGGCTACGTCACAGGGCTCGTCGGCCCCGATGGCGCTGGGAAAACCACCCTGATGCGAATGCTGGCCGGTTTACTTAAGCCCGATGAGGGCAGCGCCAGCGTAATCGGCTTCGATCCGCTCAAGGACGACAGCGCGCTGCACGCGGCGCTCGGCTATATGCCGCAGAAATTTGGCCTGTATGAAGATCTGACGGTGATGGAAAACCTGAATCTGTACGCCGATCTGCGCAGCGTCACCGGCGAGGCGCGGAAGAAAATATTCGAGCGCCTGCTGGAATTCACTTCTCTTGGCCCTTTCACCGGGCGATTAGCCGGCAAACTCTCCGGCGGCATGAAACAAAAGCTGGGGCTCGCCTGTACGCTGGTGGGCGATCCTAAAGTACTGTTGTTAGATGAGCCCGGCGTCGGGGTCGACCCTATTTCGCGCCGCGAGCTGTGGCAGATGGTGCACGAACTGGCCGGCGACGGTATGCTAATTTTGTGGAGCACCTCTTATCTCGATGAAGCCGAGCAGTGCCGGGATGTGCTGCTGATGAACGAAGGTAAATTGCTTTACCAGGGTGAACCGAAGGCGCTGACGCAAACCATGGCCGGGCGCAGCTTTCTGGTCTCCAGCCCGCTGGAAAACAACCGCCGCCTGCTGCAGCGGGCGCTAAAACTGCCGCAAATTAGCGATGGCGTGATTCAGGGCAAATCGGTGCGTTTGATCCTGAAAAAGGAAGCCCGCATTGCTGAGGTTAAGCAACATGACGACATGCCGCCGCTACAGGTGGCCGAAACCGCGCCGCGTTTTGAAGACGCCTTTATCGACCTGTTAGGCGGCGCCGGAACCGCCGAGTCGCCGTTAGGCGAGATTATTCATCACGTTGACGGCAGCAAAGACGAAACGGTCATTGAAGCACGGTCGTTAACGAAAAAGTTTGGTGATTTCGCCGCCACCGACCACGTCGATTTCCAGGTTAAGCGCGGTGAGATTTTCGGCCTGCTCGGCCCCAACGGCGCCGGCAAATCCACGACCTTCAAAATGATGTGCGGCCTGCTGGTGCCGACCGACGGAAAAGCGCTGGTGCTGGGGATGGATCTCAAGGTTAGCTCCGGTAAAGCGCGCCAGCATCTGGGCTATATGGCGCAAAAATTCTCGCTGTACGGCAACCTCAGCGTCGAGCAGAACCTGCGTTTTTTCTCCGGCGTTTACGGCCTACGCGGCCGGGCGCAAAATGAAAAAATCGCGCGGATGAGCGATGCCTTTGGCCTGAAAAGTATCGCCGGCCATGCCGCCGACGAGCTACCGCTCGGCTACAAGCAGCGGCTGGCGTTGGCCTGCTCGCTGATGCATGAACCCGACATTCTGTTCCTCGATGAACCCACCTCCGGCGTCGACCCGCTTACTCGCCGCGAATTCTGGCTGCATATCAACAGCATGGTCGATAAAGGGGTCACGGTGATGGTGACTACCCACTTTATGGATGAGGCGGAATATTGCGACCGCATCGGGCTGGTCTACCACGGCAAGCTTATCGCCAGCGGCACGCCGGACGCGCTGAAGGCGCAGGCGGCGAATGACAGTCAGGCGGATCCCACTATGGAACAGGCGTTTATTACCCTGATTAACCAATGGGACAAGGAAAACGGTCATGAGCAATAGCATTCTTTCCTGGCGACGGGTTCGCGCGCTGTGTGTCAAAGAGACCCGACAGATCGTCCGCGATCCCAGTAGTTGGCTGATTGCGGTGGTGATCCCCCTGCTCCTGCTGTTTATCTTCGGCTACGGCATAAACCTCGACTCCAGCAAACTGAGAGTCGGCGTATTGCTGGAACAGCAGAGCGAAGAAGCGCTGGATTTCGTCCATACCATGACCGGCTCGCCCTATATCGACGCCACCGTCAGCGATAATCGCCAGCAGTTGATTGAGCTGATGCAGGCCGGGCTCATTCGCGCGATGGTCGTCATTCCCGTCGACTTTGACCGCCAGATGGCCCGCGCCGGCGCCAATGCGCCGATTCAATTAATTACCGACGGTAGCGAGCCGAATACCGCTAACTTCGCGCAGGGCTACGTCGAAGGTATCTGGCAGATCTGGCAACAGCAGCGGGCGGAAGACCGCGGTGAGACCTTTGAACCACTTATTGACGTGCAGATGCGCTACTGGTTTAACCCGGCGGCCATCAGTCAGCACTTTATTATCCCCGGCGCAATTACCATCATCATGACCGTGGTCGGGGCGATATTGACCTCTCTGGTGGTAGCGCGTGAATGGGAACGCGGCACCATGGAAGCGCTGCTATCCACTGAAATCACCCGTGCCGAACTGCTGCTGTGCAAGATAATTCCCTACTATTTCCTCGGCATGCTGGCGATGTTGCTGTGTATGCTGGTATCGGTATTTATTCTCGGCGTGCCCTATCGCGGCTCGCTGCTGATTCTGTTTGTCATCACCAGCCTGTTTTTGCTCAGTACGCTGGGAATGGGGTTACTGATCTCGACCATTACCCGCAACCAGTTTAACGCCGCGCAGGTCGCGCTGAACGCCGCTTTTTTACCGTCAATTATGTTGTCCGGGTTTATTTTCCAGATAGACAGTATGCCGGCGGTGATCCGCGCGGTGACCTACGTGATCCCGGCGCGTTACTTCGTCAACACCCTGCAAAGCCTGTTTCTGGCGGGCAATATTCCGGTGGTACTGCTGGTGAACGTGCTGTTTTTGATTGCTTCGGCGGTGATGTTTATCGGCCTGACGTGGCTTAAAACCAAACGGCGTCTGGATTAACCCTGGCGCTCGAATTTTGCCCGGTGGCGCTACGCTTACCGGGCCTACGGTAAGTTTCGGTCGCCCGGGTCCGACATGAGGAAGGTTCTATGTTTCATCGTTTATGGACATTAATCCGCAAAGAGCTGCAGTCGCTACTGCGTGAACCGCAAACGCGGATGATTTTAATCATGCCGGTGCTGATTCAGGTACTGTTGTTTCCCTTTGCCGCCACGCTTGAGGTGACCAACGCTACCATCGCTATCTATAACGAAGATAGCGGCCGCCACGCGGTGGAGCTCACCCAGCGCTTTGCCCGCGCCAAAGCCTTTACTCACGTTCTGCTGCTGAAAAGCCCGCAGGCGATCCAGCCGACCATCGATGAACAAAAAGCCCTGCTCGTGGTGCGCTTCCCGGCGGATTTCTCGCGTAATCTCGACAACTACCAAACCGCCCCGCTACAGCTACTGCTCGACGGGCGTAACTCCAACAGCGCGCAAATCGCCGCTAACTATCTACAGCAGATTGTTAAAAACTATCAGCAGGATCTGCTGCAGGACAAAGCGAAACCGAACAACAGCGAACTGGTGGTGCGCAACTGGTACAACCCGAATCTCGATTATAAATGGTTCGTGGTGCCGTCGCTTATCGCCATGATCACCACCATCGGGGTGATGATCGTAACGTCGTTGTCGGTGGCACGCGAGCGCGAACAGGGCACCCTCGATCAGCTGCTGGTCTCACCGCTCGCCACCTGGCAAATCTTCATTGGCAAAGCGGTACCGGCGCTGATTGTCGCCACGATGCAGGCGACTATCGTGCTGGCGATCGGCATCTGGGCCTATCAGATCCCATTTGCCGGCTCGCTGCTGCTGTTCTATTTCACCATGCTGATTTACGGTCTATCGCTGGTGGGCTTTGGCTTATTGATTTCTTCGCTGTGTTCAACCCAGCAGCAGGCATTTATCGGCGTGTTCGTCTTTATGATGCCGGCGATTCTGCTTTCCGGCTACGTCTCACCGGTTGAAAACATGCCGCAATGGCTACAGGACGTCACCTGGATAAACCCTATCCGCCATTTTACCGATATCACCAAGCAAATTTATCTGAAGGATGCGAGTCTGAAGATTGTGTGGGGAAGTTTGTGGCCGCTATTAGTCATAGCGGCCACTACCGGCTCAGCGGCGTATGCGATGTTCCGAAGAAAGATTGCGTAGTTTTTTATCTTTCGCCAGCAGCGATACCACCGCCGGGCCTGCCAGTATGACCAGCCCGGCGAGGGCCAGCAGCAGGTTGTTGTGCAACACGCGCGACAACAACCAGAGCACTATCATGGCGGCGCCGAAGTACCAGGTTGTGGTGAGCTCCTCGAGGAAGTCCCCCACGTCGCGCCAGCGCGCTTCATGGTGACGCTGCAAATACAGCATCGCCAGCAGCGTGACGCCGTACAGTACGCACAGCCCTAATCCGACGCGCACCAGCGCGCCGCTCATCCAACCCATCACCAGTACTGCCACGACCAGTAGATGCAACATAATCTGCCAGCAACTAAGACCCGTTGCGACGCGTACACGTTGTTGCCACTTCATGGCTTCTCTCCTGAAGGATTTTTCTCTGCTACTCAGAGTACCGCACTTTACGGAAAATTCCGTATCACCGCATCTTTTTGTGACGTCTACTACACTATTTTATTCAGGAAAGTGACATTAACTGGAGAATTATGGCTGAGCCAACGTCGCGAATTTCGGTGAACGTGCTGACAATTAACACTCATAAAGGCTTTACGGCGTTTAATCGGCGTTTTATTTTGCCCGAACTGCGCGAGGCCGTTCGCAGCGTCAGCGCCGACATAGTTTGCCTACAGGAAGTGATGGGCGCGCACGAAGTGCACCCTTTGCATATCGAAAACTGGCCTGATACCACCCATTACGAGTTTCTTGCCGACACCATGTGGAGCGATTACGCCTACGGGCGCAACGCGGTCTACCCCGAGGGTCATCACGGCAATGCCGTGCTGTCGCGCTTTCCCATTGAATACTATGAAAATCGCGATATTTCGGTCGGCAATGGCGAAAAACGAGGCCTGCTTTACTGTCGCATCGTACCTCCGCACAGCGGCGTGACGATCCACGTCATCTGCGTGCATCTCGGTCTTCGCACGCACCAGCGGCAGGCACAGCTAACGATGCTGGCGGAATGGGTCAACACGCTACCGGCAGACGATCCGGTGGTAGTAGCTGGCGACTTCAACGACTGGCGCCAGCAGGCTAATCAGCCATTAAAAGCGCAGGCAGGGCTTGAGGAGATTTTTACCCGCGCCCGCGGGCGGCCGCTACGCACCTTTCCGGTCGCTTTCCCGCTGCTACGACTCGATCGTATTTACGTTAAGAATGCTCATGCCAGCCATCCGAAAGCGCTGGCGCTTAAACACTGGCGGCATCTGTCCGATCATGCGCCCCTGAGCGTGGAGATACATCTGTGAAATGTCGCTGGCAGGAAGGCAATCGTATTACCCTACTGGAGAATGGCGACCAGTATTATCCGGCGTTATTCGCCGCCATTGGCCGCGCGCAGCGCAAGGTGATCCTTGAATCCTTTATCTGGTTTGAAGATGAGGTGGGCTGGCGCCTGCATGCGGTGCTGCTGAAAGCCGCCCGCCGCGGTATTCAGGTGGAAGTACTGCTCGACGGCTACGGCTCGCCTGATCTCAGCGATGAGTTTGTTGGCGAACTCACCGCCGCTGGCGTGGTCTTCCGCTACTACGATCCGCGCCCGCGGCTAATGGGTATGCGTACCAATTTATTCCGCCGCATGCATCGAAAAATCGTGGTGATTGACGACACAACGGCGTTTGTCGGCGGCATCAACTACTCTGCCGAGCACATGAGCGATTACGGTCCGGAGGCGAAACAGGATTATGCCGTGCAGGTTGAGGGGCCGGTGGTGCTCGATATTCTCCAATTCGAGCTGGAGAACCTGCCCACCAGCGAGGCAGCCCGCCGCTGGTGGCGTCGCCGTCGCCATCAGCCGGAAATTAACCAAACCCCTGGCGAAGCGCAGGCGCTATTTATCTGGCGCGATAATCACGAACACCGCGACGATATTGAACGGCACTATCTGAAGATGCTGACCAGCGCCCGCCGCGAGGTCATCATCGCCAACGCCTATTTCTTTCCCGGCTACCGTCTGCTGCACGCCATGCGCAATGCCGCCCGGCGCGGCGTACGGGTCAAGCTGATTGTCCAGGGCGAGCCGGATATTCCGATTGTTAAGTTTGGCGCCCATCTGCTGTACCACTACCTGATTAAAGGCGGCGTTCAGGTGTATGAATACCGCCGACGTCCGCTGCATGGCAAGGTAGCGCTGGCGGACGACCACTGGGCCACCGTCGGTTCCAGTAACCTCGACCCGCTGAGTCTGTCGCTGAATCTGGAGGCCAATCTGATTATCCACGACCGCGAGTTCAATCAGACCCTGCGTGATAACCTCAACGGCCTTATCGCCAGGGACTGCCAGCAGATAGATAAATCCATGCTGCCAAAACGTAACTGGTGGCGGCTCGGCGTCAGCGTGCTGGCGTTCCACTTTCTGCGGCACTTCCCAGCCTGGGTCGGTTGGCTGCCGGCGCATACCCCGCAGTTAGCCAGGGTCAGCCCGCCGGTGCAGCCGGAAATTGAAACCCAGGATCGGGTAGAAACGCAAACCAGAGACAATCCGCTATGAGCAAATCGCATCCCCGCTGGCGGATGGCGAAAAGAGTGCTGACCGCGCTCTTTTTTATCGCCGTCATCGTATTGCTGGTGATTTACGCGCAAAAGGTCGACTGGCAGGATGTATGGAAGGTCATCCGCGGCTACGATCGTCTGGCGCTATTTAGCGCCGTTGGGTTGGTTATCGTCAGCTACCTGATTTATGGCTGCTACGATCTGCTCGGGCGCGCCTGGTGCGGCCATAAGCTGGCAAAAAAACAGGTGATGCTGGTATCGTTTATCTGCTACGCCTTTAACCTGACGCTGAGCACCTGGGTTGGCGGGATCGGAATGCGCTATCGGCTATACTCGCGGCTAGGGCTGAACGGCAGCACCATTACCCGTATTTTCTCGCTTAGCATTACCACCAACTGGCTGGGCTATATTCTGCTGGGCGGCGTCATATTCACCGCGAATCTGGTGACGCTGCCGCCGCACTGGTACATCAGTCAAACTACGTTACGTATTATTGGCGGCGTTCTGCTGCTTTTTACCCTGCTCTATCTTTTCGCTTGCGCCTTCGCTAAACGCCGCCACATGACGATTAAGGGGCAGCGGCTGGTGCTGCCCTCTTTTCGTTTCGCTCTACTACAGATAGGGATTTCCGCGGCGAACTGGATGGTGATGGGGGCGATTATCTGGCTGCTCCTGGGCTGCGAGATTAACTATTTTCTGGTGCTGGGCGTGTTGCTGGTGAGCAGTATCGCCGGCGTGATCGTTCATATTCCCGCCGGAATTGGCGTGCTGGAGGCGGTGTTTATCGCCATGCTCTCCGGCGAGTCGATTTCGAAGGGGGCGATAATTGCCGCTCTGCTGGCGTGGCGCGCGCTGTACTATTTTCTGCCGTTGCTGCTGGCGACCGTCGCCTATCTGGTACTGGAGAGTCGGGCGAAAAAGCTGCGGCAGAAAAACGAGCGCAAGCTGGCCCGCGGATGAAACGGCCCGGTTGCGCTTACCGGGCGACATTTTTGCGGATTGCCTGGATTGGTAGCCCGGATAAGGCGCATCGCGCCGCTATCCGGGATAAGATTAACGGCGGTTGCCGAAGATACGCAGCAGCATCAGGAACAGGTTGATAAAGTCCAGATACAGCGTTAAAGCGCCGAGAATCGAGTATTTACGCAGCGTG
Source organism: Klebsiella sp. K-3 (assembly GCF_051207495.1). Classification (NCBI taxonomy): domain Bacteria; kingdom Pseudomonadati; phylum Pseudomonadota; class Gammaproteobacteria; order Enterobacterales; family Enterobacteriaceae; genus Klebsiella; species Klebsiella sp. K-3. The sequence continues at coordinate 515,708 of NZ_JBPNXF010000001.1, read as the reverse complement.
GCGCTATCGCGGGTATCAATCTGCTCGCCGATGTTTTTCAGCTTCTGGGTGTCGTAGGCGGTCAGGCCGACGAACACCAGCACCCCAATGTAGGTTACCGCCCACATCAGCGCTTCGCTCTTCAGCCACAGGTTAACCAACGACGCCAGCACGATACCAATCAGCCCCATAAACAGCATGCTGCCGAAGCCGCTCAGATCGCGCTTGGTGGTGTAACCATACAGGCTCATCGCGCCGAACATCCCGCCGGTGACCACAAAAGTGCTGGCGATAGACGAATAGGTATAAACGATAAAAATGCTCGCTAACGTTAGCCCGGTCAGCGCCGAATAAAGCATAAATAGCGTCGTTGCCATACCCGCGCTTAAGCGCTGCACCATCCCCGAGAGCACAAACACCAGCGCCAGTTGGGCGATGATCAGCCCGAAGAAAGTGATTTTGCTTGAAAAGACGAACATCATGACCGCCGGGGTATTCGCCGCAAACCACGCGATAAACGCGGTTAACAACAACCCGACCGTCATCCAGCCGTAAACCTGCGCCATATAGGTCTGCAGGCCGCTGCGGCTCTGAACAATGGAATCGGAACGAGGGAATCTGTCCATGACTATCTCCTGATTAACAAGTTTCTCTCAATAAGCGTATCACACTACCAGCGCTCTGCCGCCTGGTGATCGCTATCGCGGGCATCGACCCAGCGTTCGCCTTCCGGCGTCGCCTCGCGTTTCCAGAACGGCGCGCGGGTTTTCAGGTAATCCATAATGAACTCGCCGGCGGCGAAGGCGCTGCCGCGGTGGGCGCTGGTCACGCCAACAAAAACAATCTCTTCGCCCGGCCACATTTCGCCAATGCGATGGATAACCGTCACCCGGCCAAGCGGCCAACGCTCCCGCGCCTGTTCGACGATTTCCGCCAGCGATTTCTCGGTCATGCCAGGATAGTGCTCCAGCGTCAGCGCTTTCACGCTGTCGCCGAGATTGTGATTACGCACTTTGCCGGTGAAGGTGACCACCGCGCCGTCTTCATCGCGCTCGGCCAGCCACGGATACTCATCGCCGACGCAAAAGCGCGCCGGGCTAACCACGATACGAGTCTGCGTCATCTTAGCCCCCGGTGACCGGCGGGAAAAACGCCACTTCGTCGCCGCTCGCGACCGGATGGTCAAACGAGGTCAGCGTCTGGTTGACTGCCGCCAGCAATTTTCCTTCTTCCAGCGCCAGCGCCCAGCGGTCTCCGCGCGCGGCAAGCTGCTGACGCACGGCTTCAACGGTCGGCAATTCGCTGGCGTCGAGTGTCAGGGTATCGGTGCCAACCAGTTCGCGCACCTGGGCAAAAAACAGGACGTTAATCATGGGCTTCCTCCACCTTAAAATCGCCGGACTTGCCGCCGCTTTTCGCCAGCAGACGTACCGGACCAATCACCATATCTTTTTGTACCGCTTTACACATATCGTAGATGGTCAGCGCGGCAACCGAGGCCGCGGTCAGCGCTTCCATTTCTACGCCGGTTTTACCGGTCAGGCGGCAGAGTGACTCAATGCGCACGCGGTTATGTTCCGGCTGCGCCTGCAGGTTCACTTCTACTTTGCTGAGCATCAGCGGATGACACAGCGGGATCAGCTCCCAGGTACGTTTCGCAGCCTGAATACCGGCGATACGCGCGGTGGCGAATACATCGCCTTTATGGTGGCTGCCGTCGATAATCATCGCAAGCGTTGCGGCCTGCATTTCGACGTAAGCCTCAGCGCGCGCCTCACGCACCGTTTCCGCTTTGCCGGAGACGTCAACCATGTGGGCTTCGCCCGCGGCGTTAATGTGGGTCAGTTGTGACATAAACTATTTCTTTAGATGAGGAATGAAGTTGCACGGGCGAGTGCGCGCATCCAGCTGCGGCGCGATAATATTTTCCCACGCGGTGGCGCAGGCCTTGGTCGAACCCGGCATGGCGAAAATCAACGTGCGGTTGGCAACGCCGGCAACGGCGCGGGACTGCAGCGTCGAGGTACCAATCTCTTCAAACGAAAGCATACGGAACACTTCGCCAAAACCTTCGACCTCGCGATCAAACAGCGGCAACAGCGCCTCCGGCGCCTGATCGCCGTCGGTAAAACCGGTGCCACCGGTGATCAGCACCACCTGCACCTCATCGCTGGCAATCCACGCCGAGACCTGGGCGCGAATCGCGTAGCGGTTCTCTTTCACAATCGCCTTATCGACGAGGGTATGTCCCGCTTCGTGCAGCGCATCGCGCAGCCAGTGGCCGGAGGTATCGTCCTCTTCGCCGCGACGGTTGGAAACGGTAAGAATAGCAATACGGGTCGGGATAAACTCAGCGCTTGCCTGGCTCATCTGAATGCTCCTTTCGAAAACGATTATCCGCCAATATACGACAGGTTCTGCGTAATACCGGTGTTGCCCTGGTGCAGGAAATGGGTCTGCTTTTTATGGGTTAAGGCTTCGGCTATCCGCGCTTCCAGCTCGGCCTGCTGCTCGTCCTCGGCCATCAGGTCGCGCAGGTCTACGCCGCCTTCGCCAAACAGACACAGGTGCAGTTTGCCAACGGATGAGACGCGAAGTCGGTTACAGGTGGCGCAGAAGTCTTTTTCATACGGCATGATCAAGCCGATTTCGCCGGCGTAATCCGGATGGCAAAAGACCTGTGCCGGGCCATCGCTTCGCTGACGGATCTGATGGATCCAGCCGCGGCGCAGCAGTTCATCACGCAGCACCATGCCGGAGATATGGTGGCGGCGGAACAGATCGCTGCCTTCGCCGGTTTCCATTAACTCAATAAAACGCAGTTGAATATGACGTGGTTTGATCCACGCGAGGAAGGTATCGAGCTGGTGATGGTTGACATCACGCATCAGCACGGTGTTGACCTTTACCTTTTCAAAGCCGGCGGCAAACGCAGCGTCAATGCCGTCCATCACCTGCTGGAACTTATCCTGCCCGGTGATGGCATGGAACTGGCGAGCGTCGAGGCTATCAACGCTGACGTTAATCGCCGTCAGCCCGGCATCGCGCCAGCGTTCGACATCGCGCGCCAGACGATAACCGTTGGTGGTCACCGCAATCTGACGAATCGCGCTGTTTTCACGCACGGCGGCAATAATCTCGGTAAAGTCGCGACGTAAAGAGGGTTCGCCGCCGGTGAGGCGGACTTTTTCCGTGCCCAGGGCGGAAAATGCGCGCGTGACGCGTCGCACTTCGTCTACGCTAAGAAAGCCCTTGTTGGTCACGGCGCCGGGCTTGTAGCCGTCCGGCAGGCAGTAGGTGCAACGAAAGTTACACACGTCGGTAATCGACAGGCGCAAGTAATAAAACTTACGCGCAAATGCATCAGTAAGCTGTGAGGCCATATACACCTTTCCAAGTACGGGAGGCGTGGTCATTTCTTTCCACGCCCTGGCGACAGCGCGGCTGCCGCGGCCAGAGCACCATATCTTGCGACACAGGTACTAAGGCTAGAGTGTTAGTGGGTTATGCCGATAGTAGCGCTTTCACGATGGTTTCGCCATTTTCATTTTCGCTATATAATCATCTATATATCGCTAATATCTTGCATTTTCAGTACAGAATAGCCAAAAATCACACTTTAACATTGATATCGGTCAGTTTGAGGGAAACCGGCCATTATCTTTTAGGGGTAGATCGGATACGCTAAACCCGAACATTGAACAGAAGGAATTCGTATGCGCAATCGCACTTTCGCCGATCTGGACCGCGTTGTCGCTCTTGGCGGGGGCCACGGTCTGGGGCGGGTGATGTCGTCGCTCTCGTCGCTCGGCTCACGCCTGACCGGCATCGTGACCACCACCGATAACGGCGGATCAACGGGGCGAATTCGCCGCTCGGAAGGTGGGATCGCCTGGGGTGATATGCGCAACTGCATTAATCAATTAATCGCCGAACCCAGCGTCGCTTCCGCGATGTTTGAATATCGTTTTGGCGGTAATGGCGAGCTTTCCGGACATAACCTCGGAAATTTGATGTTAAAGGCGCTGGATCACCTGAGTGTACGGCCTTTAGAGGCCATCAATTTGATCAGAAATCTGCTTAAAGTAGATGCTTTCCTGATTCCGATGTCGGAACAACCGGTCGATCTGGTGGCGCTCGATCATGAAGGCCATGAAGTGTATGGCGAAGTGAATATCGATCAGTTGGATCACGTTCCTCAGGAACTGATGCTCAGCCCACCGGTGCCGGCGACTCGCGAAGCGGTTGAGGCCATCGCTGAGGCCGATCTGATCCTGATTGGGCCAGGGAGCTTCTACACCAGCCTGCTGCCGATTTTACTGCTCGACGAAATGGCCCAGGCGCTGCGGCGGACCCCGGCGCCCATGGTGTTTATCGATAACCTGGGCAAGGAACATAGCCCAGCCGCCAATCTGACGCTGGCGGACAGAATGACTATTCTGGAACATTACGTCGGCAAAAAAGTGATTGATGCCGCCATCGTCGGGCCGAAAGCCGATGTTAAGGGTATGGAAGAACGACTGGTGATTCAGACCGCGCTGGACGCCAGCGATGTCACCTATCGTCATGACCGCGTGCTGCTGCGCCAGGCGCTGGAACACGCTATTCAGGCATTAGGTTAATCCTCAACCGGCACCCTTTTAAACAAGATGACGCCTCAGATTAAAATCTTAAGGTTGTCTTAAAATAACGCTGTCAACATAACGAGCATCTCCTACTACGGGTATTCGTTATGTCGTTTATTTCTTTACGTCGGCCGGTACTCGGCCGCACGGCTTATTTGATTCTCTTTGCTTGCTATATCGGTATCTTTCTTAACCTGGCCTTTTATCGCCAGGTTTTCCCGCTACTGCCGGTAAACAATCTCCATAACTGGCTGGTTTTCCTCAGCATGCCGATCGTGGCAATTTGCGTGATGAACATCATCACCACCCTCGCCTCGTTCTTAAAACTCGACCGGGTGGTCATCAGCCTGTTTATTCTGCTGAGCGCCTCGGCGCAGTACTTTATCTGGACCTTCGGCGTGGTGATTGACCGTTCGATGATCGCTAATATCTTCGATACGACGCCTGCGGAAAGTTTTGCCCTGCTGTCGACGAAAATGGTCATCGTGCTGGGTCTCTCCGGGATATTGATGGTTCTGGTCGCCTGGTGGATTAAAATTCGCAAACCGGCCTCTTTCTGGCGCGGCGCGGCGATGCGCCTGCTCAATATCGCCGTTTCAGCGCTGCTCATTGTGCTGGTGGCGGCGCTGTTCTACAAAGATTACGCGTCGGTATTCCGTAACAATAAAGAGCTGGTGAAATCATTGAGTCCATCCAACAGCATTGTGGCGCTGAACTCATGGTATGCGCATAATCGGATGGATAACCTGCCGCTGGTGAAGATTGGCGAAGATGCCAAACAGAAAGCGGTGATGCATAACGGCGCGCGTAAAAATCTGACCATCGTGGTGCTTGGAGAAACCTCACGCGCCGAGAATTTCTCGCTGGGCGGCTACGATCGCGAGACTAACCCGCGCCTGAAGCAGGACGATGTGGTGTACTTCCCGAAAACCACCTCCTGCGGCACCGCAACCGCGGTTTCCGTCCCCTGCATGTTCTCCAATATGCCGCGCGCGCATTACGATGAAGAACTGGCGCACCATCAGGAAGGCGTTCTGGATATTCTGCAACGCGCCGGTGTGCAGGTGCTGTGGAACGACAACGATGGCGGCTGTAAAGGCGCCTGCGACCGCGTGCCGCACCAAAACGTCACCAACCTGAACCTCAGCGGCCAGTGCATTGATGGCGAGTGCTACGATGACGTGCTGTTCCATAATCTGGATAGCTATATCGATAATTTACAGCAGGATGGCATTATCGTTCTGCACACCATTGGTAGCCATGGCCCAACCTACTACAACCGCTATCCGGCTGAATTCAAAAAATTCACTCCGACATGCGATACCAATGAAATCCAAAGTTGTACGCAACAACAGTTGACCAATACCTACGACAACACCATTTTGTATGTCGACTATGTAGTTGATAAAGCGATAAAATTGCTGCAATCAAAACAGGATAAATTTACCACCAGTCTGGTGTATTTGTCTGACCACGGCGAATCGCTGGGTGAAGACGGCGTGTATTTACATGGTCTGCCGTACTCCATAGCGCCGGACACGCAAAAACACGTGCCGATGCTGCTGTGGCTGTCGCCGGATTATCAGCAACGCTATGGCGTATCCAGCCAGTGTTTGCAACAACAGGCTAAGACGAACGATTATTCTCAAGATAATCTGTTCTCTACCCTGCTTGGCCTGCTCGGGGTAGACACCCGCGAGTATCAGGCAAAAGACGACCTTTTAACGCCATGTAGAGAGACCGGCAGATGAAAATCTTAGTCATTGAAGACGATGCGCTCCTGTTACAAGGGTTAATCCTGGCCATGCAAAGCGAAGGCTACGTCTGCGATGGCGTCGCCACCGCGCACGAAGCCGCGCTGTCGTTAGCCAGCAACCATTACAGTCTGGTGGTGCTCGACCTGGGCCTGCCGGATGAAGACGGTCTGCATTTCCTGGCGCGTATGCGCCGGGAGAAATTCACCCAGCCGGTGCTCATCCTCACCGCTCGCGATACCGTGGGCGACCGCATCAGCGGGCTGGATACCGGCGCTGACGATTACCTGGTGAAACCTTTCGCGCTTGAAGAGCTCAACGCCCGTATTCGCGCGCTGCTGCGTCGCCATAATAATCAGGGCGATAATGAGCTGACCGTCGGCAACCTGCGCCTTAATGTTACCCGCCGTCAGGTGTGGCTGGCCGGCGAATCGCTGGAGCTGACGCCAAAAGAGTATGCCCTGCTCTCGCGCCTGATGATGAAGGCCGGCAGCCCGGTGCATCGCGAAATTCTCTACAATGATATCTACAGCTGGGATAACGAACCGGCCACCAATACCCTCGAAGTGCATATCCATAATCTGCGCGACAAAATTGGTAAAGCGCGGATCCGCACCGTCCGCGGCTTTGGTTACATGCTGGTGAATAATACGGAGTCAGAATAACGCTATGGCACTGTTTGCGACCGAAACCTGGACCATGCGCCACCGCCTGCTGCTGACCATCGGCGCGATTCTGGTGGTCTGCCAGCTGATCAGCGTATTTTGGCTATGGCATGAAAGCAAAGAGCAAATCCAGCTGCTGGTTGCCAGCGCCATTGAGGGTCATAACAATCAAAGGCACGTCGAGCATGAGGTACGCGAGGCGGTCGCCAGCCTGCTGGTGCCCAGCCTGCTGATCATCGGTCTGGCGCTGTATATCAGCCTGGTGGCGGTGAAGAAAATCACCCGTCCGCTATCAAATCTGCAGAGCGAGCTGGAAAGCCGGACGCCGGATAATCTGCAACCCATTATTCTGCAGGAGTCGGTGCCGGAAGTAACCGCGGTAACCATGGCGATTAACCAACTGGTGTCGCGGCTGACCCTGACGCTCGATCGCGAGCGTCTGTTTACCGCCGACGTCGCCCACGAACTGCGTACCCCTCTTGCCGGGCTGCGCCTGCATCTGGAACTGCTGGCGAAGGTTCACGGCGTCAGCGTTGATCCGTTAATTCAACGCCTCGATCAGATGACCAACAGCATTTCGCAGTTGCTACAACTGGCGCGCGTCGGGCAGTCGTTTTCCGCCGGGAGTTACCAGCAGGTGCATTTGCACGAAGATGTGGTGGAGCCTCTGCAGGATGAGCTGAAAACAATGCTCGAAGCGCGCCAGCAGACGCTGGAGATAGAAAGCGGCGCCGGCGAGGATCTCATTTCCGGGGATGCGACGTTAGCGCGGGTGATTTTACGCAATCTGGTGGAGAATGCGCACCGCTATAGCCCCGTGGGGTCGAAGATTAAGATTTCGGTAAAACCGGGAAATACGCCGATTCTGGCAGTTGAAGATGAAGGGCCGGGCATTGATGAGGCCAAGAGCGGTGAACTGAGTAAAGCGTTTGTCCGTATGGATAGCCGCTATGGTGGAATAGGCCTCGGTTTAAGCATTGTCACCCGCATCGCTCAACTGCACGATGCGCAATTCTTTTTACATAACCGTCAACCCGGACCGGGCGTCCGCGCCTGGGTGCTGTTCCCACGCAGTTCGCGTCAGAAGGTTAATACCCATTGATGTAAGAAGGCGACCACAATCACAAAGGCGGTCGCAATGGCCAGATATTCACGGTTGGTCAGTTTTTGCATGGCGCTATCCTCATTAAACTGAGGATAGTTTGGCTGAAGAAAATTAAGCCAACATTAAGATCCTAAGAAAATAGCGTGACGGCAATTGCAAATTACGCATTGCCGTCATTTTTTAACCGTTCCCCGTATCGCCCTCACGATGCCGCAATAAACAGTTCGCGTAGCTGATGCAATTGATCGCGAATCTGTGCCGCTTCCTCAAACTCAAGGTTCTGCGCGTGCTGCATCATTTGCCCTTCCAGCTCGTGGATCTTCTGCTGCAGCGCTTTCGGCGTCAGTTCGACGCTATCGGCTTCCACCGGAGAACGGGCTTTGCCGCGGCCTTTGGTTTTGGTCTTCGCGATGTTCTGACCCAGCGCCAGAATATCGACCACTTTCTTATTCAGCCCCTGCGGCACAATACCGTGCTCTTCGTTATAACGCTGCTGCTTCTCGCGGCGGCGTTCGGTTTCACCGATCGCCTTCGCCATCGATGGCGTAATTTTATCACCGTAAAGGATCGCCTTGCCGTTCACGTTACGCGCCGCGCGGCCGATGGTCTGGATAAGCGATCGCTCGGAACGCAGGAAACCCTCTTTATCGGCATCAAGTATCGCCACCAGCGATACTTCCGGCATATCCAGCCCTTCACGCAGCAGGTTGATACCCACCAGCACGTCGAACTCGCCAAGACGCAAATCGCGAATAATTTCCATGCGCTCGACGGTATCGATATCTGAGTGCAGATAGCGCACCCGCTCGCCATGCTCTTCCAGATATTCGGTTAAATCTTCCGCCATGCGTTTGGTCAGCGTCGTCACCAGTACGCGCTCATTAATCGCCGCACGGGTACGGATTTCAGATAACAGATCGTCGACCTGCGTCGCCACCGGCCGCACCTCGATGACCGGATCCAGCAGCCCGGTTGGGCGGACGACCTGATCTACCACCTCATCGCCGGATTTTTCCAGCTCATAGGCGCCCGGCGTCGCCGAAACGTAGATAGTCTGCGGCGCCAGCGCTTCAAACTCTTCGAACTTCATCGGCCGGTTATCCAGCGCCGACGGCAGGCGGAAGCCATATTCCACCAGCGTCTCTTTACGCGCCCGGTCGCCGCGGTACATACCGCCGATTTGCGGGATAGTCACGTGCGATTCATCGATAACCAGCAGACCATCCGCCGGCAGGTAGTCGAACAGCGTCGGCGGCGGCTCGCCCGGTCCGCGGCCGGAGAGAAAGCGCGAGTAGTTCTCAATTCCCGAGCAGTATCCCAGCTCGTTCATCATTTCGAGGTCGAACTGAGTGCGCTGGCTCAGCCGCTGCTCTTCAAGCAGTTTGTTGTTCGCCAGCAGTACCTTGCGGCGGTCAGCGAGCTCGTCTTTGATCTCTTCCATTGCCTGAACGATACGCTCACGCGGCGTAACGTAGTGGGTCTTCGGATAGATGGTATAGCGTGGAATGGACGATTCCACGTGGCCGGTCAGCGGATCAAACAGCGATAGCCGTTCGACCTCTTCGTCAAACAGTTCAATACGCAGCGCGATATCATCGGATTCCGCCGGGAAAACATCGATAACCTCGCCGCGCACGCGGAAAGTGCCGCGCTGGAAGGCCTGATCGTTGCGGGTGTATTGCAGTTCCGCCAGCCGACGCAGGATCGCCCGCTGGTCAATCAGCATGCCGGTGGTCAGGTGTAGCATCATCTTCAGATACAGATCCGGATCGCCAAGACCGTAGATGGCGGAAACCGAAGCCACCACCACAACGTCGCGCCGTTCGAGCAGCGCTTTGGTGGCCGACAGACGCATCTGTTCAATGTGTTCGTTCACCGAGGCGTCTTTTTCGATAAAGGTATCCGAGCTCGGAACGTAGGCTTCAGGCTGGTAATAATCGTAGTAGGAGACAAAATACTCCACCGCATTCTCGGGAAAGAACTCTTTCATCTCGCCATACAGCTGCGCCGCCAGGGTTTTGTTCGGCGCCAGCACCATCGTCGGGCGCTGTAAATCAGCGATAACGTTGGCGATGGTGAAGGTTTTCCCCGAACCGGTTACCCCAAGCAGGGTCTGATGCGCAAGGCCATCTTCCAGCCCCTCTTCCAGGCGGCGGATGGCTTCGGGCTGATCGCCGGAAGGACGGAATGCGGAGTGCAGCTTGAACGGTTTGCTCATATTTCAGGACCTGAAGATGGGATTGGCCAGCAGGTGTTTAATTCTACCCTTCAGTTTGACTTTTGCCAATAAATAATACTGGATATAAAAACAGTATCGCATTATTGTATGGCGGTAAACGGACGCGTTGTCCTCTGAGGGCGGGCGTAAAATGCGCGCTTTGCGGAATAATCCACCAGCCTGTGTGGTTATCCCCAGAAACATTTATCATTTAACATTTGTCAAGCAAGGTAATGAATCTTTTATGGCAGCCGGTGACACTTTTCTGACAGCCATTGCTTTTATTTAACTAACTGAAATAAAACATAATTTACCAAAAGACGGGTTTCGCGCCAATTTGCTCGCAGGCCGCGTACTCTCTAGCTTACCGCAAGTTTTCTAACTCTAATACACAAGGTTATCCACAGGAATAGTGGATAACTGTCTGCAGGCCGCGAGGTCTGCCACCCGGCAGAAAAGTCTCATCGGACCAAAGCCCGCGGCTAAAAAAAATTATCGAATTTTTTTTGATATTTATCAGCTAAAGACGGCTGGATTTTTTGCGTTTCCTGGACCACATTTCATCGTCCTGTCAACAAAAAATAGAGCCGTCTCGCAGGCTTATGGGGGTTATTGCAGTGGGCTCAGATCCAGGTACTGCGCGAGTTCCTTACGCTGCGATGCGTCGGCAAGCCAGGGAATTTCCCCCAGCAGCGGCGCTGGCAATACCCGCGTTAAGGTTTGCAGATATTCGCGATGGCGTTTACCCGGCGGCTGGATATCGTTGGCGATCCAGCCCACGAGCGGCAGCCCGGCTTCGCGTACCGCCTGGGCGGTGAGCATCGCGTGATTGATACAGCCGAGTTTGACGCCAACCACTAAAATCACCGGCAATTGCTCCTGCTGCGCCCAGTCGGCGAAGGTCAGAGTTTCCGAGAGCGGCGTAAACCAGCCGCCCGCCCCTTCCACCAGCACCCAGTCTGCCAGGCGCTCAAGTTCGCGCAAGCCGTTGGAAAGCGTCGTCGCGGCGATTGGTCGCCCTTCATCGGCGCTAATAATATGCGGCGAGGTCGGCTCGGCAAAGGTATAAGGGTTAACCTGTTCATAGCGCAGCGCCACCCGGCTATTGCGCTGCAGGGCCAGCGCATCTTCATTGCGTAACCCATTTGCGGTCATGTCGCTACCGGAAGCCACCGGTTTATAGCCTGCGGTGTTAAATCCCAGCTGATTCGCCGCCTGCAGCAGCGCGCTGCTGGCGACGGTTTTACCGACTTCAGTATCGGTTCCGGTGACGAAGAAACGTTTAGTCACGTTCAATGACTCCTGTAAAAAGATGATACGTCAGCGGGCACTGGCCCTGCTGTTGCGGCCAGGCAAGCTGCAGTTCGCGCAGCTTACCGCGGCTAAGCGGCGCAGACGTCCGGCCCTGATGTAAGTGGGTTGCGCCAATCCCCTTTAGCGAGCGCATGGCGCTTAACGCGTCGGCGAACGGTAAGCTAATCTGATGCACGACGCCTTCGGCGCGCAGGCCGCTCAGCGTCGCCCTTACCGCCCGTTCGCTAAGAAAACGGTTGGCATGGGGATGGTCGTCGACTGCCCGCCACGCTTGATTGAGTTCCGGTAGCGATCCGGCGAGCAGCGTGGTGAACGCCACCCGTCCGCCAGGCCGCACCACCCGGCACAGTTCGCCGATTGCCGCGCTCAAATCGTCACACCACTGCACCGCCAGGTTGCTCCATGCCAGATCGAAGCAGGCATCCGGCAGCGGCAGCGCTTCGATATCGCCCTGCAGATAATGCTGCGCGGCGCCGTTGCGTTGCGCCTGCGCCAACATCCCGGCGGAAAGATCCAGCGCGGTAACTTCGCTTCCTGCTTCGCGCCAGTAACGGCTCATGCTGCCAGGGCCGCAACCGGCGTCCAGCACCTGGGGGAAATCACCTTTCGCCAACTGGCGCAGTAGCAATTCGGCGCTGTGGCGCTGCAGCTCATCATGTTGCGTATAGCCGCTGGCCGCCCTACCAAACGCCGCGGCCACCGCCTGCTTATTCACCGTAGCCATGCAGCACCTCCAGTAAACGCGCAATGTCTTCAGCCTGATGAGCGGCGGTCAAAGTGAGGCGCAGACGCGCGCCGCCGACAGGAACCGTCGGCGGACGAATGGCGGTAGCCCAACAGCCGGCCTCGCGTAGGCTGGATGCCAGAGCCAGCGCTCGCGCGTTATCGCCGACGATCAACGGCTGAATCGCGCTCCGGGAATCGGTCAGGCCCAGCGAAACATCGCCCATTCCTGCGCGGAACTGACGGATGCGGGCGCTCAAGATTTCCCGCCGCTGCTGGCCCTCATCGCTACGAATGATCCGCAACGCCGCGCTTAACGCTACCGCCTGCGCCGGCGGCATCGCGGTGCTGTAGATGAGATGACGGGCAAACTGCAGCAGATAATCGGCCATCGATTCACTGCACAGTACCGCCGCGCCGCTCACCCCAAACGCCTTGCCGAAGGTGACCACCAGCAGCTCCGGACGAACCGCCTGCGTATGACAGCTTCCTCGCCCTTCATCGCCAATCGCCCCGATTCCATGCGCATCATCAACCAGAAATAATGCTCCGGCGCTGCGGGCTGCCGCCTGAATATCAGCGAGCGGCGCGCTGTCGCCGTCCATGCTGAAAATCCCTTCGGTAACGACTAACTGCTGGCCGTCCAGCGGTTTCGCCAGCAGTTGAGCAAGCTGTTGCGGGTCATTGTGAATAAAGCGCCGCAGCTGCGCCGGGCTGAGGCTTGCCGCCTCCAGCAGGGAGGCATGGCTCAGGCGATCGGCCACAATCCGATCGTCTTTTTCCGCAAGCGCAGCAATCAACGCCTGATTCGCGGCAAAGCCGGAGATAAACAGCAACGCGCGCGGGTAGCCCAGCCAGTCGGCAAGTTCCTCTTCCAGCTCGCGATGTGCCTGACTATAGCCGCTAACGTGACCCGATCCGCCAGAACCGACGCCATAACGTTCCGCCCCCTGCTGCCAGGCGGCGATAATCGCATCATGCTGGCTCAGGCCCAGGTAGTCATTACTGGAGAAGTTGAGCCAGCGCTCCCCTTCTCGCTCCAGCCAGCGTCCGGCGCCGTGGCTTACCGGCAGGCGGCGGCGGAAAGCATCCGCCGCCCGCCGTTCGTCCAGCGCCCGATCGATTCGTTGCTGCCAGCTCATAGCGCCGCCGCGTTGTAGTATTCCTCAGTGTCGGGGGTGAGTAAGGCCTGCTCCAGGCGCTGCTGCTGCTCATTATCACCTTCCAGTACCGCCGTCTGCTGCGGGTTGATCCCCAGCTTGCGGAACAGCTGCAGGTCTTTATCTTCTTCCGGGTTAGGCGTCGTCAGCAGCTTGCAGCCATAGAAAATCGAGTTAGCCCCGGCCATAAAGCACATCGCCTGGGTCTGCTCGTTCATCTGCTCGCGCCCGGCGGACAGACGCACGTAGGAGGTTGGCATCATGATGCGCGCAATGGCGATCGTGCGGATGAAATCGAAGGCGTCGACATCGTCGTTATCCGCCAGCGGCGTACCCTTAACCTTCACCAGCATATTGATTGGCACGCTTTCCGGCGGCGTTGGCAGATTAGCCAACTGCAGCAGCAGCCCGGCGCGATCTTTCACGGTTTCCCCCAACCCGACAATGCCGCCGGAGCACACTTTAATCCCGGCATCGCGTACCTTATCCAGCGTATCCAGACGTTCCTGATAGGTACGGGTGGTGATGATGTTGCCGTAAAATTCCGGTGAGGTGTCGAGGTTATGGTTGTAGTAATCAAGCCCCGCGCCGGCCAGGCGCTGTGCCTGACTATCGGTAAGGGTACCGAGCGTCATGCACGACTCTAGCCCAAGCGCCTTCACGCCTTTGACCATCTGCTCCAGATACGGCATATCGCGGTCATTGGGATTCTTCCACGCCGCGCCCATGCAGAAGCGGGTCGAGCCGGCGTTTTTCGCCTGACGCGCTGATTCCAGCACCTGCTCGACTTCCATCAGGCGCTCGGATTCAAGACCGGTTTTGTAGCGTGCGCTTTGCGGGCAATATTTACAGTCTTCCGGACAAGCGCCGGTTTTAATCGACAGCAACGTACTGACCTGCACCTGACGCGGGTCAAAATGCTGACGGTGGATTTGCTGCGCTTCAAAGAGCAGATCGATGAGTGGTTTATTAAATAACTCAGTAACTTGCGACATTGTCCAGCGTGCGTGGTGAGCCATTGGCCTCTCCAAAAAGGTTTTGTTAATTTGCGGTTCGGTTTATACTCGTAAACCTAAATGTTTTCAAAATGGTTTACAAGTCGCTTATGACACTGGACGATCTCGCTTTCGATCGGCGCCACATCTGGCACCCCTACACCTCTATGACTTCCCCCCTGCCGGTCTACCCGGTGGTTTCCGCCCACGGTTGCGAGCTGTCCCTCGCCGGCGGCGAACAGCTGATTGATGGCATGTCATCCTGGTGGGCGGCGATCCACGGCTACAATCACCCGCGCCTGAATGCGGCGATGAAAGCGCAGATCGACCAGATGTCGCACGTGATGTTCGGCGGGATCACCCATCCGTCGGCGGTGGCGCTATGTCGCCAACTGGTGGCGATGACGCCGGAATCGCTGGAGTGCGTTTTCCTCGCCGATTCCGGTTCGGTGGCGGTAGAAGTGGCGATGAAAATGGCGCTGCAGTACTGGCAGGCTAAAGGCCAACCGCGCCGTCGTTTCCTGACCTTCCGCAACGGCTATCACGGTGACACCTTCGGCGCGATGTCGGTCTGCGATCCGCAGAACTCGATGCACAGCCTGTGGCAGGGCTACCTGCCGGATAACCTGTTTGCCCCCGCGCCGCAAAGCCGCTTCGATGGCGAGTGGGATGAGATGGATATGGTGCCGTTTGCCCGCCTGATGGCCGCGCATCGCCACGAAATCGCCGCGGTGATCCTCGAACCGGTAGTCCAGGGCGCCGGCGGGATGCGCATGTACCACCCGGAGTGGTTGAAGCGAGTGCGTAAAATGTGCGACCGGGAAGGGATTTTGCTGATCGCCGATGAGATTGCCACCGGCTTTGGCCGTACCGGCAAACTGTTCGCCTGTGAACACGCTGGCATTTCCGCCGATATTTTGTGTCTGGGTAAAGCGCTGACCGGCGGTACCATGACCCTTTCCGCCGCTATAACCACCCGAACGGTAGCTGAAACCATCAGCGATAGTGAAGCCGGTTGCTTTATGCACGGCCCCACCTTTATGGGCAATCCGCTGGCCTGTGCGGTGGCAAGCGAAAGCCTGCGCCTGCTGGAGAGCGGCGAATGGCAACAGCAGGTGGCGGCGATTGAAGCCCAGCTGAAGGCCGAGCTGGCTCCGGCACGAGAGTCAGAATGGGTCGCCGACGTGCGCGTACTGGGCGCGATTGGCGTGGTTGAAACCCGTCATCCGGTCAACATGGCCGCTCTGCAGCGCTTTTTCGTTGAACAAGGGGTGTGGATCCGCCCATTTGGCCGGCTGATTTACCTGATGCCGCCGTATGTCATCAGCCCACAACAGCTGACTCGCCTGACCCGTGCGGTCAACGCGGCGGTACGGGAAGAAACATTTTTTAGCGAATAAACAGCGGAATTGCGCCGTCGGGAAGGCTACACTTCTTTGTTAATCAGCGCATTATCAACGAGGATGAAGCATGAAACTGACCAGTCACGATCTGCAAGACGGCGGCAAGCTGCCTAATCGTCACGTATTCAACGGTATGGGGTACGATGGCGATAATCTTTCGCCGCATCTGATGTGGGACGACGTCCCTGCGGGAACTAAAAGCTTTGTCGTTACCTGCTACGACCCGGATGCGCCGACCGGCTCCGGCTGGTGGCACTGGGTGGTAGCCAACCTGCCTGCCGATACTCGGGTTTTGCCGCAGGGGGCCGGTTCCGGTCAGGCGGAGCTACCGGAAGAGGCCATTCAGACCCGCACCGATTTTGGTAAGGCAGGCTACGGCGGCGCCGCGCCGCCGAAGGGTGAAACCCACCGCTACATTTTTACCGTGCACGCGCTGGATATCGATAAGATTGATGTCGATGCCGAGGCGAGCGGCGCGATGGTCGGCTTTAATGTCCATTTCCATTCGCTCGCCAGCGCTTCCATCACCGCCCTGTTCAGTTAATTATCCCCCCGGATAGCGGCTTGCGCCTTATCCGGGCTACTCGCGGCACCGGTATATTGTCGGGTGGCGCTGCGCTTACCCGACCTACGGTCCGTGCGGCCTGCCTTTAATTTATTCACCATGCTTGCTGAAACTGCCGTTGTTGGCGGCCTCAAAATCGCTGAGACGTTCCCGGAAGGCCGGGGCAGCCCGCATGGATGCGGGCTGAGGGCCGTGTTTTGCAAGGACGCTGCCTCGGCCCGACCCGAAGCCTGCAGGGATAAGTCGAAGGTACCACGAAGTGGCGATTTTGGCGGCCAGAGCCCGGGGGTACAGGGGGCGGCGGCGACTGGCCGCCCCCTGTGCGCTCCCTGCGCCATGAGGGACATAACGCAGAAGAAATATTGGGAGCGCAATGTGTCGGAATTAACACAAAGCACATGTTTTCCCCGACCAAAACCGTTGCAAACCGATAACAGTATCTACGGTCCAAACGTAGCCCCGGTAAGCGCAGCGCCACCGGGGAGATTGACCTTACTGTTCAGTGGCTACCTGCAGCGCGGTTTTACGCACGCGTGCGTACCACACCACCGTCAGCAGCCCCAGCCAGACCAGCCCGGCTAACAGCGCCACGCGCGTCTCTTCCACCATTCCCAGCACAGCGATCACCAGCCCCATAAACAGTAGCGTCAACAGCGGGCCAACCGGCCAGAAGGGGATCGGGAATTCGATCTTACTACGCTCTTCGGCCGACAAACCGCGGCGCATTGAGAAATGAGAGAGCAGGATCATCAGCCACACCCAGACGGTGGCGAACGCCGCCAGCGAGGCAATCAGGACAAATACCTGTTCCGGCATCAGATAGTTAAGCACCACCGCCACCAGCAGCGCCACGCCCATCACCACGACCGTCATCCAGGGTACGCCGTTGCTGGCGATCCGCTGGAAGCACTTCGGCGCCAGCCCCTCTTTCGACATACCGTACATCATGCGCCCGGCGCCAAAAATATCGCTGTTAATCGCCGAGATACTGGCGCTAATCACGATGATATTCAGCACGGTCGCCGCCGCCGGGATCCCGAGGCCATCGAAGATCAGCACAAACGGGCTGCCCTGCTCGCCAAAACTATTCCACGGGAATATCGCCATCAGCACCGCCAGGGTGCAGACGTAAAACAGAATAATACGCAGCGGAATGGTGTTGATGGCCTGCGGGATGACCTTCTTCGGGTTCTGCGCTTCCGCCGCCGTGACGCCGATAATCTCTACACCGCCGAAAGCGAACATCACGATGCCAAGCGAAGCGATGATCCCCTGCCAGCCATTTGGCGCAAAGCCGCCGTGGCTCCACAGATTTTCCAGCCCGGTGGCCGGGAAACTATGGCCAAAGCCAAAGAAGATAATCCCCGCGCCCGCCGCCATCATGGCGATAATCGCTACCACTTTAATCAGCGACAGCCAGAACTCCATCTCGCCGAACACCCGCACGTTGCACAGGTTCATCGCGCCAATAAAGAAGATGATGCTGAGGATCCAGATCCAGCGCGGCACATCGGGATACCACAACCCCATATAGATACCGAACGCGGTGACGTCGGCCAGCGCCACGATCACCATTTCAAAGGTGTAGGTCCAGCCGGTAATAAATCCGGCCAGCGGCCCGAGATACTGGCGAGCGTAGCTGCCGAAGGAGCCGGAAACCGGATTGCGCACCGCCATTTCACCCAGCGCGCGCATGACCATAAAGACCGCCGCGCCGCCGATCAGATAGGCCAGCAGCACCGCCGGACCCGCCGCCTTAATGGCGGAGGCCGAACCGTAGAACAGCCCGGTGCCGATAGCGGAACCGAGCGCAATAAAACGAATGTGTCGGGCATTCAGCCCGCGCAGCAGATGCGGTTTGTGTTGTTGTTGCATATACAGGTGTCCTGGTTTTTTTATATGACGACAAATATGCGATGTAGGACGGCCGGGGGGATGACATCCCCCCGACGCGGGTACAGAGAACAACGGTGATTAATTCAGGCCAGGCAATACGGCAGGCAGCAGACGCGTCAGGTGACGTGCGGCCAAAAGCTCGGTGGCATTTTCAATATCAGGAGCGAAGAAACGGTCTTGGGTATAATGCGGCACGCGTTCGCGCAGCAGATGACGCGCCTCTTCCAGCAGCGGACTGGTGGTCAGCCCTTCGCGCATATCCAGCCCCTGCGCCGCCGCCAGCCACTCAACTGCCAGCACCCCGCGGGTGTTTTCCGCCATCGCCCACAGGCGACGACCGGCAGCCGGCGCCATCGAGACGTGGTCTTCCTGGTTCGCGGAGGTGGGCAGGCTGTCAACGCTATGCGGGTGCGACAGCGCTTTGTTTTCACTGGCTAAAGCCGCCGCCGTGACCTGGGCTATCATAAAGCCGGAGTTGACGCCGCCATTTTTCACGAGGAACGGCGGCAGCTGCGACATATGGCTGTCCATCATCAGCGCGATACGACGCTCGGAGAGCGAGCCGATTTCCGCGATCGCCAGTGCGATATTATCCGCCGCCATCGCTACCGGTTCGGCATGGAAGTTACCGCCGGAGATGACGTCATTTTCGGCGGCAAAGACCAGCGGGTTATCGGAGACCGCGTTCGCTTCGGCTAACAGTACTTCCGCCGCCTGGCGGATCTGCGTCAGGCAGGCGCCCATCACCTGCGGCTGACAGCGCAGAGAGTACGGATCCTGCACCTTGGCGCAGTTATGGTGCGACTGCGAAATCGCGCTGTCATCGGTCAACAGGTGGCGATACAGCGCCGCCGCATCAATCTGACCACGCTGGCCGCGCACCTCGTGAATACGCGCATCGAACGGACGACGCGAACCCAGCGCCGCTTCGGTGGTTAACGCCCCGCAAACGACTGCGGAGGCGAACAGATCCTCGGCTTCGAACAGGCCGCGCAGCGCAAAGGCCGTCGACGCCTGGGTGCCGTTCAGCAGCGCCAGACCTTCTTTCGCCGCCAGGGTAATCGGCTCCAGCCCCGCCTGACGTAACGCTTCCGTCGCCGGCAGCCATTCGCCGCCGCGTACCCGCGCTTTGCCTTCGCCAAGCAGCGTCAGCGACATATGCGCCAGCGGCGCGAGGTCGCCGGAGGCGCCGACGGAACCTTTCGCCGGGATCCACGGCGTCACGCCGGCATTGACCAGACCAATCAGCGCCTGGATCACGCTCAGGCGGATCCCGGAGAAACCGCGGGACAGGCTGTTAATCTTCAGCACCATAATCAGGCGCGCCAGGTCATCGTCCAGCGGCTCGCCAACGCCTGCCGCATGGGATAGCACCAGCGAACGCTGCAGGTTCTCCAGATCTTCCGTCGAGATACGGGTCTGCGCCAGCAGGCCAAAACCGGTGTTGATACCGTAGGCGGTCCGCCCTTCGGCGAGGATGGCGTTAACGCAGGCCACGCTCTCATCAATTGCCGCAAACGCGCTGCTATCAATGGTAATGTTCAGCGGGTGGCTGTAAACGTCGCGGAGCTGCGACAGGCTCAGTTGCCCCGGAATTAGCGTTAAAGATTTCATTTAGCATTCCCCTGCGTTGCCGCAACCATCGGAAGATTCAGACCCTGTTCCGCCGCGCATTCAATGGCGATATCGTAACCCGCGTCGGCATGACGCATTACGCCGGTCGCCGGGTCGTTATGCAGGACGCGAGCGATACGCGCCGCCGCTTCATCGGTACCATCACAGACGATAACCATCCCGGAGTGCTGCGAGAAGCCCATGCCTACGCCGCCGCCGTGGTGCAGCGACACCCAGGTCGCGCCGCTGGCGGTGTTAAGCAGTGCGTTGAGCAGCGGCCAGTCGGATACCGCATCCGAGCCGTCGCGCATGGCTTCGGTTTCGCGGTTCGGGCTGGCGACGGAGCCGGAATCAAGGTGATCGCGGCCAATCACGATCGGCGCGGAGACTTCGCCGCTACGCACCATTTCGTTAAAGGCCAGCCCCAGCTTCTGCCGCCACTCCAGACCTACCCAGCAGATACGCGCCGGCAGTCCCTGGAAGCTGATGCGCTCGCGCGCCATATCCAGCCAGTGGTGTAGATGCTTATCATCTTTAATGATCTCTTTCACTTTCGCGTCGGTTTTGTAGATATCCTGCGGATCGCCGGACAGCGCTACCCAACGGAACGGGCCGATACCGCGGCAGAACAGCGGGCGGATATACGCCGGCACGAAGCCCGGGAAATCGAAGGCGTTGCTGACGCCCATTTCCTGCGCCATCTGGCGGATGTTGTTGCCGTAGTCGAAGGTCGGTACGCCCATTTCATTAAAGGCCAGCATCGCCTGAACGTGGTCGGCCATCGAGCGTTTCGCCGCCAGGATAGTGCCTTGCGGATCGGATTCGGCTTTCTGCTGATACTCCTCCCAGCTCCAGCCTTTCGGCAGATAGCCATGCAGCGGGTCGTGGGCGCTGGTCTGGTCGGTGACCATATCCGGGCGCACGCCGCGTTTCACCAGTTCCGGAACGATATCCGCGGCGTTGCCGCACAGCGCGATAGAGATAGCGCGGCCTTCGGCGGTATATTTTTTGATGCGCGCCAGGGCGTCATCCAGAGAAGTGGCCTGTTCATCCACGTAGCGGGTACGCAGACGGAAATCGATGCGGCTCTGCTGACATTCAATGTTCAGCGAGCAGGCGCCTGCCAGCGTCGCGGCCAGCGGCTGCGCGCCGCCCATGCCGCCCAGACCGGCGGTTAACACCCAGCGGCCTTTCAGGCTGCCCTGATAGTGCTGGCGACCGGCTTCGACGAAGGTTTCATAGGTGCCCTGTACGATGCCCTGGCTACCGATGTAGATCCAGCTGCCGGCGGTCATCTGGCCGTACATCGCCAGCCCTTTGGCATCCAGTTCGTTGAAGTGTTCCCAGGTAGCCCAGTGCGGAACCAGGTTGGAGTTAGCGATCAGCACGCGCGGCGAGTTTTCATGCGTTTTAAATACGCCGACCGGTTTACCGGACTGCACCAGCAGGGTCTCATCGCTTTCCAGGTTTTTCAGCGCCTTCACGATAGCGTCATAGCATTCCCAGTTGCGCGCAGCGCGACCAATACCGCCATAAACCACCAGCTCATGCGGGTTTTCGGCGACATCGGGATCGAGGTTATTCATTAACATACGCAGCGGCGCTTCGGTCAACCAGCTCTTGGCGGTCAGCGTCGTGCCTCTCGGGGCACGTACGTCCAGCTGGCGATATTTGCTTTGCGACATCGGGGTTTCTCCTGACAATTAACGTTGTGTACGTAGATACATATACTTGTCTATACAACTCTACGCAAGCCAGGATTTAACAGAAATGATACAATTTTGTTATATTGCGTCAGCAATCACGTTTTGCTGACGCCAGGGGAAATTACGAGCTGAAATGGCCCTGCAGACGGTAGCGCGCGCCGGGGAACAGCAGGCGAGCGTGTGAGACAATATGCGTCGTCGACCAGGTTCGGCGGCGAATAAGCAGACAGGGATCGTGCGGCATGATGCGCAGCAGCGCGCACTCTTCTGACGTTGCCTGCACCGCCTCGACAATATGTTCGCCTTCGGTTAACGGCGCGATGAGCGATAGATAATCATGCGGCGTGGTGGCGGTGTAATCCTGTAATAGATAGTCCGGCACCACCGCGGCATTGACGCAGCGATCTTCGATTTGTACCGGGACCTCGTTTTCAAAATGCACCATCAGCGAATGGAAGATACGCGTGCCTTCGGCGACGTTGAGCGCCTCCGCCTGGATAACATCCGCTTCGGTCTCCTCTAAAAGCAGCACGTCGCAGCGGTGCTGGTGACGGCGGGAGGCAATCTCATCGGCAATGCTGCGCACTTCAAACAGCGCCGACTGCCCTTTTGGCTCGGCGACGAAGGTACCGACGCCCTGTAGCCTCACCAGCAAGCCTTCATCCGTCAGCTCACGCAGCGCGCGGTTGATAGTCATGCGGCTGAAGCCGAACTGGGCGACCAGTTCAGCCTCCGAGGGAATTCGGTCGTGCGGACGCCACTCGCCGCGGTGGATCTTTTCGCTGATCGCCTGCTTCACCTTTTCATAGAAAGGCGCGGGCGCGGAACGAGGTTGTTGTGCAAACATGGCCTGGCTTTCCTTATGCGTAATAAGCGGAGCGGCGAAACGAAAATAATAGCGCGGATCGCTAGCGCCACCAATGGGCGATTTGCCATGCCAGACGGGCCGCCGCGCGAGCGCCCTGTCCGTCGACGTCAAATTGCGGATTAAACTCGACCAAATCCACCGCCTGTAGCTTACCGCTGCGGCACAACGGCTCGACGATCCGCAGCAGGGTCGCCAGCGGCACGCCCAGCGCCGCTGGCGCGGAAACCGCCGGCATTTCGCGCGCCGGCAGCACGTCGAGATCGATAGTCAGATACAGACGGTCGAATTGCGCGATATTGCGCTCAAGCTCCGGCAACACGCGAGTTTCGAAGGCCTCCAGAACCTCCAGATCCTCAACGATATTCACCTGACGGCGCGCCGCTTCATCCCATAACGCCTGGGTGTTCGCCGCCCGACTGACGCCAATGCAGGTATAATGAAAACCTCGCTGCTGCGCTTCACACTCCAGCGCCAACTGGCGGAACGGCGTCCCGGAGCTGGCGCATTCGGCAAAGCGTAAATCAAGATGCGCATCGAGATTAATAATACCCACCTTTTCGCCCGGGAAGGCATCCAGTACCCCAGCGCCGTGGCCGAAGGCCGTCTCGTGGCCGCCGCCCAGCACCAGCGTGCGTTTGCCGGCGCGTTGACAGGCGACCACCGCCTCGCGCAGCGCCTGATGTGCGGCTTCTAACTGTTCGCCATCAACGCTAATCGTGCCCATATCTACGCAGCGGTCATGGCCCTGATGGCTGGCCATATTGGCCAACGCCCGGCGTAGCGTTTCCGGGCCATGTCCGGCGCCGGTACGACCTTTATTACGCCGTACGCCTTCGTCGCAGGCGAAGCCGAGCAGCGCGATATCGCCGGGCATCTCCTGCGGCGCGAAGCGTTCCGCGCGGGCGATGGTCTGGAACAGGCGCAGCGCATTGGGCGCCTCCGCGCTATCATCTCGCCCCTGCCAAAGGTTGGCGGGTGTAGCTTGCCACAGCATCATTGCAGTTCTCCTCGTACCACACGCCCCCAGAGCGGCGCGCGCCCCGGCTCATACACCATCTCGACCGGATGCTCGGCATCCCAGATGGCGAAGTTTGCGACAAAGCCCGCCGCCAGCTGACCGTGACTCTCCTGTCGCCCCAGCGCCCGCGCGGCATGGCGAGTCACCCCGGCCCAGGCCTCTTCCGGCGTTAAACCAAACTTGACGCAGGCCATATTCATCGCCAGGTGCAGGCTGGCGAAGGGGCTGGTGCCCGGGTTGAAATCGGTCGCCACCGCCATCGGCACCTGGTACTTGCGCAGCAGTTCCACCGGCGGTTTGCGGGTTTCGTTAAGGAAGTAGAACGCGCCGGGGAGCAGGGCCGCCACGGTGCCGCTTTCGCGCATCGCCGCCACACCCTCTTCCGTCAGATACTCGATATGGTCGGCGGAAAGCCCATGATAGCGGCTCACCAGCTGAGCGCCGCCCAGCGACGAGAGCTGCTCAACGTGGCCTTTTACCGGAATGCCCAGCGCCTGCGCGGCCTGAAATACGCGCTCGGTTTGCTGTGGACTGAAGCCGACGTTTTCACAGAAGACGTCAACGCTTTCAAACAGCCCCTCTTGCCACAGCATCGGCAGTATGGTCTCGCAGACCAGCGAGATATAGCCATCGGCGTCGCCATGATATTCCGGCGGCGTGGCGTGGGCGGAGAGCAGCGTCGCCGACAGTTCCACTCCGTTGTCGTCGGCCAGTTTTCGGGCGACCCGCAGCATTTTGCGTTCGTTTTGCAGATCGAGACCGTAGCCTGATTTAATCTCCAGCGTTGTCACCCCTTCACGAAGCAGGCGAGCGAGACGCGGCTGCGCCAGCGCCAGTAGTTCAGCTTCGCTGCTTTCGCGCGTGGCGCGCACGGTGGAGTTAATGCCGCCGCCGTTGGCGCTGATGGTTTGATACGACACGCCGTTCAGCCGCTGCTCCCACTCCTGCGCCCGGCTGCCGCCAAAAATCAGGTGCGTGTGGCAGTCAATAAGACCCGGCGTCAGCAGCCGGCCTTCGAGGTCGATATGACGCCCTGCCGGGGCATCAGCATCGTCGACGATCGCCTCGATGCGGCCATTACGCACCAGCAGCGCATGGCGCTCCAGCAGGCCATACGGTTGGGAATAATCAGGGTTCAGGGTGGCGAGACGCGCGTTTCGCCAGATAACGAGTTCAGAGGTGGCTTCAGTCATAGCATTCAACTTGTCATGGGTTGTATAGACATTTATTTTCATAACGCCGGTAATGTCAATAAAAGCGCGGGTAAATGTTATTTTTTTGTGACTAAAGACGTTCCGTCAGCGCTTCGCGTTGCGTAAAGAAGTGAAGTTTTTGAACTGGCATCTTCCCGTTTCGTTCAAGTTAGTATAAAACAGCAGGTTTTAAAGGACTTATACCCTGTCGCGCACAAAGGGTATGTAACTTTGCATATTATCGCCCGGAGCAACATGAACACATATTCCGTTTCCCGTCTGGCGCTGGCGCTGGCCTTCGGCGTGACGCTGTCCGCCTGTAGCTCGACGCCTGCCGATCAAAAGCCCTCAACGCAGACTGCACCGGGCAATACCGCACGGCCGATTCTTAGCGCCGATGAAGCGAAAAACTTTACTCAAGCGGCCTATTTCCAGTCGCTGACGCCGAATGCCGCCGCGTGGACGCCATCCGCTATCAGCCTGCCGGCGCAGCCTGATTTCATCGTCGGCCCAGCGGGCGCCCAGGGCGTGACCCACACGACTATTCAGGCCGCGGTCGATGCGGCGATTGCCCGTCACTCTGCCCGTCGCCTGTTCATCGCCGTTATGCCGGGCGAATATGCGGGTACCGTCTACGTACCTGCCGCGCCGGGCGCGCTGACGATTTATGGTACCGGTGAAAACCCTGCCGACGTCAAAATCAGCGAAGCAATTGATTCCGAAATGGACCGTAATAGCTGGCGTCATCTGGTTAATCCGGGCGGCAAATATATGCCAGGCAAACCCGCGTGGTATATGTTCGACAGTTGCCAGAGCAAATCCGCCGCCACCGTGGGCGTGATGTGTTCCGCGGTCTTCTGGTCGCAGAACAATGGCCTGCAGCTGCAGAACCTGACTATCGCCAACAATCTCGGCGATAGCGTCGATGCCGGTACCCACCAGGCGGTGGCGTTGCGCAGCGATGGCGACCAGGTGCAGATCAACAAGGTCAACATTCTTGGCCGCCAGAACACCTTCTTTGTGACCAATAGCGGCGTGCAGAACCGTCTGCAGGACAACCGTCAAACCCGCACGCTGGTGACCAATAGCTATATTGAAGGCGATGTGGATATCGTTTCCGGCCGCGGCGCGGTGGTATTTGATAATACCGATTTCCGCGTCGTGAACTCGCGTACGCAGAAAGAAGCCTACGTTTTCGCGCCGGCAACGCTGAAAAGCGTGACCTACGGCTTCCTGGCTACCAACAGCCGCTTCACCGCGTCCGGCGATAACGTCGCGCAGCTGGGCCGCGCGCTGGACGTCGACGGCAACAGCAACGGCCAGGTGGTAATCCGCGATAGCGTCATCAATGAAGGCTTTAACATTGCTCAACCGTGGGCGGCGGCGGTAGGCTCTAACCGCGCCTTCAGCGGTAACGTTGGCGCGCAGGATGACAAAGGCCACCCGCAGCGTAACCTTAACGACAACGGCTTCAACCGCATGTGGGAATATAACAACCGCGGCGTGGGCAGCTTTGTGGTTGCCGCTCCGAAACAGTAATATTATCGGCCCGCGCTCCCCCCGAGCGCGGGCTTTTCTTATCGACGCATACTCTCGCCACAACGCCAATTAATAATTTTCGCCAACGGCGAATAAATCCCCCCGCTTGCGCGTTTACTCCTTAGAACCGGCAACGCGATGCCTTATCGCGTCTCTCGCCCACCTGGAGGTCACCATGAACGCACAAATTTCTCCCATCAGGCGCTTAGTCGTTCCGGCGCTGCTATTTTTGTTATATACCCCGGCGGCGTTGGCCATGGGCGATAACAGCCCGAGCAAACAAACCCCGGATTGCCCGAGCGGACAGGCCTACGACAGCGTGAGCCAAAAATGCGTCCCGCAGAAAACCAGCAGCCTTAGCGATGAAGATAAAACCAATTATGCCTGGCATCTGGCGAAAAAAGGGGAATATCAGGCCGCGCTTAACCTGCTGGATACGCTGCACAACGCCAATACGCCTGAGGCGTGGAACTATCGCGGCTACGCCACGCGTAAGCTCGGGAGAACCGATGAAGGAATTGGCTATTATCAGCGGGCGCTGGCGCTGAAACCAGACTACGCGAAAGCCCGCGAATACCTTGGCGAAGCATGGATGGTTAAAGGACGCCCCGATCTGGCCAAACAGCAGCTGGCGGCGATTGCCGACATTTGCGGCCAAAGCTGCGAAGAGTACCGCGATCTTCAGTCGGCAATAAACGGACATCCTGAATCCTGATAGTCGTGATTCGCCAGAATCAATAAGGATAAGAACATCGCTAACCGTATCGTTGATAGCCAACTTGCCGCCCATCTTCCTCGCCTGTGGCGCTACGGCCTCGTACTCTCGCACAACCGCGACGTCGCCGAGGAGCTGGTGCAGGCCACTTGCCTTCGCGCGCTCGAAAAGAGCGCGCAGTTTACCCCCGACACCCGCATCGACAGGTGGCTATTCTCCATTTTGCACTCCATCTGGATTTCAGAGCTGCGCGCCCGCCAGGTCCGCCTCGGCCAGGGGTTTGTCGAGTGTGAGGAGCTGGCTGCCCCTGAGCCGGGCGAGCAGGACGAGACGCAGTGGCGCTATCGGCAACTGATGCTGCGGGTTAATCAACTGCCCGAGGCGCAGCGTAATGCCGTCTTTTTGGTGTATGTCGAGGGGTTTAGTTATCAGGAAGCCGCCGAGACGCTATCGGTACCTATTGGCACCATTATGAGTCGGCTAGCCGCCGCGCGAGAAACGCTGGCCAAAACGCCGGCGATTTCGCCCCCGGCGCAGGAGAAACGCTCATGAACCCTATTCGCTTTTCCCCACCATGGCAGGACGAGGCCATTGTCGCCTGGCTTGATGGCGAAATGTGCGCGCAGGACGCCCGCCGTTTTAGCGAAACCTTTGCCCGCGACCCGCAGCTCGCCAGCCGCACCGCCACGTTGATGAATAATCATCAGCCTTATCAACATGCTTTCGCCGCCCTGCTTGATGAAGCGCCCGTGGCGCGGATACAGGCGAAACTGGCGCCCTACCTCACCGGGTCGGAAAGTAAAGCGCAAAATCAGGCGCGCTTCAGCCGTCGCGCGCTGATCGGCGCCTCACTGAGCCTGTTGGTTATCGGTAGCGCAACAAGTTACTTCTGGCGGCCTGCGCCGCAGGAAGACGATGACGAGAATATTCGCCGTCTTGAAGCCCAGTACATGTCGCTATATAGCGCGGAAACCGTGGCCGATGTGGATAATTCACCCGAGATGCTCGACCGTGGCCTGCGTCGTTCGGCGCAGGATACAGGACTGTTTCTAGAACGACGGCAGCTCGCCTTGCCTGAGGCGGAGCTGAAAATGGTCCGTATGCTGCGTTACGAAAGTACCTCGATCACGCAAATCCTCTGGCTGCATACCGGTTACGGCCCGGTCGCGCTTTGTATTTCACCCGCCGCCCGGCAAACCGCCTCGCCGCCGCAAAATGAGCAGCGACAGGGCATGAACCTGCGCTGGTGGCGCCACGGCGGCTACCAGTTTGCGCTGATCGGCCGTATGCCGGCGCCCGCGCTCAACGATGCGGCGCACACCCTGCGGCAGGCGATAGTTTAAGCCTTCGCCTGCGGCACCCAGACCAGTTTGTTAACCGCAAAACCGAGCTCAGCGGCCAGGGCAAGGTATTGTTGTCGGATGTGGGTCGGAATATCCGGGGTGCGCGAAAGTAGCCATAAATAGTCGCGATTTGGCCCGCTCACCAGCGCGTATTGATAATCGTCGTCGAGCGCGATCACGTTATATCCGCCATAGAAGGGACCGAAGAACGAGACTTTCAGCGCTGCCGTGGTGGAAGCGCCGGTGAAATAGGCTTTGCCTTCGCTTTCGCGCCAGCGGTTGTTGCGCGGGTCAAATCCACGATTAAGTACGCGAATGCCGCCGTCATCACGCATGCTGTAAGTTGCCGTCACCTGCTGCAGACCTCGTTCAAAACGGTTTTCCAGGCGCGCGACTTCATACCAGCGCCCCAGATAACGGCTGGCATCAAAGTGGTTTATCGGTTTGACACCTCGAGGCGGCGTGGGGGTCTTACAGGCGACTAGCGCCAGCGATACCGCTACCCCGGTCAGAATTGGCCATAGTTTCATCGCATTCCCTTTTTCTTCACCTTCTTGGCCGACAAGTATAACCCCGAGCAGTGAGCACCGGTCATTTTTCAGAGATATTCACCGCTCTAATTGTACAATGACGCAATAAAATAAATCCAATAATATCAATAAAATACACTTAACCCAGCAAATAAAAATTTAATGTGTACAAATTTTTTCGCAGAAATTTGTACAAGTTTGTTCTGAGCGTCTATAGTTGACGGGTAGCTCGATTTTGCGCGGGCGTTCGGGTCAGCACTCTGCGCCGATACCGCGGTTATTTTGAGGTGGTTCCTGCTTTACCGTTGCCTGTCCGCAATGTTTTGGCGTAAACGATGAGCAAATCGTTTACGCCAGCGGCTTTTATTTTTCGCGTGGGAGATTCAGGGTTATGCACATCAAAAATACAATTCCCGTGCAGTTTATTGCTAACTGCGCATTGCTGAAAAACATTGAAAATAGCTTATTGCAAGAAAATAAAACAGTTGATGACCTTCAATTAATTACCGAGATTAACCAGCGACTGCAAACAGAAAGTAATGAAATACTTTCTGATCTCTATTTGCAGGCGTTGGATATTCTACGCCGCGGTATTCACCATTAATTCGTCCACCCGCTTCGTGGAGACCAAAATGTTCAGTAAACACACGCACATTTGTTCCGAACGCTACGACCTGTGGATTGACAACCACTATCTTCTGAGCGGCATTAGCCTCATTCTGCGTACGCTGCCAGAAAGGTGTTTCAGTAAAAAGTATGTCTTTTTTACCAGCGACAGTTATTTTTCGGTATTACAACATAAATATAATCGCCGGGAGACGGTTTTTGTTTTATTAACCGAAGGCAACGATCTTAATTTTCTCAGCGAATTGCCAATGTTACGCATTCCCGCCAGATCGACGCCAGCAGAATTAAAAACATTTCTCAATCAACCCACCCGGTATTATAAAACGCATACCTCCCCTGGTGAACGGGTGCAGTTTACCGAGCGAGAAAAGAAAGTCATTCAGCTCATCAGTAATGGCGAAGCCATTGCCAGTATTGGCCGCTCGCTCAACTTGCATATTAAGACAATTTATCAAATCCGTTTGAATCTGATAAAAAAACTGGGCTGCAGCGGCAGGACAGATTTCTTTAATATCAGCCGTAGCGAAACATTTAAGTCCTGGAGTCAAATCCATCTGTAAGCACGCGCGACGTAAGCAAACAGAAACCTGCCTCACTTACAAGGCAGGTTTTTTTATTCGTTACCGTGGAAGTGAATACTGAAGCCCTGCTCCTGCCAGTGGCCCAGCAGCTCCAGCTGCAGCGGCGAGGCGGCGCGCCCGGTCCAGACGAAAATATGTTGCCCAGGAAACAGTTCCGGGCGGGGAGATTCTAATGGTTCCGCCAGCACGTTGACGTGCCAACCACGCTGCGAAAGGCGCCAGGCTTCCAGCCATAGGCCGGTGCGGTCTTCATTCCCCCACCCCACCAGCAGCGTCTCCTTGCCATTTTTCTTCCGCGACTCGGCTAAAAACAGCGCCACGCAATCAATCAAAATGCCATCCAGCATGCTGCTAATAACCAGCGAGGTGTTTTGATCGAGCTTCAGCCGCTGGCGCACCGGCGCAAACAGGCTATCAAGCAGGGTGTCGACAGGATACTGATGGCTTAATGCGGTGATTTTGGCGCGGATTTTTGCCGGCTGCATATAGCGCAGGATACTCATCATCTCTTCCTGCAGTTGGGCAGATTCATCGCGTGCGGCAGGTAGCTGGCCTTCCAGCAGCGCTTTCACCTTGCCCACTGAAACGCCACGTTCTATCCAGCGCTTAATCTCTTCGATTCGCTGAATATCTTCTTCATCAAACTGACGGTGCCCGCCTTCGCTACGCTGCGGTTTCAGCAAACCGTAACGCCGCTGCCAGGCTCGAAGGGTGACCGGATTGATTCCGCAACGCTCGGCTACTTCACCGATACTGTAAAAAGCCATAAGCCGCCTTATCTCAACCTGATACTTTAGCGCCTAAACTAACGAATTTAGGCATACTGTACAACTCTCTTTTCTTGTACAGATAAAGATATCAGGTTGCAGCTCACAGCGTGCGGGAAAAAGGATGAAAGTGCGTTTACGCTATCTCAGGATGGATCATATTTTCCCCGGCCAGAGGATTGCCGGCAGACCAGCCAGTCGCGGGCTGGCAAACAGATTTCCCTGGAAATGAGAAATACCCGCCGCCTCAAGCCACATCCACTCCTCCGCCTGCTCAACGCCAACCACCGATACGGCAATTTCCAGTGAATGGCAGCATTTGATGATCGCCTGCACGATAGCCTGGCGCGGCCCGTCACGATGGATGTTGCGGATCAGCTGCTGGTCGATTTTAATTCGATCCGGTTGATATTGCGCCAGCAGCGATAGCCCGGCAAAACCGGCGCCAAAGTGATCGATAGCGACGCGAATTCCCGCCCCCTTAAGTTTGCGTACGGCATCGGTAAACTCATCCATCCGCGAAATCACTTCACGCTCGGTGAATTCAACAATTATCTGTTCCGGAATCAGGTCATTGCGCTGAATTTCCGTTAACAGGAATGGCACCGCATCCGCCACTTTCACCAGCGTCATCGGCAGCAGATTGATGGTCAGGGTACGTTCACGCAGACCTAATTTGCCAGCAATGGCCAGCGCAACCCGTTTACTTTGCAAATCCGCGACATAAATCTCATCGCCTGACAAACCGGCAAAATAGGCCGCAGGCGGTTCTCCGTCAACGGTACGCAGCAGCGCTTCCCAGGAGACTATTTCACAGGCAAAAGGGTCAACCACCGGCTGAAAAGCAAAACAGCATGTTTCAGCACGGTCGATACAGGGCACGGCCGGGTAAAACGAGCTCTCATCGGCAATAAAATCCCAGCTATCAGCTGACGGAATTTCATAGTAGTTCTCTTTTTCCGTCGCTTCGACAAAGGTACGGAAAAAATGCAGCGCCCGGTCGTCGTAAGTCAGCTGATATTTTGTCGTCCCCTTATCCAGCACGGCCTGTAGTACCGCATCGCGATCGTGTTCCCTTAAATCAAACAGCTCCATGCCGACCTTACCAAAACGGCGAGACGGCGCGTAATCGCACAGAAGCTCCACCAGATTGTAATGACGCGGGTCCGCGCAAATATGCCGATAAATTTGCTGTACGTTTTCTTCCGGCCCCTCAATGAGTTGGAAAAAATGCGTGCCGTTAAAAAGTAAAATACCGGTGACATCCGCCTGACCATTTCTCTCGTTAGCCGCAGCAACCATCGACTCGAGCGATTTGAATGAGACATCGTCGCAGATATGGCTGCGATAAATGATGGTGGTGAGCATAGCGGTTCCAGATGAGAGGTATAAGCATTCACAGTAGCAGTTACTGCTCGATACGTCTTGCGAAACAAGTATTTATATTAACAAAAATTGAACACACGACGCCGCCTGGCCGCATAATCTTGTACAGATTGTCACGCTTAAAACCCTCATGGCAATTTTACACAAAATAAAAAAACAATAAATTTATCAATAAATTTCAATAGACT
The DNA here is from genome assembly GCF_051207495.1 of Klebsiella sp. K-3. NCBI lineage: Bacteria > Pseudomonadati > Pseudomonadota > Gammaproteobacteria > Enterobacterales > Enterobacteriaceae > Klebsiella > Klebsiella sp. K-3. The sequence continues at coordinate 483,231 of NZ_JBPNXF010000001.1, read as the reverse complement.
ATACTCTAAACGCGATTTATTGCGCAACACGCTATGTACAAGTTACAAATTATTGTATAAGTTTACTCACAGTTAACAGATGAGTGAAATTAAAGGAGCGCATATGCAGCAGAATGGTTACATTCCAGATACAGCGAACGCGATAGCCCAGTATTTCAACAAAGCATCTTTACCTTCTCAGCAGGAGACGCTGGGCGAAATCGTGATGGACATTCTCACCGAAGGGCGGCATTTAAACCGCAAAGCGCTTTGCACCAAGTTACTGAGCCGTCTTGACGTCGCACGAGCCCCCGAAGAAGAAGATCATTATCAAACGTTGATTGGCCTGCTGTTTGAGCGTCAGGAGTAAACGCTGACTGTCGGCCTGCACCTGACCTGGCTTACAGGAACACGAGGCATGCAGAGGGACGATGATGAAAAGCAGTCAATCAGATCGGGTTAGCGATGAGATTATCGGCGAGGCGGTTTTATCTCTTCTTAAAACAAACCGGCCAATTAATATTCCGACGCTGCTAGTCAAACTTCGGTTAATGCAGGCAGCGGAAACGAACCACCAGCGAAGGAATGCAATTATTGCCGTTATTGATGAAATTAGCGTCAGACTCACGACGCGCGGCAATCACGCGCCAGTCATTAAAAAGATTAACGGCCAGTGGGAAAACAGAGCCGTTGTTGTGGATAGTAACGTCGAACCGACGGGCAAAAAAATACACTGATCCCCGATCAAGTTTAATAAACAAGTGAGAATATGATGAGACAGACTATGCATCAGCAATCAGATATTTACGCAGGACTGCAGGATACAGCGCTCTCAGAATATTTCCGCAGCGCCGGAGATAAATTAGTCGATGAATCTGCGGTCATGTCGCTGGCAATCGACAGTATCCTCAGCTCAGATGGGCATCTGAGCAATAAGGCGCTTATTTTATGGTTGATCAATGCCCTGGAAACCACCGATAACGTGGTTACCGCGGATGTGATTCGTAAGACGCTGGAAATTGTCGTCGGCTATACGATGGATGATATTTAGGCCTGTCAGTCCGAATAAAAAAACCTCGCCGGCGCGAGGTTTTTTTCTATCAATAGCAAATTAATGCGCGTTAACCACTACCCACATCGGGCCCTGACCAACGGCATAACGTCCTTTCTCTTTTAATAGCCCCTGCTCGCCGGCAATTTCATATACCGCGATATGATGCGATTTCTGCCCGGCGGCAATCAGATATTTACCGCTGTGATCGACATTAAAGCCGCGCGGTTGCGCTTCGGTCGGCTGGTAGCCTTCAATAGACAGTACGCTACCGTCTTCAGAAACGCTGAAGATGGTGATAATGCTGGCGGTACGATCGCAGGCATACAGATGGCGGCCATCCGGCGTAATATGAATATCCGCAGCCCAGCGCACGCCGGTGAAATCTGGCGGCATCATATCCAGCGTCTGCACGCACTCAATTTTGCCGTGCGGATCTTTAAGCTCCCACACGTCAACGGAGCTATTCAGTTCGTTCACGCAGTAGCCGTACTGCTGGTTCGGATGGAACACCATGTGCCGCGGACCAGCGCCTTCCACGGTAGTAACTTCCGCCGGCTCCTGCGCGGCCAGATAGCCGTCATCGCTCAGATTAAACAGGCAAATACGATCCTGCTTCAGCGCCGGGACCCATAGCGTGCGGTTGTCCGGCGAAATATTGGCCGAGTGACAGCCTTCCAGCCCCTCGACGACGGTGACCGTTTCACCCGGTAGGCCGTCAATCAATGGCGTCACGCTCACGCAGCCCTGATTGTAGGAAGCGCTGAAAACAAAACGGCCCTGATGGTCGGTGGAGATATGCGTCGGGCTCCCCGGCAGCGCGGCTTCACCGGCGAAAGTCAGCGCGCCATTATCTGGCGCAATGCGGTAAGCCAGGACGCGAAACTCCGGACGAACGCCGACATAGAGATACTCTTTGTTCGGGCTTACCACCATCGGCTGCACCTGGCCCGGGGCATCAACAACCTGAACCAATGTCAGATTTCCCTCAGCATTGAGGCTCCAGACGTGAATCTGATGGCTCTCCGGGCTGGCGGTATATACGGTTTGTTTCATGACTACTCCTTTCCTCACTGCTCGTGAAACTGCTCGTGGACATCGTTATACATTTCATCCGGCGCGCGGCGCAACGATGAATGGTATAGACGTTTTTAACGGTAGATGCTGAAAAATTTGCCCCTGAGACGAAGCCGTGTACCATCATGGCAGACCCTTTTTCACCATTTACCGGAACCAACACATGACCTCACGCGTGATCGCCCTCGATTTAGACGGCACCCTACTGACCTCAAAAAAAACGATTCTTCCGGCGTCGCTCGATGCGCTGGCTCGCGCCCGGGAGGCTGGATATCAGGTGATCGTCGTAACCGGCCGACATCACGTCGCTATCCATCCTTTTTATCAGGCACTGGCTCTCGATACACCTGCAATTTGTTGTAATGGCACTTATTTGTATGATTATCATGCAAAAAAGGTTCTCGAGGCCGATCCGATGCCGGTAGATAAAGCCCTCAGCCTCACCAACATGCTCGCCGAACACGATATTCACGGTCTGATGTACGTTGATGACGCCATGCTTTATGAGCGTCCGACCGGTCACGTGATCCGCACCACTAACTGGGCGCAGTCGCTGCCGGTTGAACAGCGCCCGGTTTTCACCCAGGTGGATTCTCTGGCCCAGGCGGCGCGTGAAGTGCAGGCGGTGTGGAAATTCGCCCTCACCGATGAAAATATCCCGAAACTACAGGACTTCGCGCAGACCGTCGGCCAGAATCTGGGCCTGGAATGCGAATGGTCGTGGCACGATCAGGTGGATATCGCCCGCGCCGGCAATAGCAAAGGCAAACGCCTGGCGCAGTGGGTCGCCGCGCAAGGATTATCCATGCAGGATGTTATCGCCTTTGGCGATAACTACAACGATCTCAGCATGCTGGAAGCCGTCGGGACCGGCGTGGCGATGGGTAACGCGGTTGAGGAAGTAAAAGCGCGGGCAAAAGTGGTGATTGGTGAAAACGAAACCACCAGCATCGCCGACTTCATCAATCGCCATCTGTTGTAATCAGGCCGCGATCGATACGCTTTTAATTTGCGCATACAGCCACTGACCTGGGGTGATGCCCAGGTCATCCCGCGCCCATGGGCTAATTCGCGCCCATAGCGTTCTGCCGCTGACCGTAAGCTGTACCTCAATCTGGCCGTTGGTTTCCACGCAACCAACAACCTGCGCGCGCAGGATATTACGGATACTGGTCTGTCGCGGGTGCTCCAGCACCAGCGACACATCCGACGCCTGAATGCGAACACGCGCCGCTTCGCCCGGCTCTCGCGCCAAATGATTAACCCATAGTTGCTGATCGCCCAGCGCCAGCGCGGTCATTGCATACTGCGGATGCTGCGCGATCACCGAGACGTTAAGAATCGTGCTCTGCTGCTCCTGCGGCAGCCATGGATGCATCACGCTGCTGCTCCACACCGTTTCGAGATCGCCAAACGCCTTCACTTTTCCCGCTTCCAGCACCAGCACGTTATCGGCCAGGTGCTGAATTTCATCCAGCGAGTGGCTGACATACAGCATCGGGATATGGATCTCGCGTGCCAGCCGCTGTAAATAGGGGAGTAATTCGCGCTTTCGCGGAATATCCAGCGAGGCCAGCGGCTCATCCAGCAGCAGCAATTCCGGCGCGGTCAACAGGGCGCGGCCAATCGCCACCCGCTGTTTTTCGCCGCCGGACAAACTACCGGGCAGCCGTTCGAGCAGATGCTCAATGCCCAATAACGCCACCAGCTTGTCAAATTGCGCGGCCATGCTTTTAGCCATCCCATATTTCAGGTTGCCGCGCACTTTATAGTGCGGAAACAGCCGCGCGTCCTGAAACACATAACCGATACGCCGCTTCTCCGGCGCCAGGCAGATGCGCTGTCGCGCGTCATTGAGCACCCGGCCATTGAGCACAATGCGCCCCTGCTGCGGCTGCGTCAGCCCGCTGATAGCATTAATCAGTGAGGTTTTGCCCGCGCCTGAGACGCCGAAAATAGCGGTGATGCCGCTGGCGGGAAGGGTTTCATGCACTTCGAGGCAGTGATTGCCCAACGTCTGGCTAAAATCGAGCTCCAGCATAGTTATTTTCCCATCCGCTTACGGCTAAGACGCGCCAGCCATTCGGACACCAGCAGCGATACCAGCGCCAGAACAATAGAGATGATGCATAACCGCGCGGCGGCGCCTTCGCTGCCGGGCGTTTGAATCAGGGTATACATCGCGGAAGGAATGGTGCGCGTTTCGCCAGGAATGTTTGAGACAAAGGTGATCGTCGCGCCAAACTCCCCCAGCGAACGGGCGAAGGCCAACACCGTGCCGACAATAATGCCCGGCAGGGTCAACGGCAGCGTGATGGTGAAAAATACCCGCCAGCGATTAGCCCCGAGGGTGCGCGCCGCCTGTTCAAGCTTCACGTCCACCCCTTCAAGGGCGAGGCGTATCGCCCGCACCATCAGCGGAAATGACATCACCGCCGCCGCCAGCACCGCCCCCCGCCAGCTGAAGGCGAAAGTCAGACCAAACCAATCATATAACCAACTACCGATAAAGCCGCGTCGCCCCATGGAAATCAGCAACAGATAGCCGACCACCACCGGCGGCAGCACCAGCGGTAAATGTATAATGCTATCGAGTAACGCTTTGCCGGGAAAATGGCGGCGCACCAGCAGCCAGGCGAAAAAGATCCCAAAAGGTAAGCTGCAAACCACCGCCAGGGATGAAACTTTCAGGCTCAGCAGTACCGCCTGCCATTCGGGATCGCTTAAAATCATTGCTGTGTGGTGAATCCGTAACGTTTAAAGATAGCCGAGGCTTCCGGGCCTTTGAGGTAGTCGTAAAACGCGGTTACGGTAGCATTTTTATGCCCATCAACGATAGCCAGCGGATACTCGACTTTTTTGTGCGAGTCCTCCGGGAAGGTGCCCACCACTTTGACCCCCTTGCTGGCGACGGCATCAGAGCCGTAGACGATGCCCAACGGCGCTTCGTTGCGCTCCACCAGCGCTAGCGCGCCACGCACGTCTTCTGCCGGCGCGAGCTTCGGCGACAGCGTCTCCCAGGCCCCGAGTTTCTGTAGCGCTTCTTTCGCGTAGATCCCTGCCGGCACGTGGTCCGGATCGCCGACCGCCAGACGTCCGCCTTGCAGCAGGCTGGTCCAGTCGGTTTTATCATTAATGGCAATATCGCCGCGATCGCTGGCTTTCGGCGCGACCACCACCAGACTATTGCCCAGCAGCGTAGTGCGGGAAGCCGTATCGATTGATTTTTTGTCTACGGCATAGTCCATCCATTTCTGGTCCGCTGAAATAAACAGATCGGCGGGCGCGCCGGCTTCAATCTGCCGCGCCAGCGTGGAGGAAGAAGCAAAGGAAGAGACCACGTCGACACGATGCTCTTTTTTATACGCCTGCGCGATATCCTGCATAGCGTTGGTTAACGACGCCGCGGCAAAAACGGTAATTTTGCCGTCCTGCGCCAGCGCATGACCAGAAACGCAGAGCGTTAATGCCGCTCCGGTGAGAAAACGCGACCATTGACCTGCCATTGGAAACTCCTGTTTATTCGTTATGTAGTAGATAATATAACGACTATGGTGAGAATTTCACAGCGTCAATTAGGGGGAATCGGGATCGGTACAAAAGAAAACGCCCGGCGGACCGGGCGTTGGGGAATCAGTGATTTTGCTGGCTGCTGTCTTTATGACCGACGCCGGAGAAAAGGTTAAACACTTCACCGAGGCCGTAAATCAGACCGAGGATGACCGCCATCACCACAGGTACCATGACGACAGCAAATACCAGACTTTTCAACAGCTCTAACATGGTTGGCTCCAGATAGTACGAATACTTCATTGTAACCATTTCAGCCGGAAAAACACGCCCCATTTGTGCGGTGCCTCGCCGCCGCCGCGGCAGATGCCTGTTGCAAGATGGGCGCTATCGTTCACAATACGCTTTTTACGTCAGGAATTGATTATGCAGGCCGAAATCCTTCTTACGCTTAAGCTTCAGCAGCGCCTGTTCGCCGATCCCCGCCGGATAGCCTTACTCAAGCAGATCGATCGGACTGGCTCAATTAGCCAGGGCGCGAAGAACGCCGGTATCAGCTATAAAAGCGCATGGGATGCGATCAACGAAATGAACCAGCTCAGCGAACAGTCGCTGGTCGACCGCGCCACCGGCGGCAAAGGCGGCGGCGGCGCGGTGCTGACCCGCTATGGCCAGCGGTTGATTCAGTTATACGATCTGTTGGCGCAGATTCAACAAAAAGCCTTCGATGTGTTAAGCGACGATGACGCCCTGCCCCTCGACAGTTTGCTGGCGGCGATTTCCCGCTTCTCGTTACAAACCAGCGCCCGCAACCAGTGGTTCGGCACCATCACCGGTCGCGACCACCAGCAGGTACAGCAACATGTCGACGTGCTGCTGGCGGACGGTCAGACCCGTTTTAAAGTCGCCATTACCGCTCAAAGCGCCGACCGCCTCGGGCTTGATGAAGGCCAGGAAGTGCTGGTGTTGCTGAAAGCGCCGTGGGTCGGCATCACGCTTGACCACGCCGTAGCGCAGCAGGCGGACAACCAGCTTACCGGGCGCATCAGCCACATTGAACGCGGGCCGGATCGGTGCGAAGTTATCATGGCGTTGCCGGATGGGCAAAACCTGTGCGCCACGCTGCCAACGGCGCAAACCGACGGTTTGCAGGAAGGCGCGCAGGCGATCGCTTACTTCAATGCCGATCGTATCATTCTGGCGACCTTATGCTAATGGCATTGACTTTATTGCCGTGAAGTCGTATCCCTGAAGCACAACGCTGCAAAAAGTGGGATACACAATGTCATCATTGCAAATTTCGCAAGGTACGTTTCGCCTTAGCGATACCAAAACATTACATATCGATCACCTCACGCTGCGCGCTGGCGAAAGCTGGGCTTTCGTCGGCAGTAACGGTAGCGGTAAATCGGCGCTGGCCAGAGCGCTGGCCGGTGAACTGACTCTGTTAAACGGGCAGCGCGAAAGCGCATTTCAGCGTACTACTCGCCTCTCCTTCGAACAGCTGCAGAAACTGGTCAGCGACGAGTGGCAACGCAACAACACCGATATGCTGAGCCCCGGCGAAGAAGATACCGGTCGTACCACCGCAGAAATCATCGAAGATGAAAGACGCGATCCGGAGCGCTGTGCCCGGCTGGCGGAGCAGTTTGGCATTAGCCACCTGCTGACGCGGCGCTTTAAATATCTGTCGACAGGCGAAACCCGCAAAACGCTGCTCTGCCAGGCGCTGATGAGTGACCCCGATCTGCTGATCCTCGACGAGCCGTTTGATGGCCTGGATGTCGCTTCGCGCCAACAGTTGGCCGACCTGCTGGCCTGCCTGCATCAGGCTGGTATCACCCTGGTACTGGTACTCAACCGCTTTGATGAAATCCCGGAATTCATTGAATATGCCGGCGTGCTGGCGGATTGCACGCTGAGCGAAACCGGCGAGAAACAGGCGTTATTACAGCAGGCGCTGGTTGCCCAACTGGCGCATAGCGAAAAACTGGCCGGTATGACGCTACCTGAACCGGATGCCCCCGCCGCACGGCATGACTTAGCAGAGAACGCTCCACTTATCGTTCTTAACGACGGCACGGTGTCGTATAACGATAAAGCGATCATCAACCAGCTAAGCTGGACGGTGAACCCCGGCGAACACTGGCAAATTGTCGGCCCTAACGGCGCGGGAAAATCCACATTGCTAAGCCTGATCACCGGTGACCATCCGCAGGGTTACAGCAACGACCTGACGCTCTTTGGCCGCCGTCGCGGCAGCGGCGAGACCATCTGGGACATCAAAAAACATATTGGCTATGTCAGCAGCAGCCTGCATCTGGAATACCGCGTCAGCACAAACGTGCGTAACGTGATCCTTTCCGGCTACTTTGATTCGATAGGCATTTATCAGGCGGTCTCTGATAAGCAGCACAAGCTGGTCCAGCGCTGGCTGGATATTCTCGGCATTGATAAACGCACCGCCGACGCCCCGTTTCATAGTTTGTCGTGGGGACAGCAGCGGCTGGCGCTGATCGTTCGCGCGCTGGTTAAACATCCGACTCTACTGATACTCGACGAACCGTTACAGGGGCTGGATCCGCTGAATCGTCAACTGGTACGTCGTTTTGTTGATGTTTTGATTAGCGAAGGGGCCACGCAGCTGCTGTTTGTATCGCATCACGCCGAAGATGCCCCTGACTGCATCACTCACCGTCTGGAGTTCATTCGCAGTGGAGACGGTTACACTTACCGTCTCGGCGCGCTGGCGGAATAGCGCTATACAGGGGTCTGCGGATCCCTGTATTTTTTCAGAGAAATAACCAAAAACCACTACAACACACTGTTTTATAAATAATTACCTAAAATCAGTCTTAATACACCATCAAGTGTAAACGATTCCACTATTTTAGCCTGTGTCACACTTTTGCCTTCTTTGGTATGCTATCTTCTTCTCACACGATAAGCCTATTGGAGCGAATCATGAAAGTACTGGTCACAGGTGGTAGCGGTTACATTGGAAGTCATACTTGCGTACAGCTGCTGCTGCAGGGACATGATGTGATTATTCTCGACAATCTCTGCAACAGTAAACGCAGCGTATTGCCGGTCATTGAACGTCTCGGCGGCAAGAAAGCCACCTTTGTCGAAGGCGATATTCGTAATGAAGCGCTGATGACGGAAATTCTGCACGATCACGCTATTGAAGCGGTGATCCATTTTGCCGGCCTGAAAGCCGTCGGCGAGTCCGTCGCCAAACCGCTGGAATATTACGACAATAACGTCACCGGTACACTTAAATTAGTTTCCGCTATGCGCGCAGCCGGCGTTAAAAACTTTATTTTTAGCTCCTCCGCAACCGTCTACGGCGACCAGCCAAAGATCCCTTATGTTGAAAGCTTCCCGACCGGTACCCCGCAAAGCCCCTACGGTAAAAGCAAACTGATGGTTGAGCAGATCCTCGCCGACCTGCAGAAAGCCCAGCCGGACTGGAGCATCGCGCTGCTGCGCTACTTCAACCCGGTCGGCGCGCATCCATCAGGCGATATGGGCGAAGATCCGCAGGGCATCCCGAACAACCTGATGCCGTATATCGCCCAGGTTGCCGTTGGCCGCCGCGAATCACTGGCAATATTCGGTAACGACTACCCGACCGAAGACGGCACCGGCGTGCGCGACTACATCCACGTGATGGACCTCGCCGACGGCCACGTCGCGGCCATGGAAAAACTGGCGAATAAAGCCGGCGTTCATATCTACAACCTTGGCGCAGGCGTCGGCAGCAGCGTGCTGGACGTGGTCAACGCCTTCAGCAAAGCCTGCGGTAAACCGATTAATTATCACTTCGCGCCGCGCCGCGATGGCGATCTCCCGGCCTATTGGGCTGACGCCGCCAAAGCCGACCGCGAGCTGAACTGGCGCGTGACGCGCAACCTTGACGAAATGGCGCAGGACACCTGGCACTGGCAGTCCCGTCATCCGCAGGGTTATCCGGACTAATAGCCTAAAGGTAAGGCTCTAAGGAAATACCATGACGCAATTTAACCCCGTCGACCATCCGCACCGTCGTTATAACCCGTTAACCGGGCAGTGGATTCTGGTTTCACCGCATCGCGCCAAGCGCCCCTGGCAAGGGGCGCAGGAGACGCCGGCAAAACAAACGTTGCCCGCGCACGATGCGGATTGTTTCTTGTGCCCGGGTAATACCCGCGTCACCGGCGACACTAACCCGAATTACACCGGCACTTACGTGTTTACCAACGATTTTGCGGCATTGATGACCGATACTCCGGACGCCCCGGAGAGCGACGATCCGCTGATGCGCTGCCAAAGCGCGCGCGGCACCAGTCGGGTTATCTGCTTTTCGCCAGACCACAGCAAAACGCTGCCGGAACTGAGCATTGAAGCACTGGAAGGCGTGGTTAAAACGTGGCAAGAGCAGACCGCGGACCTTGGGAAAAGTTATCCCTGGGTCCAGGTCTTCGAAAATAAAGGCGCGGCGATGGGCTGCTCCAATCCGCACCCTCACGGCCAGGTATGGGCCAACAGTTTCCTGCCCAATGAGGCGGAACGTGAGGACCGTCTGCAAAAGAAATATTTCGCTGAGCAGGGTTCGCCGATGCTGGTGGATTATGTGCAACGCGAACTGGCCGACGGCAGCCGTACCGTTGTAGAAACCGAACACTGGCTGGCCGTGGTCCCCTATTGGGCGGCCTGGCCCTTTGAGACGCTGCTGCTGCCAAAAGCGCATATCCAGCGTCTGACCGATTTAACCGTAGCCCAGCGCCACGACCTGGCGCTGGCGCTGAAAAAGCTGACCAGCCGTTACGACAACCTGTTCCAGACCTCCTTCCCCTACTCCATGGGCTGGCACGGCGCGCCGTTTAATAACGAAGATAATCAACACTGGCAGCTGCACGCTCACTTTTACCCGCCGCTGTTGCGCTCCGCCACGGTGCGCAAATTTATGGTCGGTTACGAAATGCTAGCCGAAACCCAGCGCGATCTCACGGCGGAACAAGCCGCCGAAAAGTTACGTGCCGTTAGCGATATCCATTTTCGTGAATCAGGAGTTGAACAATGAGTCTGAAAGAGAACACCCAGGCGCTGTTTGCTGAACAGTTTGGCTACCCTGCTAGTCACGTCATTCAGGCGCCGGGCCGCGTCAACCTGATTGGCGAACATACCGATTACAACGATGGTTTCGTGCTGCCGTGCGCCATTGACTATCAAACCGTAGTCAGCTGCGCGCCGCGTTCTGACCGTATCGTGCGGGTCATTGCCGCCGATTACGATAACCAGCGCGACGAGTTTTCCCTCGATGCGCCCATCGTTAGCCACGACACCCAGCAGTGGTCAAACTACGTACGCGGCGTGGTCAAACATCTGCAGAAGCGCAATAACCACTTCGGCGGCGCCGATCTGGTCATCAGCGGCAACGTACCGCAGGGCGCGGGGTTAAGCTCCTCGGCGTCGCTGGAAGTCGCCGTCGGCACCGTGTTCCAGCAGCTGTATCATCTGCCGCTCGACGGCGCGCAAATCGCCCTTAACGGCCAGGAAGCGGAAAACCAGTTTGTCGGCTGTAATTGCGGCATTATGGACCAGCTTATTTCGGCGCTGGGTAAAAAAGATCATGCGCTGCTAATTGACTGCCGCACCCTGGGCACCAAACCGGTGTCGATGCCGAAAGGCGTCGCGGTGGTGATTATCAACAGCAACTTTAAACGCACGCTGGTCGGCAGCGAATACAACACCCGCCGCGAACAGTGTGAAACCGGCGCGCGTTTCTTCCAGCAGCCTGCTCTGCGTGACGTTGAACTTGCGCAGTTTAATGCCGTGGCCCACGAGCTGGACCCGATTGTGGCGAAACGCGTGCGCCATGTATTAACCGAAAACGCCCGTACCGTCGAAGCGGCGAGCGCGCTGGCAAACGGCGACCTGCAGCGTATGGGCCAACTGATGGCGGAGTCTCACGCTTCCATGCGCGATGATTTTGAGATCACCGTACCGCAAATTGATACGCTGGTTGAGATTGTCAAAGCGGTTATCGGCGACCAGGGGGGCGTGCGGATGACCGGCGGCGGCTTTGGCGGCTGTATCGTTGCCCTGATGCCGGAAGCACTGGTTGAAAAAGTACAGCAGGCGGTTGCCGCTCAGTATGAAGCGAAAACCGGCATTAAAGAGACTTTTTACGTCTGCAAACCATCCCAGGGAGCCGGCCAATGCTAACGCCAACCCGCGAACTCGCGCCCGACGGACAGCCGTGGAACGTGCTAACGCTGCGTAATAACGCCGGGATGACGGTGACGGTGATGGACTGGGGCGCAACGCTACTCTCCGCGCAAGTGCCCCTTGCCGATGGTAGCCTGCGCGAAGCGTTACTGGGCTGCGCCACGCCGCAGCAATATCGCCAGCAGGCGGCATTTCTGGGTGCGTCCGTCGGCCGCTACGCTAACCGTATCGCCAACAGCCGCTTCACGCTCGATGGCGAAATCGTGAATTTAACCCCGTCGAACGAGGCCGGCCACCAGCTCCACGGTGGGCCGGACGGCTTCGACAAGCGTCGCTGGCAAATTGTCAGCCACGACGACACCCAGGTGCTGTTTGCGCTCGACTCCGCCGATGGCGATCAGGGTTTCCCGGGCCATCTGCAGGCAACCGCGCGCTTTCGCCTGACTGACGATAATCGTATCGCCATTGAGTATCGCGCCACCGTTGATAAGCCCTGCCCGGTCAATATGACTAACCATGTCTATTTTAACCTCGACGGCGCGCAGGGCGACGTGCGCCACCACCGCCTGCAGATCTTCGCCGACCAGTATCTGCCGGTGGAGAGCGATGGTATTCCGTATGGCGATTTGCGCGACGTGGAGTACACCAGCTTTGATTTCCGCGCGCCAAAGGTGCTTGCCCACGAGTTCCTTGCCGATGCTGACCAGCAAAAAGTGAAAGGTTACGATCATGCCTTTCTGCTGCAGGCCAAAGGCGATGCCCGCCAGCCGGCGGCGCATGTCTGGTCGCAGGATGAAAAGCTACAGCTGACGGTGTACACCTCCGCCCCGGCGCTGCAGTTTTATTCCGGCAACTATCTCGGCGGCACGCCATCGCGCGGCAGTCAACCTTACGGCGACTGGCAAGGGCTGGCGCTGGAGAGCGAGTTCCTGCCGGACTCCCCAAATCATCCGCACTGGCCGCAGCCAGATTGCGTATTACGGCCCGGCGCCGAGTACGTTAGCCTGACGGAATATCAGTTTATCGCCGGATAACGTCATAACCCTCCCTGCGGAGGGTTTTTTTTCGCCTTTTTGCTCTAATTTGCACCGCTAAAAGACAAAAAACTAACCGGTGTATTACAAGCATCTTACACTGCGTCACTATTTTCGCTATGGTTAGGGATAAGCATTGCCGTGAGGCAAATCACGGCAATATAATGAGAATAGTTATCAATCAATAAACACATACACCACAGTAGTCGGGTTGCGTGTAGGAGGAGTAAGAGAATGGCTGTAACTAAGCTGGTACTAGTTCGTCACGGCGAGAGCCAATGGAACAACGAAAACCGTTTCACCGGTTGGTACGACGTTGACCTGTCTGAAAAAGGCGTTAGCGAAGCGAAAGCGGCAGGTAAACTGCTGAAGGAAGAAGGCTTCAGCTTTGATTTTGCTTATACCTCCGTGCTGAAACGTGCCATCCACACCCTGTGGAACGTGCTCGACGAACTGGATCAGGCCTGGCTGCCGGTTGAGAAATCCTGGAAACTGAACGAACGTCATTACGGCGCACTTCAGGGCCTGAACAAAGCGGAGACCGCTGAGAAGTATGGCGACGAACAGGTTAAACAGTGGCGTCGCGGCTTTGCCGTCACCCCGCCGGAACTGACCAAAGACGATGAACGTTATCCGGGCCACGATCCGCGTTACGCGAAGCTGACCGATGCGGAACTGCCTACCACCGAGAGCCTGGCGCTGACCATTGACCGTGTCGTACCGTACTGGAACGAAACCATTCTGCCACGCCTGAAAAGCGGCGAGCGCGTTATTATCGCCGCTCACGGTAACTCCCTGCGTGCGCTGGTGAAATACCTCGACAACATGGGCGAAGACGAAATCCTCGAACTGAATATCCCGACCGGCGTACCGCTGGTCTATGAGTTCGATGAAAACTTCAAGCCGATCAAACACTACTACCTGGGCAATGCTGACGAAATCGCTGCGAAGGCCGCGGCTGTCGCTAACCAGGGTAAAGCGAAGTAATACGCAACTGAATTATTTCGCCAACAAAAAAGCGTGGAATTTTCCACGCTTTTTTATTTTTAGCTATTGCTGACATAACGCGAAGGCTGCCAGCGATGGCAAAGCGCTGGTTAGCCGCGGCGCGCTTTAACCGCATCCGCCAGTTGGCGCAGGATGGTCTCGGTATCTTCCCAGCCGATGCAGGCGTCGGTCACGCTCTTGCCATAGGTCAGCGGTTCGCCGCTTTCCAGGCTCTGATTGCCTTCCACCAGGTGGCTTTCAATCATCACGCCCATAATCGCGTTTTCACCGCCGGCAATCTGCTGGCACACATCGGCGCCGACTTCCATCTGCTTTTTAAACTGCTTGCTGGAGTTAGCGTGGCTGAAGTCGATCATGATTTGCGCCGGCAGACCGGCTTTTGCCAGACCCACTTTCACTTCGGCAACGTGCTGAGCGCTGTAGTTCGGCTCTTTACCACCGCGCAGAATGATATGACAATCGCTGTTGCCGCTGGTGTTCACAATAGCGGAATGGCCCCACTTCGTTACCGATAAGAAACAGTGCGGCGCGCCAGCTGCATTGATCGCATCGATAGCGACCTTGATGGTGCCATCGGTGCCATTTTTGAAGCCAACCGGGCACGAGAGGCCGGAAGAGAGTTCACGGTGCACCTGGGATTCAGTGGTACGCGCGCCGATTGCGCCCCAGCTCATCAGGTCCGCCACATATTGCGGGGTGATCATGTCAAGGAACTCGCCCGCCGCTGGCAGACCGCTGTCGTTGATTTCCAGCAGCAGCTTACGCGCGATACGCAGCCCGTCGTTAATGCGGAAGCTGTTATCCATATGCGGATCGTTAATTAGCCCCTTCCAACCGACGGTGGTGCGCGGTTTTTCAAAATAGACGCGCATAACGATTTCCAGCTCGCCTTTAAGCGCTTCACGCAACGTCAGCAGGCGGCTGGCATACTCTTTCGCCGCGGCAGGGTCGTGAATAGAGCACGGACCAATGACCACCAGCAGACGATCGTCGTTGCCTTTGAGGATGTTGTGAATCGCTTTGCGAGCATGTGCAACGGTATTAGCAGCATTTTCGGTAGCGGGGAATTTTTCCAGGAGCGCAACGGGAGGTAATAATTCGTTGATCTCTTTAATGCGTAAATCGTCGTTCTGATAATTCATCTTCTTTCCAGGCGTTGCCATACTTATATAATGAAATGCAATCCTTCCAATCTATCTCTTCGGTCAAAAAGTGTAAACGTGATTTTACACTGACGATGGAATAATCCTGGAATTAGGGAAAAATACGCCATAAAGTAGCGAAATCCTGCCAGCCAACTACAATTTTTAACTGCAACATCCAATTAAATGTTTATTTTCAGTATTATATTTTAAATCCTCACGCTAAGGCGGAGTGTTAAACCATAGCACCGCAGATCCCTGGCACATCTCTGTTGGCCGCGTTTAGCCAGCAAATCGACTAAGCAGGAGTATCCGATGAATATGAATAAACTCACAGCCCTACTTCTCACCGCCACCTTAAGCTTAGCCAGCGGCGCCGCGCTGGCCGCCGATAGCGGCGCGCAATCGAACAACGGTCAGGCCAATTCCGCCGCTGATGCCGGACAGGTTGCGCCCGATGCCCGTGAAAACGTGGCGCCAAATAATGTCGATAACGACAAAATTAACTCCGGCGGCACCATGCTTCACCCTGATGGTTCGACAATGAATCATGACGGCATGTCGAGCGAGGAGGTCCATAAAAACAGCATGTGCAAAGATGGACGCTGTCCGGACACGGATAAAAAAATGGAAAGCGGCAATGGCATGAACAACGATGCCAGCAAAACGGATGGCACCTCGCAGTAATTGAAACGGATGAGATAAGGGATCGAGGTGGCAGTGCTCACCTTGATCCCTTTGTTCGCTGAATTTCGGTAAGATGTCATAGTGTAATAATGATAACTATTAAGGGATGACATCATGGCGCATGCACATTCACCGACCCCTGCTGGCGAAAACAGTAACGCCAACCGGCTGCTTTGGGCTTTTATCGTAACCGCCGGCTTTATGATTATTGAGGCCATCGGCGGCGTCATTTCCGGTTCCCTGGCCCTGCTGGCCGATGCCGGACATATGCTCACCGACTCCGCCGCCCTCCTGTTCGCTCTGCTGGCGGTGCGCTTCGCCAGCCGGCCGCCAAATAGCCGCCACACCTTTGGCTGGCTGCGTTTAACCACTCTCGCCGCCTTCGTCAACGCCATCGCCCTGGTGGTCATTACGATTTTCATCTTCTGGGAAGCGGTACAGCGTTTTAACCATCCGCAGCCGGTGGCGGGAAAAACCATGATGGTCATCGCCGTCGCCGGCCTGCTGGCCAATATCATCGCCTTCTGGATCCTGCACCGCGGCAGCGCCGAAAGTAATCTTAACGTTCGCGCGGCGGCACTGCATGTGCTGGGAGATCTATTGGGTTCCGTCGGCGCCATCGTGGCCGCTATCGTCATTCTGATGACCGGCTGGACGCCGATTGACCCGATCCTCTCGGTGCTGGTGTCGTGTTTAGTACTGCGCAGCGCCTGGCGATTGCTGCAGGAGAGTATGAATGAGTTGTTGGAGGGCGCGCCGCGCTCGCTGGATGTCGAAGCATTAGGCCGCGATCTACGCCGCTCAATTCCTGAAGTCCGCGACGTTCACCACGTTCACGTCTGGCTGGTGGGGGAAAAACCGGTGATGACGCTGCACGTACAGGTCGTGCCGCCGCACGATCACGATGCGCTACTTGATAGCATCCAGCATTTTATTGAGCATAAATATGAAATTGAGCATGTGACGGTACAGATGGAGTATCGCCCCTGCAGCGGCCCGGAATGCCACCTGAATCTGGCGCATTCCGGACATGAGCATCATCATCACCATTAACGTGAAAGCGCGTGAGAACCCCGCTCACGCGCGCTGTTAATCCACATCCGGCTGCCATTCAGGGCAATGAACGTCAGCAGCAAATATTCCAGCGACATCGCATACACGCCCTGAAGAGCGAATATCACCACGCTAATGACGTTGATGATCACCCACAGCAGCCAGTTCTCCACGTATTTACGCGTCATCAACACCATCGCGGCAATCGACAGCACCATCATGCAGGAATCCCAGAATGGGAAAGCATCCGGTTCCAGCGTCGGCATCGCCACCTGCAGCCCGAGCATTTGCATCAGGTTGACGGCGATACGGGTCAGGAAGGCAAACACCGGGTTAATAAACACCGTCATCAGGCCGATAGCCACCACGCAGCCCGCCAGCCAGGCCAGCGCTTTTGGCAGCGGCAGCCAGCGAATTTTCAGTTCCGCTTCGTTATCGCTGGTCTGCCTGGACCACGCGTACCAACCGTAAACGTTCGCCGCGAAGAAAAACAGCTGCAGCAGCAGGCTGGCGTACAGCTGGATCTGGAAGAAGATGATCGCAAAAAGCGTCACGTTCACCAGGCCGAAGGCATAGTTGCTAATCTTTTCCAGGCTCGCCAGCCAGATGCACAACAGGCCGGCGATGGTCCCCACAGCCTCAATCCACGACAGATCGTAGCCACCGGCGCCGATCGGTATATGCACTAAAATATTCTGCGTACTGAAAAAATCCATTTTATCCCCTAAGCGTAACGCGACGCGGTAATGAGTTATCCCCGTAGTGTAGCCGCAAATTCCAGCATACGGTTAAGCGGAATTAATGCCCCGGCACGCAGTTTGGCGTCAACGTGAATTTCGTGTTCAACGCCGCCCTGCTCTAACCCTTCCGCTATCGCTTTCAGGCCGTTCATCGCCATCCATGGACAATGGGCGCAGCTGCGACAGGTTGCGCCCTCACCTGCCGTAGGCGCTTCCAGCAGCTCTTTTTCCGGTACCGCCTGCTGCATTTTATAGAAGATCCCGCGATCGGTTGCCACGATAAGCTGGCGCTGCGGCAGGCTTTTCGCCGCGGCAATTAATTGGCTGGTTGATCCTACCGCATCCGCCATGTCGACAATCGCCTGCGGTGATTCCGGATGCACCAGGATCGCCGCGTCGGGGTAGAGCCCCTTCATGCGCGCCAGCGCCTGGGTTTTGAATTCATCATGGACGATGCAGGCGCCCTGCCAGCACAGCACGTCGGCCCCGGTCTGGCGCTGTACATAGCGGCCAAGGTGGCGGTCCGGCGCCCAAAGTATCTTTTGTCCGAGGCTATCGAGATGCTCAATCAACTCCACCGCGATGCTGGAAGTCACTACCCAGTCGGCGCGCGCTTTTACCGCCGCTGACGTATTGGCATAGACCACCACGGTGCGATCCGGGTGAGCATCGCAAAACGCGTTAAAGTCATCAATGGGACAGCCGAGATCCAGCGAACATTCCGCATTCAGCGTCGGCATCAAAATGGTCTTTTCCGGACTGAGAATTTTGGCCGTTTCGCCCATAAAACGCACTCCGGCAACCAGCAGCGTGGAGGCCGGGTGACGCGCGCCAAAACGCGCCATTTCCAGCGAGTCGGCAATACAACCGCCGGTCTCTTCGGCCAGTTGCTGAATTTCAGGATCGGTGTAGTAATGCGCCACCATCACGGCGTCGCGTTCACGCAGCAGGCGTTTAATTTTCTCGCGGTAAAACACTTTTTCGTCACGGTTCAACGGTTGTGGTTTTGGCGGGAAAGGATAAATCGCCGTTTCAGGATCAAACATTACGCTCATCATGCAATCTCGTTTTACTGGCTTAACTTTGAAACCGTAAATATCGCTATGTATCGCCTTAATACGGTTCTTGTGTTTTATATGCTAAACAAGATAGCCGATCGCAAGCGAAATGTCGTGATGAATTTTGTATTCCCCGGGGACGATGCTGCGCATCTTCCCGGGCTACCGGTTCGTGCGCTATGGAGTCAAGGTAAGCGTAGTGCGAACATGGAGTTGATTGTGGAGAATGACGCATAGCAAAAAGGCGCCTTTAGGGCGCCTTTTTACATTGGTGGGTCGTGCAGGATGACTCAGCTTCGCCTCGCCCTACGGGCCGTTGCTGACGCAACGTTATCCTTCACGCTCAACATCTGAGATAAATGTTGAATTTGGTGGGTCGTGCAGGATTCGAACCTGCGACCAATTGATTAAAAGTCAACTGCTCTACCAACTGAGCTAACGACCCCTTGCGGGATTTTACTGCTGTAATCATTCAGGATGGTGGGTCGTGCAGGATGACTCGGCTTTGCCTCGCCCTTCGGGCCGTTGCTATCGCAACGTTATCCTTCACGTTCTACCAGAAACCACCGTTAAAGATTGGTGGGTCGTGCAGGATTCGAACCTGCGACCAATTGATTAAAAGTCAACTGCTCTACCAACTGAGCTAACGACCCGCTCTGGTACTACCTGAATAATTTTACTCGACACCAATACTGAAATTGGTGGGTCGTGCAGGATTCGAACCTGCGACCAATTGATTAAAAGTCAACTGCTCTACCAACTGAGCTAACGACCCGAGTGGTGGGTGATGACGGGATCGAACCGCCGACCCCCTCCTTGTAAGGGAGGTGCTCTCCCAGCTGAGCTAATCACCCGATACTGCGCTGGATACTACCGATACTGCTTCCACCGACCCCATCATTAAGATGGTGGGTCGTGCAGGATGACTCGCTTCGCTCGCCCTACGGGCCGTTGCTGAAGCAACGTTATCCTTCACGTTTAACATCGAAGTTCGATGCTAAAAATGGTGGGTCGTGCAGGATTCGAACCTGCGACCAATTGATTAAAAGTCAACTGCTCTACCAACTGAGCTAACGACCCGGTGGTGGGTGATGACGGGATCGAACCGCCGACCCCCTCCTTGTAAGGGAGGTGCTCTCCCAGCTGAGCTAATCACCCGATACTACGCTGGATACTACAATTAAAACTAATTAGTGGTGGGTCGTGCAGGATTCGAACCTGCGACCAATTGATTAAAAGTCAACTGCTCTACCAACTGAGCTAACGACCCACTCTGGCGTCGCTTTGGGCTTGTTCGATATCCCTTGGCAACGGCGGCATATATTACTGATTTCAGATTTCAGCGCAACTAAAATTTCGATAAAGATCACTTAACTGCTTGGGTTTCGTGCGACAAGACCAGAAATAACGCGATTTCTGGTCATGCCATAATCAACCCAGGGCGTTAAGGCGTTTTTGCGCTTGTTTCGCACCATCGGTGCCAGGGAATTTGCTGACCACCTGCTGGTAAACCGCTTTCGCTTTAGCGGTGTCACCTTTGTCCTGCATGATAACGCCGACTTTAAACATCGCATCCGGCGCTTTCGGGGATTTCGGATAGTTTTTCACCACCGAGGCAAAATAATATGCCGCATCGTCTTTTTTCCCCTTATTGTAGTTCAACTGTCCGAGCCAGTAGTTGGCGTTCGGCTGATAGGTTGAATCCGGGTACTTCTTGACGAAGTTCTGAAACGCCACCATCGCGTCATCCTGGCGGGACGAATCTTTAACCAGCGCAATAGCCGCGTTGTAATCGGTGTTGGCATCCCCGGTCATCGCAGGCGCCCCAGAAGAGGCCGCCGGCGCTGTACTGGCGGTAGCCGAACTCTGATCGCCAGAAGACGATGGAGCCTGCGCCTGCGCGCCTGCCGCTGCTGCTCCGCCACCGCTCGTCAGCCCGTCGATCTGTTGCAGAATCTGCTTCTGGCGTTCGACAATCTGATTGAGCTGATACTGATTTTCCTGAATCTGACCGCGCAGGGAATCAATATCGCTTTGGTTATCGGAGAGTTGTTGCTGGAGTTGGGTTAAAAGCTGGCTGTGAGCATTGGAAATACGCTCAAGTTGAGTGACGCGGTCTTCGACCGAGCCTGAGCCGACACTACTGATTGGCGCCTGAGCAAAAGCGGCCCAGGGGGCCGCTATGCCAACCAGTAACGACAGACTCAATAAATGATGTCTGAAGTTACTGCTCATGCAATTCTCTTAGTAAACCAGTACGGCGCGACGGTTTTTGGCATATGCCGCTTCGTCATGACCCAGTACTGCAGGTTTTTCTTTACCGTAAGAAACGATGGAAATCTGGTCAGCAGAAACACCTTTGCCCTGCAGATACATCTTAACGGCGTTAGCACGACGCTCACCCAGAGCGATGTTGTATTCCGGAGTACCGCGCTCATCCGCGTGACCTTCTACGGTCACTTTGTAGGACGGGTTGCTACGCAGGAAGTTAGCGTGCGCATCCAGCATTGCAGCGAAGTCAGAACGGATATCGTACTTGTCCAGATCGAAGTAAACGATGTTGTTCTGCTGCAGCTGCTGCATCTGCAGACGAGCTTGCTCTTCGGAAGACATGTTGCCGCCGTTAGCGTTAGCGTCCATACCAGTGCCGGCACCCAGCATGCCTTCACCGCTCTGGTCGTTGCTGGCGTTCTTGTTGGAAGAACACGCCGCGATTGCCATAACCGGCAGAGCGATCATCAGCCCTTTCAGCACTTTGTTCAGTTGCATTTCTTTGATTCCTTTAATAATCAATTATTTATTATCACAGATACGGCGACCAGGCAGGGAATTTTACCTGTCCATCAGTTGCCGGAAGACGCGCTTTGAAACGCCCATCTGTAGAAACCAGATTCAGCACGGATCCCATCCCCTGAGAAGAGCTGTAGATTACCATAGTGCCGTTAGGTGCCAGACTTGGCGTTTCATCTAAAAACGTTGATGACAGAACCTGTACACCACCCGCTTCCAGATCTTGCTTAGCAATGTGTTGCTGACCGTTGGCCGAGCTCACCATTACCATAATTTTACCATCAGCGCTGACGTCAGCATCCTGGTTCTGCGAACCTTCCCAGGTAATACGCTGCGGCGTACCGCCGTTGATGTTGACTTTATACACCTGAGGACGGCCAGCCTGGTCGGAAGTAAACGCCAGATTCTGGCTATCCGGGAACCAGCTCGGTTCGGTGTTATTGCTGCGACCGTTAGTCACCTGACGAATCTGGCCGGAGCCGAGGTCCATCACGTACAGGTTCAGGCTACCGGTTTTCGACAGTGCGAATGCCAGTTTGCTGCCGTCCGGCGAGAAGGCCGGTGCGCCGTTATGCTGCGGGAAGGAAGCAATCTGACGGACTGCGCCATTCGCCAGCGTCTGGACTACCAGCGCGGAGCGGCCGCTTTCGAAGGTCACATAGGCCAGTTTAGAACCGTCCGGAGACCATGCCGGCGACATCAGCGGCTGCGATGAACGGTGAACCAGGAACTGGTTGTAGCCATCGTAGTCAGAGACGCGCAGCTCATACGGGAACTGGCCGCCGTTGGTGCGAACCACATAAGCGATACGGGTACGGAAAGCGCCTTTAATCCCGGTCAGCTTTTCGAATACCGCGTCACTGGCAGTATGTCCGGCATAACGCAGGTACTGCTTGGTCACTTTAAAAGAGCCTTGCGACAGGATGGTACCCGGCGCACCGCCGGTATCCACCAGCTGATAGGCAACCTGGTAAGAACCGTCAGGGTTTGGCGTCACCTGGCCTACGACCACGGCGTCAACGCCCAGCGCAGACCATGCCGCAGGCTGCACTTCCTGAGCGCTACCCGGCTGCTGAGGCAGGCGCGAGCGATCCAGCGGATTAAACTTGCCGCTGTTACGCAGGTCAGCCGCTACCACGCCGCCAATATCTTCAGGCGCAGCGCCCGGGCCAGCCCACTGGAATGGCACCACACCGATGGGGCGCGCCGAGTCCACCCCCTGGGTGATCTCGATGCGTACTTCTGCGTGCAGCACCGCCGCCCACAGCATCAAAAAACCAAATGCTACTCGTAATGCCTGCTTCATCATATCTCCCTTATCCGGGCGGAAAGCCCACGATAATTTAGCAGAATGTTAACAAACCCAAATACACAAAACTACCAAAACCCTGTGACTACCATAGATTGTTTTTCCCCGCTTGCACGGGGAATTTTCTACTTATGGTTTAAAGTCCAGTGGCGCATTTTTGAATGTTTCATAAATAGCCTGTGACGGCGGTTTAGGGAACTTCGTCATCCGGTTTGTCGCCGCCAGCATTTGCTGACAGAACGCCGGATCGCCGCCTTCAGATTTCACACTCAACAATGTTCCATCCTGAGCCAGGTTCACACGCAAAGTACAGGTTTTGCCCTTATAGGTATCCCAGTCATAGAGATGGCCTCTAATGGCATTCTGAACCAGTTGACTATAGTTGTTAATCTCAGCCTGAGATGCTCCACCCTGCCCCTGCTTACTTCCTTTAGCAGGAGAAGTGCCCCCAGCGCTACCGCTGGTGTTACCTTTCGGCGCATTCTTACCTGAACTCAGATCGCCGAGCAGATCGTCAACACCGCTTGCTTCTTTAGCGGCAGCGGCTTTCTTAGCCGCGGCGGCCTTCGCGGCGGCGGCTTTGGCCGCTTTATCAGCCGCCGCTTTTTCTGCGGCGGCAGCTTTGGCGGCGGCGGCTTTTTCGGCTGCTGCGGCTTTTTCGGCTGCTGCGGCTTTTTCAGCAGCGGCCTTCTCGGCGGCTGCTTTTTCCGCGGCAGCTTTCTGGGCAGCGGCTTTCTCAGCGGCGGCCTTTTCTGCCGCAGCCTGTTTCGCCGCTTCCTGCTGGGCTTTCTTCTCGGCCTGCTGCTGCGCTTTCTTCTCTGCATCCTGCTGAGCTTTTTTCGCAGCTTCCGCTTCGGCTTTCTTCTGCGCATCCGCGGCGGCTTTGGCCGCTTCGGCTTCCGCCTGCTTCTTGGCGTCGGCAGCCGCTTTAGCCGCCGCCTTAGCGGCAGCCGCTTCCGCGACTTTCGCCTGAGCATCGGCCTTAGCTTTGGCATCAGCGGCGGCTTTGGCGGCAGCTTCCTGCGCCTCTTTCGCCTGGGCATCCGCTTTCGCTTTTGCCGCGGCGGCAGCCTTAGCTGCGGCCTCTTCAGCCTGTTTCTGCTGTTCTTTCGCTTCTTTCGCCGCTTCCTGCGCCTGCAGACGTTCTTGTTCCATTTGCTTCAGGCGTTCCTGCTCGGCCGCCTGTTTTTCCCGCAGCTCTTCAGCCTGCTGCTGAGCCTGCTTTTCTCGCTGCTCGGCCGCGCGACGCGCGCTGGACTGCTGCTGTTGCTGGCGGTTGTAGTTGTTGACTACCGCGCCTGGATCGACCATGACTGCATCAATGGATGAACCTCCGCCGCCGCCGGCAGAAGCATCCAGATGCTCATCGAACGAACTCCAGATCAGTAGCGCAATCAGAATGATGTGCAGCACCACTGAAACTATGATCGCTCGTTTAAGCTTATCGTTTTGTTCGGTTGCCTTTGACACTATCGGTTCCCAAAAACTGTTCGCCTGTTGCCGCTTAAAAGCAACGGCGGAATGCTATCGATATCCACCGCCGCTCGCTTTGCGGGCCGATTAAATAGGCTTGGTCATTAAGCCAACCGATTTAACCCCTGCACTATGCAACAGGTTAAGCGCTTTAATAATTTCATCGTAAGGCACATCTTTCGCGCCGCCGATAAGGAACACCGTCTTCTCATTCGCTTCGAGTCGGCGCTTCGCTTCAGCAATGACCTGCTCCGGCGGCAACTGAGACAACGTTTCCTGACCGACTTTCACGCTGTACTGCCCTACTCCGGAGACTTCAACGATAACCGGTGGTTCATCGTTGCTTTTCACCGCTTGCGACTCCGTGGCGTCCGGCAGATCGACTTCCACGCTCTGCGTAATGATCGGCGCTGTCGCCATGAAGATCAGCAACAGCACCAACAGGACATCCAGCAGCGGAACGATGTTAATCTCGGACTTCAGTTCGCGACGTCCGCGTCCACGTGCTCTGGCCATGGCTTACCCCTTATTGCTTTCGCTGCTGGTAAACGCCTGACGGTGCAGAATAGCGGTGAACTCTTCCATAAAGTTGTCGTAGTTCAGTTCAAGTTTGTTCACGCGCTGGTTCAGACGGTTGTAGGCCATAACCGCCGGGATGGCGGCGAACAGACCGATTGCCGTGGCGATCAGCGCTTCCGCGATCCCCGGTGCAACCATCTGCAGCGTCGCCTGCTTCACCGCGCCGAGGGCGATAAAGGCGTGCATGATCCCCCAGACGGTACCGAACAGGCCGATATACGGGCTGATAGAACCCACGGTGCCAAGGAACGGAATATGCGTTTCCAGCGTTTCCAGTTCGCGATTCATCGAGATACGCATCGCGCGCGACGCCCCTTCGACAATCGCTTCCGGCGCATGGCTGTTGGCGCGATGCAGACGAGCGAACTCTTTAAAGCCGCTGTAAAAAATCTGCTCGGAACCGGCGAGACTATCGCGACGGCCCTGGCTCTCCTGGTACAGGCGAGACAGTTCAATGCCGGACCAGAACTTATCTTCAAACGCTTCGGCTTCGCGGCTGGCGGAATTGAGGATACGCGTTCTCTGAATAATAATAGCCCAGGAAGCGATAGAAAAACCAATCAAAATCAACATGATAAGTTTAACCAGAAGGCTCGCCTTCAGGAACAAATCAAGGATATTCATGTCAGTCACTGCTTAAACTCCGCGACAATAGACTTGGGAAGCGCACGAGGCTTCATTAAGAGTGGATCAACGCACACAATGAGAACTTCAGCTTCGTTCAAAACTGTATTCTCGGCGTTGACGATTCGCTGCGTGAAAACCAAAGAGGTGCCTCGCATCGAGGTAATTTCCGTCTGGATTTCGAGCATGTCGTCGAGTCTGGCGGGCGCAAAATACTCCAGCGTCATTTTGCGAACGACAAAGGCAACTCGTTCAGCCAACAGAACCTGCTGACTGAAGTGATGGTGGCGCAGCATCTCTGTGCGTGCTCTTTCATAAAAAGCGACGTAACTGGCGTGGTAAACCACACCACCGGCATCGGTATCTTCGTAGTAGACCCGGACCGGCCATCGAAACAGCGTTGTATTCACTTTACATCCCGGTAATGCAAAAAAAGAGTAGTGCTTTCAAACTTCGCTACTATACGCGCGGGAATCGTGGTTTGGAATGGGAGAAAGTAAACGGCGAGTAAATTTTTATGGGCTTATGCAAGCCCATGCGGTTAACAGACTTCTCTTATACTCTTATCTTTCAAAAGAAGAAAAAGATCAGGCCTGCGAAGAGAACGATATCAGCGATAAGCGGACAAAAAATCCCCTGCCAGTGCACGGCTTTCGGACGGAAGCCCACACCGTGAATGACGCCAGCGCACACCGCCCACATCAGCAAGAATCCATGCCAGATTTCAAGCTCGCTGGTCTTCGCCGCAAAGCGCGACGGATCCCAGAAGATGCAGCCTGCCAGCAGCAGCGCCAATAATAAGGAAAGCGCCCTTAACGGGCGCTTGTCCATTATCGCGTAAAGGGTCGCGATAATTTTCATCAATGCTCTTCTTTACCTGCTTTGGTGGCTTCCACGTGCTCAAGCGCCAGCGCGGTAATCACCCCAAAGGCACAGGCAAGCAGCGTTCCCAAAATCCATGCGAAGTACCACATATATAGCTCCTTACCTTAGTACAGCGAGTGGGTGTTCTTTTCGATGTCTTCGCGGGTAATGCGGCCAAACATCTTCCAGTAACACCAGGTGGTGTAGCCGAGGATAATCGGCACAAACACGATAGCCACGTAGGTCATCACATTCAGCGTCAGCTGGCTGGAGGTGGCATCCCACATCGTCAGGCTCGCATTCAGCATCGTGCTGGACGGCATGATGAACGGGAACATCGCGATACCCGCGGTCAGGATGATGCAGGCCAGCGTCAGCGAGGAGAACAGGAACGCCATGGCGCCTTTATCTGCTTTTGTTGACGCGACGGTCAGCAGCGGCAGCACCACGCCCAGGGCAGGAATAGCCCACAGCGCTGGCATATTGTTAAAGTTCACCATCCACGCGCCGGCTTCACGCGCCACTTCTTTGGTCAGCGGGTTAGACGGGCCGGTATGATCCAGCACCGATTTCACCACATAGCCGTCGATGCCGTAGTAGACCCAAACGCCCGCCAGCGCGAAGCAGACCAGCGTCACCAGCGCCGCCACCGTGGAGACGGTGCGAGTGCGCAGATGCAGTTCGCCTACGGTACGCATCTGCAGGTAGGTCGCGCCCTGCGTCAGGATCATCGCCACGCTGACGATACCCGCCAGCAGGCCAAACGGATTCAGCAGCTGGAAGAAGTTGCCGGTGTAGTACAGACGCAGATACTCATCGATATGGAACGGTACGCCCTGCAGCAGGTTGCCGAAAGCCACGCCGATAACCAGCGGCGGCACAAAGCTCCCCACGAAGATGCCCCAGTCCCACATGTTGCGCCAGCGGGTATCTTCAATCTTGGAACGGTAGTCAAAGCCCACCGGACGGAAGAATAAAGACGCCAGCACCAGAATCATCGCCACGTAGAAACCGGAGAACGCGGCGGCGTATACCATCGGCCAGGCAGCAAACAGCGCGCCGCCGGCGGTGATGAGCCACACCTGGTTTCCGTCCCAGTGCGGGGCGATGGAGTTGATCATGATTCGACGCTCGGTGTCATTACGACCGAGGAAACGGGTGAGCATGCCCACCCCCATGTCGAAACCGTCGGCGACGGCAAAGCCAATCAGCAGAATGCCGATCAGTAGCCACCAGATTAAACGCAATACTTCATAATCGATCATTTGACGACTCCTGTCTTAGCGTGCCGACTGAATAGCCGCGGAGGACTGTTCAAAGTGATAGCGACCCGTTTTCAGGCTGCTCGGTCCTTTGCGGGCAAACTTGAACATCAGGAACAGTTCAGCCACCAGGAACAGCGTATACAGACCGCAGATCAGCAACATCGAGAAGATCAGATCGCCCGCGGTCAGCGATGAGTTCGCCACCGCTGTAGGCAGCACTTCACCAATCGCCCACGGCTGACGGCCATACTCGGCAACAAACCAGCCCGCTTCAACGGCAATCCACGGCAGCGGCAGACCGAAGAACGCGGCGCGCAGCAGCCATTTTTTCTCGCCAATGCGGTTGCGAATCACGGTCCAGAAAGAGGCGCCGATAATCAACAGCATCAGTACGCCGCACGCCACCATGATACGGAAGGCGAAGTACAGCGGCGCTACGCTCGGAATAGAGTCTTTGGTCGCTTTAGCGATCTGCTCTTCCGTGGCGTCAGCGACGTTCGGGGTATAGCGCTTGAGCAGCAGGCCATAACCGAGGTCTTTCTTAACATCATTGAACCGATCGCGTACCGCCTGATCGGTGGAACCGGCGCGCAGCTGTTCCAGCAGCGCATAGGCTTTCATCCCGTTACGGATACGCTCTTCATGCTGCGCCATCAGATCTTTCAGGCCGATAACCGGCTTATCCACCGAGCGGGTAGCGATGATACCCAGCGCGTAAGGGATCTGGATGGAGAAGTGGTTGGTTTGCGCTTCCTGGTCGGGAATACCAAACAGGGTAAAGGCAGCCGGCGCCGGCTGAGTTTCCCATTCCGCTTCAATCGCCGCCAGTTTGGTTTTCTGCACGTCACCCATTTCGTAACCGGACTCATCGCCGAGGACGATAACGGAGAGGATAGCGGCCATACCAAAGCTTGCAGCAATCGCGAAGGAGCGCTTAGCAAAGGCGAAATCACGGCCTTTAAGCATGTACCAGGAGCTGATGGCAAGGATGAACATCGCGCCAGTCACATAGCCGGAGGCCACGGTGTGGACGAATTTAACCTGAGCAACCGGGTTCAGGACCAGCTCGGAGAAGCTGACCATCTCCATACGCATGGTTTCAAAGTTGAAATCCGATGCGATCGGGTTCTGCATCCAGCCGTTGGCCACAAGGATCCACAGCGCGGAAAGGTTAGACCCCAGCGCGACCAGCCAGGTCACCGCCATGTGCTGAACTTTGCCCAGACGATCCCAACCGAAGAAGAACAGACCTACAAAGGTAGATTCGAGGAAGAAGGCCATCAGACCTTCAATGGCTAGCGGCGCACCGAAGATATCGCCCACATAGTGAGAATAGTAAGACCAGTTAGTCCCGAACTGGAACTCCATGGTCAAACCGGTTGCGACACCCAGAGCGAAGTTGATACCAAACAACTTGCCCCAGAACTTGGTCATATCTTTATAAATCTGTTTGCCGGAAAGGACGTAGACCGTTTCCATGATGGCCAGCAGGAACGCCATACCGAGCGTTAGCGGCACAAAAAGGAAGTGGTACATCGCGGTCAAGGCAAACTGTAAGCGCGACAGTTCGACTATATCTAACATCATGACTCCTTGCTCATCGCATGAAGACTCCGAGAACGAACCCAAAATTCAGGTTCATACGCATGCCCCAATACAAAATTATTTGCTCCCTGGTACGTTACTGCTCATCTGGCGATGAAACAGAGCCCTCGCAAAGGTTACAAATACGTTAACGAAAAAACCAAATGATTCTCTAATATATTACGCCGCAATAACCTTACAATAAATAGGATTTTATTGTTCCAGCTTTACATTTTTCGACGGTGATCAATATATAGCGAAAATGCCCTGAATAGGCCAATTTGATTTGCGACAATTTAACGTTTTTTGGGGATTTTTTCCAAGTATTAAGCATTGATATAAATCAATTTTTCCCGCCCATGTTAATTATGTGGCGCAATAAAGAATAACAGTGAAATTGATGTTAAAAATGTGTTTAAAGTCTGCCGCTAGCGGTTACTAAAAAGAGAGAGATGAGAATTATAGGTAATATAATTTTAACTTTGACCAATTTAAGGTAAGAAATGATGCGATCCTAATAATGTTAGACCGGTCACACTATTTTTCCCAATCGAAATGCAAAAAATAACGTCTGCGTTTTTCTGTTTATTTTCACATAAAATTAACCATCTCCCCTCCCCCGGAAAGCGGCGAGTGATTATTCCCAATAATATTCATCAAATCAATACAATAGCGTTTTTTAACGCAAGGGAGAGCCTGCGGCATGACGACAAGGCAAAAAAAAGGCCACCTGACGGTGGCCAACCATGTCGAAATCGGACATTAGTCTGCTCCTGAGGAGCAGTGAGGGTTTACTTGATGATTGCTTTCAGCGCTTCGCCGATATCCGCCAGGCTGCGAACGGTTTTCACACCGGCCGCTTCCAGCGCAGCAAATTTCTCATCAGCAGTACCTTTACCGCCAGCGATGATGGCGCCGGCGTGGCCCATACGCTTGCCTTTCGGCGCGGTAACGCCCGCGATGTAGCCGACAACCGGCTTAGTCACGTGCTCTTTAATGTAAGCTGCCGCTTCTTCTTCCGCGCTGCCGCCGATTTCACCGATCATGACGATCGCTTCGGTCTGCGGGTCTTCCTGGAACATTTTCAGGATATCGATGAAGTTGGAGCCCGGGATCGGGTCGCCGCCGATACCGACGCAGGTAGACTGGCCGAAGCCGTAGTCGGTGGTCTGCTTAACCGCTTCATAGGTCAGGGTACCGGAACGGGAAACGATGCCCACTTTACCCGGCTTGTGAATGTGACCAGGCATGATGCCGATTTTGCATTCGCCCGGAGTGATAACGCCCGGGCAGTTCGGGCCGATCATGCGAACGCCAGCTTCGTCCAGCTTCACTTTCACGGTCAGCATATCCAGGGTCGGGATACCTTCGGTGATGGTGATGATCAGCTTAATGCCCGCGTCGATAGCTTCCAGAATGGAGTCTTTGCAGAACGGCGCCGGAACGTAGATGACGGTCGCAGTCGCGCCGGTGGCTTCAACGGCTTCGCGCACGGTGTTAAATACCGGCAGGCCCAGGTGGGTGGTGCCGCCTTTACCTGGCGTTACGCCGCCAACCATCTGAGTGCCGTAAGCGATCGCTTGTTCAGAGTGGAATGTACCCTGGCTACCGGTAAAGCCCTGGCAGATAACCTTGGTGTCTTTATTAATTAAAACTGACATTATTTCCCCTCCACTGCGGCAACAACCTGCTGTGCTGCGTCCGTCAGACTTTTCGCTGCAATAATATTCAGGCCACTGTCAGCCAGTTTTTTCGCGCCCAGTTCGGCGTTGTTACCTTCGAGACGTACAACAACCGGTACGTTAACACCCACTTCTTCAACCGCGCCGATGATGCCGTCAGCGATCAGGTCGCAACGTACGATACCGCCGAAGATGTTAACCAGAACCGCTTTAACGTTGTCGTCAGAGAGGATGATTTTAAACGCTTCGGTCACGCGCTCTTTGGTCGCGCCGCCGCCAACGTCGAGGAAGTTAGCCGGTTCGCCGCCGTGCAGCTTAACGATGTCCATGGTACCCATCGCCAGGCCTGCGCCGTTAACCATGCAACCGATGTTGCCGTCGAGGGCAACGTAGTTCAGTTCCCACTGCGCCGCCTGAGCTTCGCGCGGATCTTCCTGAGACTGGTCGCGCATTTCACGCAGATCCGGCTGGCGGAACAGCGCGTTGCCGTCAGCGCCCAGTTTACCGTCGAGGCAGATCAGGTCGCCCTGCTTGGTGATAACCAGCGGGTTGATTTCGATCAGCGCCAGATCGCGCTCCAGGAAGATGGTCGCCAGACCCATGAAGATCTTGGTGAACTGCTGAACCTGTTTACCTTCCAGACCCAGTTTGAACGCCAGTTCGCGACCCTGGTAAGGCATCGGGCCCGCCAGCGGATCGATGGCGATCTTGTGGATCAGGTGCGGGGTTTCTTCCGCTACTTTTTCGATTTCCACGCCGCCTTCGGTAGACGCCATGAACACCACGCGACGGGAGCTACGGTCAACAACCGCGCCCAGATACAGCTCTTTATCAATATCGGTCGCCGCTTCAACCAGGATCTGGTTTACCGGCTGGCCGTTAGCATCTGTTTGGTAAGTCACCAGGCGTTTGCCCAGCCAATGCTCAGCAAAAGCGCGAATCTCTTCTTTGCTCTTAACTACTTTCACACCGCCCGCTTTACCGCGGCCACCAGCGTGAACCTGACATTTCACTACCCACGGACCCGCGCCGATTTTTGAAGCGGCTTCTTCTGCTTCACGCGGAGTAGTACAGGCATAACCCACCGGCGCCGGTAAGCCATAGCGGGCAAAAAGTTGTTTTGCCTGATATTCATGTAAGTTCATGTGTTCAGTCCATCCTTCAGGTAATCGTTATCATGTAGCCGACACAATTGCAGGCCGATGATGTTTTTATTGGCCCGGGCAGACGCACCGGGCCATTGTGACTACTACACGTCCAGCAGCAGACGAGTCGGATCTTCCAGCAGCTCTTTAATCGCTACCAGGAAGCCTACCGATTCACGTCCATCGATCAGACGGTGGTCGTAGGAGAGCGCCAGGTACATCATCGGCAGAATTTCTACCTTGCCATTCACCGCCATCGGACGGTCTTTAATGGCATGCATACCCAGGATGGCGCTCTGCGGTGGGTTGATGATCGGCGTGGACATCAGAGAACCGAATACGCCGCCGTTGGTAATGGTGAAGTTACCGCCGGTCAGGTCATCTACGGTCAGCTTGCCGTCACGGCCTTTCACTGCCAGCTCTTTAATATTCTTTTCGATATCCGCCATGCCCAGCAGGTCAACGTCACGCAGAACCGGAGTCACCAGGCCGCGCGGCGTAGAAACCGCCATACTTACGTCGAAGTAGTTGTGATAAACCACGTCGTCGCCATCGATAGAAGCATTCACTTCCGGGTAGCGTTTCAGCGCTTCAACCACCGCTTTCACGTAGAAGGACATGAAGCCCAGACGGATACCGTGACGTTTTTCGAACGCTTCGCCGTACTGCTTACGCAGATCCATAATCGGCTTCATGTTGACTTCGTTGAACGTGGTCAGCATGGCGGTAGAGTTTTTCGCTTCCAGCAGACGCTCGGCAACGCGTTTACGCAGACGGGTCATCGGTACGCGTTTTTCAGAGCGGTGGCCCAGTTGCGCAACCGGCGCCGCAGCAGCGGCTGGCGCTTTCGCTTCAGCTTTCGCCGGCGCGCTCGCCAGATGCTTCTCAACGTCTTCGCGGGTCAGACGGCCGCCAACGCCGGTGCCTTTAATCGCCGCCGCGTCGAGGCTGTGTTCAGCCAGCAGACGACGGATAGCCGGGCTAAGCGCGTCGTTGCTTTGCTCTTCCAGAGACGCTTGCTGACGCTGAGCCGGGGTGGACTCTTTAGTATCAGCTTTCGCATCAGCGGCTTTACCGGCGCTGTTGCCTTCACGCAGGCGGCCCAGAATCTGACGAGACAGCACGGTGGCGCCTTCGTCTTCCAGTACTGCATCCAGAATGCCGTCCGCTGATGCCGGTACTTCCAGTACCACTTTGTCAGTTTCGATTTCGACCAGAACTTCGTCGCGGACTACCGCGTCGCCCGGTTTTTTGTGCCAGGTGGCGACGGTTGCGTCAGCTACGGACTCAGGAAGGTCGGGAACCAGAATATCTACGCTACTCATTGTGTATCCTTTAATTAATCGACGTTCAGCGCGTCATTGACCAGATCTTGTTGCTGTTTCTGGTGAACGGACATATACCCTACCGCCGGAGAGGCGGAGGCCGGGCGGCCTGCATAACGCAGAGAGGCCCCAAATGGAACTACTTCACGAAGGTGGTGCTGGCTGCAGTACCATGCGCCCTGGTTGAGCGGCTCTTCCTGGCACCAGACAAAATCGTGGACGTGCGAATAAGCTTTCAGCGCTTCCTGCACCGCCTGATGCGGGAACGGATAGAGCTGTTCGATACGCACGATGGCGACATCTTTTTGCTCGTTTTTACGGCGCTGTTCCAGCAGGTCGTAGTAAACCTTACCAGAGCACAGTACGACGCGTTTCACGGCTTGCGGATCGAGCTCGTCGATTTCGCCAATCGCCGGCATAAAGGTGCCGTTCGCCAGTTCGTCCATGCTGGAAACCGCCAGCGGGTGGCGCAGCAGAGATTTCGGCGACATGACCACCAGCGGACGGCGCATACCGCGCAGCGCCTGACGACGCAGCATGTGGTAAACCTGTGCCGGAGTGGACGGTACGCAAACCTGCATGTTCTGCTCAGCGCACAGCTGCAGATAGCGTTCCAGACGCGCGGAGGAGTGCTCCGGGCCCTGCCCTTCGTAGCCGTGCGGCAGCAGCATCACCAGGCCGCACATCCGGCCCCATTTCTGCTCGCCGGAGCTGATGAACTGGTCAATCACCACCTGCGCGCCGTTGGCGAAGTCGCCGAACTGCGCTTCCCAGATGGTCAGGGTGCGTGGTTCCGCGGTGGCGTAACCGTATTCGAATGCCAGTACCGCTTCTTCAGACAGCACGGAGTCCCAGACGCGGAACTGGCCCTGGCCATTGTGTACGTTCTGCAGCGGCGTATAGGTAGAACCGTTGCTCTGGTTATGGATAACCGCATGACGGTGGAAGAAGGTGCCGCGACCGGAGTCTTCGCCGGACAGACGAACCGGAATACCTTCGTCAACCAGGGTGGCGTACGCCAGGTTTTCCGCCGCGCCCCAGTCGAACAGCTTCTCGCCCGCCGCCATCAACTGACGGTCGCCGTAGATTTTCGCTACGCGAGACTGCATCTCAACGCTTTCCGGTACCGTGCTGATGCGTTTGGCCAGCTCTTGCAGACGTTTTGGCTCAACTTTATCCGGATAGCTCTCGTCCCACTCATGGTTGAGGTACGGAGACCAGGTAAAGGAGTGCATGTTCATCGGACGCCATTCCGCTACCACGCAATCGCCGGCATCCAGCGCATCGCGGTAGAGGTTAACCTGTTCGGTAGCGTCTTCCAGCGTCGCGACTTTGTCCTGCTCCAGCTTGTCAGCATAGATTTTGCGCGGAGTCGGATGCTTTTTGATTTTCTGGTACATCAGCGGCTGGGTTGCGCTCGGCTCGTCGGCTTCGTTGTGGCCGTGACGGCGGTAGCACACCAAGTCAATGAAGACATCGCGTTTAAAGGTATTACGGAAATCCAGCGCCAGACGGGTAACGAAAGCGACCGCTTCCGGGTCATCCGCGTTAACGTGGAAAATCGGCGCCTGAACCATCTTACCGATATCGGTGCAGTAAGGCGTAGAACGCGCATCCAGCGGGTTGGACGTGGTGAAGCCAACCTGGTTGTTGATAACGATGCGAACGGTACCGCCCACTTCGTAACCGCGCGCTTTGGACATGTTCAGGGTTTCCTGAACCACGCCCTGGCCGGCTACCGCGGCGTCGCCGTGGATGGTGATTGGCAGAACTTTGTTGCTGCTCGGCTCGTCCAGACGATCCAGACGGGCGCGTACGGAGCCGATAACCACCGGGCTTACGATTTCCAGGTGCGACGGGTTAAACGCCAGCGCCAGGTGAACCAGGCCGCCTTCGGTTTCCATATCGGAAGAGAAGCCCATGTGGTACTTCACGTCGCCGGTGCCGAGGTGTTCTTTATGTTTGCCCGCGAATTCGTCGAACAGATCCTGCGGTTTTTTACCCAGCACGTTAACCAGTACGTTCAGACGACCACGGTGCGCCATGCCCAGCACCACTTCACGGGTGCCGCTCTTACCGGCGTGACGGATGATCTCTTTGAGCATCGGGATTAACGCATCGCCGCCTTCCAGCGAGAAGCGTTTCGCGCCCGGGAATTTGGCGCCGAGGTAGCGCTCCAGGCCTTCCGCGGCGGTCAGTTCGCTCAGGAAGCGCTTTTTCTCTTCCGCGGTGAAGCTCGCTTTACCAGCTACTGACTCAATACGCTGCTGGATCCAGCGTTTTTCTTCAGTAGAGGTGATATGCATGTATTCCGCGCCGATGGAGCCGCAGTAGGTTTGCTTAAGCGCCGCAATCAGGTCGCCCAGCTTCATCGTATCTTTTCCGATGGCGAAAGAACCTACGTTATAGCTTTCCTGGAAATCGGCCTCGGTGAGATCGTGGTAAGCCGGATCGAGATCCGCCACTCTCTCTTGCTGCCACAGTCCCAGCGGATCGAGATTCGCCTGCTGGTGACCGCGGAAACGGTATGCGTTGATGAGCTGCAGGACTTTAACCTGCTTCACATTGGTATCAGGGTCGGATATCGAAGAAGTGTAACGTGAGGCATCCTTCGCCAGTCGACGGAAATAATCACGTGTTTTCGAATGAAATTGATCCGGTTTAACTCCGGTGCCAGGTAACTGCTGGAACATCGAACGCCAGTTGGCGTCAACAGAGTCAGGATCGGTTAAGAAGTCTTCATAGAGCTGTTCTATCCAGCTCTGGTTCGAACCAGAGAGGTAAGAAGAGTCCAGCCAGGCTTTCATTGCGCCGTTCTGCATCGTGATCCCTTAAGCATTTTTATGCTTATTTCGCCGTAGAAACTACCACGCACACCGAGTGCACGTGCCGGGGTTCACTTGTTGCGGACGAGTTGTGGTTTCTATCCGCTAAGGAACCTTTAAAAACTGTCTAACTATCAGGGGCAGTTTTTAGAGGTTTCCTGCTATATCCCCGGCGGCGCTAAGGCTTGCCGGGGCTACTGCTTTGGTAGCCCGGATAAGCGCACGCGCCATCCGGGACAGACCGTGTTGCTTACGCGCTGCGCTGCAGCAGCATCGACTTAATATGGCCGATGGCGCGCGTTGGGTTCAATCCCTTAGGACAAACACTGACGCAGTTCATGATGCTGTGACAGCGGAATACGCTGAAAGCATCGCTCAGACCTTCCAGACGCTCGCTGGTTTCGGTATCGCGACTGTCGATCAGGAAGCGATACGCGGCCAGAAGGCCTGCCGGGCCGATGAACTTGTCCGGGTTCCACCAGAACGACGGACAAGAAGTCGAACAACATGCGCACAGAATACACTCGTACAGACCATCGAGTTTCTCGCGCTGCTCAGGCATCTGCAGATGCTCGCGAGCCGGAGGATTTTGCCCATTATTCAATAAGTAAGGCTTGATCTTCTCATATTGTGCGTAGAATTGCCCCATGTCTACCACCAAATCGCGGATAACCGGCAATCCAGGCAGCGGACGAATAACAATTTTCTTACCCGGCTGGTTCAGCGCGGAGATCGGCGTGATGCACGCCAGACCATTTTTACCGTTCATGTTCAGACCATCGGAACCGCACACCCCTTCACGGCAGGAGCGGCGGAACGACAGCGACGGATCTTTTTCTTTCAGCTGGATAAGCGCATCCAGCAGCATCATGTCGCGACCTTCTTCCGCGTCGAGGGTGTAATCCTGCATATGCGGAGCGTCGTCAACATCCGGGTTATAGCGATAAATTGAAAACTCGAGTTTCATATTCCTGTCTCCGCATTAATAAGTACGAATCTTCGGCGGGAATGCCGGACGCAGTTTCGGTTCCATGTTGACCGCTCGACGCGTCATGGATTCCGACTCTGGCAGATACAGGGAATGGCACAGCCAGTTTTCATCATCACGTTCCGGGAAGTCGAAGCGGCTATGCGCGCCGCGGCTTTCGGTACGGAAGTTAGCGGATACCGCCGTGGAATACGCCGTTTCCATCAGGTTATCCAGCTCCAGGCACTCAACGCGCTGGGTGTTGAACTCGCTGGAAGTGTCGTCCAGGCGCGCATTTTTCAGACGCTCGCGGATCTCTTTCAGCTGTTCCAGACCTTTATGCATCGCGTCGCCTTCACGGAAGACCGAGAAGTTATGCTGCATACATTCCTGCAGCGCTTTGCGGATAGCAACCGGGTCTTCGCCGGAACGGGTGTTGTTCCAACGGTTGAGGCGATCCAGGGAAGCTTCGACATCGGACTCGCTGGCAGCACGCAGCGCGCCCTGCTCGGCGATGGATTCCTGCAGATGCAGACCCGCCGCGCGGCCGAAGACCACCAGGTCCAGCAGCGAGTTGCCGCCCAGACGGTTGGCGCCGTGTACCGATACGCAGGCGATTTCGCCAACAGCGAACAGGCCCGGAATCACCACATCTTCGCCCTTCTCGTTCACGGTCAGCGCCTGGCCGGTCACTTTGGTCGGAATACCGCCCATCATGTAGTGGCAGGTTGGGATAACCGGAATCGGTTCTTTAACCGGGTCAACGTGGGCAAAGGTACGAGACAGTTCAAGAATGCCCGGCAGACGGGATTCCAGCACTTCTTTACCCAGGTGATCCAGTTTCAGCTTGGCGTGCGGGCCCCACGGACCATCGCAGCCGCGGCCTTCGCGGATTTCGATCATGATAGAACGCGCCACCACGTCACGACCCGCCAGGTCTTTCGCGTTCGGCGCATAACGCTCCATGAAGCGCTCGCCGTGTTTGTTCAGCAGGTAACCGCCTTCGCCGCGGCAACCTTCGGTGACCAGCACCCCTGCCCCGGCGATACCGGTCGGGTGGAACTGCCACATTTCCATATCCTGCACCGGAACGCCCGCGCGCAGAGCCATACCGACGCCGTCGCCGGTGTTGATGTGGGCGTTGGTGGTGGATTGATAAATACGGCCTGCGCCGCCGGTCGCCAGCACGGTAGCGCGGGCTTTGAAGTACACTACTTCACCGGTTTCGATGCACAGAGCGGTACAACCGACCACCGCGCCGTCCTGGTTTTTCACCAGATCGAGGGCATACCATTCGGAGAAGATAGTGGTGTGGTTTTTCAGGTTCTGTTGATACAGGGTGTGCAGCAGCGCGTGACCGGTACGGTCGGCCGCCGCCGCGGTACGTGCCGCCTGCTCGCCGCCGAAGTTTTTCGACTGGCCGCCAAACGGACGCTGATAAATACGGCCGTCATCAAGACGGGAGAACGGCAGGCCCATATGTTCCAGCTCAAGAATCGCTTCCGGGCCGGTCTTACACATATATTCGATGGCGTCCTGGTCGCCGATATAGTCCGACCCTTTCACGGTGTCGTACATGTGCCATTCCCAGTTATCTTCATGGGTATTACCGAGCGCAACGGTGATGCCACCCTGCGCGGAAACGGTATGGGAACGGGTAGGGAAAACTTTAGAGAGCAGCGCACAGGTCTGTCCGCTCTGGGAAATCTGCAGCGCCGCGCGCATACCTGCGCCGCCGGCACCAATTACAACTGCATCAAATTCTCTGACTGGCAATTTCATTACACACCCCACACCACAACAAATCCATAAAGAACGTAAGCCACCAGCGCCACAACGATAATCAGTTGCAGAACTAAGCGCACGGCCAGTGGTTTAACGTAGTCCGTCAACACCTGCCACATACCGATCCAGGCGTGAATCAGGATGGAAACGAGAGCCAGCAGGGTAAAGACTTTGGTGAACGCGGAGGAGAAGAATCCGGTCCAGATTTCCCAGGAGATCTCACCGGAGGTGGCGAAGAAGCCAACCATGTAGATGATGTAGAGGGTCAGAACGATGGCGGTAGCACGGACCAGAATAAAGTCATGTACGCCGTTGCGTCCCAGTGCTGAGGCGTTGCTTACCATACGAGGACTCCTGCGAGAAGTGAAAGCACGACAGTAATAACAAAAGAAATTTTGGCGGAGCGTGTCCCTGCTTCGAGGGTTTCTTCCAGATAGCCAAAGTCCATCAGCAGATGGCGGATACCGACAACGGCGTGATAAGCCAGCGCGGTGAGGATGCCCCACATGATGAACTTCACGAAGAAGCTATTCATGATGGAAGCGGCCGTCAGGAAGCCCTCCGGAGAGGAAAGGCTGGTGCCCAGCAACCAAAGCAGAATACCGACCGCCACAAAAGTGATCACACCGGATACGCGATGGAGAATGGACGCTATCGCCGTGATTGGGAATCGAATCGTTTGTAGATCCAGATTGACAGGTCTTTGTTTTTTCACATTTCTTACCATGAATAACGCCCACATGCTGTTCTTATTGTTTCCTTCCTCCGGTCTGCTTGCGGGTCAGACAGCGTCCTTTCTATAACCAGAAGTCATGTTAAAACCCCTTTCCAGGAGTAAAAGCGTGACCAAACAACGCTGGGTGGCTCGGGATTGCAGGGTGTTCCGGAGACCTGGCGGCAGTATAGGCCGTTCACAAAATCATTACAATTAACCTACATATAGTTTGTCGGGTTTTGTCCGGAACAGTGATCAAGGTCACGATTACAACATTATTTTAAATTTTAATCACCTGATTTGACAAATATTAAACATTCTTGTTACAACCATTACTAGATTAATGCAATAATGCCCAAAAGTTATGGGGTCACTCTTTCACCTGAGAATAAGTTATGTAACAGTGTGATGGTATTGACCGATGTAATCAGGACAGTTATTAGTGGTATACAGGTTTTAATATTCGGGCTGCTAAAACGCTGATTTGCTGCCGTTTCACTCCCGGGCTGAAGACGTACCATCAAGCGCCTGCGCTCTGTACCCTGCAATTTTCGCGACACAGAGCTGTGAGCAACATAACAATCTGGTAACGTAGTCAGGTTCGGGCCGAATGCAAATCCACCACCCGGCAGTCTTAAGCAATAAAAGGCGCTAAGGAGACCATAAATGTCTGATGCTAAAGCAAAAATCACCCTGGGTGGTGACACTGCTATTGAACTTGATGTGCTAAAAGGCACGCTCGGTCAGGATGTTATTGATATTCGTAGTCTTGGTTCAAAAGGTGTCTTCACCTTCGACCCCGGTTTCACTTCAACAGCCTCGTGTGAATCTAAAATTACTTTTATCGACGGCGATGAAGGGATCCTGCTCCACCGCGGTTTCCCGATCGATCAGCTGGCTACCGAGTCAAATTATCTTGAAGTGTGCTACATCCTGTTGAACGGCGAAAAACCGACTCAACAGCAGTACGACGAATTCAAAACTACCGTTACCCGCCACACCATGATCCACGAGCAGATTACCCGTCTGTTCCACGCGTTCCGTCGCGACTCTCACCCGATGGCGGTGATGTGCGGTATTACCGGCGCGCTGGCGGCGTTCTATCACGACTCCCTGGACGTAAATAACCCACGTCACCGTGAAATCGCCGCCTATCGTCTGCTGTCTAAAATGCCGACCATGGCAGCAATGTGTTACAAATATTCTATCGGCCAGCCTTTCGTGTATCCGCGCAACGATCTCTCCTACGCGGGTAACTTCCTGAATATGATGTTCTCCACGCCGTGCGAAACCTATGAGGTTAACCCGGTGTTGGAACGCGCAATGGACCGTATCCTGATCCTGCACGCTGACCACGAACAGAACGCATCAACCTCTACCGTCCGTACCGCTGGCTCTTCCGGCGCTAACCCGTTCGCCTGTATCGCTGCGGGTATCGCCTCCCTGTGGGGACCGGCGCACGGCGGCGCCAACGAAGCCGCGCTGAAAATGCTGGAAGAGATCAGCTCCGTTGAACACATTCC
Organism: Klebsiella sp. K-3; assembly: GCF_051207495.1. Classification (NCBI taxonomy): domain Bacteria; kingdom Pseudomonadati; phylum Pseudomonadota; class Gammaproteobacteria; order Enterobacterales; family Enterobacteriaceae; genus Klebsiella; species Klebsiella sp. K-3. Next base: position 442,224 of record NZ_JBPNXF010000001.1, on the reverse strand, counting down.
GGAATTCGTGCGCCGCGCGAAAGACAAGAATGACTCTTTCCGCCTGATGGGCTTCGGCCATCGCGTGTACAAGAACTACGATCCGCGCGCCACCGTAATGCGTGAAACCTGCCACGAAGTACTGAAAGAGCTGGGCACCAAGGACGATCTGCTAGAAGTGGCGATGGAACTTGAGCACATCGCGCTCAATGACCCGTACTTCATCGAGAAGAAACTGTATCCGAACGTCGATTTCTACTCCGGCATCATCCTGAAAGCGATGGGTATTCCATCCTCGATGTTTACCGTCATCTTCGCGATGGCGCGTACCGTCGGCTGGATTGCCCACTGGAACGAAATGCACAGCGACGGTATGAAAATTGCCCGTCCGCGTCAGCTGTATACCGGCTACCAGAAGCGCGATTTCAAGTCCGATCTCAAGAAGTAATTTCACCCCTTTTGGGGTTAGCAAAAAAAATCGGGGACCTTCCCCGATTTTTTTTATTTAAGCGTACAAAAAAATTTTAATCGCTCAACAACTGGCGTTAGTGCTGGCAGCCAGGGCACCAGTAAAAGGGTCGCGATGACAGCATCGTTTTCTCAATGATGCTGCCGCAACGTTCGCAGGCCTCCCCCTCGCGATGGAAAACCTTAAAGCGGAATAGCGCGCCATGATGTTTGTTTTCATCCACCTGGCCGCGGGTGCGGTAAGAAAGGCGCGGGATATCCAGCAGCGCGTGCGCCAGCGCATCGAGCTGCGTGTCATTGAGCTCGGCGGCCTTATGCTGCCCGGTCAGCCCTACCTGCCACAGGATCTCCACCCGCAGATAGTTACCGAGCCCGGCGAGAAACGCCTGGTCCAGCAACAGGCCGGAAAACTGGCGATTGCGAAATTTCGCCGACAACAGGCGCTCTCTGACCTGCCCGGCGGTTAACGTCATATCCAGCACATCCGGCCCGACCCGTTGTAAAAACGGATGATCGGCCAGCTGTTGCGCCGTCAGCATCTCAATCTCCGAGGCGCTATAGAGCAAAATCGCCTTGCGTGCGGTCTGCAGTCTGACGCGCAGTACGCGGTTCGATTGCGGCTCAACGCCGGCATCCACCACGCGCCAGACCCCATACAGCTGGTTATGGCTATACAGCGTCAATCCACCGGAGAAGTGGGTTAACAGGGCCTTGCCGCGGGTGGCGATATGGGTCACCCGTTGGCCAATCAGCTGGCTTTGATAGGGTTGCAACTGTGGAAAGGCGAACCAGGCTTCGGTTAACGGTTCGCCTTTGATAGCCGCCTCCAGGGTATCCGCCGCGCGGCGGATCTCCGGGCCTTCAGGCATAGTATCGTCCTTCTGTTAGTGCGTGGCGCCGCCGCCAATTTTGACGTCGTCATCCTGTTCAAGAGCGACGGTAATCGCCGTTTCCAGCGCCGCGCGTACCGTCTCGACCGACATACTCGCCTGCCCCGGATGGGCCGCCGCCTGTTCAGGTAGATAAGGAATATGGATAAAACCGCCCTTCTGCCCGGCTTTGCCCTGCAGCTGATGCAGCAAACCATACATCACGTGATTGCAGACAAAAGTGCCCGCGGTTTGCGACACCGAGGCCGGGATCCCCTGCTGGCGCAGCGCGCTAACGATCGCTTTGATCGGTAGCGTACTGAAGCATGCCACGGGGCCGTCAGCGACGATCGGCTCATCGATCGGCTGCTGGCCTTTATTGTCGGGGATCCGCGCATCATCGACGTTGATAGCCACACGTTCGACGGTAATATCGACACGGCCTCCGGCCTGCCCGACGGCAATCGTTAGCTGCGGTTGATAGGTTTCCAGCGCGGCCTTCAGCGCCGTCAGCGCCTCGCCGAACACGCAGGGTAACTGTTTAGCCACCACCTGCTGCCCGCGAATAATCATGCCATCAAGCTGCTTAACCACTTCCCATGAAGGATTAACCGTTTCGCCGCCGAACGGCTCAAAACCGGTAATTAATACGCCAGCCATCATCCCTCCTTACAGGAACATCAGGAAATAGAGTAAGAATACGTTGACGATCAGCAGCAGGATACCGGTCGGTACCTGGGCTTTAATCACCGCGTTTTTATCCGGCAGTTCGAGCAGCGCCGCCGGTACGATATTAAAGTTCGCCGCCATCGGCGTCATCAGCGTGCCGCAGTAGCCGGAAAACATACCAATCGCCGCCATTACCGCCGGATTACCGCCGTGCTGCAGAACTAAAATCGGAATGCCAACCCCGGCGGTCACGATCGGGAAAGCGGCAAAGGCGTTACCCATCACCATCGTCAGCACCGCCATGCCGATGGCGTACACGGCCACGGCGATAAAGCGGTTATCTACCGCCAGATAGTGCTCGGTCAGCCATGAAATGCTGGTTCCGACGCCCGCCGCGGTAAATAGCAGCCCCAGCACCGCGAGGATTTGCGGCAGGATAAAGGCCCAGCCGACGGAATCCAGCAAACGGCGCGCTTCCTGCATCGGTTGCGCCACCGTTTCATGCGTCATACGAATCGCCATCGCCAGGCCAATCAGCGTACCGACGGTCATCGAGAACAGGGTAATCAGCGTCGCGTGGTTGCCCGGCCCGAAGAGCGCCACCTGCCATGAAGGCAGATTGTTAAACAGCAGAACGCCAATAACGGTGACGACCGGAATCGCCAGCGCCGGATAGAAAAGTTTGTTGCCGAGGCGTTTCGCGCTGGCGGTTTTCTCTTCCTGGGTACGCTGATGGTAGCTGCCGAGGCGCACGCCGCCAAAACCAGCGATTAGCGCCAGTACAACCACCAAGCCGCCGACGGCGATGTTCACCGTACGCTTATCGCCCACCAGTTGATACGTCCAGTCGCCGAGCAAGAACACCAGCCCGTACAGGCCCCAGAACAGGCCGGTTGTCAGGCGCCGCGGATTGCTTTTGTCGCGCCAGGACATGATAGCCACGACCAGCAGTACCGCGCCGGCCAGCCAGTATAAATACGTTTGCTGGAAGTTCATGCCGCACCGCCTTTCGCCTGCCCGGCGTTAACGCGGTCCAACTCGCGCTGGAGATGGCGATCGAGGCGCCACAGGCGCGCGGCGTGGATCAGGAAGGCGCAGATAGCCGTCGGGATCCCCCACAGGGCAATATGCAACGGTTCCGTCTGGATCCCGCCCGACTCCAGCATAAAGTTGTGCATGAAGATGATCGCGCCAAAGGCGACAAAAATATCTTCACCGAAGAACAGGCCAACGTTGTCGGTCGCCGCCGACATCGCGCGCAGGCGGTAGCGCACATGACCCGGCAGCGGACCAAAGCGCTTTTCCGCCGCCCCCTCCGCCATCGGCGCCAGCAGCGGGCGCACCATTTGCGGATGTCCGCCGAGGCTGGTCAAGCCCAGGGCGGCGGTGGCTTCGCGCACAAACAGATAGACGATCAGCAGACGTCCGGCGGTCGCGCTATGGATCTTCGCAATCCACGCCTGCGCCCGCTCTTTCAGACCATGGCGCTCCAGCAGCCCGATCACCGCCAGCGGCAACAGCAGAATAAACGGCAGATTACGGGTATTAAGGAAGCCCTCGCCCAGTTTCTCCAGAATAGTGGCTATTGGCATATGCGCCGCCACGCCGGTGACGATCCCGGAGATAATCACCACCAGCACCGGGTTAAAGCGTAATAGAAAACCGACCACAATCACGGCAATGCCGATCAGCGGCCAGAGGGATATCGCCTCTTGCATAATAACGTCCTGTTCAGTTGTGAGTGTTGTTAGTTATTTGATTTAATTATTATTAAAATACTAAGGCGGACTATTAATCGATGTCCGCGCTGACGTCGATATTGCGCCCTGCGAAAGCAGCGCGCAAGCGTCGGGCGAAATCGAGCGCATGAGCGCCATCGCCATGCAGGCAGACCGTTTCTGCCTTCACATGCGCCCATTCGCCGCTCAGGCTGCGCACCCGATTGTGTTGCACCATTTCCAGCGTTTGCGCCAGCGCCTGCTCTTCGCTCTCTATCAGCGCGCCCGGCTGGCTACGCGGCACCAGGCTACCGTCGGCGAGATAGCCGCGATCGGCGAAGACTTCCTGACGTGTCGTCAGCTGATAATGCTGTCCGGCGCGAATAAGCTCGCTCCCCGCCAGCCCGACCAGCACCAACCCGGCGTCGGCATCGCGCACCGCACGGGCGATGGCATCGGCCAGCGGTGGCTCTTTCGCCGCCTGGTTGTACAACATGCCGTGCGGTTTAACGTGCCGCAGCTCGCCGCCCTGGGCATGCACAATCGCCGCCAGCGCGCCAATTTGGTACAGCACCTGGGCGTAGACCGTTTCTGGCGGTAACTGCATTGCGGTTCGACCGAAATTTTCCCGGTCCGGGAAGCTCGGGTGTGCGCCAATAGCGACGCCGTTTTTCAGCGCCTCGCGCACGCACTGCTGCATAAGCAGCGCATCGCCGGCGTGAAAGCCGCAGGCGATATTGGCGGAAGAGACCAGCTGCAGCAGCGCGCTATCGCTGGCGCAGCCTTCACCGAGGTCGGCATTTAAATCAATTTTCATCGCTCAATCTCCAGGCCAGTTGTTCAAGGTAACGCTGCTGGTCGGCGCGCGCTTTCAGCGCTTCTTCCAGCGAACAGGGGACGAAATGGATCGGCTGACCCAGCGGAATTTGCGCCAGTTGGTACATATCGGCTTCAATAATGCAGGCTATACGCGGATAGCCGCCGGTGGTCTGCGCATCGTTCATCAACACGATCGGCTGGCCGTTATGCGGCACCTGTACCACCCCAGGCAGTAGGCCATGGGAGAGCATTTCACGGTCGGTTGTGCGCTTGAGCGGCTGACCCTGCAGGCGGTAGCCCATACGGTTGCTCTGCGGGCTAAGCCGCCACGGCGAACGCCAGAACGACTCCTGCGACACGCTGTCGAATTCGTGATACTCCGGCCCCGGCAGCGCACGAATGATATTACCGGTCGGTAGCTGTTTAACGCCGCGCGAGGCACTAAAGCGGCGGGAGGATTTCCCAATCTTCAATTGATCGCCATCCTGCAATCGGCGCCCTTCGATTCCGCCGATGCCAACTTTCAGATCGGTAGAGCGGGAACCTAAAACTTCAGGTACGTCGATGCCGCCCGCCACCGCCAGGTAGCTGCGGATCCCATGCTGAGGATTTTTCAGCACCAGCCGCTGCCCGGCCTTTGCTTCCATTCGCCAGCCCAGCCAGACCGGCGCGCCGTCGAGCGTCGCTTCACAGGCGGCGCCGGTCAACGCGAACCAGCAGTGGCGGGTAAACTGCACATCGATCTGACCCAGCGTAATCTCCAGCGCCGCCGCCTCCGGCGCATTTCCCACCAGCAGATTGGCAATGGTCATCGCCGGTTTATCCAGCGCGCCGCAGCGGCTAATCCCCCACTGCCGCTGGCCTTCCCGGCCGCCATCCTGTACCGAGGTGTACATGCCGGCGCGGATAAATTTCAACATACCCCCTCCTTCTGCGGCACAAAGCGTACGCGATCGCCAGAACGTAGTAGCACCGGTTCTTCACGCTTTGGATCGAATAATGCCAGCGGCGTGCGCCCCAGCAGCTGCCAGCCGCCCGGCGTCGCCAGCGGATAAATACCGGTTTGCGATCCGCCGATACCGACGGATCCCGCCGGTACCAGTACGCGCGGCTCGGCGCGACGCGGCATGGCCAACTGCTCCGGCAGGCCGCCAAAGTACGGAAATCCCGGCTGGAACCCCAGAAACCACACCACATACTCCACCGAAGAGTGCAGTTCGACCACCTGTTTTTCGCTCAACCCGCTATGGCGCGCGACGTCGCCAAGATCTGGCCCCGCTTCACCGCCATAGATAACCGGGATACTTATCTCACGGGATTCCGGCTCCAACGCATCGCTCTCTTCCCACCAGCGCTGCAGCTTGTCAATCGCCTCCCACGCCATCTCCTGCGGACGACGCAGCACAACGGTGATGTTGTTCATCCCCGGGATCACTTCAATCACCTCTTCGCGATCGGTCAACCGCTGCGTCAGGCCCCAGATACGTTTTTGGCTCTCCAGGGTCACCGGAGGCTCAAGCTCCAGGACCACCGCCGTTTCACCTAATAGATAACAACGCGCTCGCTGCACTTTTTTCTCTCTCATCAGGCCGGGTTAGGGATATCAATAAAGGTGACGTCTAGGTCGGTATTTTCCGTCAGCCACTCGCTCAGGGCGCGAATACCGCCGCGCTCGGTGGCATGATGGCCGGCGGCATAAAAATGCAACCCCTGCTCACGGGCGGAATGAATCGTCTGCTCAGACACTTCGCCGGTAATAAAGGCATCGACGCCAAAGCGGGCCGCGCTATCGATAAAGCTCTGGCCGCCGCCGGTACACCAGGCGACGCGGGTAACTTTGTCCGGCCCGGTATCGCCGCACCACAGCGGTTTACGCCCTAATCGCGCTTCAATCCACGATGCCAGTTCCAGCCCGGATACCGGCATAGACAGCTCGCCCCAGGGCACCAATGGTTCGATTTCCCCCATCACATTGATCCCCAGCAGCTGCGCCAGTTGGGCGTTATTGCCCAGCTCCGGATGCGCATCCAGCGGTAAATGCCAGCCATAAAGATTGATATCGTTGGCCAACAGCGTTTTCAGGCGATTGCGCTTCATGCCGCGGATCACCGGCGATTCGCCTTTCCAGAAGTAACCGTGATGCACAATCACCGCATCCGCCTGCAGACGCACGGCTTCATCGAGCAGCGCCTGGCTGGCGGTGACGCCGGTGACGATTTTCCGCACCGTCTCCCGCCCTTCCACCTGCAGGCCATTCGGGGCGTAATCACTGATGGCCGCGCTATTCAGTTTTTCGTTAATTAATTGTTCCAGTTCGCTATTTTTCATTGCCGCTCCATCAGAAAATCTGTTTGTACAAACCTATAACATAACCACATCCGCCCGAGTCGTCGATAGCGACGCCAAAGGGTCCATTTCAGCCATTCGCATAATCGCCCAAATTGCCTCTTCCCCTCACCGCGCATTAGTGTATATTTATGCACTTATAAAGCATATTAAATAACCAGAAAGCCATTTAGGCCATGAATAACACCACACAAACGCTATTCATGCAGAAAGATCGACTTTCGTTTTACGGCCAGGAAATGAACGTTACATGAACAAACAAACTTCACAGCCACGGGCGATTTACTACGTCGTTGCGCTGCAAATTTGGGAATACTTCAGTTTTTACGGCATGCGGGCGCTGTTAATCCTGTACCTCACCAACCAGCTCAAGTACGACGATAATCACGCCTATACCCTGTTTAGCGCCTACTGCTCCCTGGTCTATGTCACCCCTATTCTCGGCGGCTTCCTCGCCGACAAACTGCTCGGCAACCGCATGGCGGTGATGCTCGGCGCGCTACTCATGGCTATCGGTCACCTGGTGCTCGGCGCCAGCGAAATCGCCCCCACCTTCCTCTATTTATCGCTGGCGATTATCGTTTGCGGTTACGGGCTGTTTAAATCCAACGTCAGCTGCCTGCTTGGCGAACTGTACGAGCCGACCGATCCGCGCCGCGATGGCGGCTTCTCGCTGATGTACGCCGCGGGAAATATTGGTTCGATCATCGCGCCTATCGCCTGCGGCTACGTGCAGGAAGAGTACAGTTGGGCGATGGGCTTTGCGCTGGCGGCAGTCGGTATGATTGCTGGACTGGTGATCTTCCTTTGCGGCGGTCGCCACTTCCGCCACACCACCGGCGTTAACCGCGAGGCGCTGCGCGCCCGGACCTTCCTCCTGCCGAACTGGGGCTGGCTGCTGGTATTGCTGGTGGCGACGCCGCTGCTAATTACCGTCTTGTTCTGGCAGGAGTGGTCGGTGTATGCGCTGATTGTGGCGACGGTGATTGGCCTGGCGGTACTGGCGCGTATTTACCTGCGCGCGGAGAACGACAAACAGCGTAAAGAGCTGCGTCTGATTATCGTCCTCACCGGTTTTAGCCTGCTGTTCTGGGCCTTTGCCCAGCAGGGCGGCAGCTCCATCAGCCTCTATATCGACCGTTTCGTGAACCGCCACGTCATGAGCTATGAAGTACCAACCGCGATGTTCCAGTCGGTTAACGCCTTCGCGGTGATGCTCTGCGGTATGGTGCTGGCATGGCTGGTCAAAGAAAACATCAAGGGCAACCGTACCGTGCGTATCTGGGGGAAATTCGCCCTCGGTCTCGGGCTAATGAGCGCCGGGTTTTGCATTCTGACCTTAAGCGCCCGCTGGTCGGCCGCGTATGGCCACTCCTCCATGCCGCTAATGGTTCTAGGGCTGGCGGTGATGGGTTTCGCCGAACTGTTTATCGACCCGGTAGCGATGTCGCAAATCACCCGGATCGAAATCCCCGGCGTCACCGGAGTGCTGACCGGTATCTATATGCTGCTTTCCGGGGCGATCGCCAACTATCTGGCCGGCGTCATCGCCGACCAGACATCGCAGGCGTCGTTTAATGCCGCGGGCGCGGTTAACTATTCGATTGAAGCCTACATCGACGTCTTCAGCCAGATCACCTGGGGCGCGCTGGCCTGCGTTGGCCTGGTGCTGGTCATCTGGCTGTATCACTCCGTGAAGGTCAAAACCCGCCAACTGGCGGTAGAATAGAAACTATCTGGCGGCTTCCCAGGCCGCCAGCGTCTCCAGCCGCGCCTGCTTATGGTCAACCAGCGGGCGCGGATACCTCAGCGTTACCCCCTGTTTATCCGCCCACAGCCACGGCTGATGCAGCGCTTTCTCTGGCACTTCAGCCAGTTCCGGCAGCCAGCGGCGAATAAACTCGCCCTGCTTATCAAATTTCTCGCCCTGGGTCGTCGGATTGAAAATACGAAAATAAGGGGCTGCATCGGTACCGGTCGAGGCCGCCCACTGCCAGCCGCCGTTGTTGGCCGCCAAATCGCCGTCGATCAGTTGGCTCATGAAATAGCGCTCTCCGTGCCGCCAGTCGAGGCGCAGGTCTTTCGCCAGGAAGCTGGCGACAATCATCCGCAGGCGATTGTGCATCCAGCCGGTGGCGTTAAGCTGCCGCATGGCGGCATCGACGATGGGGAAACCGGTTTGCCCCTGTTGCCAGGCCTGCAGTTCATCCTCATTGCTGCGCCAGGCGACCTTGTCGGTCCAGGCGACAAAGGGCCGGCCTTTACACAGTTTCGGGTAGTAAACCATCAGATGACGATAGAACTCGCGCCAGATAATCTCGTTCAGCCAGCTTGCGCCCGCTTCGCCATCCAGCGCGCCGGGCTGCTCCCGTAACAAGCGATGCAGGCACTGGCGCGGCGACAGTACGCCTACCGCGAGACACGGCGATAGCCTGCTGGTTCCTTCTATTGCCGGAAAATCGCGCTGCTGATCGTAATCCGCCGCCGGCTGCTGGCAAAACGCGCGCAATCGAGTCAACGCCGTTTTTTCATCTGCCGCGAACAGATCGGTGTCAAATGCCGTTTGCGGATAGTTGATCTCAGGCAGCGGCGGCGCCTGCCCGGCGGCTGACTGGCGTGCTTTCGGCGCCGCCACGCACTCCGGCAGCCCTTCACGCAGGCGGCGGATAAACGCATTTTTAAACGGCGTAAAGACTTTATACATCTCACGGTTGCCGGTCATCACGCTGCCCGGCGGCAACAGTACGCTGTCGTCAAACCCCTGGCAGGTGACTTCTGTCAGGGTTTTCTCGACGTCGGCGTCGCGCTGGCGCTCATTAAACTCATACTGATAGTTATAAAATAGATGGCTAACCTGGTGCTGTTTACAGATGCGCGTCAGCAGCTCGATGCTGGCGGCGAAATCGTTCGCCTCTTCAACCTGCAGCGGGATACCGCGTTCCGCCAACGCCGCGTGGAGGCTACGTAAATGGCTGGCGATAAAGGCCGCCTGGCGCGGCGCCATATGATGCTGGCGCCATTGCTCTGGCGTGGCGATATAGAGCGCCAGCACCCGCGCCTGCGGGTCGCGGCAGGCGGCGGCCAGCGCCAGATTATCATGAAGGCGTAAATCCATGCGAAACCAGACCAGATGGGTGGCCATAAAACTCCTCACTCTCCGTAAGCAAAACTCATCACTCAGGCCGGCAAAATAGCGCGCTGCGACAAAATAAGCACCTGCCAATTCTGCCACGGCGCGTGAAAGCTAAGTGTAGACAGCGGACGAAAAAAAACCGCCGGTCGTCAACCGGCGGTTTTTATATTCGTCGCAGCGGCGCGGATTAGTAGAAGTCGTGCGCGGCTTTTTCCGCCTGCGCCATCCATACCGGCTGTTCACTGGTTTTCGCCCATACGCGATGCAGCCAGCTGTAGTAACGGGCGCGATCTTTCCAGAACAGCATCACCGGCAGCGCAGCAACCCCGGCCACGACGGCGAAAGCGCGACGCATCAGGATAATGTGAGCAGGATAAGCTTTGTACAACGCCATAATTTCTCTCCCCTTTGTCAGGCCGGCAAGCAGCGCCGGTAAATGTCACAATGTTTGTCTGCACAAATAGTACCGCGCTGGTTGTAATTTTACTACTCATCCGACCACTAAAAAGCACTTATTTATACTTAATTTACATTCACGGCGTAACTGAGTTACAAAAAAGTTAAATTAATACTAACCATTAGTTAAATTGTGCCTTTAGCCATTTTTATACTTTTTTTACACCGCCCGCGGCGATTTTTGCGAAATCTTTGCGCCGAAATTCCTACCCTCTCGGTATATCAATAAGAGACACACCCGGAGGTGGAAAGTGACTACAGGCATCATTGCTGGCGTAACGCTGGTATTCCTGCTGCTGGCGTATCTGGTCTATGCCCTGATACATGCGGAGGCGTTCTGATGGCCGCGCAAGGGTTCTTACTTATCGCCAGCTTCCTGCTGGTACTGCTGGTACTGGCGCGGCCGCTCGGTTCGCTGCTGGCGCGAATGATCAACGACCTCCCGCTCCCGGGGCTTGCCGGCGTTGAGCGCGGTATCTGGCGGCTGGCGGGGATTCGCAGCCAGGAGATGGACTGGCGGCAGTACTTGATCGCCATTGTGCTGTTTAACGCGATTGGTCTCGCGGCGCTGATGGCGCTGCTGATGTGTCAGGGTTGGCTGCCGTTCAATCCGCAGCACTTCCCCAATCTGTCCTGGGATTTAGCGTTGAATACCGCGGTAAGCTTCGTCAGCAACACCAACTGGCAGGCCTACGCCGGGGAAACCACCATGAGCTATCTCAGCCAGATGGTAGGTCTGGCGGTGCAAAACTTCCTGTCGGCCGCGACCGGTATTGCGGTTATCTTCGTGCTGACCCGCGCCTGGGCGCGACAGAAAGTCAGCACCCTCGGCAACGCCTGGGTCGACCTGACCCGCATTACGCTGTGGCTGCTACTGCCTCTTTCTCTGCTGATCGCGCTGTTCTTTGTGCAACAGGGCGTGCCGCAGAACCTGCAGGCTTATCAGCCGTTCACCAGCCTGGAAGGCGTTCGCCAGTGGCTGCCGATGGGACCAGTCGCCTCGCAGGAAGCGATCAAAATGCTCGGTACCAACGGCGGCGGTTTCTTTAACGCCAACTCATCGCATCCGTTTGAGAACCCGACGGCGTTAACCAACCTGGTGCAGATGCTGGCGATCTTCCTGATCCCGGCGGCGCTGTGTTTTGCCTTTGGCGAAGCGGTCGGCGATCGCCGTCAGGGACGCGCAATCCTGTGGGCAATGGCGCTGATTTTCGTGGTCTGCGTGGCGGTGGTGATGTGGGCGGAAACTCGCGGAAATCCGCACCTGCTCAGCCTTGGCGCCGACAGCAGCCTGAATATGGAAGGGAAAGAGAGCCGCTTTGGCATTCTCGCCAGTAGCCTGTTTGCGGTAGTCACCACCGCCGCCTCCTGCGGCGCGGTCAACGCGATGCATGATTCCTTCACCGCGCTGGGCGGCATGGTGCCGATGTGGCTGATGCAAATTGGCGAGGTGGTCTTCGGCGGCGTGGGCTCCGGGCTGTACGGCATGCTGCTGTTCGTCATGCTGGCGGTATTTATCGCCGGGCTGATGATTGGCCGCACGCCGGAATATCTCGGCAAGAAAATCGACGTGCGCGAAATGAAAATGATCGCGCTGGCGATTCTGGTGACCCCAACGCTGGTACTGCTCGGCACCGCGTTGGCGATGATGACCGAAGCCGGTCGCAGCGCCATGTTGAATCCGGGCCCGCACGGCTTTAGCGAAGTGTTGTACGCGGTCACCTCGGCGGCCAACAACAACGGCAGCGCCTTCGGCGGCTTAAGCGCCGGCACGACCTTCTGGAACCTGCTGCTGGCGTTCTGCATGCTGGTGGGCCGCTTCGGGGTGATCGTCCCGGTGATGGCGATTGCCGGGTCGCTGGTGAACAAGAAAATTCAGCCCGCCAGTTCCGGCACGCTCGCCACCCACGATGCGCTGTTTATCGGCCTGCTGATCGGTACCGTCCTGCTGGTCGGCGCCCTCACCTTTATCCCCGCACTGGCGCTCGGCCCGGTGGCGGAACACTTCTCTTTACTTTAAGCGATGCGGAGCAGCCTGTTATGAGTCGCAAACAATTAGCCCTGCTGGAGCCGACGCTGGTGCGTCAGGCGCTGCTGGATGCCGTGAAAAAACTCAGCCCTTCGGTGCAGTGGCGTAACCCGGTGATGTTTATCGTCTGGATTGGCAGCGTGCTGACCACCCTGCTGGCGATGGCCATGGCCGGGGGATATCTTACGGGTCACGCCGGCTTTACCGCAGCCGTGAGTCTGTGGTTGTGGTTTACCGTGCTGTTCGCCAACTTCGCCGAAGCGATGGCCGAAGGACGAAGCAAAGCGCAGGCCAACAGCCTGAAAGGGGTGAAAAAAACCGCTTTCGCCCGTAAGCTGCGCGCGCCGCAGCACGATGCCCCGATGGATCACGTCCCGGCGGAAGAGTTACGCAAAGGCGATATCGTACTGGTGGAAGCCGGCGACATTATCCCCTGCGACGGCGAAGTGATCGAAGGCGGCGCTTCGGTAGATGAAAGCGCCATCACCGGGGAATCCGCGCCGGTTATCCGCGAGTCCGGCGGCGATTTCGCCTCGGTCACCGGCGGCACCCGGATCCTCTCTGACTGGCTGGTGATCCGCTGCAGCGTCAATCCGGGTGAAACCTTCCTCGACCGGATGATCGCCATGGTTGAAGGCGCGCAGCGCCGTAAAACGCCGAACGAAATCGCATTGACGATCCTGTTAATCGCCCTGACGCTGGTGTTCCTGCTGGCCACCGCCACCATCTGGCCCTTCTCGGCGTGGAGCGGTAATGCGGTTAGCGTGACCGTACTGGTGGCGCTGCTGGTGTGCCTGATCCCAACCACCATCGGCGGCCTGCTCTCCGCTATCGGCGTCGCCGGGATGAGCCGGATGCTCGGCGCCAACGTTATCGCCACCAGCGGGCGCGCGGTGGAAGCCGCCGGCGATGTCGACGTACTGCTGCTGGATAAAACCGGCACCATCACCCTCGGCAACCGTCAGGCCTCAGCTTTTCTGCCGGCTCGCGGCGTCGAAGAGCGCGTGCTGGCCGATGCCGCCCAGCTATCGTCGCTGGCGGATGAAACGCCGGAAGGCCGCAGCATCGTGGTGCTGGCGAAACAGCGCTTTAATCTGCGCGAACGCGATCTGCAGTCGCTGCACGCCACATTTGTCCCCTTCACTGCCCAGACCCGTATGAGCGGTATTAACATCGACCAACGCATGATCCGTAAAGGATCGGTGGACGCGATTCGCCGCCATATCGAAGCTAACGGCGGCCACTTCCCGGCCGATGTCGATAAGCAGGTAGAAGAGGTCGCCCGCCAGGGGGCCACGCCGCTGGTCGTCGCCGAGGGCGAACGCGTGCTGGGGATTATTTCGCTCAAAGATATCGTCAAAGGCGGCATTAAAGAGCGTTTCGCCCAGCTGCGCAAAATGGGCATTAAAACGGTGATGATCACCGGTGATAACCGCCTGACCGCCGCCGCCATCGCCGCCGAAGCGGGGGTTGATGATTTTCTGGCCGAAGCAACGCCGGAAGCCAAGCTGGCGCTGATTCGCCAGTATCAGTCGGAAGGACGGCTGGTGGCGATGACCGGCGACGGCACCAACGACGCTCCGGCGCTGGCGCAGGCTGATGTGGCGGTCGCGATGAACTCCGGCACCCAGGCAGCGAAAGAGGCGGGCAACATGGTGGATCTCGACTCGAACCCGACCAAGCTGATTGAAGTGGTGCATATCGGTAAACAGATGCTGATGACCCGAGGGTCGTTAACCACATTCAGTATCGCCAACGACGTCGCCAAGTATTTCGCGATTATTCCGGCCGCCTTCGCCGCCGCCTATCCGCAACTGGCGATGCTGAATGTGATGCATCTGCACTCGCCCTCTTCGGCGATCATGAGCGCGGTTATTTTTAACGCCCTGATTATCGTCTGCCTGATCCCTTTAGCGCTGAAGGGCGTGAGCTATCGTCCGCTGTCGGCGTCGGCGATGCTGCGCCGCAACCTGTGGGTTTACGGCCTCGGCGGGCTGATCGTGCCTTTTGTCGGTATTAAAGCTATCGACCTGTTGCTGACCCTGACCGGTCTGGTGTGAGGAAATTACCATGTCATTGATTCGTCCGGCACTTGTGCTATTTATTCTGTTAACCCTGCTCACCGGCGGCCTGTATCCGTTACTGACTACCGCCTTAGGGCAGTGGTGGTTCCCGCAGCAGGCTAACGGCTCGCTGATCCATCTCGACGGCGAGGTGCGCGGCTCCGCTCTGATCGGGCAGAACTTTACCGCCGCCGGTTATTTCCACGGCCGCCCTTCCGCGACGGCAGAGGTGGCGGATAATCCGCTGGCCTCCGGCGGCAGTAATCTGGCGGTCAGCAATCCGGCGCTGGATAAAGCGATAAGCGAACGGGTACAGGCATTACGCGCCGCTAACCCGCAAGCGAGCCCGACGGTGCCGGTCGAGTTGGTTACCGCGTCGGCCAGCGGACTGGATAACAATCTGACCCCAGCCGCGGCGCTGTGGCAGGTACCGCGCGTCGCCAAAGCGCGCAACCTCAGCGATGCGCAGGTGAAACAGTTAGTGGACCAGGCGACGCAAAAACCGTTGCTCAGTTTTCTCGGTCAACCTGTGGTAAATATACTGCAACTGAACATGGCGCTGGATGCCCTAAAGGATTAATCAATGAGTGACGAGCCGCTGCGTCCGGACCCCGACCGTCTGCTGCAACAAACCGCTGCGCCGCATCGCGGCAAGCTGAAGGTGTTTTTCGGCGCCTGCGCCGGGGTGGGTAAGACCTGGGCAATGCTGGCGGAAGCGCAGCGGCTGCGCGCTCAGGGGCTGGATATTCTGATCGGCGTGGCGGAAACCCACGGCCGCAAAGATACCGCCGCCATGTTGGAGGGGCTTAGCGCCCTCCCGCAAAAGCGCATTTCCCACCGCGGACGCTACGTTCATGAGTTTGATCTTGATGCCGCGCTGGCCCGCCGCCCGGCGCTGATCCTGGTGGACGAACTGGCGCATAGCAACGCGCCGGGTTCGCGCCACCCGAAGCGCTGGCAGGACGTCGAAGAACTGCTCGAAGCCGGTATCGACGTCTTCACCACCGTCAACGTCCAGCATCTTGAAAGCCTCAATGATGTAGTCAGCGGTATTACCGGCGTGCAGGTACGCGAAACCGTCCCCGACCCCTTCTTTGACGCCGCCGATGATGTGGTTCTGGTGGATTTGCCGCCGGACGATCTGCGCCAGCGCCTGAATGAGGGCAAGGTGTACATCGGCGGCCAGGCCGAACGCGCCATCGAAAACTTCTTCCGCAAAGGTAATCTGATCGCCCTGCGCGAACTGGCGCTGCGTCGTACCGCCGATCGGGTAGATGAACAAATGCGCGCCTGGCGCGACCGCCAGGGGCAGGAAAAAGTCTGGCACACCCGCGACGCCATTCTGCTATGCATCGGCCACAATACCGGTAGCGAAAAACTGGTTCGCGCCGCCGCCCGGCTGGCGGCCAGGCTCGGTAGCGTCTGGCACGCGGTCTATGTAGAAACGCCCGCGCTGCACCGTCTACCGGAGGCCAGGCGGCGGGCGATCCTCGCCGCGCTGAAGCTAGCGCAAGAGTTAGGCGCCGAAACCGCGACGCTCTCCGACCCATCGGAAGAAAAAGCGGTGCTGCATTACGCTCGCGAGCACAACCTCGGCAAAATTGTGATTGGTCGCCAGGGAGAGCGCCGCTGGTGGGAACGAGCCGGGTTTGCCGACCGTCTGGCGCGTCGCGCCCCGGACCTCGATCTGGTGGTGATCGCGCTGGATGAAAAACCGGCCTCCCTGCCCGCCCGCGCAAATGACAATCGTACGGCTATTGATAAATGGCGCCAACAGTTGAAGGGTTGTCTGTTGGCCGTGGCGCTATGCGCCATTATCACCGTAGTCGCCATGCAGTGGCTGATGGCCTTTGAAGCCGCCAACCTGGTGATGCTCTATCTACTGGGCGTGGTGATAATCGCCCTGCTGTATGGCCGCTGGCCATCGGTGCTGGCGACCTTTATCAACGTGATTAGCTTCGATCTCTTTTTTGTCGCCCCACGCGGTACGCTGGCAGTTTCCGACGTTCAGTACCTGCTGACGTTCGGCGTGATGCTGACCGTTGGTCTGGTGATCGGCAACCTGACCGCCGGGATGCGATACCAGGCGCGGGTGGCGCGTTATCGCGAGCGGCGTACCCGCCATCTGTATGAAATGTCAAAAGCGCTGGCGGTCGGCCGCAGCCGTGAAGATATCGCCGCCACCAGCGAACGCTTTATTACTTCTACCTTTCAGGCCCGCAGCCAGCTACTGCTGCCTGATGAGAACGGGCAGTTGCAGCCGATGACCCAGCAATCCGGCGTTTTCTCGTGGGATGATGCGATTGCCCGCTGGAGTTTCGATAAAGGTCAGCCAGCCGGGGCCGGTACCGACACTCTCCCCGGCGTGCCGTATCAAATTCTGCCGCTACAAAGCGCCGCCCGCACTTGGGGGCTGCTGCTGGTCGAACCGGAAAATCTGCGCCAGCTGATGATCCCCGAACAACAGCGGCTGCTGGAAACCTTTACCCTGCTGGTGGCCAGCGCGCTTGAGCGCCTGACCCTGACCGCCAGCGAAGAGCAGGCGCGCTTGACCAGCGAACGCGAAAGCCTGCGCAACTCACTGCTGGCCGCCCTCTCTCACGATCTGCGGACGCCGCTGACGGTCCTGTTCGGCCAGGCGGAGATCCTGACCCTCGATCTGGCCAGCGAAGGGTCGAAGCACGCGCCGCAGGCCAACGAAATTCGCCAGCACGTGCTCAACACTACCCGGTTGGTGAATAATCTACTGGATATGGCGCGTATTCAGTCCGGCGGTTTTAATCTGCACAAAGAGTGGTTAACTCTCGAAGAGATCGTCGGTAGCGCCCTGCGTATGCTGGAGTCTGGGCTTGGCGGCCAGCGCATCCAACTGTCGCTGCCGGACCCGCTGCTGTTGGTCCATGTTGACGGCCCGCTGTTTGAACGGGTGCTGATCAACCTGCTGGAGAACGCGCATAAATACGCCGGCGCGCAGGCGCAGCTTGGCATTCATGCCGAAGCGGATACGCAACAGTTGATCATCGAAGTCTGGGATAATGGTCCAGGGATCGCGGCAGGCCAGGAACAGGCTATCTTTGATAAATTCGCCCGCGGTAATAAAGAGTCGGCCATCCCCGGCGTCGGCCTGGGGCTGGCGATTTGCCAGGCCATTGTCGAGGTGCACGACGGCAGCATTACCGCCAGCAACCGTCCGGAGGGCGGCGCCTGTTTCCGTGTTACACTGCCGCGAGAAGCCCCCCCAGAACTGGAAGAGTTAGCCGAGGAAATGTGATTAACGTTTTAATCATCGAAGACGAACACGCTATCCGCCGCTTTCTGCGCACCGCGCTGGAAGCCGACGGCATGCGCGTATTTGAAGCCGAAACCCTGCAGCGCGGACTCATCGAAGCCGCCACCCGCAAACCGGATTTAGCGATCCTCGATCTTGGCCTGCCGGACGGCGACGGTAATGATTTTATCCGCGAAGTCCGCCAGTGGAGCCAGATGCCGATTATCGTGCTGTCGGCGCGCAGCGAAGAACATGACAAGATCGCCGCCCTTGACGCCGGCGCCGATGACTACCTCAGTAAACCGTTCGGCATTGGTGAACTGCAGGCGCGGCTACGCGTCGCGCTGCGCCGTCACGGCAGCGCGCAGGCCGATGAGCCGGTGGTGCGTTTTGCCGATATTAGCGTCGACATCCCCGCCCGCCGTATCGTGCGCGGTAGTGAAGAAATTCACCTGACGCCCATCGAGTTTCGCCTGCTGGCGGCGCTGCTGAACAATC
This sequence comes from Klebsiella sp. K-3, assembly GCF_051207495.1. Taxonomy (NCBI): domain Bacteria; kingdom Pseudomonadati; phylum Pseudomonadota; class Gammaproteobacteria; order Enterobacterales; family Enterobacteriaceae; genus Klebsiella; species Klebsiella sp. K-3. Next base: position 423,909 of record NZ_JBPNXF010000001.1, on the reverse strand, counting down.
CGGGCAAAGTGCTCACCCAGCGCCAACTTCTGAATCAGGTATGGGGACCTAACGCCGTCGAACACAGTCACTATCTACGGATTTATATGGGGCACTTACGGCAAAAGCTGGAGGCTGACCCGGCGCGGCCGCAGCATCTGCTGACCGAAACCGGTATTGGCTATCGCTTTATGCCTTGAAGGGAACAAATCAATGACCCCGGCGGTCGGTTAACGCCGCCGGGGTAAACAGGATCAGGCGTTTTTCAGCACTTCACTGACAATCTCTACCGCTTCTTTTTCAATCAGCTTGCGATGCTCTTCGCCAAGGAAGCTCTCGCAGTAGATTTTGTAGGCGTCTTCGGTGCCTGACGGACGGGCCGCGAACCAGCCGTTGTCGGTCATCACTTTCAGCCCGCCGATAGAAGCGCCGTTGCCCGGCGCCGCGGTCAGACGCGCTGTGATCGGATCGCCCGCCAGCGTATCGGCGCTCACCATTTCCGGCGAAAGCTTAGACAGCGCCGCTTTCTGCGCGGAAGTGGCCGATGCCTGCAGACGGTTGTAGCTCGGGGCGCCAAAGCGTTCCGCCAGCTCGTTGTAGTGTTCCTGCGGGTTCTTACCGGTCACCGCGGTGATTTCCGCCGCCAGCAGGCACATGATGATACCGTCTTTATCAGTGGACCACGGCGTGCCGTCGAAACGCAGGAACGATGCCCCGGCGCTCTCTTCGCCGCCGAAGCCGAAGCTGCCGTCGAACAGACCGTCAACAAACCATTTAAAGCCTACCGGCACTTCCACCAGCTTACGGCCCAGATCGTTAACCACGCGGTCAATCATCGCCGAAGAAACCAGCGTTTTACCAACCGCAACATCTTTGCCCCACTGCGGACGATGCTGGAACAGGTAGTTGATAGCCACCGCCAGATAGTGGTTCGGGTTCATCAGGCCAGCCGGGGTCACGATACCGTGACGGTCGTAATCCGGATCGTTGGCGAAAGCCAGATCGAACTTATCGCGCAGCGCCAGCAGACCCGCCATCGCACACTCGGAGGAGCAGTCCATGCGGATCGCGCCATCTTTATCAAGGTGCATAAAGCGGAACGTCTGATCGACCTGATCGTTGACGATGGTCAAATCCAGCTTGTAGTGTTGGCCGATGCGTTTCCAGTATTCGATACCGGATCCGCCCAGCGGGTCGACGCCCAGTTTCAGGCCCGCTTTCTGGATAGCCGCCATATCGACGATATCCGCCAGCCCTTCAATAAACGGCTGTACCAGGTCCTGCTCTTTCACGTGGCCGGAAGCCAGCGCGGCGTCGAGAGAAATACGTTTCACGCCCTGCAGACCAGCAGCCAGCAGTTCATTAGCGCGGTTCTCTACCACTTTCGTCACGTTAGTATCAGCCGGGCCGCCGTTTGGCGGGTTGTACTTAATACCGCCATCTTCCGGCGGGTTGTGCGACGGGGTAATGACAATACCATCCGCCAGCGGCCCGCCTTTTTTGTTATGCACCAGAATCGCGTTGGAAACCGCCGGCGTCGGGGTGAAGCCGTTGTTTTCCTGAACGATCACATCAACACCGTTTGCCGCCAGCACTTCCAGCACGGAAATAAATGCCGGTTCGGATAAAGCGTGGGTATCCTTACCCACGTAGCACGGGCCGGTGATGCCGTTTTTCGCGCGGTTTTCCGCAATCGCCTGCGCAATCGCCAGAATATGCTGCTCATTGAAATTGTGGCGCCCTGCGCTACCGCGATGGCCGGAGGTGCCGAATTTAACCGCATGCTCCGCATTGCCCGCTTCCGGCTTCAGCACATAGTACTGAGCGGTCAGCTGGGCGACGTTAATCAAATCACTCTGTTGTGCCGGCTGACCCGCACGTTTATCGATTGCCATTGCCTGATCCTTCTGGTGCAAAGTTTAATTAACTAGATCGTGCCGCAAACCTTTTCAATCAGCTCCGCAGGGAACTGCATTGATTGCATGATGTGTTCGATCATGCTGCATTTACGGCCGGTATTAGTATTGGTGATAACCCACCACGGCGTACCAGGAACCTGTTTCGGTTTGGTCTGATTACCGCTTTTCAGCAGCGTCCGTGAGTCTTCGGCGAAGTATACGCGGGTGCGTCCGTGCAGAGACTCAGTGGCTTCTGAAAATGCCTTACTGTCTAACGAGTAAAGCGTAGTCAACACCAGCATGAAGCGGTTAACCGCGCGCTTTTGTTCAGCGTATTCGTCAGATAACAGCAGCTCGCGCATCGCGCGGACTTTATCTTTAACCGGGTTGGCCGGCTTCGCTTCGACGGCTGGCGCCGCCGCAGGAGCAGCCGTCGGCGCGGCTTTCGCCGCTGGCGCGCCAGATGCAGGCTGAGAAACGGCGGAAAATTTCAGCATGCGCCGTAAAATGTCGGATGCGCTCTCGCCAATATGCTGAGTGTGGCTGGCAATATAGCGGTAGAGCTCATCATCAACTTCGATTGTTTTCATCTTAATCCAGTGCGATTTCTTTGTTTCTGAATACAAGTCGTCGGGATTAACTATCCTTTGTCTTTCACGCCGCAGCGCAACAGGCAGCAGATAGAGGACAAATCCCAACCGCGAATAGCGTCAAACCAGGATGGCGTTAAAACTCAGAATGCTTCCGGGTCTTGCAGCCTAATGGCAGAATGTCCAACATAATACCCTAACCCGACGGAGCGAAAAAAAGAACTTTGCCATGAAATTAAATAGCCGAGCGCAATCTGCACAAAACCCGCACAATAAATCCCCAATCGTCCTGGTACACGGCCTGTTCGGCAGCCTGGACAATCTTGGGATCCTCGCCCGCGATCTGGTCGCCGACTACGATATATTGCAGGTCGATATGCGAAACCACGGTTTATCCCCGCGTTCGCCGGAGATGACCTACCGCGCGATGGCGCAGGATCTGTTGGATACTCTTGACGATCATCAGATAGAGAAAGCGACTTTTATCGGCCATTCGATGGGCGGCAAAGCGGTGATGGCGCTGACCGCGCTGGCGCCGGATCGCATCGCCGGGCTGGTGGCGATTGATATTGCGCCGGTGGCTTATCACGTCCGCCGTCATGATGAGATCTTCGCGGCGATTAACGCGGTCAGCGAATCCGCCGCCAGCACCCGCCAGCAGGCGGCGCAGGTGATGCGCGAGCATATAAAGGAAGAAGGCGTCATTCAGTTTCTGCTGAAATCCTTTGTCGACGGCGCGTGGCGCTTCAACGTGCCGGCGCTGTGGGATCAATACCCGCATATTGTCGGCTGGGAAACCGTGCCAGCCTGGCCGCACCCGGCGCAATTTATTCCCGGCGGCAACTCCCCTTATGTCACCGATGAATACCGCGACGCGCTGCTGGCGCAGTTCCCGCAGGCCCGCGCCCACGTCATTGCCGGCGCCGGACACTGGGTGCATGCGGAAAAACCCGAGGCGGTTTTACGCGCAATTCGCCGTTATCTGAGCACAATTGAAGCCTGAGTGGCTAAAAAACGCCCGACCGCGCGGCAGAATGCCCGCGGTCGTTGGCGCAGCGGTTCGCCTGATGTATTATGGCGCGCTATCTGCGCCGGCTATAGCCCGGCAGCTTGTTTCCCCGAAGTCACTCTGAATCATGGCAAAAGAACAAACGGACCGAACGACATTAGATTTGTTCGCAAATGAGCGTCGCCCGGGTAGACCGAAAACCAATCCGCTTTCGCGCGATGAACAACTGCGCATCAACAAACGCAATCAGCTCAAACGCGATAAGGTTCGCGGCTTGAAGCGCGTTGAGTTGAAGCTCAACGCCGATGCGGTCGACGCGCTTAATGAGCTGGCGGAAGCCCGCAATATGAGCCGCAGCGATCTTATCGAAGAGATGCTGATGCACCAACTGGCCTGCCTGCGTAACCAGGGCGAAGTCTGAAAAACGCAAAAAAATCGCTTTCATGTAGCAGAGTGTGCACCAGGACGTTATTGCTGTTTCCGCGCCCTTCCCTGTTCTGCTATGATTGCCGTTAACTGTAGGCATAATGCCACTACCACATCATTAAGTTTCAAGAGGTTATTTTACTCATGGCAATCATCGGCATCTTTTTTGGCAGCGACACCGGCAACACCGAAAATATTGCAAAAATGATCCAAAAGCAGCTCGGTAAAGACGTTGCTGAAGTTCACGACATTGCCAAGAGCAGCAAAGAAGATCTGGAAAGCCACGATATTCTGCTGCTCGGCATCCCAACCTGGTACTACGGCGAAGCGCAGTGCGACTGGGACGACTTCTTCCCGACGCTGGAAGAGATCGACTTCAACGGTAAGCTGGTAGCCGTCTTTGGCTGCGGCGACCAGGAAGATTACGCAGAATACTTCTGCGATGCGCTGGGCACCATTCGTGACATCATTGAACCGCGCGGCGCAACCATCGTTGGCCACTGGCCGACCGCGGGCTACCACTTTGAAGCGTCGAAAGGCCTGGCGGACGACGATCACTTCGTAGGTCTGGCGATTGATGAAGACCGTCAACCGGAACTGACCAACGAGCGCGTTGAGAAGTGGGTGAAGCAGATTTCCGAAGAGCTGCATCTGGAAGAAATCAAAAACGCCTAAGAATCAAACAGCGCAGCTATTAAGCTGCGCTGAATTAATAGATAAAAGCAATCAAACTAATAGCTACAAGTTTTTAACTTTTCATCACATATCTGTACAATGTCCTCTGATTCCACGAGGTCACGTGACACAGTTTGTAGCTGGTAATTCGTTTTTGACAGCTTACAAGGCGCGATGGTTGCAGTTTTCATTTCAGAGTTGCAGCTCTATAATGAGACGCATTACATCGGGTGATTCTCTGTATTGCTTCCCTTTGAAGGAAGCCGATCTTTAGCAACAGGACAGATTCCGCATGACTGACAACAATATCGCATTAAAGAAGGCTGGCCTGAAAGTCACACTTCCCCGACTGAAAATTCTGGAAGTGTTGCAGGAACCGGATAACCATCACGTCAGTGCGGAAGATTTATATAAACGCCTGATCGATATGGGTGAAGAGATTGGTCTGGCTACCGTTTACCGCGTGCTGAACCAGTTCGACGATGCAGGCATCGTGACTCGTCACAACTTCGAAGGCGGTAAATCCGTATTCGAGCTGACTCAGCAGCACCACCACGATCACCTGATTTGCCTCGATTGCGGCAAAGTGATCGAGTTCAGCGATGATTCTATCGAATCCCGCCAACGTGAAATTGCTGCGCAACACGGCATCCGCTTAACCAACCACAGCCTGTACCTGTACGGCCACTGTGCGGAAGGCGACTGCCGCGAAGATGAACATGCCCACGATGCGGTGAATAAATAATTTCCCGTCTCGTTTGTCGTAAAAAGCCAACCTGAAGGTTGGCTTTTTTATGGGCGAAATCCACCGGCATGCGTATTCTGTCAGTGCATAACGCCTTGTACGGAGAGTCAATATGGAGCTGCGCCAGCTACGCTATTTTGTCCGCATTGTGGAAACCGGCAGTATGGGCCGCGCCGCGCTCGATCTGAATATTGGCGTTTCTGCGCTCAGCCAGCAAATGGCGCGTCTGGAAAATGAACTCGCTATCCGCCTGCTGCAACGGACTTCGCGCGGCGTAATGCCCACCAGCGCCGGGCTGGCCTTTTACTCGCAGGCGCAACTGGCGCTGCGTCATGCTGACGATGCTATTCTCGCCGCGCGCGAGGCGCGCCTTTCCGGTCACGTCAGCGTCGGTATGGCGCCGAGCACCGCTTCTGTACTGGGCGTACCTTTTATCAACGCCATGCGCGAAAGCTACGCCGACGTCCGCCTGCACCTGGTGGAGAGCCTCTCCGGCAATCTGGAACGGATGATCAACACCCGCCAGCTCGATTTAGCCATCGTTTTCCAGAAAGAGAAGATCCTGCGCTGGAGCGCCCGACCCATTCTTGAGGAACGTCTGTTCCTGATTGGCGCCCATGACGTGCTGGCGCCGCTGCCCGGCGATAGCATCTCCCCGAACCAACTGGCCGCCATCCCGCTGATTATGCCAAGCCAGGGGCATGGCCTGCGCGGCAGACTGGAAGCTATTTGCCAGGAGCACGCCATCAACGTTGACGTGGTGGCTGAAATCGATGGCCTGGCCCTGCTGATGCGCGCCGTTCGTGACGGGCTCGGCGCCACGCTGCAGCCGGGCGCAGCGATTTCTCATCTCGACAGCCAGGCGCTAAGAGTGATCGGCGTCGATAATCCGGTACTTAGCCGACCGAATTTTCTGGTCAGTCTTTCCGATGACGAACTCACCCCGGCAGGCCTTGCGGCACGGGTAATGCTGGCAAAAGTCATGCGCCAGCTAGTTGAATCCGGCAACTGGCCGGGCGCCAGTCTTTACACACACTAAACCCCCCTTTAGCTTTACGCCATAGCGCCTGCCGCCCCTGCACCTTACATTTCCATTACAAATTTAACAATTAGTCAAAGCGTAATGGAGCCGATAATGGTGGATGTACTGGTGATTGGCGGCGGCAACGCCGCGTTATGCGCCGCCTTAACCGCCCGGGAAGCAGGCGCATCCGTACTGCTGCTGGAAGCCGCGCCGCGGGAATGGCGGGGCGGTAACTCTCAGCACACGCGTAATCTGCGTTGTATGCACGATGCGCCGCAGGATGTCTTAGTCGACAGCTATCCGGAAGAAGAATACTGGCAGGATCTGCTGCGCGTTACCGACGGCAATACCAACGAAGCGCTGGCCCGTCTGGTGATCCGCACCTCGTCGCACTGTCGGGACTGGATGCGCCGCCATGGCGTTAACTTTCAACCGCCGTTATCCGGCGCCCTGCACGTCGCCCGCACTAACGCCTTTTTTATGGGCGGCGGCAAAGCCCTGGTCAATGCCTATTACCGCAGCGCCGAACAGATGGGCGTACAGATCCGCTATAACACCCCGGTACAGGCGCTTGAATTACGTGATGGCGAATTCGTCGCCGCGCTGGCAGGCACTGAGCGGATCGCCGCTAAAACCTGCGTGCTCGCCGCCGGCGGTTTTGAATCTAACCGCGAGTGGCTGCGCGAAGCCTGGGGGCAAAATGAGCGCGGCGAATGGCCTGCAGACAACTTTCTCATCCGCGGCACCCGTTTTAATCAGGGAGTGCTGCTCAAATTTATGATCGATGCCGGAGCCGATATCATCGGCGATCCTTCACAGTCGCACTGCGTCGCCATTGACGCCCGGGCGCCGCTCTATGACGGCGGCATCTGTACCCGCGTCGACTGCGTGTCGCTGGGGGTGGTGGTGAACCGCGATGCCGAGCGCTTTTATGATGAAGGGGAAGATTTCTGGCCCAAACGTTACGCCATCTGGGGCCGTCTGGTCGCCCACCAGCCGGGGCAAATCGGCTATTCGATTATCGACAGCAAAGCCGTTGGACAATTTATGCCGCCGGTATTTCCGGGCGCCCAGGCCAATACCATCGCGGAACTGGCGCGCCAATTGGGGCTGGACGGCGAACGTTTGTCACAGACCATCGCCAGCTACAATGCCGCCTGTACGCCAGGCCAGTTCGACCATACCCGTCTTGATAACTGCACCACCTCCGGCCTGACTCCGCCGAAGACCCACTGGGCGCGGCCTATCGATACGCCGCCTTATTATGGTTATGCCCTGCGTCCAGGGATCACCTTCACCTACCTCGGGCTGTACGTCAATCAACACGCCGCCGTCCACTTTGCCGGCAAGCCGAGCCGCAATCTGTTTGTCGCCGGCGAAATGATGGCCGGCAACGTGCTGGGCAAAGGCTATACCGCCGGCGTAGGCATGTCGATCGGGACCACATTCGGCCGCATTGCCGGTCAGCAAGCCGCCCTGGCGGCACAGCAGGAGAAACATCATGAAGTCGCTTGAAAAGCTGATCATCGAGGCGCAAATCATCACCGAGCCGGAAGCGGAAGTCGAACGGGTGATGCAGGTCTGTAACGCCTGCCGCTATTGCGAAGGTTTTTGCGCCGTATTTCCGGCCATGACCCAGCGTCTGTCCTTTGGCAAGGCGGATATTAACTATCTGGCGAACCTGTGCCACAACTGCGGCGCCTGCCTGCACGCCTGCCAGTATGCCCCGCCGCACGAGTTTGCGATTAATGTTCCCAAAGCGATGGCGGAAGTGCGGCTGGAAACCTATCAACATTACGCCCGGCCCGCCGCTTTCGGCAGTTTATATCGCCGTGCGGGGATCGCCACGGTGCTGGCGCTGGTCGCGGGTCTTGTCCTGTTTCTGCTGCTGGCGATGGGGCTCAAAGGCTCGCTGCTGCACCCGCCGCTGGCCGGCGATTTCTACCAGATTTTCCCACATAACCTGCTGGCGTGGATGTTTGGTTCAGTCTTTATTTTGGCCATCGGTTTACTGATGAGCGGGGTGATTCGTTTCTGGCGCGAGATCTCGCCGGGCCAACCGCAGGCGGCTGATATCGCCAGGGCCTCACATGATGCGCTGACCTTGAAATATCTCGACGGCGGACACGGTAAAGGCTGTAACGAGGCCGATGACGCCTTCACCCTGATGCGCCGCCGTTTTCACCACTTCACCTTTTACGGTTTTATGCTCTGTTTCGCCGCCACGGTTGTGGCCACGGGCTATCACTACTTCGCCGGCTGGGAAGCGCCCTACCCGTTCTTCAGCGTACCGGTGCTGCTGGGCACGCTTGGCGGGATCGGGCTACTGGTGGGCCCAGCGGGTTTGCTATGGCTGAACCTGCGCCGCTCGCCGCTGCACGGCGACGCGCGGCAAAAACCGATGGATCGTGGTTTTATCCTGCTATTGCTGCTGACCAGTTTTACCGGGCTCGCGCTCCTGGCGGGCCGGGACACCTCGTGGATGGGCATTCTGCTCGCTATCCATCTCGGGGTGGTGATGGCGCTGTTTTTAACGCTGCCTTACGGAAAATTTGCCCACGGATTTTATCGCTGTGCGGCGTTACTCAAGTGGGCGATTGAGAAGCGGCGCGGAAAACAGGCGGCAGTCGCAGGCGACTAACCCGCTCCCTCTTACCTCTATAACAACAAGATAAAGACAATGGAGAGCAAACTCTATGACCCAACCAACCTCGCGCGCCGGTACCTTCGGCGCAATTCTCCGCGTAACCAGCGGTAATTTTCTCGAGCAATTCGACTTCTTTCTGTTTGGTTTCTATGCCACCTATATCGCCAGAACCTTCTTTCCGGCAGAGAGCGAGTTTGCGGCGTTGATGCTCACCTTTGCCGTATTTGGTTCCGGCTTTCTGATGCGCCCCATTGGCGCGGTGGTGCTGGGCGCCTATATCGACAGGATCGGGCGCCGTAAAGGACTGATGGTCACCCTGGCGATTATGGGCTGCGGCACGTTACTGATTGCGCTGGTGCCGGGCTACCAAACCATCGGCATGCTGGCGCCGGTGCTGGTATTAATTGGCCGTTTGCTGCAAGGATTCTCGGCCGGGGTCGAGCTCGGCGGCGTGTCGGTCTATCTGGCGGAAATCGCCAAACCGGGGAAAAAGGGGTTCTATACCAGTTGGCAGTCCGCCAGCCAACAGGTGGCCATCGTCATGGCGGCGCTGATTGGCTACGCGCTGAACGAGACGCTGGGTCACGACGAGATTGCAGAATGGGGCTGGCGTATTCCCTTCTTTATCGGCTGCCTGATTATCCCGCTGATTTTCGTGCTACGGCGTTCGCTGCAGGAGACCGAAGCCTTTCTTCAGCGTAAGCATCGTCCCGATACGAAAGAGATACTGACCACAATTGTTAAAAACTGGCGCATCATCAGCGCAGGTACCTTACTGGTAGCGATGACCACCACCACCTTTTATTTTATTACCGTCTATACCCCAACTTACGGCAGAGCGGTACTGCATCTGAGCGCGCGCGACAGCTTGCTGGTCACGATGCTGGTCGGTATCTCTAACTTTATCTGGTTGCCGATTGGCGGGGCGCTGTCAGACAAAATAGGCCGCCGTCCGGTGCTGATGGGAATCACCGTCCTGGCGCTGCTGACCACCTGGCCGGTGATGCAATGGCTCACCGCCGCGCCGGACTTCACCCGCATGACGCTGGTGCTGCTGTGGTTCTCGTTCTTCTTTGGTATGTATAACGGCGCAATGGTGGCGGCGCTAACGGAAGTGATGCCGGTCTACGTTCGCACCGTGGGCTTTTCGCTGGCGTTTAGCCTCGCCACCGCTATCTTCGGCGGCCTGACGCCGGCTATCTCTACCGCGCTGGTGGAAATCACCGGCGATAAGAGCGCGCCGGGCTGGTGGCTGATGTGCGCGGCGCTATGCGGATTCGCCGCCACCGCCATGTTGTTCATGCGTCTGAGCCGCGGCTATCAACCAGCGGAAATACCGCGTTAAAATAGCGACGGGCGGAGTGTGCGCTCCGCCCGTATACGCTTAACTGTCTGCTTTACTTAGTGGTGTTATTACTGCGGATCTCCTGCCAGATTTTATCGCAGCGCGCTTTGACCGCCTGGTCATTACCGGTGCGCGTCGCCTGAATACAGGCCTGATAATCCAGCACTCTGACACTCTCCTGCGTCGCAAACTGCTGATGCGGTTTCTCTTCCTTCAGGACATTGAGCACGCTCTGACAGGCTTCAATTTTGTCCGGATTACCTTCCGCCGTGTTGATACAGGCGCTATAGGCATCTTTCAATTTGGAATCTTCTTTCGGCGCTGGCGATTGCGCGCAGGCAACCAAACCCGATGCCATGATGGCGATGAGCAGCAGCTTTTTCATAATTATTCTCCCGGAGGGGCGGCAGGCTCACGCCCGCCGCGCAGGCATCAGAAAATGGTGAACGGTGCGATAACCATAAACTTCACGTCACGCTCATCCTGGAAGATGTTGCCGTAACCGCCGCTCCAGCTAGGGATGTCGGAGTGGTTGTCGTATTGCGTGAAGTGCAGTTTGAACATCGTTCCTTTCGCGCGGCCTTCCTGCAGGGTGTAGATAGCATCCAGACTGTAGGCGGATTCTTTCAGACGATAGTTAGGATCGTAGTAAGCATCCGGAGATGCCATTCTGCCAGGCTTAGCATCCCAGGCGTAAACATAGGATGCGCCAAACGCCCAGCCCGGCATGTCCCAGTTCTTCATGTCGTACATCGCACCGAAGAACACCGCTTTCTCGCCGTTGGCGTTAAAGTCAGAGCGGTTATCCCACCAGATATCGAGACGACCGTTAGAGGAGGCATAGGTTGGCGTCATACGCTGCAGGAAGTAGCCCTGCTGACCATCGGCTTTCACCCAGGTCCCTTCCAGACGCAGATCCAGCACATCGGCCGCTTTATAGCCGAAAGTGATCGCCTGCAGCCACGCGGTGCCGTCGTAGATATCGTTGACGCCGCCGTTGCTGACTTTATCGCGGGTACCGTAGAACTGATAGCTGGTGCTCAACGGCGAACCCGCGATATCAAATTTGTAGCTGGCTTTAGCAAAGTACTGATCGATATAGCCCTGGGCCTGTCCAAATGCGGCTTCCAGCACCAGATCGTTTTTAAAATCGTACTTCGCGCCAAGAGAGTGAAGATAGTCAACTTTGGTTTTCTTATCGTTCTGGTAGAAATCATCCATCTCGATATGCCACGGCGCCTTATATTCGTTCGTCCACATATAGGAGAAACTCAGCGCGCCGTTATCGCCATAGTCGAAGTTGGCTCCGGCTTCCGCACCCTGATAGGTACCCGGCATAAAGCTCCAGTGCGGCGCCAGCAGCGTTTGTCCGGTCGGCTGGATATAACCCGCGCGCGCCCACGCCGGGCCAAATTTAAATTTTGCTGCCGCTTTATACAGGCTTATCCCGCTCTTATCGCCGGTATAATCTTCGCTGTACGCACGGTTGCTGGAGGAGAAAGCAATTTCGTTCGGATGGCCGCTGTCGCCGTTTTCCGCCATTTCAATCGCGGTGAAGGCAGCAATATCCAGACCAAACATATCGGCGGCATAGCCGGACTGGAAATCCAGGTTGGCGTTCCAGGTAGAATGGGAAAGGTTAGTTTCGTATTTGTCGGTTTCTACGTTTTTACGGTCGCGCTCGCGCTGCCAGTAATAGATACCGCCGGTTAAGGTAGAATCATCGATAAAGCCTGCTGCGCTGGCCTGTGGAGCCACAACCCAACCCGACATCGCGGTGACGGCGGCAATAGCCAGCGCCAGCGTACTACGTTTGCCACTAAACGTACGCATGTGCATATCCTCTTTGACGTTTTAAAATTGCGATTGCCAAAGGCAGCTCGCTAAAAAAATAAAAAAGTACTAAAAGCGGTGCGGTTAAAAGTCCGCGAAACCACTATGGATAGACTATTTTTCGTGACGCGAATTATCAATCTCTTTCGCAGAGCAAAGCTTAAGATTATGACAAAGCGCACATAATTTATGTCGTTTTGTTACAGACTTACTTCTCAGCTTTTTTAACGATAAGTCATGGTTATATCGAAAAAAAATTGAAAATCCGTCAAAGCTGAAACGGTTAAATGTAAATACGCAGGCAGGAAGAGATGGGGAATTATTACTGCGTTTTAATAAGATTAATTCGCATCGAAAAAATATCGATTCTTAATTCACTGATTCTGAAATAAAAAAAACGCCGCAGTGCGCGGCGTTTCATGAAGACGGTGAGCATTACTCGCCGATTTTAGCCCAGGTGTCACGCAGGCCAACGGTGCGGTTGAAGACCAGATGGCTCTCGGTGGCGTAGCGGCTGTCGAGGCAGAAGTAACCTTCGCGCTCGAACTGGTATGCTTTACCCGCCTGCGCTTTCGACAGGCTCGGCTCCGCGAAACCTTGCTTGATGACCAGCGATTCCGGGTTCATTACCGCCAGGAAGTCATCCGCCGCGCCCGGGTTCGGCACGCTAAACAGACGGTCATAGAGGCGAATTTCAACCGGCAGCGCGTGCGCCGCGCTCACCCAGTGGATAACGCCTTTAACCTTGCGGCCATCGGCCGGGTCTTTGCTCAGGGTATCGGCATCGTAAGTACAGAAGATGGTAGTGATATTACCTTCTGCATCTTTCTCAACGCGTTCCGCTTTAATCACGTAGGCGTTGCGCAGACGCACCTCTTTACCCAGCACCAGACGCTTGTACTGTTTGTTGGCTTCTTCGCGGAAGTCCGCGCGATCGATCCAGATCTCAGCGCTGAATGGTACCTCGCGGCTACCCATTTCCGGCTTGTTCGGATGGTTCGGCATCGCCACCATTTCACTTGCGCCCTGCGGATAGTTTTCGATAACCAGTTTAACCGGATCGATTACCGCCATCGCGCGCGGCGCGTTTTCGTTAAGATCTTCACGAATGCACGACTCCAGCGACGCCATCTCAATGGTGTTGTCCTGCTTGGTCACGCCGATGCGTTTGCAGAACTCGCGGATGGATTCAGCGGTATAACCACGACGGCGCAGACCGGAAATAGTCGGCATACGCGGGTCATCCCAGCCTTCCACGTGTTTCTCGGTCACCAGCTGATTCAGCTTACGCTTGGACATCACGGTGTATTCGAGATTCAGGCGCGAGAATTCATACTGACGCGGATGCACCGGAATACTGATGTTGTCGAGCACCCAGTCGTACAGACGACGGTTGTCCTGGAACTCCAGGGTACACAGCGAGTGGGTGATACCTTCCAGCGCATCGCTGATGCAGTGGGTGAAGTCGTACATCGGGTAGATGCACCACTTGTTGCCGGTCTGATGGTGTTCCGCAAATTTAATGCGATACAGCACCGGGTCACGCATCACGATGAACGGCGACGCCATGTCGATCTTCGCGCGCAGGCAAGCTTTACCCTCTTCAAAGCCGCCGGTGCGCATTTTTTCGAACAGCGCCAGGTTCTCTTCCACGCTGCGATCGCGGTAAGGGCTGTTTTTACCCGGTTCTTTCAGGGTACCGCGGTATTCGCGGATCTCGTCTGCGGACAGTTCGTCAACGTAGGCCAAACCTTTGTTGATCAGTTCAACCGCATACTGATGCAGCTGATCGAAGTAATCAGAGGAGTAGCAGACATCGCCGGACCAGTGGAAACCTAACCACTGCACGTCGTTTTTAATCGACTCCACGTATTCGATATCTTCTTTCACCGGGTTGGTGTCATCGAAACGCAGATTACATTGACCTTGGTAATCCTGAGCGATGCCGAAGTTCAGGCAAATGGATTTTGCATGGCCAATGTGCAGGTAGCCGTTCGGTTCCGGCGGGAAGCGGGTATGAACGGTGGTGTGCTTACCGGTAGCCAGATCTTCATCGATGATCTGACGGATAAAGTTAGTCGGGCGGGCTTCTGCCTCACTCATCACGGGTTCCTCAAAGCGTAAACAACGTATAACGGCACATGATCTTACAAGCAGGGCGCAGAGACAACTATTAGTTACGCAAAATACGTATCTGTTGTTGGATATGGGGGTATTTGCAGCAAAAAAAAGCGGCGCAGGTTTCGCTGCGCCGCTGAGGCAAAACTCTACTCAGGAGCCTTACTTGCCTTTAATCTCGAACAACGGCGTTTGGCCGGCGACAACGTTACCCGTTGCCTGAATCACCAGCGCGCTGTAATCATCGCTGTTGCTGCAGACGACCGGACTAATCATCGAGCGAGCGTTGACGTTGAGGAACGCCAGATCCATTTCCAGAATCGGCTCGCCGGCTTTCACCTGTGCGCCCTCTTCAACCAGACGTTTAAAGCCTTTGCCTTCCAGCGCGACGGTATCGATGCCCATATGGACGACGATTTCCGCGCCATTATCGGTTTCCAGGCAGAATGCGTGGTTGGTGTTGAAGATTTTCACCACCGTACCGGCCGCCGGCGCGACAACGATGTTATCGGTCGGTTTCACCGCGACACCGTCACCGACGGCTTTGCTGGCGAAGGCTTCATCCGGCACCTGTTCAAGCGCCACCACTTCGCCGGTAATCGGGGAAACCAGCGCTTCGACGGTTTTAGCGTTTGCAACCGCCTGCGGTTTGACCGCAGGCGCGGCGGCTGGCGCGCTGTCAGTCGAGACGGCGGTAGCGGCAACCGGACCACGGGCAACCACTTTCTTCATGGCGTCGCCAACGGATTCCGCTTTCGCGCCAACGATGACCTGGATAGTCTGTTTGTTCAGTTTCACCACGCCGGAGGCGCCGAGACGTTTACACGCGGCATCGTTGACTTTCGCCGAGTCGCCGACGGTCAGACGCAGACGGGTGATACAGGCATCAATGGCTTTCAGGTTATCGGTACCGCCTACGGCTGCGATGTAGTTGGTCGCCAGCTGAGTCAGACCTTCTTCGGTGTTGCTGTTAGCTTCTTCAGTCACGACATCGTCGGTTTTATCTTCACGACCCGGCGTTTTCAGGTTGAACATGCGGATAACCGCGCTGAACAACAGGAAGTAAACGAAGAAGAACACCACGCCCATCACCAGCAGCATCCAGACGTTTTTGCTGGCTGCCGGCAGGCTGTACATCAACACGTAGTCGATAGCGCCCGCGGAGAAGGAGAAGCCCGCATGGATACCCAGCGCCGTTGCGATGAACAGGCTGATACCGGTCAGGATAGCGTGCAGGAGGTACAGCAATGGCGCCAGGAACATGAACAGGAATTCCAGCGGCTCGGTCACACCGGTCAGGAACGCGGTGATGGCCACGGACAGCAGCATACCGCCGACCATCGGACGACGCTCTTTCGGCGCAGCCATGTACATCGCCAGCGCAGCGCCCGGCAGACCGAACATCATGATCGGGAAGAAGCCGGACATGAACATCCCCGCGGTACCGTCACCGGCATAGAAGCGGTTGATGTCGCCGTGGAAGACCGCGCCCGCGGCGTTGGTGAACTCGCCAATCTGGAACCAGGCGATGGTGTTCAGCACCTGATGCAGACCGGTTGGGATCAGCAGACGGTTAATGAAACCGAAGATACCGGAACCCAGCGCGCCCGCAGACACGATCCATTCGCCACCCGCATGAATAGCGTGCTGCACCGGCGGCCAGACATAGCCGAAGATGGCAGCCAGCACCAGACAGAAGAAGCCGGTAGCGATAGGTACGAAGCGTTTACCGCCGAAGAAGCTCAGGAAGTCTGGCAGTTTAATGCCGGCCCAACGGTTATAAACAGCACCCGCGACCAGACCGGTAATGATACCCGCCAGCACGCCCATGTTAATTTCCGGGTTAATGGTGACCATCGCTTTGGTCATCACGAAATAACCTACCGCGCCGGCCAGCGCCGCAGAACCCGCGTTATCTTTGGACCAACTTGATGCCACGCCGATGGCGAAGATCAACGCTAAGTTGTCAAAGATTGCCCCACCCGCTTGCGCGATGAAGGGTACGTTCAGCAGATCTGGTTGCCCGAATCGCAGCAGCAAGGCCGCGACCGGCAGCACTGCGATAGGGAGCTGTAACGCCCTACCCAGCCGCTGAAAGAAACCTAAAATATTCATCTTATTCCCCCTATGAGACCCCGATGAGGCTCATTTCAAAGCCACTTTTTTATTGTGTAACAAGGTCGGATTTATCACTTACCGGCAAAGTGTGTGAAAAATTAATTCGTATCGCAAATTAAACGGGTATTTTTTGTGACTATAATCACCAAATATCGTATTCCCCCCTCCCTTTGACTGGCTAACATCGAAAACTTATTTTATCATTCAAAAAATCAACACGGATTGACCCCGGTCGGCGCAGTTGCTGCAATACTCTTCATAGTATGCTGGCGCCAATCCGCCAGGTTCTAATTTAACTATAGAGGTGAAGAATGAGACTGATCCCCCTGGTAACAGCTGAACAAGTAGGTAAATGGGCTGCCCGTCATATCGTTAACCGCATTAACGCGTTCAAACCGACCGCGGACCGTCCGTTCGTACTGGGTCTGCCTACCGGTGGTACGCCTCTTACCGCTTACAAAGCGCTGGTTGAAATGCATAAAGCAGGCCAGGTTAGCTTCAAGCACGTTGTTACCTTCAACATGGATGAGTATGTCGGCCTGCCGAAAGAGCATCCAGAAAGCTATCATAGCTTCATGCACCGCAATTTCTTTGACCATGTTGATATTCCAGCTGAAAATATCAACCTGCTGAATGGTAATGCGCCGGATATCGATGCAGAATGCCGTCGTTATGAAGAAAAAATCCGCTCCTACGGTAAAATCCACCTGTTTATGGGCGGCGTAGGTAACGATGGTCATATCGCGTTTAACGAACCGGCCTCTTCTCTGGCGTCCCGTACCCGTATTAAAACCCTGACCCATGACACCCGCGTGGCCAACTCCCGCTTCTTCGACGGCGATGTGGATCTGGTGCCGAAATATGCGCTGACCGTGGGCGTGGGTACTCTGCTGGATGCGGAAGAAGTGATGATTCTGGTGCTGGGCCATCAGAAAGCGCTGGCGCTGCAGGCGGCGGTCGAAGGTAACGTCAACCACATGTGGACCATCACCTGTCTGCAGCTGCATCCGAAAGCGGTTGTGGTCTGCGACGAGCCGTCCACGATGGAACTGAAAGTGAAGACTCTGAAATATTTCAACGAATTAGAAGCTGAAAATATTAAAGGTCTGTAATGTAGTCCGTCCCGCGCCCTGGCGTGGGACCATCTTTTTCTTTGTATGCCACACCAGAACAATGCGAGTTGAGCTGGTGGGGCGTATATACCGGGGGTCGTAATGTATGCATTAACCCAGGGCCGGGTTTACACCGGTCATGAAATTCTCGATGACCATGCGGTTGTTATCGCCAATGGCCGTATCGAACGTCTCTGTCCGCTGGCTGATTTGCCGTCTGAAATTGAGCAACGCTCGGTCAACGGCGCGATTATTGCCCCCGGTTTCATCGACGTCCAGCTGAACGGCTGCGGCGGCGTGCAGTTCAACGATAGTCCGGATGCGGTCACCGTCGAAACGCTGGAAATTATGCAGAAAGCGAATGAACGTTCCGGCTGCACCAACTTCCTGCCGACGCTGATTACCTCCAGCGATGACCTGATGAAGCAAGGCATTCGCGTGATGCGCGAATACCTGCAAAAACACCCGAACCAGGCGCTGGGTCTGCATCTGGAAGGGCCGTGGTTGAATATCGTTAAAAAAGGCACTCACAACCCGGACTACGTGCGTAAACCGGACGCCGCGCTGGTCGACTTCCTGTGCGACAACGCCGACGTTATCACCAAAGTGACGCTGGCCCCTGAACGCGTCGAACCGGAAGTGATCCGTAAACTGGTTGCCGCCGGCATCGTCGTTTCAGCAGGCCACTCTAATGCTACGCTGAAAGAGGCGAAAATCGGTTTCCGCGCCGGTATCACTTTTGCGACGCACCTTTATAATGCCATGCCATATATTACCGGTCGCGAACCGGGCCTGGCCGGCGCCATTTTCGACGAGCCGGATGTCTACTGCGGTATCATCGTCGACGGTATGCACGTCGATTACGCCAACGTGCGTAACGCTAAACGCCTGAAAGGCGATAAACTGTGCCTGGTGACTGACGCCACCGCGCCGGCAGGAGCTAATATTGACCAGTTCATTTTTGCTGGTAAAACAATATACTACCGCAATGGTCTGTGCGTGGATGAAAACGGCACCCTCAGCGGCTCTTCGCTGACCATGATTGAAGGGGTACGTAACCTCGTTGAACATTGCGGCGTGGCGCTGGACGAAGTGTTGCGTATGGCGACGCTCTACCCGGCGCGCGCGATTGGCGTGGACAAGCAGCTCGGCAGCATTGCGCCGGGTATGGTCGCTAACCTGACCGCTTTCAGCCGCGATTATAAAATCATCAAGACCATCGTTAATGGTAACGAGGTCGTCACTGAGTAAGTAAAAGTATGACAGCAGGCGGACAAGCTCAAATTGGTAACGTCGATCTGGTAAAACAGCTGAACAGCGCGGCCGTCTATCGGCTGATTGACCAACATGGTCCCATCTCGCGCATTCAGATAGCGGAACAAAGTCAGCTTGCCCCTGCCAGCGTAACCAAAATTACGCGTCAGCTTATTGAGCGCGGCCTGATCAAAGAAGTCGATCAGCAGGCCTCCACCGGGGGGCGCCGCGCCATCTCTATCATTGCGGAGACCCGCAATTTCAACGCCATCGGCGTGCGGCTTGGCCGCTATGACGCCACTCTGACCCTCTATGATTTAAGCAGTAAGACGCTGGAAGAAGAGCATTTCCCGCTGCCGGAGCGTACCCAGGAAACCCTCGAGCACGCGCTGCTGAATATCATCGCCACCTTTATTGAAAATTGTCAGCGCAAAATCCGCGAGCTTATCGCCATTTCGGTCATTTTGCCGGGGCTGGTCGATCCGGAAAGCGGCGTTATCCGCTATATGCCGCATATTCAGGTCGAGAACTGGGGGCTGGTCGGCGCGTTGGAAAAACGCTTTAGCGTCACCTGTTTTGTCGGCCACGATATCCGCAGTCTGGCATTGGCCGAGCACTATTTTGGCGCAAGCCAGGATTGCGAAGACTCCATCCTGGTGCGCGTACACCGCGGTACCGGCGCGGGCATTATTTCCAACGGGCGTATTTTTATCGGCCGTAACGGTAACGTCGGTGAAATTGGCCATATCCAGGTTGACCCATTAGGCGAGCGCTGTCACTGCGGCAACTTCGGCTGTCTGGAAACCGTCGCCGCGAACGCCGCCATTGAGCACCGCGTCCGTCATCTGCTTGAGCAGGGCTATCAAAGCCGTATCACGCTTGATGACTGTAATATCAAAACCATCTGCAAAGCGGCAAATAAAGGCGATGCGCTGGCCTGTGAAGTGATCGAATACGTTGGTCGTCATCTGGGTAAAACCATCGCCATCGCCATCAATCTGTTTAACCCACAAAAAGTGGTGATTGCCGGCGAAATCGTCGAGGCGGAAAAGGTGCTGCTGCCGGCCATTGAAGGTTGTATCAACGGCCAGGCGCTGAAAGCGTTTCGTAAAAACCTGCCCGTGGTACGTTCGACGCTCGATCACCGCTCGGCCATCGGCGCCTTCGCGCTGGTCAAGCGCGCGATGCTCAACGGCATCCTGCTACAGCATTTGCTGGAAAGCTAATCCAGCTTTATAGTTTCGCCTTTCGTTAATGATGTTGGACTGTCCATGACCATTCAAAACGTAATTTGTGATATCGACGGCGTGCTGATGCACGATAACGTGGCTGTTCCCGGCGCCGCTGAATTTATCAAACGCATCCTGGATAAAGGCATGCCGCTGGTGATGCTGACCAACTATCCTTCGCAAACCGGCCAGGACCTGGCCAACCGTTTCGCCACCGCCGGTATCGAAGTGCCGGATACCGCGTTCTACACCTCCGCCATGGCCACCGCTGATTTCCTGCGTCGCCAGGAAGGTAAAAAAGCCTATGTGGTTGGCGAAGGCGCGCTCATCCACGAACTGTATAAGGCCGGCTTCACCATCACCGACGTTAACCCAGATTTCGTCATCGTTGGCGAAACCCGCTCCTTTAACTGGGAAATGATGCATAAAGCGGCTTTCTTCGTCGCCAACGGCGCGCGTTTCATCGCCACCAACCCGGATACTCACGGCCGTGGCTACTACCCTGCTTGCGGCGCGCTCTGTGCGGGAATCGAAAAAATCTCCGGCCGTAAACCGTTTTATGTCGGTAAGCCGAGCCCGTGGATTATTCGTTCTGCGCTGAACAAAATGCAGGCCCACTCCGAGCAAACGGTGATCGTCGGCGATAACCTGCGTACCGATATCCTCGCCGGTTTCCAGGCGGGCCTTGAGACCATTCTGGTGCTCTCCGGAGTCTCCACACTGGATGATATCGACAGCATGCCGTTCCGCCCGTCGTGGATTTATCCATCGGTCGCCGAAATCGACGTTTTTTGAGCCGAAACCACGTCCCTGGACGTGGTTTTTTATTTTTGGTGCCGCCAAAAATAGATTCATCTAATGAAAATGGCTTATCACTAAACAATCATCAATAAAGCCGAGCTAAACATAATCATTTTTCAACATCCGGCAATCAGCATTGCACTTTTTACTTTCCTGCCAGTAAATCTCTTGCGCCCCACTCTCCTTTACGGCATTTTCTTTAACACGCACTAAGACCTTGCAAGAGACGAGGTCTGCATAACATCACTACAAGACAGGGTAACGGAGAAGGCTATGTGTTCTATTTTTGGCGTACTGGATATCAAAACTGACGCAGGCGAACTGCGTAAAAAGGCACTGGAACTTTCCCGCCTGATGCGCCACCGCGGACCGGACTGGTCCGGCGTTTATGCCAGCGATAAAGCGATTCTCGCCCACGAACGTCTGTCGATCGTCGACGTCAACGCCGGGGCCCAGCCGCTCTATAACCAACAAAAAACCCATGCGCTGGCGGTCAACGGTGAAATCTACAACCACCAGGCGCTGCGCGCTGAATACGGCGACCGCTACCAGTTCCAGACCGGTTCAGACTGTGAAGTGATCCTCGCGCTGTACCAGGAAAAAGGGCCGGAGTTCCTCGATGAACTGCAGGGGATGTTTGCCTTCGCGCTATATGACAGCGAGAAAGACGCTTATCTCATTGGCCGCGACCATATCGGTATTATCCCGCTGTATATGGGCCACGACGAGCACGGCAACTTCTACGTCGCCTCCGAAATGAAAGCGCTGGTGCCGGTCTGCCGCACCATTAAAGAGTTCCCTGCAGGTAGCTACCTGTGGAGCCAGGATGGCGAAATTCGTCAGTACTACCAGCGCGACTGGTTCGACTACGACGCGGTAAAAGACAACGTTACGGATAAAAATGAACTGCGTCAGGCGCTGGAAGAGTCGGTGAAGAGCCACCTGATGTCCGACGTACCTTACGGCGTGCTGCTCTCCGGCGGCCTGGACTCTTCGGTGATTTCGGCCATTACCAAAAAATACGCCGCCCGCCGCGTTGAAGATCAGGAGCGTAGCGAAGCCTGGTGGCCGCAGCTGCACTCATTCGCGGTCGGCCTCGAAGGCTCCCCTGACCTGAAAGCGGCGCAAGAAGTCGCGAACCACCTCGGCACCGTGCATCACGAAATTCACTTTACGGTGCAGGAAGGGCTGGATGCGATCCGCGACGTTATCTATCACATCGAAACGTATGACGTGACCACCATTCGCGCCTCGACGCCGATGTACCTGATGTCGCGTAAAATTAAAGCCATGGGCATTAAAATGGTGCTCTCTGGCGAAGGTTCCGATGAAGTCTTCGGCGGCTATCTCTACTTCCACAAAGCGCCGAACGCCAAAGAACTGCATGAAGAAACGGTGCGTAAACTGCAGGCGCTGCACATGTTTGACTGCGCCCGCGCCAACAAAGCGATGTCTGCCTGGGGGGTAGAGGCCCGCGTGCCGTTCCTCGATAAGAAATTCCTCGATGTGGCGATGCGCATCAACCCGCAGGATAAAATGTGCGGCAACGGCAAAATGGAAAAACATATTTTGCGCGAATGCTTTGAGTCCTATCTGCCAGCCAGCGTCGCCTGGCGCCAGAAAGAGCAGTTCTCCGACGGCGTGGGCTATAGCTGGATTGATACGCTGAAAGAAGTGGCGGCAAAACAGATTAGCGACCAGCAGCTGGAGACGGCAAGCTTCCGCTTCCCGTACAACACGCCGACCTCTAAAGAAGGCTATCTGTACCGCGAGATCTTCGAAGAGCTGTTCCCGCTGCCAAGCGCGGCGGAATGCGTACCCGGCGGCCCGTCCGTCGCCTGCTCTTCAGCGAAAGCCATCGAGTGGGATGAAGCGTTCAAAACCATGAACGATCCATCAGGACGCGCGGTCGGCGTGCACCAGTCAGCTTATAAATAAGCCATTCTGGCGAACAACGGACCCTACGGGGTCCGTTTTTTTTATGCCAAAATTGGCAAATAAAAACGATAAATAATCAATTCTTGCCGATTATTGCAGCATGCTGTTCGCAACCTAACCAAACAGTCACATTACGACGATTTTCCTTGAAAAAGTGGTTGACGCTCGCAGGCCCAATACGCATAATGCGCCCCGCAACGCCGATAAGGTAACGCGAAAAAAAGATGGCTACGTAGCTCAGCTGGTTAGAGCACATCACTCATAATGATGGGGTCACAGGTTCGAATCCCGTCGTAGCCACCATCTTTTTTGCGGGAGTGGCGAAATTGGTAGACGCACCAGATTTAGGTTCTGGCGCCGCAAGGTGTGCGAGTTCAAGTCTCGCCTCCCGCACCATTCACCAAAAAGCGTTGCACGGATGGGGTATCGCCAAGCGGTAAGGCACCGGTTTTTGATACCGGCATTCCCTGGTTCGAATCCAGGTACCCCAGCCATATTTCTTCGATATTTGCGGTTAGCCGCGACGGTATTGGGGTATCGCCAAGCGGTAAGGCACCGGTTTTTGATACCGGCATTCCCTGGTTCGAATCCAGGTACCCCAGCCATCGAAGAAACAGCATGACAATTTGGCTACGTAGCTCAGCTGGTTAGAGCACATCACTCATAATGATGGGGTCACAGGTTCGAATCCCGTCGTAGCCACCATATTCAGGACTATCGGTTAACATCGGTAAATCCGTAAAAATTTGTTGGGGTATCGCCAAGCGGTAAGGCACCGGATTCTGATTCCGGCATTCCGAGGTTCGAATCCTCGTACCCCAGCCAAATTCAAAAGACGTTCCTCTGTGAACGCAGCCTGTTGGGGTATCGCCAAGCGGTAAGGCACCGGATTCTGATTCCGGCATTCCGAGGTTCGAATCCTCGTACCCCAGCCACTTATTCACAAAAAAGCTCACTTCGGTGAGCTTTTTTGCTTTCTGCGGATAGTCACATTGCCGATGTAGGTACTGCAAAACCTCAGTCTGCAGCACCCATCGGCAAATGCCTCTTTACAACCCTAACGCATACTTCAATGCCTGGCGCTTTAATACTCCAGCACGTTCGGCTGCCATCAAGCCAATATTACGCAACACGCGTACCGGCGCTAAATCGTTGCTGAAGCCCGCATAGAACAGATCCATGCCGGATTGCATAATAAAGTTATCCGCCCGACGCCGCGCCTGATAGCGCTTCAGCACCGGCAAGCTGGACCAGGCTTCCCCGCGCCCGCGGGCTTCCGCCAAAATATCCAGCAGCGCGTCAACGTCGCGATAGCCAAGGTTAACCCCCTGCCCCGCCAGCGGATGAATGGTATGCGCAGCGTCCCCCACCAGCGCCAGTCCCGGTTGCACGTACTGCAATGCATGACGGCGGGTTAACGGGAAGGCGCCGGCGCTCATCGGCGTCACGCCGCCCAGACGTTTCGGAAAATGCGCGCTGATTTCCTGCTGCAGTTGGGACATCGACATCCCCTGCAGCTGGCGGATGCGCGCCGGGGTGTCGTACCACACCAGCGACGCCCAGTTATCGAATAGCGGCAGGAAGGCGCGTGGCCCGCTGGGGGTAAACTGTTGCCAGGTGCTATCACCGGGATCGTCGGCGCACTGCACGCTAATTAGCATACAGGATTGTTGATATTGCCACGCCTGAACGCCGATGCCGGCCAGTTCGCGCACCTGAGAATTCGCGCCGTCTGCGCCGATCGCCAGTTGCGCCGTGCAAACGCTCTCATCGCTCAGGCGCAGCGAAACGCCCTGCGGCTCACGATTAAGCTCGCTTAACGTCACGCCAACCCGCAAGGTCACCTGCGGATGGGCTTCGAGCGCCTGCCACAGCGCCAGCTGTAGCACGTTATTTTCCACCATATAGCCAAGCTCAGGCAGCTTCAGTTCGGCGGCATTAAAGTCAACGTGCGCGCTTTCCCACTCCCAGGTTTCAAGACGACGATAAGCATGCGCGCGCATAGCGCGCACCGCCTCCCAGACGCCGAGGCTTTTGAGCAAGCCGACCGACGACGCGCTGATCGCCGAAATACGCACATCCGGCGCCGCAGCGGCATCAAAGGCCGGAGGCGCGTGTTTTTCTATCACCGTCACCGAAAACCCGTGTTGCGCCAGCCCCAGCGCCAGCGCGCCGCCGACCATTCCGCCGCCGACAATGGCGATATCTGTTGCATGAATTGTCATGGCAATTATCCTTAAAGCTGATTTCCTTAAGTTTACCGGATTTTTTGCGCCTTGCGGGGGATCGTGGTCGCACTGGTCAGGTGGCAACCAAAGCATTACAATGCGTACCCTGCAAACGAATTCTAATTCTTAACTTATACCCGTCTTTATAATTGAGCATGAGCAAGTCGATGACAAAAAAACTCCATATTAAAACCTGGGGCTGTCAGATGAACGAATACGATTCATCCAAGATGGCCGATCTGCTGGATGCCACCCATGGGTATCAACTCACAGAAGTGGCCGAAGAAGCGGACGTGCTGCTGCTCAACACCTGCTCAATTCGCGAGAAGGCGCAGGAAAAAGTGTTCCATCAGCTTGGCCGCTGGAAACTGCTGAAAGAGAAAAAACCCGGCGTGATTATCGGCGTCGGCGGCTGCGTTGCCTCCCAGGAAGGCAAGCTGATTCGCCAGCGCGCCCATTACGTTGACATTATTTTTGGCCCGCAGACGCTGCACCGCCTGCCGGAGATGATCGACGCGGTGCGCAACAACCATAAACCGGTTATCGACGTGAGCTTCCCGGAAATCGAAAAATTCGATCGCCTGCCGGAACCGCGCGCCGAGGGGCCGACCGCCTTCGTTTCCATCATGGAAGGCTGCAACAAATACTGCACTTACTGCGTGGTGCCCTATACCCGCGGTGAAGAAGTAAGCCGTCCGTGCGACGATATTCTGTTTGAAATCGCCCAACTGGCGGCGCAAGGGGTGCGTGAAGTCAACCTGCTCGGGCAGAACGTGAACGCCTGGCGCGGCGAAAACTACGACGGCACGACCGGCAACTTTGCCGATCTGCTGCGTCTGGTCGCCGCCATCGACGGTATCGACCGTATTCGCTTCACCACCAGCCACCCGATTGAGTTTACTGACGATATCATCGAGGTCTATCGCGATACCCCTGAGCTGGTGAGCTTCCTGCATTTGCCGGTGCAGGCCGGTTCCGATCGCGTGCTGAACCTGATGGGCCGTACCCACACCGTGCTGGAATATAAAGCGATTATCCGCAAGCTGCGCGAAGCGCGCCCGGATATTCAGATTAGCTCCGACTTTATCGTCGGCTTCCCGGGCGAAACGACGGAAGACTTCGAAAAAACCATGAAGCTGATTGCCGAGGTTAACTTTGACGTCAGCTACAGCTTTATCTTCTCTGCCCGCCCGGGCACCCCGGCGGCGGATATGGTCGACGATGTCTCTGAAGCCGATAAAAAACAGCGCCTGTACATTCTGCAGGAGCGTATTAATCAACAGGCGATGGCGTGGAGCCGCCGCATGCTCGGCACCACCCAGCGTATTCTGGTAGAAGGCACGTCGCGTAAGAGCCTGATGGAGCTCTCCGGGCGCACCGAGAACAACCGCGTGGTGAACTTCGAAGGTACGCCGGATATGGTCGGTAAATTCGTCGACGTGGAAATCGTCGATGTCTACACTAACTCACTGCGCGGCAAAATTGTCCGCACCGAAGACGAGATGGGGCTGCGCGTCGTGGAATCGCCGGAATCGGTCATTGCGCGTACGCGTAAAGAAAACGATCTGGGCGTCGGCATCTATCAGCCGTAATCCCCGCAGGCCTGTCGCTTCTGACAGGCCTTGTATTTCCCCTCCTCGCCCCTATATCTACAGCAATGCTTGCGCCATATTCCCGTGACGTGAATAATTTCCTTATTGGCCGGATGACGAACGCCCTCCGGCAACACGCGTAATAAGAGGAACAGTTTGAACATAGAAACCCGTGAAATTACCCTGGAGCCAGCGGATAACGCCCGCCTGTTAGGGCTGTGCGGCCCGTTTGACGACAACATCAAACAGCTGGAGCGCCGGTTGGGTATTGAGATCAACCGCCGCGACAATCATTTTAAACTGACCGGCCGCGCCATCTGCGTGCACGCCGCGGCAGATATTCTGACAAGCCTGTATGTTGATACCGCGCCAATGCGCGGCCAGATTCAGGATATTGAACCGGAACAAATCCACCTGGCTATTAAAGAAGCCCGGGTGCTCGAGCAAAGCGCCGAGAGCGTGCCGGAATACGGCAAGGCCATCAATATCAAAACCAAACGCGGGGTCATCAAACCGCGTACGCCAAACCAGGCGCAGTACATCGCCAATATCCTCGACCACGACATTACCTTTGGCGTCGGGCCTGCGGGTACCGGTAAAACCTACCTCGCGGTTGCCGCGGCGGTAGATGCCCTGGAGCGCCAGGAAATTCGCCGTATTCTGCTGACCCGTCCGGCGGTCGAAGCAGGCGAGAAGCTCGGCTTCCTGCCGGGCGACTTAAGCCAGAAGGTTGACCCGTATTTGCGCCCGCTGTATGACGCGCTGTTCGAGATGCTCGGCTTTGAGAAAGTTGAGAAGCTGATTGAGCGTAACGTCATTGAAGTCGCGCCGCTGGCCTACATGCGCGGGCGTACGCTGAATGACGCCTTTATCATTCTCGATGAAAGCCAGAACACCACCATCGAGCAGATGAAGATGTTCCTGACCCGTATCGGCTTTAACTCGAAAGCGGTTATCACCGGCGACGTTACCCAAATCGACCTGCCGCGCAATACCAAATCAGGCCTGCGTCACGCCGTTGAAGTGCTGGCGGAAGTCGATGAAATCAGCTTCAACTTCTTCCACAGCGAAGACGTGGTGCGCCATCCGGTAGTCGCCCGCATCGTCAATGCCTATGAGGCATGGGAAGAAGCCGAACAAAAACGTAAAGCAGAACTGGCCGCCGAGCGCAAACGCGAAGCCCAGGAACAGGAGCAAAAATGAGTCAGGTGATTCTCGATTTACAGCTGGCCTGCGAAGACACCGGCGGTCTACCGGACGAAGCCCTCTTTCAACGCTGGGTGGATGCCGTCATCCCGCAGTTCCAGGAAGAGTCAGAGTTAACGATTCGCCTGGTCGATGTCGCCGAAAGCCACGAGCTGAACCTGACCTATCGCGGCAAGGATAAGCCGACTAACGTCCTCTCCTTCCCCTTCGAAGCCCCGCCGGGCATTGAGATGCCGCTGCTCGGCGATCTGATCATCTGCCGCCAGGTGGTTGAACAGGAAGCCAAAGAGCAGGAAAAACCGCTGGAGGCCCACTGGGCGCACATGGTCGTGCACGGTAGCCTGCACCTGCTGGGCTACGATCATATCGAAGACGACGAAGCGGAAGAAATGGAAGGCCTCGAAACAGAGATAATGCTTGCTCTGGGCTATGAGGATCCGTACATTGCCGAGAAGATTGCTGAATAGTAACTTGCCGGATGACGGCGCGAGCGCCTTATCCGGCCTACATTCATGCGTATCCCAAGCCTGATAAGCGTAGCGCCATCAGGCGAAACATGCCGTACGACGCTGAGTTTACGCGCGACGAGCGACAATTAAATCAACACGAGAACCCATACGACGCCATGAGCGACGACAATTCACACAGTAGTGACACAGTAAACAGCAAAAAGGGATTTTTCTCCCTCTTACTCAGCCAACTTTTCCACGGTGAACCGAAAAACCGTGATGAATTATTGGCGCTGATCCGTGACTCCGGGCAGAACGAGCTTATCGATGAAGATACGCGCGACATGCTCGAAGGGGTAATGGATATCGCCGACCAGCGCGTCCGCGATATTATGATCCCGCGTTCGCAAATGATTACCCTGAAACGCAACCAGACGCTGGACGAATGCCTCGATGTCATCATCGAATCCGCCCACTCGCGTTTCCCGGTCATTAGCGAAGATAAAGATCACATTGAAGGGATTCTGATGGCTAAGGATCTGCTGCCGTTTATGCGCAGCGACGCCGAAGCTTTCAGCATGGAAAAAGTGTTACGCCCGGCGGTTGTCGTGCCTGAAAGCAAGCGGGTTGACCGCATGCTGAAAGAGTTCCGCTCGCAACGTTATCATATGGCGATCGTCATCGACGAGTTCGGCGGCGTCTCTGGCCTGGTGACTATTGAAGATATTCTTGAGCTTATCGTCGGCGAAATCGAAGACGAATACGATGAAGAGGAAGATATCGATTTTCGCCAGCTAAGCCGTCATACCTGGACGGTACGCGCGCTGGCATCGATTGAAGACTTCAATAAAGCCTACGGTACCCACTTCAGCGATGAAGAGGTCGATACCATCGGCGGACTGGTGATGCAGGCCTTTGGTCATCTCCCGGCCCGCGGCGAGTCGATTGACATTGATGGTTACCAATTCAAGGTCGCAATGGCTGACAGCAGACGTATTATTCAGGTCCATGTAAAGCTTCCTGATGATGCGCCGCAGCCGAAGCTGGAAGACTAATTTAACGGGACGATTAACCTAAATGGTATTTGCCTCTTTACTTGAACGCCAGCGCGTACGTCTGCTGCTGGCGCTGTTATTCGGAGCCAGCGGAACGCTGGCTTTTTCACCTTACGACTTCTGGCCAGCGGCAATTGTCTCGCTGTTTGGCCTGCAGGCGCTCACTCTCAACCGTCGCCCGCTACAAAGCGCCTGGATTGGCTACTTCTGGGGGCTGGGGCTATTCGGTACCGGCATCAATTGGGTTTACGTTAGCATCGCGCAGTTCGGCGGCATGCCGGGCCCGGTTAACGTTTTCCTCGTTGCCTTACTGGCGGCCTATTTATCGCTGTATACCGGTCTGTTCGCCGGGATCCTCGCGCGACTGTGGCCGAAAACCAACTGGATCCGTCTGGCCATCGCCGCGCCTGTCATCTGGCAAATTACCGAATTTCTCCGCGGCTGGGTGCTGACCGGTTTCCCGTGGCTGCAGTTCGGCTATAGCCAGATTGACGGCCCGCTGAAGGGGCTGGCGCCGGTGATGGGCGTTGAGGCGATAAACTTTCTGTTGATGATGGTCAGCGGCCTGCTGGCGCTGGCAGTCGTACAGCGTCACTGGAAACCGCTGCTGGTGGCGATAGTGCTGTTTGCCCTGCCCTTCCCGCTGCGTTATATCCAGTGGTATCAACTGCTGCCTGAACGGGCGACGGAAGTCTCTTTGGTGCAGGGCGATATTCCGCAGGCGATGAAATGGGATGAAAACCAGCTGGTAAACACCCTGAAAACCTATCTCGATCTCACCCAGCCGCATATGGGTAAATCGCAGCTGATTATCTGGCCAGAGTCGGCGATTCCGGATCTGGAAATCAATCAGCAGCATTTCCTTAGCATGGTTGATGACCTGATGCGGGCAAAAAATAGCTCGTTGATTACCGGTATTGTCGATGCGCGGCTCAATAAACAAAACCGCTACGATACCTACAACACCATCATCACGCTGGGTAAAGATAACCCGTACAGCTACGACTCGAGCAATCGCTATAACAAAAACCATCTGGTGCCGTTCGGCGAATTCGTACCGCTGGAGTCGATTTTACGCCCGCTGGCGCCATTCTTCGATTTGCCGATGTCCTCGTTCAGCCGCGGACCTTACGTGCAGCCGCAGCTGGTGGCGCATAACCTGAAGCTTACGGCGGCAATTTGCTACGAAATTATTCTCGGCGAACAGGTCCGA
This sequence comes from Klebsiella sp. K-3, assembly GCF_051207495.1. Lineage (NCBI taxonomy): Bacteria > Pseudomonadati > Pseudomonadota > Gammaproteobacteria > Enterobacterales > Enterobacteriaceae > Klebsiella > Klebsiella sp. K-3. The sequence goes on along the minus strand of NZ_JBPNXF010000001.1, from coordinate 393,425 downwards.
GATAATTTCCGCCCGGATACCGATTATCTGCTGACCATCTCCAACGATGCGTGGTTTGGTAAGTCGATAGGCCCGTGGCAGCACTTCCAGATGGCGCGGATGCGCGCGCTGGAGCTGGCGCGCCCGCTGCTGCGCAGCACCAACAACGGTATTACCGCCGTTATTGGCCCTCAAGGTGAAATTCAGGACATGATCCCGCAGTTTACCCGCGCGGTGTTGACCACCAAAGTCACGCCAACCACCGGTCTGACGCCATATGCCCGTACCGGCAACTGGCCGCTGTGGGCGTTAACCGCCCTCTTTGGCTTTGCCGCGCTGGTGATGAGCCTGCGCCAGCGTCGACGCTAATCTTTTCCGCCGGGCAGCCGCCCGGCCTGCTCCCGGCGGCATTCGTCGCCGGCGGGTCTTCCCCGCTTTACGCTCTCCAGCGCCAATCTGGCACGTCCATTGCTTAATTTCATCCCTGTAGGCGATTTTGACCGCGGTTGTACCGGGGTTGCACCGAAAGCGTTCGCACTTCGCGCCAGGTTGGTGCAACAACCCATTTTTGCCCACAAATGGTGCGGAGCACTTCGCAAAAATAAACAATAAAGCATCAAAATCTTTACATTAAGCCAAACTAAATGCTAACAAGCTCATACAAATACTGCACTTTAAGATTGCAGACGATTCCCGAAAGCGCCGCCTTACCGCAGTGCCGGCAGGAATAACAACACATACACACAATCACAATGGGTATCACTAGCGTCCCTGGCGTTAAGGATAAGGAGTTGGATATGCAATTACGTAAACTGGCCGCCGCAATGCTGGTCATGGGAGTGACCGCCGGTCTGGCGCACGCTGAAGATGCCGCCCCGGCCGCAGGTCAGAGCACGCTGGATAAAATCGCCAAAAACGGGGTGATCGTCGTCGGCCACCGCGAATCGTCAGTACCATTCTCCTATTACGATAACCAACAAAAAGTGGTGGGTTACTCTCAGGATTACTCCAACGCTATCGTTGAAGCCATCAAGAAAAAACTGAACAAACCCGATCTGCAGGTGAAGCTGATTCCGGTCACCTCGCAGAACCGTATCCCGCTGCTGCAGAACGGCACTTATGATTTCGAGTGTGGTTCCACCACCAACAACCTTGAGCGTCAGAAGCAGGCCGCCTTCTCCGATACCATTTTCGTCGTCGGCACTCGTCTGCTGGTGAAAAAAGGTGGCCCGATTAAAGACTTCCCGGATCTGAAAGACAAAGCGGTGGTCGTCACCTCCGGTACCACCTCGGAAGTGCTGCTGCATAAGCTCAACGACGAGAAGAAAATGAACATGCGCATCATCAGCGCGAAAGATCACGGTGACTCCTTCCGTACTCTGGAAAGCGGCCGTGCGGTAGCCTTTATGATGGACGATGCCCTGCTGGCCGGCGAGCGCGCAAAAGCGAAGAAACCGGATAACTGGGAAATCGTCGGTACGCCGCAGTCAAAAGAGGCTTATGGCTGCATGCTGCGTAAAGATGACGCATCGTTCAAAACGCTGGTCGATGACACCGTCGCCCAGGCGCAGACCTCCGGCGAAGCGGCAAAATGGTTCGACACGTGGTTCAAGAACCCAATTCCGCCGAAAAATCTGAACCTGAACTTCGAACTGTCAGAAGACATGAAGGCGCTGTTCAAATCACCGAATGACAAAGCTCTTAACTAATTAAAAAAACAGGGGCTCGACTAAGTAGCCCTCCCGATTGTTGCCTTCGCACGGACAGACTATACGGTGGCTGGTCGTTCCCCAGCCGCCGCGAATACCGAAACAAGCAGGGCAACAATCTTCGAGGGTAGCGCTGCTACCCTTTTTTTTCTGGAGTTTATTTATGTCAATAGACTGGAACTGGGGAATATTCCTGCAACCCGCCCCGTTCGGCAACACGACTTACTTAGGCTGGTTATGGAGCGGCTTTCAGGTTACCGTCGCGCTGTCGATTAGCGCCTGGATTATCGCTTTCCTTGTCGGCTCGCTGTTCGGCATTCTGCGTACCGTCCCTAACCGCTGGTTAGCCGGGATCGGCACCTGCTACGTCGAGCTGTTTCGCAACGTTCCACTGATCGTACAGTTTTTCACCTGGTACCTTGTTATTCCGGAATTTCTGCCGGAAAACATCGGCATGTGGTTTAAGTCAGAGCTGGATCCCAATATCCAGTTCTTTGTCTCCTCAATGCTGTGCCTCGGGCTGTTTACCGCTGCCCGCGTCTGCGAACAGGTTCGCGCCGCGATACAGTCTCTGCCGCGCGGGCAAAAAAATGCCGGCCTGGCGATGGGGCTGACCCTGCCGCAAACCTATCGCTACGTGCTGCTGCCGAACGCCTATCGCGTTATCGTGCCGCCGATGACCTCGGAAATGATGAACCTGGTAAAAAACTCGGCCATCGCTTCTACCATCGGCCTGGCGGATATGGCGGCGCAGGCCGGCAAGCTGCTGGATTACTCTGCCCACGCCTGGGAATCCTTTACCGCGATCACCCTCGCCTATGTCTTCATCAACGCCGTCATTATGCTGGTGATGTACGTGGTTGAACGTAAAGTTCGTCTGCCGGGCAATATGGGAGGCAAATAATGTACGATTTTGACTGGAGTTCAATTGTCCCTTCCATGCCCTACCTGCTGGCAGGATTGGTCATTACGCTGAAAATCACCGTCACGGCGATTATATTCGGTATCGTCTGGGGTACGATTCTGGCGGTGATGCGCCTGTCGAGCTTCCTGCCGCTGGCGTGGTTCGCCAAGACCTACGTTAACGTTTTCCGCTCGATTCCGCTGGTGATGGTGCTGCTGTGGTTCTATCTGATTGTTCCCGGCTTCCTGCAAAACGTGCTGGGACTGTCGCCGAAAACCGATATTCGCCTGATTTCGGCGATGGTGGCATTTTCAATGTTTGAAGCGGCCTACTATTCGGAAATTATTCGCGCCGGGATCCAGAGTATTTCCCGCGGTCAGTCGAGCGCCGCGCTGGCGCTGGGGATGACCCACTGGCAATCGATGAAGCTGGTGATTCTGCCGCAGGCCTTCCGCGCAATGGTCCCGCTGCTGTTAACCCAGGGTATCGTCCTGTTTCAGGATACCTCGCTGGTGTATGTCCTGAGCCTGGCCGATTTCTTCCGTACCGCTTCCACTATCGGCGAACGCGACGGAACCCAGGTGGAAATGATCCTGTTCGCAGGCGCCGTTTATTTTGTATTTAGTCTCAGCGCATCGCTGTTGGTCAGCTGGTTGAAGAAAAGGACTGTGTAATGATTACCCTGAAAAATATTTCGAAATGGTATGGTCACTTTCAGGTGCTGACCGATTGCTCCACCGAAGTGAAAAAAGGCGAAGTGGTGGTAGTTTGCGGGCCGTCTGGCTCCGGTAAATCGACGCTGATTAAAACCGTTAACGGCCTTGAGCCGGTGCAGCAAGGCGAAATTATCGTTGATGGCACTCAGGTTAACGATAAGAAAACCAATCTTGCTAAACTGCGTTCCCGCGTCGGTATGGTATTCCAGCACTTTGAACTGTTCCCGCACCTGTCGATCATCGACAACCTGACGCTGGCGCAGATTAAGGTTCTCAATCGCGATAAAGAATCTTCGCGTAAAAAGGGACTTAAGCTGCTGGAACGCGTGGGTCTGGCGGCGCATGCGGAAAAATATCCGGCGCAGCTCTCCGGCGGCCAGCAGCAGCGTGTCGCGATCGCCCGCGCGCTGTGCATGGATCCGATTGCGATGCTGTTCGATGAGCCGACTTCAGCGCTTGACCCGGAGATGATCAACGAAGTGCTGGATGTCATGGTTGAGTTGGCTAACGAAGGTATGACCATGATGGTGGTGACGCACGAAATGGGCTTTGCCCGTAAAGTAGCCAACCGGGTCATCTTTATGGATGAAGGTAAAATTGTCGAAGATGTCGATAAAGAAGCCTTCTTTGCCAACCCACAATCAGAACGCGCTAAAGATTTCCTTGCCAAAATCCTGCACTAAAATCCCAGCGCGCACGTCATGTGCGCGCTTTCTTCCCCTGCGGTATTTGCATACATATATTAGTGGTTTATTTTAAGCTTCCTTCTATCAGGCAAATAAATAATTCAACCTCCTCGCCTAATAATTCACATTCTAAATTAGTTTAATTCATATAAAATTCAGTTTCCTTCGCATGGCTAAGCGTTACCGCCACCGCTAACATACCCCCCTTTAAAAACGACCTCAGGGAATACGTCTCTACATAACATTATCAACAATAAAAATAATATTTTTATAGATGACCCTATGGGCTTAATTACGCCACGCCTTGAGCGCGCTTAAACAACGGCATACACACTCAATGAAACAAATGGATCTTGCTTCATGTTTAATAAACACAATCTGCTTCACGCTCTACTAATTTTATTATTATGCCAGCATCAGGCTATTGCCAACACCATTGCCTCGGCCACAACGAATCAAAACGAGCAGGATAAAGCGCGTCAGGCGGCGCTGACGCCACAGCATCAGGCCGCCCAGGCTTCACAAATTAATACCGACCGGCAAACGCTCACCTTTCCGGAGGAAGAAAACTGCAGGCTCATCAATAATATTTATATCGATTCTGCCGAGCCGAAGCTCACTCATCAGCTTCTGGACAACCTTACAGCTCAGGCTCTGCATCGTTGTCTGGGGATTAACGGCATTCAGCATCTCGTCATGGCATTACAAAATGAGTTAATCGCCCGGGGTTATATCACTTCATTGGTGACCATCCCGGAACAATCATTGGCGGAAGGGACATTAAGGCTCGAGCTGGCTTATGGCAAAATCGGTGAAATACTCTGGTCAACCGCAAGTGAGCAAACCACCAGCATCTGGAACAATATCCCCGCCAGCAAGGGAGATATTCTGCGCCTCTCCGATCTCGAACAGGGGATGGAAAACCTGCGTCGCCTGCCGGGAAGCTCAGCGAATATGCAAATATTGCCGGGACAGCGAGAGGCGGAAAGCAATCTGCAGCTTACGCGGCGTCTGGATAAAAAGTGGCAGGTCGGCGCCTGGATGGATGATGCCGGCAGCCGCGCCAGCGGCCGCTATCAGGCCGGCGGCGCGCTCTATCTTTATGATATCACCACGCTCAACGATATATTCTATGTCTCCGGCGGCGGCGATATTGAATTTAATCAGCATAATGACGGCAACCAGAATGGGAGTCTGTATTACTCGATCCCCTTCGGCTATTGGGCATTAAGTCTTTACGGTTCGCAGAGTCAATATAGGCAATTGTTCAAAGGCGCCTGGTCGCAAACGGACTATAAAAGTAAAAACCGCTACTACAGCGCGACGCTGTCGCGGCTCCTGTCACATACTCGTCAACAGCAAACGTCGCTGGATTTACGCATCGCCAAAAGCTCATCACATTACTACTTTGGCGGAGAGGAGCTCGGGGTGATGCGCAAACAGAACCCGACATGGGAGCTGACGCTCCGCCAGCAACGCTACTTCGATAAAAAAGTCGTCGCCGCCAGCCTGGGGCTGCAACGCCGCCTTCCATGGCTAAGCTCCGTCGCCACGCCCGAAGAAAAAGCGGGCCTGTTCAGTAAGCGTTCACGTGTCGTACATGCCGATTTACAGGCTTTGATGAAATTCGATGTAACCGGCGATAAATTTAGTTACGCACCGCATGTTAATGCGCAATATAGCCCGGACATCCTCTCTTCGGACAACCAATTTAATATTGGCAACCGCTGGACGGTCCGTGGATTTGATGGCGAATATACTCTCTCCGGCAATCAGGGCTGGTACTGGAGTAATGATTTCATCTGGGATATCGCCGGCCCGGAACAGCAATTTTATTTAGGATTAGATATTGGTCGTATTACTGGCAGTGAACAATATCGGCAAGGAAAAGTTATTTCAGGTGCGGTTAGCGGATTACGTGGCAAGCTATTGTTCACACAATATGATCTTTTTATCGGCACGCCGCTAAGTAAACCGGATAACTTTCAGAGCGACTCACTTAATCTGGGCTTCGCATTGAAATGGAAGTATTAAAACCCACGTATTATCAATCATATTTAAAGGAATAAATTCATGTTTAAGTTTAAATTAACCTATGTTGCGTTAGCAGCGGCGTTAAGTTCTACGATAGCGTACGCCGACCCAACGACTTACACCCATCTGTCAGGAGCAACGGTTGTAGATATTGAAGCCCCTAACGCCTCCGGCGTCTCGCACAATCTGTATCGCGAATTTAACGTAGGTAGCAATGGATTAATACTCAACAACAGCGACAGTGATATCAATCACGCGACTTTTGGCAATATTGCTAAAAACAATAATCTGACCAACGGCGGCGCATCGGTGATCCTCAATGAAGTCACCTCAAATAAAGCCAGTTCCCTGAATGGTTTTATTGAGGTCGCCGGACTAAAAGCTGATGTCGTGATTGCCAACCCCAATGGCATTACCTGCTCTGGTTGTAGTTTCGTTAATACCAACAAGGCGGTATTAACCACAGGCCAGGTCAATATGACCGATGAAGGCGCTATCGGCAGCTATACCATCACCGATGGCAAAATTACTATTGGCGAGAAGGGCATGGATGCCACCACCAGCTATGCCGCATTGCTGGCTGATGCCGTCGCCATCAATGGCATGGTCAACGCAGGTAACGCCACGGTCGGCGGCGGTAACTTCACCTTCGACAACAGCACGGGCGCCATGACTAGCGCAGGTAAAAGCGCTACCGTCCTGCAAATGATAAGTCCGGTATACAGCATTGATATCAGTAGCCTGGGCGGCATTAAAGCCAACAGTATCAGTATGGTCGGCAACAATTTGGGCTTTGGCGTACGTAACAAAGGGTCAATCACCGCCAACTCGACGCTTTCTATCACCAACAATGGATTACTGACCAACGATGGCTCCATCGCCAGCAATGGTTACCTTACCAGCATCGCCGCCTCCGGGAATTTCACGAATAACGGTACGCTGGCGACCAAGAATATGACCATGATTACAACCTATGGCGCTCTCAACAACGGCAGCAAGGGCACGATTAGTTCGACAAAGCAGCTGGTGCTCAATGCCAGCGGCAATATCCAGAACAGCGGAACGATTAGCGCGACGTCCAGTCTGGTGGCCGCCAGCAACGGGGCGATAACCAACAACGCCGGCGCGAAAATCACCTCGGATGCGCAGATTACCGCTACGTCGCTAGGTAATTTCACCAATGCCGGTACGATTAAAGGTAAAAACGTCGCGCTGAATTTTATTGGTACTAATTTTAAAAATACCGGAACCATCGCCGCGACCAGTAATGTCGCCGTGAAATCGTTAAATCAGGACAGCACCCTCAACACCGGTGAGATTTACAACTTAGGCAGTATTAGCGGCGCAAATATCGATATGCAAACCGACGGCACGTTGGCGCAGAGCACTGACGGCAAAATGACAGCGACAGACGCTTTTACCGCCCATAGCTATTGGTTGAATAATAATGGCGCGATAAAGGCGGCGACTATCACTACCGATCATGGTCCGGTCAACAATACGGGATCCATAAAAGGTGACACCATTTCAATCACATCCAGATTTGATATCGTAAATGAAGGCACCATCTTCAGCACCGGCGATCTGCTGCTGGATACGCAGAATAAAGCGAATATTTACAACTATTCTTTACTGCAGGCGAACGGCACCTTAACCATGACGGCTAAAAAGGTAGTTAACGGCGGTCGCGGCTGCGGCTGGTTAAAATTGAGTACCTGCGACGTCGGCACTATCTATGCCGACAAGATGATCCTCAACTCCTCATACAAATACGCCAGCGAGATGGGCGGATATCAATACTTTAAGATTGCGGAAATCAATACCGTTCTGTAATGACTCAGCGATGCGCAGCGCAATGCGCATCGCTGCTTTAGCGTTTACGGTTCAAATGGCCGCCGCTGGAACTGGTCATGCCCGCATTTCGGGCAGCGCGGCAGCACATCCGGGGTGTATACCGCCAGATGGTAATGACACTTTTCGCATACCAGGTTGCCAAGGCCCACCACTTCCCCGCTGTGATAGACGCCATGGTGGTTCAAATCCTGGAATACCTCGCGCCATTCAAGCTGCGTTTTATCCGTAATATCAGCAAGCTCCTGCCACAGGCTCTCTTTGATCACCCGCATAAAGACGCTGTCGCTATCATCTTCATGGCTCTCTTCGTAGCTGCGGGCGAACTCTTCTAAATCGCGCTTTACCGCCGCGATCAGTGATTCAACCTCGCTCTGCGTCAGATCGCCGGCCTGGACTATCTTCTCCCTCGCCTGCTTCACCAGCGCGTCAATGTCACGCTCTCCATTGCGCAGCCGTTCACTGAGCGAGGAGACCAGTTCCCGGTAATATTGAGCAACCTTGTTCATCATTTCGCCTCCGGTGTGATTAACTGCTTCTAATAATAGACGTTATCAGCGGTTTGCATTGCCAGACGCGCCACAGACTCGTGAAAAATTCTACGTCGCTTTTGCCGATGTTAATGTGCGAAAGGCTGTTTTGACGTGGACGTTTGGGCTATGCTATGCCGATCTGAAACAACACATCCATTGGCTACATTTTGTAGCTGTATTGAAAACAGGACCACTGGCTGCCATGCAAGAGCAATACCGCCCGGAAGAGATAGAATCGAAAGTCCAGCTTCACTGGGACGAAAATCGTACATTTGAAGTAACTGAAGACGAGAGCAAAGAGAAGTATTACTGCCTGTCGATGCTTCCTTATCCTTCTGGTCGACTACACATGGGTCACGTGCGTAACTACACCATCGGCGACGTCATCGCGCGCTATCAGCGCATGCTGGGCAAAAACGTCCTGCAGCCGATCGGATGGGATGCGTTTGGTCTGCCAGCGGAAGGCGCAGCGGTGAAAAACAACACCGCGCCGGCTCCGTGGACTTACGACAACATCGCTTACATGAAAAACCAGCTGAAAAAGCTGGGCTTCGGCTATGACTGGAGCCGTGAAATTGCGACCTGCACCCCGGAATACTACCGCTGGGAGCAAAAATTCTTCACCGAGCTGTATAAAAAAGGCCTGGTATACAAGAAAACCTCCGCGGTCAACTGGTGCCCGAACGATCAGACCGTGCTGGCTAACGAACAGGTTATCGACGGCTGCTGCTGGCGCTGCGACACCAAAGTTGAGCGCAAAGAGATCCCGCAGTGGTTTATTAAAATCACCGCCTACGCCGACGAACTGCTCAACGATCTGGATAATCTGGATCACTGGCCTGACACCGTTAAGACCATGCAGCGCAACTGGATCGGCCGCTCTGAAGGGGTAGAAATCTCCTTTGACGTCAACGACTACGCCGATAAGCTGACCGTCTACACCACCCGCCCGGATACCTTCATGGGCTGCACCTACCTGGCGGTCGCTGCGGGTCACCCGCTGGCGCAGCAGGCTGCGGCTAATAATCCGGCGCTGGCCGCCTTTATCGACGAATGCCGTAACACCAAAGTTGCCGAAGCTGACATGGCGACAATGGAGAAAAAAGGCGTCGACACCGGCTTTAAAGCTATTCACCCGCTGACCGGCGAAGCCATCCCGGTATGGGCGGCGAACTTCGTGCTGATGGAGTACGGCACCGGCGCGGTGATGGCCGTTCCGGGTCACGACCAGCGTGACTACGAGTTTGCCAGCAAATACGGCCTGAACATCAAGCCGGTAATCCTCGCCGCCGACGGTTCTGAACCGGATCTCTCAGAGCAGGCCCTGACCGAGAAAGGCGTGCTGTTCAACTCCGGCGAATTTAGCGGCCTGGATTACGAAGCGGGCTTTAACGCCATCGCCGACAAACTGGCCGCGATGGGCGTTGGCGAGCGCAAAGTGAATTACCGCCTGCGCGACTGGGGGGTTTCCCGCCAGCGTTACTGGGGCGCGCCAATTCCGATGGTGACCCTGGAAGACGGTACCGTGATGCCGACGCCGGAAGATCAGCTGCCGGTTATCCTGCCGGAAGACGTGGTTATGGACGGCATCACCAGCCCGATCAAAGCCGATCCTGAGTGGGCGAAAACCACCGTTAACGGCATGCCGGCGCTGCGTGAAACCGACACCTTTGACACCTTTATGGAGTCTTCCTGGTACTACGCTCGCTATACCTGCCCGCAGTACGATAAAGGCATGCTGGATCCGAATGCCGCGAACTACTGGCTGCCGGTGGATATCTATATCGGCGGTATCGAACACGCCATTATGCACCTGCTCTATTTCCGCTTCTTCCACAAGCTGATGCGCGATGCCGGTATGGTGAACTCCGATGAGCCAGCCAAACAGCTGCTGTGCCAGGGCATGGTACTGGCCGATGCGTTCTACTACGTCGGCGAAAACGGCGAGCGTAACTGGGTATCACCGATTGACGCCACCGTTGAGCGTGATGAAAAAGGCCGCATCGTCAAAGCCTTCGATCCGCAGGGTCGTGAGCTGGTGTACACCGGCATGAGCAAAATGTCCAAGTCGAAGAACAACGGTATCGACCCGCAGGTTATGGTTGAACGTTATGGCGCGGATACCGTACGTCTGTTCATGATGTTCGCGTCTCCGGCTGAAATGACCCTGGAGTGGCAGGAATCCGGCGTAGAGGGTGCAAACCGCTTCCTGAAACGCGTCTGGAAACTGGTTTACGAGCATACCTCTCAGGGTCCGGCTGTCGCCCTGGACGTGGCAAGCCTCAGCGAAGATCAGCAAGCGCTGCGTCGCGACGTGCACAAAACGATTGCCAAAGTGACCGATGACATCGGCCGCCGTCAGACCTTCAATACCGCCATTGCCGCGGTGATGGAGCTGATGAACAAACTGGCGAAAGCGCCGCAGGAAGGCGAACAGGATCGCGCGCTGATGCGTGAGGCTCTGCTGGCCGTGGTACGTATGCTCAACCCGTTCACCCCGCATGCCTGCTTCACCTTGTGGCAAGAACTGGGCGGCGAAGGCGATATCGATAATGCGCCGTGGCCGGTAGCGGACGAAAGTGCAATGGTTGAAAACACGACTCTGGTCGTCGTCCAGGTAAACGGTAAAGTTCGTGGTAAAATTACCGTTGCGGTAGATGCAACCGAAGAGCAGGTTCGTGAACGTGCAGGCCAGGAACATCTGGTCGCAAAATACCTTGAAGGCGTGACCTTACGTAAAGTGATTTACGTTCCGGGCAAACTGCTCAATCTGGTCGTTGGCTAAGCGCGGGAGGAAGCGTGCGATATCTGGCAACAATGCTGTTATCTCTGGCGGTGTTAATCACCGCCGGTTGCGGCTGGCATCTGCGTAGCAATACGCAGGTTCCAACCACAATGAAAACTATGATTTTCCAGTCAAGCGATCCGAATGGTCCGTTAAGCCGTGCGGTACGCAATCAGCTGCGTCTGAATGGCGTCGAGCTGATCGATGCCGATACGCTGCGTAAGGACGTTCCGTCCCTGCGTCTGGGTAACTCATCCATTCAGAAAGATACGGCATCCATTTTCCAGGATGGTCGTACTGCTGAATACCAGATGGTGCTGACCGTTAACGCCACCGTATTGATACCGGGTCATGACATTTACCCAATCAATACCAAGGTTTATCGTTCGTTCTTCGATAACCCGCAGGCGGCGCTGGCGAAAGATGCCGAGCAGGACATGATTGTTCGAGAGATGTACGACAAGGCCGCGGAACAACTGATCCGCAAATTGCCGAGCGTGCATGTTGCGGATGTCGAAGCCACCAAAGAGGCTGAGCAGCCGGTGTCTGGAACCCCGGCCATCTCGACCTCTGGCAACCGCGTCTCCACTACGCTGGGTAACTGATGATTCGGTTGTACCCGGAACAACTCCGCGCGCAGCTCACTGAAGGGCTGCGCGCGGCGTATTTATTGCTTGGTAGCGATCCATTGCTGTTACAGGAAAGCCAGGATGCGATCCGCGAAGCCGCGGCCGCTCAGGGCTTTACCGAACATCACACCGCGACCATCGATGCCAGCACCGACTGGCCCGCCCTTTTCTCTTTAAGTCAGGCGCTGAGCCTCTTTTCCAGTCGCCAGACGCTTCTGCTTATTCTGCCGGAAAACGGCCCGAATGCGGCGATTAACGAACAGCTTGCCACGCTGGTCGGTATGCTGCATGAAGATTTGCTGCTGATTGTCCGCGGCAACAAGCTTACCAAAGCCCAGGAAAATGCAGCATGGGTGACCGCGCTTGCCAGTCGCGCCGTACAGGTCAGCTGCCAAACGCCGGAATATGCGCAGCTACCGCGCTGGCTGGCCGCCCGCGCTAAACAGAACAAGCTGCAATTAGATGACGCCGCCAGCCAGCTGCTGTGCTACTGCTATGAAGGTAACCTGCTGGCGTTAGCGCAGGCGCTGGAGCGGCTCTCGCTGCTGTGGCCTGACGGCAAGCTGACGTTGCCTCGCGTTGAACAGGCGGTGAATGATGCCGCCCACTTCACGCCGTATCACTGGGTCGATGCCCTGCTGGCCGGCAAAAGCAAGCGCGTACTTCACGTCCTGCAGCAGTTGAGGCTTGAGGGCTGCGAACCCGCCATTTTGTTGCGTACATTGCAGCGCGAACTGCTGCTGCTGGTGAACCTGAAGCGCCAGTCGGCACATACGCCGCTACGCACGTTGTTTGATAAACACCGGGTTTGGCAGAACCGCCGTCAACTGGTTGGCGACGCGCTCACGCGCCTCAGCGCCGAGCAACTGCGCCAGGCCGTCACGTTATTAACCCGCGCCGAGCTCACCTTCAAACAAGATTATGGCCAGTCAATATGGCCCGAGCTGGAAAGTCTTTCGTTACTGCTCTGCCATAAAGCGCTGGCAGACGTTTTCATTGATGGTTGATATGACTCAGTTGCAGGCGATGTACGGCGGCACCTTCGATCCGGTGCATTATGGCCACCTGAAGCCGGTAGAAATTCTGGCTAACCAGATCGGTCTTAACCGGGTGATTATCGTCCCCAATAATGTCCCGCCGCATCGTCCGCAGCCGGAGGCCACCAGCGCCCAGCGCGTACATATGCTCGAGCTGGCGATTGCGGATAAACCGCTGTTTGTCCTCGACGAGCGCGAGCTGCGACGCGATACCCTCTCATGGACGGCGCAAACGTTGCAGGAGTGGCGGCAGGAACAGGGTCCCGAGCGGCCGCTGGCGTTTATCATCGGCCAGGATTCGCTGCTGACCTTCCCCACCTGGCATAACTACGCCACGATCCTCGATAACGCCCATCTGATCGTCTGCCGCCGCCCGGGATATCCACTGGCGATGAAGCGTGAAGAAGATCAGCAATGGCTCGATAAACATCTCACCCACGACGTCGAGCAGTTACATAACCGCCCCGCCGGAGCTATCTATCTGGCGGAAACCCCGTGGTTCGATATTTCCGCTACGCTGATTCGCCAGCGTCTGCAGCAGGGCGTCTCCTGCGCCGATATGCTGCCTGCAGCCGTGCTGGACTACATTCACCAGCAGAAGCTCTATTGCTGAGAACCCGCTACGGGGATATCGTTACGCTACGCGAGTTCCACGGAGTGCATCATGAAATTATGGCTGGTTCGCCACGGCGAAACGCAGGCTAATGTCGACGGACTGTATAGCGGTCATGCCCCAACCCCCCTTACCGAACGCGGGATCCAGCAGGCCCGCTCGCTGGGTGACTATCTGCGGGCGGTGCCTTTCGAGCTGGTATTGTGCAGCGAGCTGGAGAGAACCCAGCATACCGCCGAATTATTGCTCGCTGGACGGCCAATCCCACGGCAAGTGATTCCTTCGTTGAATGAGATGTTTTTTGGTGATTGGGAAATGCGCCACCATCGCGATCTGCAACAAGATGACCCGCAGAACTACGCCGCCTGGTGCAAAGACTGGCAACATGCTGCGCCGACCAACGGCGAAAGTTTCCAGGCCTTCGCGCAGCGTATCGCGGCTTTTGCCGCCACCCTCGGGCAATATCAGCAGCGGGATAATCTATTGATCGTCGGCCACCAGGGCGCTTTAAGCCTGTTAATCGCACTTTTATTGCAGATGCCTGCGGCAGCAATGTGGCATTTTCCCCTCGCCCACGGTAGCTGGAGCCTTATCGAACGGCGCCACGATTTTACTACCCTGCGGGTATTAAATAGCCAGGCGCGGTGGCGCGCGGAATAAGAATTAATCGTCGCCCATTGACAGCCAAATGCAGGCTGTTATTCTCCGCAGCCAGGCTACACCCGCTATACGCATCTTGCAGAAATTGTTTTACAAAAATGGCGATGCATTCGTCGGCAAGGGATGGGATGATAGCCCGCTTTCAAGGGCTGAAAGCTGACTTTTCTCCCGACATTGCCATGACTTCGGGTATACTGTCAGGCTCGTTATTGTTATCACTCTTCACGCACCCAGGGGGAACACTTGCAGGGTAAAGCACTCCAGGATTTTGTTATCGACAAAATTGATGACCTGAAAGGTCAGGACATCGTCGCCATTGATGTACATGGCAAATCCAGCATCACCGATTGCATGATTATTTGCACCGGCACGTCTACGCGCCACGTGATGTCCATCGCCGACCATGTGGTGCAGGAATCCCGCGCCGCCGGGATGCTGCCGCTGGGCGTTGAAGGTGAAGCCGCCGCCGACTGGATCGTGGTCGATCTGGGAGACGTGATGGTTCACGTCATGCAGGAAGAGAGCCGTCGTCTGTACGAGCTGGAAAAACTCTGGAGTTAATGCGTGAAGCTACAATTGGTGGCCGTTGGCACCAAAATGCCGGACTGGGTTCAGACCGGCTTTAGCGAATATCTGCGCCGTTTTCCAAAAGATATGCCGTTCGAACTGGTAGAGATCCCTGCCGGTAAGCGCGGAAAAAATGCCGATATCAAACGCATCCTCGAAAAAGAGGGCGAAATGATGCTGGCGGCCGCAGGCAAGAACCGTATCGTGACCCTGGATATTCCCGGTAAGCCGTGGGATACGCCGCAGCTGGCGCGAGAACTGGAACGCTGGAAGCAGGATGGCCGGGACGTCAGTTTACTCATTGGCGGCCCGGAAGGTCTCTCTCCGGCCTGCAAAGCGGCAGCGGAACAGAGTTGGTCGCTTTCCACGCTCACGTTGCCTCACCCGTTAGTTCGCGTGCTGGTCGCTGAGAGCCTGTATCGTGCGTGGAGCATTACGACTAACCACCCTTACCACCGTGAGTAATGATGACCTGGGTAGACTAAGCAGCGAATGAAATTACAGAATTCTTTCCGCGACTATACGGCTGAATCCTCGCTGTTTGTACGCCGGGCGCTGGTCGCTTTTACGGGCATTTTGTTGCTTACCGGCGTGCTGATTGCCAACCTCTACAACGTACAGATTGTCCGCTTCAACGACTATCAAACGCGTTCCAATGAAAACCGCATTAAGCTGGTCCCTATTCCGCCCAGCCGCGGCATTATCTACGATCGCAACGGCACGCCGCTGGCGCTGAACCGCACCATCTATCAGCTAGAGATGATGCCGGAAAAAGTCGATAACGTGCAGCAGACGCTGGATGCGCTGCGCGACGTCGTCGACCTGACCGACGACGATATCGCCGGCTTTAAAAAAGAGCGCGCGCGCTCTCACCGCTTCACCTCGATTCCGGTGAAGGTCAATCTTAATGAAGTCCAGGTGGCGCGCTTCGCCGTAAACCAGTACCGCTTTCCCGGCGTCGAAGTCAAAGGCTACAAGCGCCGCTACTATCCCTATAACTCCGCCCTGACCCACGTTATCGGCTACGTTTCTAAAATCAACGATAAAGACGTCGATCGCCTGGATAAAGAGGGCAAGCTGGCCAACTACGCATCGACCCATGACATCGGTAAGCTTGGAATCGAGCGCTATTATGAAGACGTGCTGCACGGGCAAACCGGTTATGAAGAGGTTGAAGTCAACAACCGCGGCCGCGTTATTCGCCAGCTTAAAGAAGTGCCGCCGCAGGCCGGACGCGATATCTACCTAACCCTTGATTTGAAGCTGCAGCAGTATATCGAAACGCTGCTGGCGGGCAGCCGCGCGGCGGTAGTGGTCACCGACCCGCGCAGCGGCGCGATTCTGGCGCTGGTTTCAACCCCGAGCTACGATCCCAACCTGTTTGTTGATGGTATCTCCAGCAAAGATTATTCCGGACTACTCAACGATCCGAATACCCCGCTGGTTAACCGCGCGACGCAGGGGGTTTATCCACCTGCATCGACGGTGAAACCCTACGTCGCCGTCTCAGCCTTGAGCGCCGGCGTGATTACGCGCAACACCAGTCTGTTCGACCCCGGCTGGTGGCAGTTGCCTGGTTCGGAAAAACGCTATCGCGACTGGAAAAAATGGGGCCACGGACACCTGAACGTCACCAAAGCGCTGGAAGAGTCCGCGGATACCTATTTCTATCAAGTCGCCTATGATATGGGCATCGATCGCCTTTCCGAATGGATGAGTAAGTTTGGCTACGGCGACTACACTGGCGTTGACCTGGCGGAAGAACGCTCCGGCAACATGCCCACTCGCGAATGGAAGCTCAAGCGCTTTAAGAAACCCTGGTATCAGGGTGATACCATCCCGGTCGGTATCGGCCAGGGCTACTGGACCGCTACGCCGATTCAGATGAACAAAGCGCTGATGATCCTGATAAACGACGGCGTGGTCAAAGTGCCCCATCTTCTGCAAAGCACTCTCGAAGACGGTAAACAGGTACCGTGGGTACAGCCGCATGAACCGCCGGTCGGCGATATTCATTCCGGCTATTGGGAAATCGCCAAAGACGGGATGTACGGCGTTGCTAACCGCGGCAACGGTACCGCGCACAAATACTTTGCCAGCGCGCCGTATAAGATTGCGGCGAAGTCCGGTACCGCGCAGGTATTCGGCCTGAAAGCCAACGAAACCTATAACGCGCACCGAATTTCCGAACGTCTGCGTGACCACAAACTCATGACGGCGTTTGCGCCTTACAACAACCCCCAGGTCGCGGTGGCGATGATCCTGGAGAATGGCGGCGCCGGCCCGGCGGTCGGTACCATTATGCGCCAGATCCTCGATCACATCATGCTGGGTGATAACAACACCAATCTGCCGAGTGAAAGCCCGGCGGTGACGGCGGGGGAGGATCAATAATGACCGATAATCCGAACAAAAAATCACTATGGGATAAAATCCATCTGGACCCCACGATGCTGCTCATCCTGCTGGCGCTGCTCACCTACAGCGCGCTGGTTATCTGGAGCGCCAGCGGCCAGGATGTGGGAATGATGGAGCGCAAAATCGGCCAAATCGCCATGGGCGTGGTGATTATGATCGTGATGGCGCAAATCCCGCCGCGGGTATACGAGGGCTGGGCGCCCTACCTCTATATTTTCTGTATTATTTTACTGGTTGCCGTAGACGCCTTCGGCGCCATCTCCAAAGGCGCGCAGCGCTGGTTGGATCTCGGTATTGTGCGCTTTCAGCCCTCGGAGATTGCCAAAATAGCCGTGCCGCTGATGGTGGCGCGGTTTATTAACCGCGATGTCTGTCCGCCGTCATTGAAGAATACCGCTATCGCGCTGGTCCTGATCTTCCTGCCGACCCTGCTGGTTGCGGCGCAGCCAGACCTCGGCACCTCGATTTTGATCGCCCTCTCCGGCCTGTTTGTTCTGTTCCTCTCCGGCCTCAGCTGGCGCTTGATCGGTATTGCGGTCGTGCTGGTCGCCGCCTTTATTCCGATTTTATGGTTCTTCCTGATGCACGACTACCAGCGTCAGCGCGTGATGATGCTGCTCGACCCGGAGACCGATCCGCTGGGCGCGGGCTATCATATTATTCAGTCGAAAATCGCTATTGGTTCCGGCGGATTACGCGGTAAAGGATGGTTGCATGGTACTCAGTCGCAGCTCGAATTCCTGCCGGAGCGCCATACTGACTTTATCTTCGCCGTGTTGGCGGAAGAGCTGGGTCTTATCGGGGTGTTGATCCTGCTGGCATTGTACATTTTGCTTATCATGCGCGGACTGTGGATCGCCGCCCAGGCGCAAACCACCTTTGGCCGCGTCATGGCGGGCGGTTTAATGTTGATTTTATTCGTTTATGTCTTCGTAAATATTGGTATGGTAAGTGGTATTTTGCCGGTGGTGGGGGTACCTTTGCCGCTGGTCAGCTACGGGGGCTCAGCCCTGATCGTATTGATGGCCGGGTTTGGTATCGTGATGTCGATCCATACCCACAGAAAAATGTTGTCGAAAAGCGTTTAAGGGGTTCGCAATGCGTAAGCAATGGCTGGGGATCTGCATAGCAGCAGGGCTGCTGGCGGCATGTTCGGGTGAAGACGTTCAGCAGAAGACGGTTAGCGTCCCGCAGCCGGCCGTCTGTAATGGTCCGACGGTAGAAATTAGCGGCGCCGATCCGCGTTTCGAAACGCTGAACGCCACGGCCAATCAGGATTATGAGCGCGACGGCAAAAGCTATAAAATCGTTCAGGATCCGGCTAACTTCACCCAGACCGGTCTGGCGGCAATTTATGATGCCGAACCGAACAGCAATCTGACCGCCTCTGGCGAAGCGTTCGATCCAACTCAGCTCACCGCCGCGCATCCAACCTTGCCCATCCCGAGCTACGCGCGTATCACGAACCTGGCCAACGGCCGGATGATCGTGGTGCGCATTAACGATCGCGGCCCGTACGGCAATGATCGGGTCATTTCCCTGTCCCGCGCGTCCGCCGACCGCCTGAATACCTCGAACAATACTAAAGTTCGTATCGATCCTATTATCGTCTCTCAGGACGGCGCTTTGTCGGGCCCGGGTATGGCGTGTACCACCGTCGCCAAACAAACCTATGCCCTGCCTTCACGGCCAAACCTTGATGGCGATGGTTCCGCGGCCATCGCCCCGGCCGACCAATCAAACATTCACGCCATCAGCAACTCAACGCTTAAGCCTGAGGATAACGTGGGCGCGCCGGTCAGCAATAGTGGATTCCTTGGCGCGCCGACGCCGCTGAATAATGGCGTGCTGGAAAGCAGCGAACCTGCTGCTGCGCCTGCTGCCGTCGCCGCGACGCCGACAACACCCAGCGCTCCAGTCACCGCGCCGGGCTCGATTCAGGGGAGCGTTGCGCCTGCCGCGGCCGCAGCAGCAACCGCGACTGTTGCCGCGCCAAGCGCCAGCACCAGCGGCGAGTTCGTCGTGCAGGTCGGCGCCGTTAGCGACCAGGCTCGCGCCCAGCAATATCAGCAGCGCTTGAGCCAGCAGTTCGCCGTTCCGGGCCGAGTGATGCAAAATGGCGCCGTGTGGCGAATCCAATTGGGTCCCTTTACCAGTAAGTCGCAAGCGTCGACGGTACAGCAGCGCCTGCAAAACGAAGCGCAGCTGCAATCATTTATTACTCGCGCCAACTAAACGTAACGCCGCGGTATCTCCCGCCGCCGCATATGTAAAAGTCGTTAACAAAGTCATATGCAATGTCGGATGCCGCTGCGAAACGCATTTGTTATAGTAAGGCACTTTTTTTAATTTCATCACGGATGCCGTTGTTCTAACCATGAAGACCTCTTTCACCGCTCGTTTACTCGTTACGGCCCTCTCCGTTGCGGCACTGTCTACCGCTGCCCGCGCCGATGACCTGAATATGAAAACCATGATCCCAGGCGCTCCGCAGATCGATGCTGAATCCTGGGTTCTTATCGATTACAACTCAGGTAAAGTGCTGGCGGAAAACAACGCCGACGCCCGTCGCGATCCGGCGAGCCTGACCAAAATGATGACCAGCTATGTCATTGGCCAGGCCATGAAAGCGGGCAAATTCAAAGAATCCGATCTGGTCACCGTAGGTAACGACGCGTGGGCAACCGGTAACCCGGTGTTTAAAGGTTCTTCCCTGATGTTCCTGAAACCGGGCATGCAGGTACCGGTTTCTCAGCTGATCCGCGGCATCAACCTGCAATCCGGTAACGATGCCTGCGTGGCGATGGCCGACTACGTTGCCGGCAGCCAGGACGCGTTTGTCAGCCTGATGAACAATTACGTTAACGCGTTGGGCCTGAAAAACACCCACTTCCAGACCGTTCACGGCCTGGATGCCGATGGTCAGTACAGCTCCGCGCGTGACATGGCGCTGATCGGCCAGGCGTTGATCCGCGACGTACCGAATGAGTATTCCATCTACCGTGAGAAAGAGTTCACCTTTAACGGTATTCGCCAGCTGAACCGTAACGGTCTGCTGTGGGATAACAGCCTCAACGTCGATGGCATTAAAACCGGCCATACCGATAAAGCCGGCTACAACCTGGTTGCCTCTGCTACCGAAGGCCAGATGCGCCTGATCTCCGCGGTGATGGGCGGGCGTACCTACAAAGGGCGTGAGTCCGAGAGCAAGAAACTGCTGACCTGGGGCTTCCGCTTCTTTGAAACCGTCAACCCTATTAAAGCAGGTAAAGAGTTCGCCTCTGAACCGGCCTGGTTCGGGGATAGCGATCGCGCCTCTCTGGGCGTAGATAAAGACGTCTATCTGACTATCCCGCGCGGCCGTATGAAAGATCTGAAAGCCAGCTATGTGTTGAATAACACCGAGCTGCACGCGCCGCTGCAGAAAAACCAGGTGGTCGGTACCATCAACTTCCAGTTAGATGGCAAAACTATCGATCAGCGTCCGTTAGTGGTGCTGCAGGAAATTCCGGAAGGTAATTTCTTCGGCAAAATCATTGATTACATTAAGTTAATGTTCCATCACTGGTTTGGTTAAAAATTGAACACTTGAAAGTGTGATTTCTATCCCCATATACTATTCATCAAAGAAACCTGATAACTCCCACATTACGTGGGAGTTATTATTTTAGTCGTCACACCGGAGCTGACATGAAAACCAAACTTAACGAACTGCTTGAATTCCCTACTCCATTTACTTACAAAGTAATGGGGCAGGCGTTGCCTGAGCTGGTTGATCAGGTGGTGGAAGTGGTACAGCGCCATGCGCCTGGTGATTACTCTCCGTCAGTAAAACCGAGCAGCAAAGGTAACTACCACTCGGTCTCCATCACCATTAACGCTACCCACATTGAGCAGGTCGAAGCCCTGTACGAAGAGCTGGGCAATATCGAAATCGTGCGGATGGTGCTGTAATCCCTCGCCTTACCCGGCCTCAAGCGCCGGGTAATCCTCTTTCTTTCGCTGTGATATACTCTCCCCCACTTAAGTCATCCCTCTCGGCGGAGACGTTGTTTTGCAGCACAATACCATTCTTATCCGACAACTTGGCCTGCAACCTTACGAACCCATCTCGCAGGCAATGCATGAATTTACCGACAGCCGTGACGACACGACGCTGGATGAAATCTGGCTGGTAGAACATCACCCGGTCTTCACTCAGGGTCAGGCCGGTAAAGCCGAACACGTGCTGGTACCAGGCGATATCCCGGTCATTCAGAGCGATCGCGGCGGCCAGGTGACCTATCACGGGCCTGGCCAACAGGTGATGTATGTATTGCTGAATCTTAAACGGCGTAAACTCGGCGTGCGTGAATTAGTGACGCTGCTGGAGCAGACCGTGGTCAATACTCTCGCGGAGTATCAGATTGAATCCCACCCACGCGCCGATGCGCCTGGGGTTTACGTTGGTGAACAGAAAATTTGTTCGCTGGGGCTGCGTATTCGTAAAGGCTGTTCTTTCCACGGCCTGGCGCTGAATGTGGCAATGGATTTGACGCCATTCCTGCGCATTAACCCGTGCGGCTATGCCGGTATGGAGATGACGCAAATGCGCCAGTGGCAGCCGCAGGCCACCACGGAAAACGTCGCGCCGCGGCTGGTCGCCAACCTGCTGGCGCTGCTGAATAACCCACCGCATGAGTATGTAGCCGCTTAAGAAGCTTCGCGCTCTGAAATCTCAGAGCGCCTGTAAATTGCGCAAGTCATTATTAATACTTTATATTTGCAATCAATTATCACGTTCCGCAATGCCACGGCCCGCTATAATAGCGCTATACACCCGACAACCGGATACGCTGAGTGGCAGAAAACCATCCCCCATCGGAACTCAATGAACAACCTGAAGATCGGCAGATTTTTCGTATTCTGCGTAATATCGATCTTAATCTGCTGACCATCTTCGAAGCGGTGTACGTGCATAAAGGCATCGTCAACGCGGCGAGGGTGCTAAATATCACCCCTTCGGCCATCAGCCAGTCCATCAATAAATTACGGGCTCTGTTCCCTGACCCGCTCTTTATTCGTAAAGGACAGGGGGTGACGCCGACGGCTTTTGCCACTCACTTGCATCAGTATATTAGTCAGGGGATGGAAGCCTTTCTCAATGCGCTGGATTTGGGCAGCAGCTCGCAGCAACAGCGCGTGCTCACCATCGCTACCACTCCAACCATCGGCGCCCTGGTGATGCCAACGATCGCCAATGCGTTGAAACCGAGGTTTCCTCAGGTATTACTGCACAACATTGCGATTACCGATGCCGCCAGCCAGCTCAACCAGCGGCAGGTTGATTTGCTGATCGACAGCTATAACCATAGCGGGCTGGCCATTGCACACCAGGTACTGTTTTCCGAACCGGTCGTCATGTTCTGCCGGAAAGATCATCCCATTTTGCCTCTTCCGCTGACGCGGGAAAATCTACAGCAGTTTGAGTTTGCGCTATTGCTGCCGGAAGGACAGCGCTACCCTACCCTGCATCGGCAACTTGATGAATTTATCGGCGAACGCCGCTGCGGTTTTAGCAGCTATAACCTGTTGACCCAGGCGGCGATGATGAATAATAGCGATTTGCTGGGGCTGACGCCTGAGAGCATGTTCGCGCTGGTGGCGAAGATCTGGGATTTACAAGCGATTCCTTTTCCACCGCTGCAGGACCAGCGTATTGATATTTCGCTCCATTACAACCGACAAAGCGCCCAGGAGCCGTTACTGAAAGAGATTATCGACACTATTGTGCAAACTTATTCCTGCTAACCGCACGCGAGGGAAAAGGATAAAACAACAACTATTTTACAATTTGCCGGGTAACCAGGCTGCTTTCAACCCCGTATCAATGATATACTGCCTGTCCTTAGTTCAAAAATAGTTGATAAATACAACATTTGATTGAATTAATTCGCTTTCCTTCGTGACTCGCAACTGGAACACGCACGCTATGAGTAAACCCATTGTGATGGAACGCGGTGTTAAGTACCGCGACGCCGATAAAATGGCCCTTATCCCGGTGAAAAACGTGGCAACTGAGCGTGAAGCTCTGCTCAGAAAACCGGAATGGATGAAAATCAAACTTCCGGCTGACTCGTCCCGTATTCAGGGGATCAAGGCAGCGATGCGTAAGAATGGCCTGCACTCCGTGTGCGAAGAAGCCTCTTGCCCGAACCTTGCCGAGTGCTTCAACCACGGCACCGCGACCTTTATGATCCTCGGCGCTATCTGTACTCGCCGTTGTCCGTTCTGCGATGTTGCCCACGGTCGTCCGGTGACGCCTGATGCCAATGAGCCGCAAAAACTGGCGCAAACCATCGCCGATATGGGTCTGCGCTACGTGGTGGTGACTTCCGTTGACCGCGACGATCTTCGTGACGGCGGTGCGCAGCATTTCGCCGACTGTATCAGCGCTATCCGCGAAAAGAGCCCGAACATCAAGATTGAAACGCTGGTGCCGGATTTCCGCGGTCGTATGGATCGCGCGCTGGATATCCTGAAAGTGACGCCGCCGGATGTGTTTAACCACAACCTGGAAAACGTACCGCGCCTGTATCGCCAGGTACGTCCGGGCGCAGATTACAACTGGTCGCTGAAGCTGCTGGAGCGCTTTAAAGAAGCGCATCCGGAAATCCCGACCAAATCGGGTCTGATGGTGGGTCTTGGCGAGACCAATGAAGAGATCATCGAAGTAATGCGCGATCTGCGCCGTCATGGCGTCACTATGCTGACGCTGGGTCAGTACCTGCAGCCGAGCCGTCACCACCTTCCGGTACAGCGTTATGTTAGCCCGGAAGAGTTTGAAGAGATGAAAGCTGAAGCCATGGCGATGGGCTTTACCCATGCCGCCTGCGGCCCGTTCGTCCGCTCTTCCTATCATGCCGATCTGCAGGCAAAAGGTATGGAAGTAAAATAACCTCTGCCTTTCTTTGGCCGCCGTTCGCGGCGGCCAGATTTACCTGCTAACGCCCCTTTCTATCGTCACACCTGGTTGCAACTTTTTCGCATCCCAAATAACGACCATAAAAAAGGCGACAACGAATACGCTGCCGCCTCTTTGCCGCCAGAGCTTCAAACCCGGCCGCGACGCGCCCCCGCTTATCGGGAGCCCGTGATTAATTACTCTTTATGAGAGAGTTTCTGTGCCGGCGCTTCTTCCTCAGCGCTGGTCTTTTTGGCACTGTCATCGTCATCATTCATGGCTTTCTTGAAGCCTTTGATAGCCGAACCCAGGTCTCCACCCAGCGTGCGTAATTTTTTGGTACCAAACACTAAAATAATCAGCGCTGCGACTACCAGCAGTTTGGTAATACTAATCTCACCCATAGCTAACCTTCTTCTCTATACAAGCTCAAGCTGCGAATACGCCATCATACACATATACGCATACAATTAACGGCTATTTGACGCGCCGACACAATAGCAATCTGTAACAAGGTGAATCAAGCCTTGTTTAAAAAAACGTCACAATAATTGCGGTGGCGCAAATCTGCGATTACGCAGCACCGGCAAACTCTCACGCACCTGATGAATATAATCTGCGGATATCTCAGCAAAAATCAGCTGCGGCTGGGCTGCGGCGCCAGCAATGGTGGTACCGAGCGGGTCGATAATCCGGCTCTGGCCGATATTACGCGTTCCACACTCGCCTGCCGCAATAATGTAGCAGGTAGTATCCAGCGCCCTTGCCGCCAGCAGCGTCGCCCAGTGATGTTCTTTCAATGGCCCACGCACCCAGGCTGTCGGAAGCACCAACACTTCAGCCCCCTTTAACGCTAACGATAGCGCTAATTCGGGAAAGCGTAAATCGTAGCAGGTCATTAAGCCGATTCGCATCCCATTTACCTCTATTAACGGCGGGATTTGCTCGCCGGCATCCACCAGCCGTGACTCCTGCATATTAAACGCATCGTACAAATGGAGTTTCTGGTATTGTGCGCAAATCGCCCCTCGGCATATCGCCACCAGCGTATTGCTCGCGCGCCCTTCAGCAGAGGGCACGTGTAGCGTTAATATCGTGGTTAAGTCATTCCGCCGGCTTTCCGCCAGCAACTGCTGCATAAAGCCGCCATCCAGCGCCTGCGCGGATTTTACCGACATATCCGGGTCGTTATCGGCTCGCGCCAGTAACGCCTCGGGCAAGACCAGTAACGAAGCGCCGCATTCTGCCGCCTGATGCATCAGCTCAACGCAGGTCTGCGCATTTTTCTGCCACTGCGCCGTGACGGCGAATTGTCCCGCAGCTACCCGCATCTCTTTCTCCCACTTGCGAATCCATAGCCAAAAACGCGTTTATCGCGCTACACTCAACCCTCTATCTAACGTATTAGCAGGAAATGACCGTGTTACAACTCCTTTTAGCCGTTTTTGTTGGCGGCGGAACCGGCAGCGTGTTGCGCTGGTGGCTGGGCATGAAATTTAACCCCATGCATCATGCGATTCCCATTGGCACGCTAGTCGCTAACCTGCTGGGCGCCTTTATTATCGGTGCCGGGCTGGCGTGGTTTAATCGTCTGACGCATGTCGATCCTATGTGGAAGTTGCTCATCACTACCGGTTTCTGCGGCGGCCTGACGACCTTCTCCACCTTTTCCGCAGAAGTCGTCTTCCTGCTCCAGCAGGGGCGTTTCAGCTGGGCGTTGCTAAACGTTCTCGTCAACCTGCTTGGTTCTTTCACCATGACCGCGACGGCATTCTGGCTATTTTCACAGTCAGCCGCCCGTTAACAACAGGCAAAAAAAAACCCGCTATAAGCGGGTTTTTATATTCTACTGACGTGTTGGTTAGATAGCCATTACGTTTGCAGCAGAAGGGCCTTTGGCACCGTTAGTGATTTCGAACTCTACGCGCTGACCTTCAGCCAGAGTTTTGAAACCGTTGGACTGGATTGCAGAGAAGTGTACGAATACATCTTTGCTGCCATCTTCCGGAGTAATGAAACCGAATCCTTTGGACTCATTAAACCACTTAACGTTACCTTTAATCTTAGACATCAAAATTACCTTTAAATTAAAAAACGACACTAATGCTGTGTCGGATACCAGTACATCAATTGTGATGCCTTTTGTCCAGCGTAACTTTCTTAAAAAGTGATAAAAGTCTCTATCTTTATAGCCGGCAGTTACGTTAGTCGTTGTTTTTCAACAAGACGAAGAACTTATCACTTTTGTCACTACGTTATAACGATTAAAACTGAATGCGCGCCCAGGCAAAATAAACGTTGCCGTTGTTATAAGTGCCGGGGATGTAGGTCATCTGGAACGTCGCCGGGCCGTAGCCAATCGAGGCCAGCGGCAGCACTACCGGGATCGGGATATAGTTCCAGTTATCGCGCGCCGTTACGCCAAGGGTGTAACCAAGGCCAAGGTGGAAGTTGTCATCGGCCAGCGGACGCCAGGTTTTTTCCCAGCCATAGCCGCCAATCGGCTCCCACTTATTAAAGGAATCTTTAAACGCCATCAGATACAGGCCGTGCCAGTTTCCTTTATCGTCCCAACGCGACACGCCGAATCCCGCCCCCCACGGGCGTTCGTTGTACTTATCGGTTTTCTCTTTGTCATAGGCAAAACGCGCGTGCCAGGTGATCGCCGGAACGTACAGATCGTAGTGCTCAGGCTCGTTCCAGGTTTGCGAGACATTGTCCGTCAGCGTATTGTAGCCATCGCGGAGCGTTGACGAGAACGAGGCGTTAGCATAACCGGACGACAGCAGCAGGCCGGACAGCGCAAGAATAAACAATGTAAATTGACGTAGTTTCAACACTTCTCTATTACCGATTTCAATTTTAAAAACGAAGTAAAGTAACAAATGTAATCTTAATAGACTGTTAACGGAATAAGGCAAAATCCTGAATTGCGCGATGGCAAAAACCGCATCCTGGGAGACGACTTTTGTGATGTTAGCCGCGCCGCAGGTTCCGATTAGTCAATTCTCAGTAGTTTATTGATTTGGGTCAGCAAGTTCTGTCCGTTTTTTGGGCACATTCCCTCACTTAATTTTTGTAGTGCTTTAGATATCAGCAGATTCTTTGGGTTAATGGCTTAGGGGTAAAGTATGCTTACGCTTGTTGAGATCCTAATCGGGGTCGTGGTTATTGTGGGCGTCGCCCGCTACATTATAAAAGGCTATTCCGCGACAGGGGTGCTGTTTGTCGGCGGTTTAGTCTTACTTATCGCCAGCGCCATCATGGGGCATAAGGTTCTCCCGGCCAGCGCCGCCAGTACGGGTTACACCGCGACCGACATCTTCGAGTATATTAAAATACTGCTCATGAGCCGCGGCGGCGACCTCGGCATGATGATTATGATGCTCTGCGGCTTCGCCACCTATATGACGCATATCGGCGCCAATGATATGGTGGTTAAACTGGCCTCTAAACCGCTGCGATATATTAACTCACCTTATCTGTTGATGATTGCCGCCTACTTCCTCGCCTGTCTGATGTCGCTGGCGGTCTCCTCAGCGACCGGCCTGGGTGTGCTGCTGATGGCGACGCTGTTCCCGGTAATGGTCAACGTCGGCATCAGCCGCGGCGCCGCGGCGGCGATTTGCGCCTCCCCTGCCGCGTTGATCCTGTCTCCGACCTCCGGTGACGTAGTACTGGCGGCCAAAGCTGCCGAAATGCCGCTAATCGATTTCGCGTTCAAAACCACCTTGCCTATCTCGATTGCCGCTATCGTCTGTATGGCCATCGCTCACTTCTTCTGGCAGCGCTACCTCGATAAAAAAGAGAACGCCTCGCACGAAATGCTCGACGTCAACGAGATAACCACCACCGCGCCGGCGCTGTACGCTATTCTACCTTTCACGCCGATTATCGGGGTGCTGATTTTCGACGGCAAATGGGGTCCTGAATTACACATCATCACTATTCTGGTGCTCTGTATGGTGCTGGCTTCGGTACTGGAATTCCTGCGCAGTTTTGACACTAAAAAGGTCTTCGCCGGGCTGGAAGCCGCCTATCGCGGTATGGCTGACGCCTTCGCCAGCGTCGTCATGCTATTGGTCGCGGCCGGCGTATTTGCCCAGGGTCTGAGCACTATCGGTTTTATCGACGGACTTATCTCCATAGCCACCTCGTTCGGTTCCGCCAGTATCATTCTGATGCTGGTGCTGGTGATTCTGACCATGCTGGCGGCGATGACCACCGGCTCCGGCAACGCGCCATTTTATGCCTTCGTAGAGATGATCCCGAAGCTTGCCCACTCTTCCGGCATCAATCCGGCTTACCTGTCGATCCCTATGTTGCAGGCGTCGAATTTGGGACGCACTATTTCACCGGTTTCCGGCGTGGTGGTGGCGGTGGCGGGAATGGCGAAGATTTCGCCATTTGAAGTCGTTAAGCGCACCTCGGTCCCCGTTATCGTCGGCCTGTTAGTGGTGATCGTCGCCACCGAGATTCTGGTCCCCGGCGCCGCGGTTCAATAAACTACAAACCACAGTGAAAAGGCGCCAGCAGGCGTCTTTTTTATGCTTTAATAAATCCCAGCAATTAATCATCTCCCACTATCAGGAATAAAAATGTTCAGGAAGGATGTCGTCGCCATTGCCCTTTTACTCGGCGCAACGCAGGTTGGCGCAGAGCCGCTTACCGCGACGAAATACGGTGATTTCGATCGTTACGTGCTGGCACTGTCCTGGCAAACCGGTTTTTGTCAGAGCATGCTGGATAGTAACCGTAATGAGCCCGAGGAGTGCCGGCTACAGCAGGACGAACGCAACAAAGCCGATTTTCTGACGGTACACGGCCTATGGCCGGGCCTGCCGAAGTCGATCGCCTCACGCGGCGTCGACGAGCGCCGCTGGATGCGCTACGGCTGCGCGACGCGCCCGATCCCCAATATGCCGGAAGTCAAAGCCGGACGTAAATGCCAGGCCGCGGAAACCGGGCTGTCGCTGGAAATGGCTAATAAGCTGAATAGCGTGATGCCGGGTTCTGGCGGGAACTCTTGTCTGGAACGTTATGAGTATGCCAAGCATGGCGTCTGTTTCGGCTTCGATCCGGATAGCTACTTCGGTACGATGGTGCGCCTGAATGGCGAAGTGAAGCAAAGCGCAATCGGTGATTTTCTGGCAAAACACTACGGACAAACCGTTAGCCGTAGCGATTTTGATGCCGCCGTCGCCAAAGCGTATGGCGCGCAAAACGTCAAAGCCTTTAAATTAACCTGCGACGGCAACCCGGCTTATTTAACGGAAATGCAAATTTCCATCAAAGCTGGCGCTATCAATTCTCCGTTGGGCGCAGATTCGTTCCTGCCGCAGCCGCATCCGGGCAACTGCGCTAAGCAGTTTGTTCTGGACAAAGTCGGTTCTTGATAACAGGGCGATGCGCCCACTTCATCTGCTTTTGCTCATGATGCGCTGAATGTGCGCTTAATCACTTCAAACATCAGGCAAGTCTCAGTATGATGAAGGGACATTAACCCTTGCCCCTTTCGGCGAGGGTTTTCTTTTACGGAAAAGGTTCCTGGATAACATGGAGTATGCAATGACCAGACCCGCAATCATTATTAACGAATTCGATGCTGAACGTATCGACAGACTGCTTGAGCAACCGGCTTACGCTAATTCGCCGGTCGCCGATGCCCTGAACGACGAACTGGATCGTGCGCAAATGCTCGCGCCGGAAGCAATGCCACACGACGTCGTGAGCATGAACAGCAAAGTCCGCTTTCGCGATTTAACCAGCGGCGAAGAACGCGTGCGGACTCTGGTCTTCCCGGCTCAGGCAACCGATAGCGCCACTCAGCTTTCGGTTCTGGCGCCGGTTGGCGCAGCGCTGCTTGGGCTGAAAGTCGGCACCTCCATTCACTGGGAGTTGCCTGGCGGCGCATCGGCGCATCTGGAAGTGCTGGAGCTGCTGTACCAGCCGGAAGCCGCAGGCGAATTCCACCGCTAAGTTCTCCGCTGCCTGAGGCGTTTGACGCTTTATTCAGAGGATGCTTCGCCATCCTCTTTCTGTTTTCCCTTCCTGTTTGACAAAGTTTTACCTCATCTCGTGACGGCGTATACAGTTTTGCGACCTGAATGCCACAATATCCTTGTATAATATGTTGATATAGAAACAGACAAACAAGGAGAAATGCATATGTATAAAACTATCATTATGCCGGTTGATGTCTTTGAAATGGAGCTGAGCGACAAGGCTGTCCGCCATGCAGAGTTTCTTGCCCAACAGGACGGCATTATTCATTTACTTCACGTCTTACCCGGCTCATCCAGCTTCACCATGAGCCGTTTTACCGCCGATCTACGCCGCTTTGAAGAGCATTTGCAGCATGAAGCGGAAACCCGCTTGCAGACCATGGTCGGCCACTTCAGCATCGACCCTTCACGCATCAAGAGCCATGTACGTTTCGGCAATGTACGCGACATGGTTAATGAACTGGCCAATGAAATAAAAGCTGACGTGGTAGTAATTGGTTCCCGCAATCCGTCGATCAGCACCCATTTGCTGGGTTCAAACGCCTCAAGCGTCATCCGTCATGCGCATATTCCGGTGATGGTCGTGAGATAACGAAACGGTGAAATAAGCAAAAAAAAAGAGGCGACCCTATGGTCGCCTCTTTGCTGTATGCAGGTATTGTCTTACGACTTTTTATGTTTATGCGCTTTTGGTGCGAATCAGATAATCGAATGAGCTCAGAGAAGCTTTCGCGCCTTCGCCAGTGGCGATAATAATTTGCTTGTACGGTACGGTGGTGCAGTCACCGGCCGCAAACACGCCCTTCACGTTGGTTTCACATTTGGCATCGATGATGATTTCACCCATGCGGTTACGCTCAACCGTACCTTCCAGCCAGTTGGTGTTCGGCAGCAGGCCGATCTGGACAAAAATACCGGCTAACGCGACATGATGCTCATCGCCGCTGACGCGATCGCGATACTGCAGCCCCGTCACCTTGCTACCGTCGCCAACCACTTCGGTAGTCTGGGCGTTGAGAATAATATCGACATTTTTCAGGCTGCGTACTTTGTCCTGCAGCACCTGGTCGGCTTTCATTTCTGGTGCGAATTCCAGTAGCGTCACGTGCTCAACGACGCCCGCCAGATCAATCGCCGCTTCAACGCCGGAGTTACCGCCGCCAATCACCGCCACGCGTTTACCTTTAAACAGCGGGCCGTCGCAGTGCGGGCAGTAGGTTACGCCTTTAGTGCGGTATTGGTCTTCACCCGGTACGTTCATGTTACGCCATTTGGCGCCGGTCGCGATGATCACGCTGCGCGCTTTCAGCACCGCGCCGGAGGCAGTTTCAATCTGATGCAGGCCGCCTTCGACGGCTGCCGGGATCAGTTTTGCCGCGCTTTGTGAATCAATCACATCAACATCATACTCACTGACGTGCGCTTTCAGCGCCCCCGCCAACTTCTGACCTTCGGTTTTCGGTACGGAAATATAGTTTTCGATATCTACGGTATCCAGTACCTGCCCGCCGAAGCGTTCGCCCATCAGGCCGGTACGAATGCCTTTACGCGCGGAGTATACCGCCGCCGCGGCGCCAGACGGGCCGGAACCCACAATCAGAACGTCATAAGCATCGCGTTTGTTAAGCTCTTCCGCCGCACGTTTTTCCGCGCCGGTATCCACTTTGGCAACGATTTCAGTCAGCGTCATACGACCTTGACCAAATTCCTGACCATTCACAAACACCGCCGGTACGCCCATCACGTTGCGATCGGTGATTTCATTCTGGAAGGTCCCGCCATCAATCGCCGTGTGTTTGATACGCGGGTTAAGCACCGCCATCAGGTTCAGCGCCTGCACCACGTCCGGGCAGTTGTGGCAAGAGAGCGAGTAGTAGGTCTCAAACTCAAAATCACCGTCAAGATTGCGGATCTGTTCCAGCAGCGACTGCGCTTCTTTCGACGGATGGCCGCCGGTCCACAGCAACGCCAATACTAATGAGGTGAATTCATGTCCCAGTGGAGAACCAGCGAAACGCGGGCCCTGGTTGGAACCTGGGTTAGTAATCAGGAACGATGGCTTACGTACCGCCAACGTATTGTCTTCTTTAAAGGTAACTTTGTCTGACAGTTCAGCGATTTCAGCCAACAGTTCCTTGATCTCTGCCGATTTAGCGCTGTCATCCAGCGTGGCAATCAGCTCAACAGGTTTGGTCAGCTTCTCAAGATAGGCCTTGAGCTGGGTTTTCATGTTGGTGTCGAGCATTTTTATCTCCTGGGCTTAAAACATCATCATGCAAGCGGCCTTTATCAGGCAGCCTGAATGCGCTTGCATCATGGTGTTGGAATAAAACGGGCGCGGGTACGCCCGTTGATTAGCGGGAATAAAACGAATTAGATCTTACCAACCAGATCTAAAGAAGGAGCCAGCGTCGCTTCACCTTCTTTCCACTTAGCCGGGCACACTTCGCCTGGGTGGGAAGCAACGTACTGAGCGGCTTTGATTTTACGCAGCAGGTCAGACGCATCACGGCCGATACCTTCAGCGGTAACTTCGATTGCCTGGATGATACCCTGCGGGTCAACGACGAAGGTCGCGCGGTCAGCCAGACCTTCATCTTCACGCATGTTGTCGAAGTTACGGGTCAGGGCGCCAGTCGGGTCGCCGATCATCGCGTATTTGATTTTAGCGATGGTGTCAGAGCTGCTGTGCCACGCTTTGTGGGTGAAGTGGGTGTCGGTAGATACAGAGTACACGTCTACGCCCAGTTTCTGCAGTTCTTCGTAATGGTCAGCCACGTCGCCCAGTTCAGTCGGGCAAACGAAAGTGAAGTCAGCCGGGTAGAAGAAGAAGACGCTCCAGCGGCCTTCAGTATCTTTTTCGGTAACTTCGATGAATTCACCGTTTTTGAATGCCTGGTTTTTGAAAGGTTTGATTTTGGTATTAATTAAAGACATCGATACTTCCTCCGTGTTTTTGTTGAGGTCTAAGTTAACGAATTTTTCCTGACTCGACCAATGCGTTTGCATTATCAAATCAATAAGCGTTATCTAACAACCGCCACAAGACAACTTTGTGAACCTGCCGTCGCGATCGCGGTTTTTACCCGTGTTTCGCCTCATTTCGCTAAAAGTAAAAAGGCCGCCCTCTCAGGCGGCCCCGTTACCTGAAATACCCGCAGGTAGCTTCAGCGCCAGAATGGCTGGCAATATGTTGCGCTCTACACCTTAATGTAACAGCATGAAGGATTACATCATTCGCCGAACTAAAGGGCAACCAAACGCCCGGCAGGTCTTATCTATGACTGCGATAGGTTTCACCACCACTTCGCATTAGCTTCTGATTTAAAAGGAATACTCATGTTAAAACGACTGCTTTTCCTGAGCCTGTTGCCGTTGTGCAGCTATGCCGAAGACCTCCCCGCCCCCGTAAAAGCGATAGAAAAACAGGGTATTACTATCATTAAGCCCTTTGAAGCTCCCGGTGGCGTCAAAGGCTGGCTCGGAAAATATCAGGATATGGGTGTTGCTATCTATCTCACCCCCGACGGTAAACACGCCATTTCCGGCTATATGTACGACGAAAAAGGCAACAATCTGAGCGAACAGCTTTTCCAGAAAGAGCTCTATACCCCAGCGGGACAGGCGATGTGGAAAAAACTCGAATCCGCTAATTGGCTACTGGAAGGCAAAAAAGAGGCGCCCATCGTCCTTTATGTGTTTGCCGACCCTTTCTGCCCTTACTGTAAACAGTTCTGGCAACAGGCGCGACCGTGGGTTGAATCCGGTAAGGTGCAGCTGCGCACCTTATTGGTCGGCGTGATTAAACCAGATAGCCCGGCCACCGCGGCAGCCATTCTGGCCAGCAAAGACCCGGCGCAAACCTGGCATGATTACGAACAGTCCAACGGCAAAATGAAGCTAAACGTACCGGCAGATATCCCTGCAGCGTTGATGAGGACACTGAATGTCAACCAGCAGCTGATGGATGATCTCGGCGCTAATGCCACCCCGGCTATTTACTATATGAATAAAGACAACATGCTGCAGCAGGTAGTGGGGTTACCTGATAAAGAGAAACTGCAGGTGATGATGGGTGAAAAACAGCATTAAAAAATAACGTATTTCCGCCAGAGTCTTAAGGACAAAAAAGGATCTGGCGGAAAGCGATTGGTTGGTATACATTTAGTAGGGATTAATTGTAGATTTAGCTATAATAATGATAATTCATGGCATCGCCCCAAATTTATAACGGAAAGAAATAGTAATCCGTTCGCCTCGATGCAACATAAACAGGACGTTAAGCATGGCCAACCTTTATGACTTAAAAAAATTCGATCTAAACCTGTTGGTTATCTTCGAGTGTATTTATCAACATCTTAGTATCAGTAAAGCCGCAGAAACGCTGTTTATTACCCCTTCTGCGGTTAGTCAGTCGCTGCAGCGGTTACGCAATCAATTAAACGATCCGCTATTTGTCCGTTCGGGTAAGGGGATAACGCCAACGATCGTTGGGGTGAATTTACATCATCACCTGGAACAGAACCTCAATCAATTAGAAAAAACGATTAATATTGCCAATCATTCTGAATTAAGTAAAAGATTTGTTATTTATAGCCCACAATTGTTTGTTGCCCCTGGTACAATGGATTTGATCAATGATTTATATCAGGATCCAAACCTCCAAATTGAACACCGCGATCTTCTTTTATCTTCGGAGAGCGCTGATGATTTGATGGCCTATCGAAAAGCGGATCTGGTTTATAGTCTAACGCCAATCTCAAATCATAGTGTCGTATGCCAACCATTTCAGGAAATTGAGGTGGTTCTGATTTGCCGTAAAGATCACCCAAGAAAGGCGTTACTTAATACACAGGAAGCGATTGAGAAGGAAGGATTCACTTATTATATTTCTAATGATCCAGGTGTGAAATTATTTCAAAATCAAAATGAAAATATATTTACCAATCGTAGAATTGCGTTCCAAAGCAACTCGTTGATAGCTATTTTAACCATGATTCATCAAAGTGATTTTATCGGTTATATGGCCAGACACGTACTGGAGTACTTTAAAGGTTCATTTGATTTTCATGAAATCATTCAGCCACACCCCGTACCGCCCATCAAGACATATATGATTTACAATCGTTCATCACTTAACAATCCTAAATTTGCTGCTTTTATCAGCAGACATAAAAACACCGATTAATTAAACCCACAATATATTCACATAACAAATATATTGTGGACCTCCATTTATGAACCAGGCGAAACATTACTAATATATATTAACCTTACCATTAATGTGTTCTACACTATCCGTGAAATCGTACCTATCACATTAAAGGATTAATGGTAATGTCATTAATAAAAATTCCATTACCCGAGTCCGTTCTTCAAGCAAGCCAGCAGCGGATACAGTGGGTATTAGAAAATTTTTCACGCATCTGCATCTCTTTCTCCGGTGGAAAAGACTCCACCACTATGCTGCACCTGGCGGCGCTTTGCGCCCGGCAAATGGGCAAGAAATTCAGCGTGCTGTTTATTGATTGGGAAGCGCAATTTTCCTGCACCATTCAGCATTGCGAAAATATTCGCACCGAATACCAGGATGTTATTGAAAAATTTTATTGGGTGGCCCTACCGCTCACCACGCAAAACTCACTGACGCAGTTTTCGCCGGAGTGGCAATGCTGGGAACCTGGCGTCAACTGGGTACGCCAGCCGCCCGCTGACGCTATTACCGATCCCGGCTATTTTCCGTTTTATAGATGCGGAATGAGCTTTGAAGAGTTCGTTCGTGATTTCGCCGACTGGTTTTCGCAAAACCGCCCGGCGGCAATGATGGTGGGTATCCGGGCAGATGAATCGCTTAATCGTTTTATGACCATCTCATCGCAGCGCAAGCTGCGCTTTGCCGATGACAAGCCATGGACAACATCGGCGCCGGGCGGTCATACCTGGTACATCTACCCGATCTATGACTGGAAAACCGCCGATATCTGGACGTGGTTTAGCAAAAGCGGCCATACCTATAACCCCCTTTACGATCTGATGTATCAGGCCGGGGTGCCGCTACGCTATATGCGCATCTGCGAACCTTTTGGCCCGGAGCAGCGCCAGGGACTCTGGCTGTATCACGTGCTGGAACCTGAGCGCTGGGCAGCCATCTGCCAGCGCGTAAACGGCGTGCACAGCGGCGGTATTTATGCCGGATATGACAACAAATTCTATGGTCACCGTAAGCTCGATAAACCCGGGCACCACAGCTGGAAGAGTTATGCCCTGTTTCTGCTGGATAGCATGCCGCGGCAAACCGCCGAGCACTATCGCAACAAAATCGCGGTCTATCTGCATTGGTATCAAAAACAGGGAATGGACGATATCCCCGATAGCCAGGAGAGCGACATCGGCACCCGGGATATCCCTTCATGGCGACGCGTCTGCAAAGTGTTATTAAACAATGATTACTGGTGTCGCCAGCTTTCATTTAGCCCAACTAAGGCCACCCGCTATAAAAACTACTGCGAGCGCATAAGTAAAAAACGCCAACAATGGGGACTGTTATGCAACAACGACTAATAACCCAGATAGAAGAGTATCTGGCCGCGCTGCCGGAAGAGGAAAAAATCGACGCGCTGAACCGCTTTCGCCAGGCTCTGCACCGCCATAGCCCTTTTCGCAACCAGCCGGTTGACTGCGTGCTATGGGTTAAAGAGGAAGAAGTGGTTCCCAATGACTACAACCCTAACAATCTTGCACCGCCGGAAAAGCGACTGTTGTTAACTTCGCTGGAGGCCAACGGCTTTACGCAACCTATCGTGGTGCAGCATCAGCAGCCAAAGCGTTATACCATCATTGACGGTTTTCACCGCCACGAACTGGTTAGCAGCAAAGTGTCATTAAAAAAGCGGCTCAAGGGATATTTACCGGTAACCTGTTTGACGGAGAATAGCCACCCGCGCGATGCCCTGATGGCCGCCACTATTCGTCACAATCGGGCCCGCGGACGCCATCAGATTCACGCGATGTCGGAAATTGTCCGCGAGCTGGCCAATCTCGGCTGGAGCAACGCAAAAATCAGTAAAGAGTTGGGGATGGATGCCGATGAAGTGTTGCGCCTGAAGCAAATTAACGGTCTGGCCGAGATGTTCGGCGACCGTCAATTTTCCCAGGCGTGGACGGTGAAATAGCTACAGGCTGCGCAGACGCTCTGCCGCCGCCAGCAGGGTTTCCGGCTGCTTAGCGAAGCACAGGCGAATCAACTTATGCGGGAACGGATCGGCGCAGAATACCGATAGCGGGATCGCCGCCACGCCGACGTCAGTGGTCAGCCAGCGACAGAAGCTGACGTCATCAAGGTCAGAAATGGCGCTATAGTCCGCCAGCAGAAAGTAGGTGCCTTCACACGGCAGGATCTCCAGCCGGCTGTCGCGTAGCGCATCAATAAACAGATCCCGGCGCTTCTGATAAAACGCAGGCAGCTCGCGGTAGTGCTCCGGCTGCGCGCGCAGCATATCCGCCAGCGCCAGCTGAGCCGGCGTATTAACGGCAAAGGTTAAATACTGGTGCACTTTACGCAGCTCGGCGCTGATGGCGGCAGGCGCCACGCAATAACCCACTTTCCAGCCGGTCATATGAAAGGTTTTACCGAAAGAAGAGACCGCTACCGCCCGTTCACGCAACTGCGGATGAGCCAGCACGCTGGCGTGCCCCTGCTCTGCAAAACAGATATGCTCATACACTTCGTCGCTGATAACGTAAATTTCCCGCCCGGCGATCGCCTGCCACAGCGCGGCAAAATCTTCCCGCTGCCAGACGGTGGCTGATGGATTATGCGGCGTATTAAGAATGACCAAACGGGTGCGGTCGCTTAACGTGGCGGCAAACTGCTGCCAGTCAACGCGGAAATGCGGCGGCTGTAAAGCAATCCGCTTCAGCACGCCGCCCGAAAGCTCTACCGCCGGCGCGTAGCTGTCATAGCTCGGGTCAAAGCAGATCGCCTCATCGCCCGCCCTCACCAGCGCGGTGATCGCCGCATACAGCGCTTCGGTCGCCCCCGCGGTGACGGTGACATCGCTATTCGCATCCGGGCGATAGCCATAAAGTTCAGCGGTTTTATCGGCGATGGCTTCGCGCAGCGCCGGTACGCCGGTCATCGGAGCATACTGGTTGGCTCCCTGGGCGACATGCCACGCCAGGCGTTCCTGTAAATAGCGCGGGCCGTCAAAATCCGGGAAACCTTGTGATAGATTGATGGCCTGA
This sequence comes from Klebsiella sp. K-3, assembly GCF_051207495.1. Taxonomy (NCBI): domain Bacteria; kingdom Pseudomonadati; phylum Pseudomonadota; class Gammaproteobacteria; order Enterobacterales; family Enterobacteriaceae; genus Klebsiella; species Klebsiella sp. K-3. Next base: position 355,112 of record NZ_JBPNXF010000001.1, on the reverse strand, counting down.
TGCTGCTGCGCCAGCGCGCTCATCTGGGTAAAAATGGTGGTGCCTAATGCAGGGAGTTTACTCTCAGGAATCAGTGGCTTATTGCTCATTATCTTCGTTCCGATTGTAATGCTGTTGTTGAAGCCACTATAACACGATGTTAATATTTGGCAATCAAGACGCTTAGACGTCTAAATGCTAACGTTATTTCGCTTGCCGCAGGCAGGCGGCAAACCGACGCCACCGGCAGCACGGCGCACTATCCACTCTGGAGATACCATGATCCGCGCTATCGTGACCGATATTGAAGGCACCACCAGCGACATTCGCTTCGTCCATAACGTCTTATTCCCCTACGCCCGCGAGCGGCTGGCCGCATTTGTCACCGCGCAGCAGTATGTCGAGCCGGTCAGTACCATTCTCGACAATCTGCGTACGGAAATCGCCGCCCCCGAAGCCAGCACCGCAGCGCTTATCGAGACGCTATTCCGCTTCATGGATGAGGATCGTAAATCGACGGCGCTGAAAGCGCTGCAGGGCATTATCTGGCGCGAAGGCTATCAGAACGGTGATTTTACCGGCCATCTTTACCCCGATGTTTTGCCGTCGCTGGAGAAATGGAAGGCAATGGGCATTGATTTATATGTATATTCCTCAGGCTCGGTCGCCGCGCAGAAATTGTTATTTGGCTACAGCGACGAAGGTGATATTACTCATCTCTTTAGCGGCTATTTCGATACCCTGGTCGGCGCCAAACGCGAAGTTCAATCCTATCGCACCATCGCTGAGCAACTGGGGCATAGCCCGGCGCGCATTCTGTTCCTCTCTGATATTCATCAGGAACTGGACGCCGCTGAAGAAGCGGGTTTCCGCACTCTGCAGCTGGTACGCGGCGACCGCGATCCGGCCAGCCATCATCCACAGGTTCAGCGTTTTGACGACATCGACCCGGAGCAACTTCCCTCATGAGCGCATTAACTATTTTTTCCGTTAACGATGCCAGCCATCCACGCTGGCACAGCAGCAACGCCGATGAGATCCAACAGCAATTGCGCGCGAAAGGGGTGCGCTTCGAGCGCTGGCAGGCCGATCGCAACCTTGGCCCGGCGCCAAGCGCTGAAACCGTTATTGCGGCCTATCAGCACGCGATTGATAAACTGGTGGCTGAAAAGGGCTATCAGAGCTGGGACGTCATTAGCCTGCGAGCGGATAATCCGCAGAAAGAGGCGCTGCGGGCAAAATTCCTCAATGAGCATACCCATGGCGAAGATGAAGTGCGCTTCTTTGTCGAAGGCGCCGGGCTGTTTTGCCTACATATCGGCGATGAAGTCTTTCAGGTGCTGTGCGAAAAGAACGATCTGATCTCCGTCCCGGCAAATACCCCACACTGGTTCGATATGGGTTCGGAGCCGAATTTCACCGCCATTCGTATTTTTGACAATCCGGAAGGCTGGATAGCGCAGTTCACCGGCGATGCTATCGCCGATGCCTACCCGCGCTTACCCTAACCTTTATGCATAGCGGCGGCGCAGCAGCTCGCATTCGAAGAGAAATTCGAGCCCTTCCAGCTGACGCCGCGCCTCGCTAACATCCCTGCCCCAACAGGTTAAACCGTGGCCGCGGATCAAAAATCCATAACGTAAAGGATGGCTACGGGCATACGCTTCAATCCGCGCCGCCAGCGCCTCAATATCCTGATCGTTATCAAAAATCGCCACCGGTACGCTATCGAGATGGCTATGCTGCCCGCTCAGCGTTTTTTGCATTTCATAGCCCTGCAGTTGCAGGGTATCGCTGGTTTCAAGACGTGAGAGCACCGTGGCGTGCACGGTATGCACATGCAGCACGACGTTCGCTTGCGGAAACAGACGATAAACCAGCGTATGCAACCCGGTCTCCGCCGACGGTTTACGTCCCGACGGCGCGCGATTGCTGGCGATGTCCACCTGCAAAAAATCGTCGCGGGTCAGGCTGCCCTTATCGCGCCCCGATTCGCTTAACCAACACCAGCGCGCATCCTCGCGTACTGACATATTGCCGCCGGTTGCCGGCGCCCACCCTTTCGCGCCAATCCAGTGACAGGTGGTCACCAGTTGTGCGAGTCGCTCTTGCCACATAATCGTTCCTTATCGATGTTAACCGTTACGCCAGCGGCGCAAATATACCGTCCGCCACCTGCTGTGGCGTGACCACGCCGCTATCCAGCACCCAACCGCTGATTAACGACGCTGGCGTCACATCAAAGGCAGGGTTGTAAACCGGCGCGTTTTCTGGCGCCCACTGTACGGCGCCAAAGCTGCCTTTTACGCCGGTCACCTCTTGCGCCGCACGCTGTTCAATCGGGATCGCCGCGCCGTTCGGGCAGTGGCGATCGAGAGTGGTTTGCGGCGCCGCCACGTAGAAAGGAATGCGATGATAGTGAGCCAGCACCGCCAGCGAATAGGTCCCAATTTTATTCGCCACGTCGCCGTTGGCGGCGATACGATCCGCACCGACCCATACCGCATCAACCTGCCCCTGCGCCATCAGGCTGGCGGCCATTGAGTCGGTAATAAGCTGATACGGCACGCCCAGCTCCCCCAATTCCCAGGCGGTCAGGCGCCCGCCCTGCAGCAGCGGCCGCGTCTCATCGACCCAGACGTTAACCACCTTGCCCTGTTCATGGGCCAAAGCGATAACCCCCAGCGCGGTGCCAACCCCCGCCGTCGCCAGACCACCGGTATTACAGTGGGTCAATAAACGGCTACCCGGCGTGACCAGCGCATTGCCAGCTTCGGCAATGCTGGCGCACAGCTGTTTATCTTCGGCAATCAGACGCAGCGCTTCAGTCTCCAGCGCCTGCGGATAGTCTTCCTGCGCCAGCGCCTGCTTCATACGATCGAGATTATTCATTAGATTGACCGCCGTCGGCCGCGCCGCGCGCAGGGTTTCCAGCGCCTGAGCGAGCTCGTCGCGGGATAAGCCGCGCTGCGCCAACAGCGCCAGCAACAGGCTGGCGGAGAGACCAATCAACGGTGCGCCGCGCACCCGCAAAGCATGAATATGGTCCACCAGCAGCGCAACGTTATCCGCCGCCAGCCAGCGTTTTTCCTGCGGCAATGCCTGTTGATCGAGAATAAAAAGCTGATTTTCGTTTACCCGCAGGCTGGTGGTCTGTAGTGTCTGCATATCGTTAAATCCCTGTTGCGTTGTTGTATCACATTGTGTCAGGATGAAATCCAGATGTATAGACGTCTGAACGGCTTAATTCAGCACTTTTGAGGATCGAGGCAATGTCGCAATACCATACCTTCACGGCCAGCGATGCGGTGGCTTACGCACAACAATTTGGCGGACTCGACGATCCGTCTGAGCTGGTGTCGGCGCAGGAGGTAGGCGACGGCAACCTCAATCTGGTGTTCAAAATTTTCGATGCTCAGGGCGTGAGCCGAATTATTGTTAAGCAGGCGCTGCCCTACGTGCGCTGCGTCGGCGAATCCTGGCCGCTGACACTGGACCGCGCGCGCCTCGAAGCGCAGACCCTGGTCGCCCACTATCAGCACAGCCCGCAGCATACGGTACAGATTCTTCATTTCGACCCCGCTCTGGCGGTGATGGTAATGGAAGACCTTTCCGACCACCGTATCTGGCGCGGCGAGCTTATCGGCAACGTCTACTATCCGCAGGCAGCAAGCCAGTTGGGCGAATATCTGGCGCAGACGCTGTTCCACACCAGCGATTTCTATCTCCATCCGCATGAGAAAAAAGCGCAGGTGGCGCAATTTATTAATCCGGAAATGTGCGAGATCACCGAGGATCTGTTTTTTAACGATCCGTATCAGATCCACGAGCGCAATAACTACCCGGCGGAGCTGGAAGAAGAGGTTGCCGCCCTGCGTGAGGACGCTCAGCTTAAACTGGCTGTCGCGGCGCTGAAGCACCGCTTTTTCTCACAGGCCGAAGCCCTGCTGCACGGCGATATTCATAGCGGCTCCATCTTCGTCGCTGAAAATAGCCTTAAAGCCATCGATGCCGAATTTGGCTATTTCGGCCCAATCGGTTTTGACGTCGGCACCGCCATTGGCAACTTGCTGCTTAACTACTGCGGTTTGCCCGGTCATCTCGGCATTCGCGATGCCGCCGCCGCGCGCGAACAGCGGCTCAACGATATTCAGACCTTGTGGCACACCTTTAGCGAGCGTTTCCAGGCGTTAGCGACGGAGAAAACCCGCGATACCGCGCTGGCCTGCCCCGGTTACGCCTCAGTATTCCTCAAAAAGGTTTGGTTCGATGCTATTGGATTCTGCGGAACCGAACTGATACGCCGCAGCGTCGGGCTTTCACACGTCGCCGATATCGATTCTATTCAGGACACGGCCATGCGCCACGAATGCCTGCGCCACGCAATTACGCTCGGCAAAGCGCTGATCGTCATCGCCGAACGTATCGATAGCGTGGACGAACTTATCGCCCGCGTGCGTCAGTACAGCTAAACGCGTGATTATTTATGTTGGGCTTCCAGGGTGGCAAACCACGGGGCAATAAAATCTTCGGTCTGCCCCCAGCCTGGGATTATTTTCCCCAGCGACGCCACGTTGACCGCCCCAGGCTGTGCCGCCAGCAGCGCCTGCGGGATCGCCGCCGCTTTGAAATCGTAGGTAGCCGGGGTGCTTTCTCCGGCAATCTTATTGGCAATCAAGCGCACGTTGGTGGCGCCGATGAGTTTCGGGTCGACCGCCACGCTAACCTTCCACGAACTACCGGCTTCCCGCATCAGCTGTAAATCCTGATTGGAAATATCGATGCTGTAGAGTTTGATTTCGCTGCGTCCGTTTTCTTTCAGCGCCTTATAGGCCCCCTGGCTAAAGGCATCCCAGGTGCCCCAGATGGCGTCGATTTTCCCTTTCGGATACTTGGCCAGAATCGCGCCGACTTTGTTAGCGGTGTCACCCTGCACGTCGGATGAAACGGCGCCGATAGATTCCAGCTCTTTAATCCCCGGATTTTGTTTAAGCAGCGTCTGGTAGGCCGCCTGCCGGCGTTCCATTGGCGGGAAGCCTGCCACCCACAGCTTGATAATGTTGGCCTTGCCGTTGAAATCTTTCACCAGTTGGCCAAAAGAGAGCTCGGTCAACGAGGCGTCATCCTGCTGGCTAACCGTCACGCCGGGGATGGCTCCCTGCACCGCGGTATCGAACACCGCGACTTTGATCCCGGCATCGACCGCCTTTTTCACCAGCGCGGTCGAGTACGGGTCGCGCCCCTGGGAAAGAATAATACCGTCATATTTCTGGCTAATGGCCTGATTGACGAAGTCCTGGAATTTGGCGTCATCACCGTTGCTCAGGAAGGCGCTAACTTTAAAACCGAGCTTTTTACCTTCCTGAATCGCCCCGGCGACAAACTGGGTAGTGTTATCGTCAGAACCGAGATTGCGAATCACCGCGATGCGGATCGGGCCGTTATGCTCAGCGATCGCCGCCGGAACCGGCGTCGGGGTCTGCGCCAGCGCTGCCATCGACTGCAGCAGGCCCAGCGCCATAAGAGAAAGTGCTATCTTTTTCATTTTGTTTACCCTGTAAAGTGTTAGGTCCGGCGCTGAAAATAGGTCAGTGCCAGCGCGCCAGCCAGCACCAGCCCTTTAATAATGTCCATCGCGTAATAGGGCACCGACAGCATCACCAGGCCATTGGAAAGCACGCCGAGGATCACCGCACCCACCAATGTACCCAGCGCATTCGGCTTGCCGGAGCCCGCTAGCGAAAAGCCGATCCACGCCGCCGCGACCGCATCCATCAGGTAACCGCCCCCGGCGTTCACCTGGGAAGAACCAATCCTAGATGCCAGCAGAATGCCGCCCAGCCCGGCCAACAGCGAGGCAATCACGTAGGCCGCCACTTTATAGCGCGTGATCCGCAGGCCGGAGAGTCGCGCCGCCTCCGGGTTGCCGCCGATGGCGTACATCCGCCGCCCATGGGTGGTGAACGACAGCGCCAGCTGCGCGATTAGCGTTACCACCAGCATGATAATGACGATGGTCGGTACCTGCCCCAGCGCGCCAAACGCAGCCGGGATCGTACCTTCGGCCATCTCGCCGCTCGGCAGCACCATATTTTCGGTGATCGAGCCGCCGTAGCTGTAGGTCATCGCCACGCCCTGAATCACAAACAGGCTGGCAAGCGTGGCGAGCATGTCAGGAATGCGCAGCACTACGATCAGAAACGCGTTGAATAACCCCACCAGCGTACAGAGCGCGAGGGTGATCAGAATGGCTTCAGTGGTGTTCAGGCCGTGCCAGACAAACAACGAAATCACTAACGCATTCGCCAGCGACGCCGTCGACCCCACCGACAGATCAAAGCCGCCGATGGTGAGCGAAATCGACACCCCAATGGCAATCACCGTCACAATAGCGATGGAGCGCAGAATGTTGATGATGTTAAACGGGTCAAGAAAGTTATCCGAGGCTAAACCAAAGACGCCAACCAGCAGTACCACTGTCAGCAACATGCCCCATTTATAGAGAAAATCGAAAAACCGCTGACGGCCCGATACCGTCGCGTTGACTGCCAGGGCCTTACTCACGCTGCCGCTCCTCCGGTGGAGTAATAAAGAATCGTCTCCTCCCGCGCCTCGGCGCCGGGAATTTCCGCCACAATGCGCCCATCCCACAGCACGCAGATGCGATCGCACAGGCCTACCAGCTCGGAAAATTCGCCGGAGGCGTAAATCACGCCCCGGCCTTCCCGCGCCAGGCCATCAATCAACTGAAACAGATCGGTTTTCGCTTTCACGTCCACCCCTTTCGTCGGCTCGTCGAAAATCAGCACGTTTGCACCGCTGCGCAGCCATTTGCCGATGGCCACTTTTTGCTGATTACCGCCGGAGAGGCGGCGCAGCGTCTGCCCCGGCCCGGTGGCGCGCACGCCGATACGGGCAATAACCTCCTGCGCCCACCGCCACGCCTGCCGATGGCCGAACAGGCTCCAGCGCGAAAAGCTGTTATCGGCGCTGACCGCCAGATTCATGGCGATCGCCTCATCGATGAATATCCCCTCTTTGCGCCGCTCTTCCGGCACCAGCGCTAGCCCCTGGAGGACGGAATCGCCCGGATCGCGCGGCCGCCACGGCTGGCCGTTTAGTTCGCCGTAGCGCACCCGGCTTTTACTGGCGCCGAATAAGGCTTTGCAAAGTTCAGTTTTCCCCGCGCCCGCTAAGCCGGCGATACCGAGAATTTCGCCCTTATGCAGACGTAGCGAGATATCCTGCAACAGCGCTTCGTCATGCAAACCGTCAACCTGCAGCAGCACCTCTTCGCCATGCGGCGGACGCGCAGGCGGAAAAATATCGCTCAACTCGTGGCCGAGCATTTTTTCGACGATCTGCTCGCCGCTGAGCTCGGCCATCGGGCCGCTTTCGATTAAACGGCCATCGCGCAGTACCGTCAGGGTGTCGCAAATCGCTTTTAGTTCATGAATACGATGCGAAATAAAGACCACGCCGATCCCCTGCTGCTGCAGACGACGAACTACCGCAAATAAGCGTTCGCTTTCGTGCTGATCCAACGGCGCGGTGGGTTCATCAAGAATCAAAAAGCGGCAATGGTGCGACAGTGCGCGAGCCAGCAGAATTTGCTGTTTTTCGGCAAGGGTACAGCTATCGATTGAACGTCGAACATCCAGCGCAATATCAAGCTGCGCCAGCGCTTCGCGCGCCTGCTGACGCACCCGCGACCAGCGAAAAACCGCACCCGGTTCAGCCAGCCTGTCCAGCATGATGTTTTCAGCAATGCTCAGCCCCGGAACCAGCGCAACATCCACCTCCTGCTGTACCAGATGGATGCCCAGTTGCTTTGCATCGCGCGGCGAACGAATGCTAACCGGCTGGTTATTGATCGCGACTTCGCCTTCGTAATCGGCGTGCGTCCCGCACAACACCGCCATCAGCGTCGATTTGCCAGCGCCGTTGGCGCCGGTCAGCGCATGCACCGTTCCGCCCTTAAGGGTAAAATTCACCTTGCTCAGCGCCTGAAAGCCGGAAAAGGCCAGGCTAATGTTATGCATCTCAAGGCGATTCACGCTCATCACCCTCCCCAGGGCAATTAATATTCTGATTTAACGAATTTTTCACAGCTGCCGATGCCTGACAACTGCGTAAAAAGCATAAGATAAAACCAAATAATATTAGCCATCTGGATGTCCAGATATGAGCGGGCTTACAGTGGAGGTACGGAGGAAGATTGTCTGGTCAAAAACGGCAGATAAGCAATTTTCTAAAATCGATAGTGGCGGTTAAACGCCGAACCACCACCACCTACCTTCATGAGGAACATACCGAATATGACTATTCAGTACATCAAGGAAGTCCGCGGTGTCACAGCTGGAAGCGCTGAACTCCCATCCGCAGAAGCGAACCCGCGAAAAACTGGCGGCGATTTACGGCTGTACCCAGGAGCAAATCAGCCTTTATTTACCGAAAGAAGGCTAGCAGCACTTTGCCCCGCCCTTACCGCCGTAGCGTGCGTCCTGGCGCTCGCGGAAGAATTCTTCATAGGTCATCGGCGTCTGGTCCGGATGCGTGATCCGCATGTGTTCGACGTAGTTGTCGTAATCCGGCACGCCGATCATCATCTTCGCCGCCTGGCCTAAATATTTTCCTGCTTTTGAAAGGGTGTCGAACATAATGAGTTTCTCGCTTATTCCCCTCACCCCAGCCCTCTCCCACAGGGAGAGGGAGGAGAAGAAAGGTAGGCCAAACAGGTTAATGCGCGCGCTTCGCCTGCGCCGTTAAGGTCTGCGCATCCGCGGGCATCGCTTCATACGGCGTCTCTTTCGCCGTCGGTTTATCCTCTTTCAGCGCCGCCAGCGCGGTTTTAATCGAGAACAGCGCCAGAACCACCACCACAATCATAAAGAAGATAGTCAGCCCGGCATCGAGACGGTTATTAAACACCAGCTGCGCCAGCTGCGATTCCGTATACTGCGGCGGAATGGCGCCGCTGTCGATCATCGCCTGGAATTTATTGGCGATGGCCAGGAAACCGACTTTGGTATCCGGGCTAAACGATTTCTGCCAGCCGGCAGTCAGCGTACAAATCAGCAGCCAGCTTGTCGGCAGCAGCGCCACCCACGCATAGCGCTGGCGTTTCATCTTGAACAGTACCACCGCGCACAGCATCAGCGCCATTCCCGCCAGCATCTGGTTGGCGATACCGAACAGCGGCCACAGGGTATTGATGCCGCCCAGCGGGTCAACCACCCCCTGATGCAGGAAGTAGCCCCACGCCAGGACGCACAGCGCGGTCGCCAGCAGGTTAGCCGGAAGCGAGCTGGTTTTTTTCAACCCGGGGCTAATCACGCCCAGCAGATCCTGCAGCATGAATCGCGCCGCGCGGGTGCCGGCATCAACCGCCGTCAGGATAAACAGCGCCTCAAACAGAATGGCGAAGTGGTACCAGAAAGAGACATCCATCAGCCCGCCCAGCGAGCCGTGCAGAATGTAAGCCATCCCCACCGCCAGCGTCGGCGCGCCGCCGGCGCGTGAAATAATCGACTGTTCGCCGACCTCATGGGCTATTTGATTCAGCGTATCCGGGGTAATGCTAAAGCCCCAGCCGCTCACTACCTGCGCCGCCGAGGCCACGACGTCAGTCGTCCCCGCCGGCGCCAGCACCGCCATCGGGCCGTTCATCGCGAAGTAGACGCCCGGGTCGATAATACAGGCCGCCACCAGCGCCATAATCGCCACGAAGGATTCCATCAACATGCCGCCGTAGCCGATAAAGCAGGCCTGGCCTTCGTTGGCTAACATCTTCGGCGTGGTGCCGGAGGAGATCAGCGCGTGGAAACCAGAAACCGCGCCGCAGGCGATGGTGATAAACAGGAACGGGAACAGGTTGCCGGTCCAGACCGGGCCGGTACCGTCGACGAACTTCGTCAGCGCCGGCATAGTCAGCGTCGGGCGCATAATCAGGATGCCAATCGCCAGCCCAACGATGGTGCCGATTTTCAGGAACGTGGAGAGATAGTCGCGCGGCGCCAGCAGTAGCCAGACCGGCAGTACCGCGGCAACAAAGCCGTAACCCACCAGAATCCACGTCAGCTGTACGCCGGTATAATCAAACCACGGCGCCCAGGTCGGGCTTTCCGCCACCCAGCCGCCGGAAATAATCGCGAACACCAGCATCACCAGGCCTATCACCGACACCTCGCCGATGCGCCCCGGGCGCAGGTATCGAATATAGATGCCCATAAAGATCGCCAGCGGGATGGTAAAGGCGACGGTGTATGTCCCCCATGGACTGTGGGTCAATGCTTTCACCACGATCATCGCCAGTACCGCGAGGATGATCACCATGATCATAAAACAGGCCACCAGCGCCAGTACGCCAGCGGTCGGCCCCATCTCCTCTTTAACCAGTTCGCCAAGCGAACGGCCATCGCGACGGGTCGAAACAAACAGCACCATAAAGTCCTGCACGGCGCCGGCCAGCACCACGCCGGCGAGGATCCAGATCATCCCCGGCAGGTAGCCCATCTGCGCGGCAAGCACCGGGCCAACCAGCGGCCCTGCGCCGGCAATCGCGGCAAAATGGTGACCGAACAGCACTTTTTTGTCGGTCGGAACATAATCGAGACCGTCGTTATGTCGTACCGCCGGCGTCATCCGCGTTGGGTCAACGCCGAGGACGGTTTTGGCGATATACAGGCCGTAGAAACGATACGCGATCAGATAAACGCAGACCGCCGCGACGACAATCCACAGCGCGTTTATCTGCTCACCCCGGTTTAGGGCGATATAGCCGAGGGCAAAGGCTCCGATTACGGAGAGCAGTGTCCAGATAAGGTATTTCCCTGAATTATTCATTGTTGTGGTCCACCGGTAGGGTAATCAGGATGTTACAGTTTGTTTCTAGAACACAACGCAGAATTTAACAACTTCGAAACAGCGCAGATGCCATGCCGCGGCGGAGATTTGTCTCACATTGCTAGCGGGATCACTTAAGACAGGAAAATTAATGAAAGGATTGCCGTGAACGGTGCCGTTTTTTTGTCGGGTGGCGGCCTCAAAACCCCCGGTGGCGCTACCGCTTACCGGGGCTACAGCTCTGTGCGATTTGGTAGCCCGGCTCAGCGCAGCGCAAGCCGGGGAAATAGCGGCGTCTTAGCCAAGCACCGCGGTACCCAGACGACAGGTGCAGCAGCGCCGCCCTTTATCGTCATACACTACAATTTCCCAGCTCTGACTCTGGCGGCCAAGGTGCAGCGGTCGGCATTCACCGCGCACTTTACCGCTGGAGACCGGACGATGGTGGGTAGCGTTAAGCTCGGTGCCCACCACGCACTGCCCATCCTCCGTCATCAGCCAACCGGCCATCGAGCCCAGCGTCTCCGCCAGCGCCGCGGAAGCGCCGCCGTGCAGCAGGCCAAACGGCTGATGCGTGCGCGCATCCACCGGCATCTCCGCCTCCAGTAGCCCCTCTTCCAGCCGGGTGTAGACGATGCCAAGATGCGCCACCATGGTGTTTTCGCTGCTGGCGTTCAGCGCCGCAAGCGTGAGCTCTCGTTTCCAGGCCATCTACGCCCCCAGCGTCGAGCCGCCATCGACCACAATATCCTGCAGCGTGATATGGCTGGCGTGAGAAGAGGCGAGGAACAAAATGGTATTGGCGATCTCCTGCGGACGGGCGATTTTGCCCAGCGGGATCCCAAGCTTAAACTGCTCGCCAAATCCGCGGATCCGCTGCTGTTCAGCATCTTCATTGACCCACAGGGTACGTTGCATATCGGTGTCGGTGGAGCCCGGCGATACCAGATTACAACGCACGCCGCTGCCTGCCAGCTCAAGCCCGACGGTCAACGCCAGGCTTTTCAGCGCCGCTTTCGAGGCGCCATAGGCGCTCATGCCGATACGCGGCGTATGCGCGGCATCGGAGGCGACGGTGACGATCGCCCCGCCCTGCTGACGGCGGAACTGCGCCATCGTCTGCTGAAACAGATTAAACGCGCCGCCGACGTTCACCGCGAAGGTCTGCTGCCAGTCCTCCGCGCTCAATTGATCGGTCTCCCCCATGCGCAGGATCCCGGCCGCATTCACCAGCACGTCCAGTCGTTCGATATCGTTGAGCAGACGCGCGCAAACGTCGCGTACCTGGTCGGCATCGGCGACGTCGAGCATTTCGGTGGCAAACGGGTAGCTTTCGCCGTCAAAGGCAAGGTCGAAACCGGTGACGTTGGCCCCGGCCTCGACGAAAGCCAGCGCGGTGGCATAGCCAATGCCTTTACCTGCGCCGGTCACCCACACGGTCTGGCCGTGAAAATCCAGAGCCGCCATTATTTCACCTCGCGGGAAAGAAGAGCCCACCAGGCGTCGATGGTCGGGTTTTTCGCCAGCATCACGAAGTCGATATCGCCGTGCACTTTGCGCCAGCGGGCGGCCAGCGCCATCATACGCACCGAATCCAGCCCGTAGTCGATCAGGTTTTCATCATCCAGCGGTTCGTCGGATTCGTCGAGCAGCGGCAGAATTAGTGCGCGCAGGGCCGCTTTGGAGGCTGGCAGCGGCAGCAGTTCTTCGGTCATCACCACCCGTCCGGAACGGCCGGCGACGTATTTCAGCGCCATCAAATGCTCTTCGCGGCTGAAGTCCGCCAGCGCATCGGCGACAAAGAACGGTTTGATATCGCGCATAAAAGCGTCGGTGGCGGTAGTCATGCAGCCGATATGGGCGTAAACGCCGGTGATGATCAGCTGGTCGCGGCCGGTCTCTTTCAGCATTTCTTCAAGCGGCGAGCGATGAAACGCGCTGTAGCGCCATTTCACCAACACCGTATCCTGTTCATCCGGCGCCAGCGCGGCAATCACCTGTTGCTGTTCCGGCGAGCGAGTCAACCCCGGCCCCCACATATCATTCAGCAGGGCGCGGTCTTCATCGCTCTGCTCTTTCGGCTGGGCGGTGTAGTACACCGGAATACCGTTTTGTTTGCAGAAGTCGCGCAGGGCGGCGATATTGGCCACCACTTTTTCCATCATCGCGCTGTTTTCGCCCCAGAAATTGAGGAAATACTCCTGCATGTCGTGGATCAGCAGCGCGGCGCGCGACGGCTCAAAGGCCCAGTTAACTTTGTTCGCCGGAATATCGCTGGCTTCCGGCAGCGCATAAGCCTGTAATTTAGGGATTGCCATTTTCTGTTCTCCTTCAGCCCAGCTTGCCTTCGGCCAGCCACTGACGTAATTGTTTTTTATCGACTTTGCCCACCGGCGTCAGCGGCAGCGCGGCAACGCACTCCACGCGATCCGGCAATTTAAATTCAGCCACGCCCTGCTCGCGCAGGAAGCGGCGCACCGCGACGGCGCGCAGCGGCGATGTCACCACCAGATAAGCGCAGCTCTTCTCGCCCAGCAGATTGTCCTCAATGCTGACCAGCGCAGCGTGGATCACCGCCTCATGGCGCAGCAGCAGGTTTTCTATCTCTTCAGCGGCGATCTTCTCGCCGCCGCGGTTGATCTGATCTTTTTCCCGCCCCTGGACGGTGATATAGCCATCTTCATCGATCGAAATCAGATCGCCGGAGCAGTAAAATCCATCGGCATCAAAGGCTTCCGCGTTATGCTGCGGACTGTTGTAGTAGCCGCGGAAGGTATAAGGCCCACGGGTCATCAGACGGCCAACTTCGCCGCGCGGCAGCGGGTTGCCGTCGGCATCCGCCACCCACACTTCGTCGTCAGGGCACATCGGGCAACCCTGGGTGTTGATAATCCGCTGCGGGCTATCGTTTAGGCGGGTGTAGTTAACCAGCCCCTCCGCCATGCCGAACACCTGCTGCAGCTGGCAGCCGATTTCCGCCGGAATGCGCGCGGCGAGCGTCGCGGACAGGCGCGCTCCGCCAACCTGCAATAACTGCAGCGATTGCAGTTGCGCGTTGCTGCCCCATTCATGAATAGCCTGCAACCACAGGCTGACCGCCGGCGGCACCAGCGACGCGACGTTAATCTGATGTTTTTCAATCAGCGGGAAACAGAGCGTGGCGCTCGGGTCGGCGGCGAGGATCACCCGGCCGCCGGCGAGGAAGACGCCCAGTGAGCCCGGCGAGCTCATCGCATAGTTGTGCGCCGCCGGCAGCGCGTTGAGATAGCGCGTATCGGCGTTAATACCGCAGATCTCGTTGCTGCGGCGGATACTGTAATCGTAATCGTTATGGGTACGCGGGATAAGCTTCGGCGTCCCGGTGCTGCCGCCAGAGAGCTGGAAAAAAGCCACTTCGTCAGCCGGCGTCGGATTGGCGACAAAGTTATCCGCCGTGCGGTTAATTTCCGTTGCCAGGTCGCGCTCGCCGCCATCGTTACGCAGTAGCGCGACGCGCAGCGAAGGATGCTCAGCGATAAAACTATTAAGGAAACTATCGTCAGCAAACAGCGCGTGTTCGCGGTCGGCAATCAGCAGCGAGGGTTTAATCTGCGCGGCGTAGGCGTTGAGTTCGCTACGCTGGTGGCTAAACAAGGCGTTAACCGGAGCGACGCCGATGCGCAGCAGCGCAAAGAAGGTAATGTAGAACTCGGCGACGTTACCAAGCTGCACCAGCGCGGTTTCTCCGCGCTTAAGCCCCTGATGCTGCAGGGAAGACGCGAGGTTATCCACCAGCAGGTTAAACTGGCGGAAGCTAATCTGCCGCTCTCCGTCGATAATCGCCACGGCGTCATTTTCCGCATGACGAGTAATCAGATTGGTTAACGGCAGATCCTGCCAGTAGCCTTTTTGACGATAGCGGGCCGCAAACTCTTCCGGCCAACGGGTAAATGCAATCATCCTTGCCTCTTAATTCAAGCCAAATACGTTAAGCATGGTGGTGAGTTTGACGCCGGTTTCGCGCCATTCGCCCAGCGGCGAGGAGGCCGGGACGATCCCCGCGCCGGCAAACAGGCGCAGCGAGCGTTGATGTAGGCGCGCACAGCGGATGGTCACTACCCATTCGCCGTTGCCTTCGTCATCGCACCAGCCGACAATGCCGCCAAACAGCTGGCGATCGAACGGTTCGAGCTCGGCAATCAGGCGCTTCGCCACCTGGTGCGGGAAACCGCTCAGCGCCGGGGTCGGGTGCAGCAGGCAGGCCAGCGACATGGCGTTTTCTTCCGCCAGCGCCGTACCTTCGATCGGCGTCGCCAGGTGCCATAAGGTTGGCGTGGTAATCAACTGCGGTGATTCCGGCAGCGACAGCTGGCTACTGCGCGGGCCAAGCACGCTCTTCATCGCCTGGGTCACCAGCTCGTGCTCATGGCGATCTTTACCGGAGGCCAGCAATTTATTGCCTGCTTCGCGGTCCAGCACGTCGTCAGGCTGGCGGCGGGCAGAGCCGGCCAGCGGCAGCGAACTGAAATGCAGCCCTTCTTTACGCAACAGGAGTTCCGGGCTGGCGCCCAGCAGTACCCCGCCGTCTGACAGCGGGACATGGAAATTAAAGCTCGCCGGGTTCTGGGCAATCAGCCGCTCCAGCAGCGCGCCGCTATCGACCCGGTCGCGGGTAGTGATATCAATCAGCCTTGAGAGCACCACTTTGTCGACTTCCGGAGTCGCCGTCAGCGCGGCGGCACGTTCCACCATCGCCAAAAACTCGTCCTGTTCCGGGATCTCCTGACGATCGACAACATCCATCGCCTTGAGCGGCGCCGCGTAACGCGCGGACTGCTGTTTGTCGGTACGGGAGAAGGTTTCCCAGCGTTCGGGGATATAGAGCTCGGAAGGCTGATTGGTGTCGAACGGAATCGCCCCGACCAGTACCGGCTTGCGGATCCCCGCCGCGCGGGCTTCGGCAAAAGCGGCCGCCATTTTCTGCTGGAACTCGCCGTTCAGTGAATCACCGCCGACGGCAGGTTGGGAAAAACGGCTAAAACAGCCGGTGGTGCTGAAGCTGCGGTACGGCGACATAAAGAAGAAGCTTTGCGGCGACAGGGTCTGCGTTTTTTCCTGTACATCCTCAGCCAGTGACGTTTCCATATCATCCTCCAAAAACGATAAAGATATTAAGAATAATTATCATTTATATTTTTGTTGGCTAACCTAAAAGGTATTGCTCTCCTTGTCAACCGCACAAACAGCAGGTTATGCGACTTAAACTTGCATCCAGGCAACACAATGTTGAAAATGAGACGTATTTACTACAACTGACTCAGGATGCGAATTCGTGAATTTTGCCACTTTTTGCCGTCGTACTTTACTCGCCAGCGGGCTGTGCCTTTTAGGAATTACCTCAGCGCTGGCGGCGGACTGGCCGCGTCAGATCGCCGATAGCCGCGGCACCCATACGCTGGAAAGCCAGCCGCTGCGCATAGTCTCAACCAGCGTTACCCTCACCGGCTCGCTGCTGGCTATTGATGCGCCGGTGGTGGCCAGCGGCGCAACCACGCCGAATAACCGCGTGGCAGACGCGCAGGGCTTTCTGCGCCAGTGGGGCGATGTCGCGAAAAAGCGCAAACTGGCGCGACTGTATATTGGCGAACCCAGCGCCGAAGCGGTGGCGGCGCAGATGCCGGATCTGATCCTGATTAGCGCCACCGGCGGCGATTCCGCTCTCGCCCTGTACGACCAGCTTTCGACTATCGCGCCGACGCTTGTCATCAACTACGACGATAAAAGCTGGCAGACGCTGCTTACCCAATTAGGGCATATTACCGGTCACGAAAAGCAGGCGGATGCGCGCATTGCCGAGTTCAATAAACAGCTCGTTTCGTTAAAAGAGAAACTGAAGTTGCCGCCGCAGCCGGTCACCGCGCTGGTTTATACCGCCGCGGCGCATAGCGCCAATATCTGGACGCCGGAATCAGCGCAGGGTCAGATGCTGGAACAGTTAGGCTTTAAGCTGGCGGCGCTGCCGGGCGGCCTTCACGCCAGCCAGAGCCAGGGTAAGCGTCACGACATCGTGCAGTTGGGCGGCGAGAATCTGGCGGCGGGTATCAACGGCGAAAGCCTGTTCCTGTTCGCCGGCGACCAGAAAGACGCTGAGGCCATTTACGCTAACCCGCTGCTGGCGCACCTGCCGTCGGTTGCTGCGAAGCGCGTTTATCCGCTGGGTACCGAAACCTTCCGTCTTGACTACTACAGCGCCATGCTGGTCCTGCAGCGTTTATCCGCGCTCTTTGCCTGAGTCTCCCTTCCCGGCGCCAGGCGCCGGGATCTCATTTCATCTCATCAAACACATCATCTATCTGTTACAAAAGACTTTTTACTCCTTTTCCTCTTTGATTTCTCATCCATTCCTCATGCGAAACATCATCATTCGAGGTGTTGTTTTGTGATTAGCCATCGTCGCCGCCTTCCCCGAATATCTGCCCCACACCACTTGAGGTGGACATTCAACTCAGAAGGAACTTACCGTGACCACTAGCAAATTGATCAAGGGCGATACCCTGACCGAAACCAGCAACGCAGCAGATGGTTTTAACCCGGCAACTGAAGTCAGCAACTACAGCTACACGTCAGACCGCGTCGCCAAACCGGTCTATAACAAATACAAAAGCGCAACCACCAAACCAAAGGTATTCGGCTACTACACCGACTGGTCTCAGTATGATGGTCG
This sequence comes from Klebsiella sp. K-3, assembly GCF_051207495.1. Lineage (NCBI taxonomy): Bacteria > Pseudomonadati > Pseudomonadota > Gammaproteobacteria > Enterobacterales > Enterobacteriaceae > Klebsiella > Klebsiella sp. K-3. The sequence goes on along the minus strand of NZ_JBPNXF010000001.1, from coordinate 337,585 downwards.
CCTGCAGGGCAGCGATGCGAAAGATAACCGCGGCCGCGGCTACGACCTGACCAACGTCTCACCGACCGCTTACGATAAAATCATCGTTGGCTTCGTCGGCGTGACCGGCTTCCATAAAGTGGATGGTCTGTATCGCGATGTGGTGGCCGAAGGCGCCGAGCAGTGCGGCAAAGTCAAATATGAACCGACCTTCCTCGACCCGTGGGGCGACTTCCAGTCTTACGTTAACGTTGGCCACAGCGTCAGCGGCTGGGACGTCGATCCGAAAACCGTAACCCAGACGAACACTAAAGGCCTGCTCGGCGGCCTGCGCGACCTGCAGGCGAAAGCCAAACAGCAGGGCCACAACCTGGTGCTGTCCATGAGCATCGGCGGCTGGACCATGAGTAACGGCTTCCATGAAACCGCAGCGTCTGATTCCGCACGTAAAACCTTCTCTAAAGGCGTGGTGAAGCTGTTCAAACAGTTCCCGATGTTCAGCGAAGTGGATATCGACTGGGAGTACCCGAACGCTGAAGGCGCCGGTAACCCTTATGGCCCGGAAGATGGCGATAACTACGCCCTGCTCATTGCCGAACTGCGTAAGCAGCTGGATTCCGCCGGCCTGAGCGATGTCAAAATCTCTATCGCCAGTTCGGCGGTGGTGAAGACTTTCGATTATTCCAACGTCAAAGCGCTGCTCAGCGCCGGTCTGTACGGCATCAACCTGATGACCTATGACTTCTTCGGCACCCCGTGGGCCGAAAGCATTGCTCACCACAGCAACCTGAACGCCATTGAACAAGGCGGCTGGGCGGTTAACACCATCGTTGAACATCTGCTGGCGGAAGGTTTCCCCGCTGAACGTATCAACATCGGTTACGCCGGTTATACCCGTAACGGCCGCAACGCCGAGCTGGAGTCGCTGTCTCCGCTGAAAGGTACCTATAACCCGGGTAACGGCACCACCGTCGGTACCTTTGAATCGGGTACCACCGAATGGTATGACGTCATTTATAACTACCTGGACCTGGAAAACCAGAAAGGGCGTAACGGCTTTAACGTTTATACCGACCAGGTGGCTGACGCTGACTACCTCTACAACCCGGAATCCAAACTGTTTATGTCGCTGGATACGCCGCGCACCGTGAAAGCCAAAGGCGAATACGCGGCGAAGCTGGGTCTGGGCGGCATGTTCACCTGGACTATCGACCAGGACAACGGCGTGCTGGTTAACGCCGCCCGTGAAGGTCTGGGATATGAAATCGCTTCTGAAGTTATCGATATGGACCCGTTCTATTTCGAAGGCATCAACGTTGCGCCAGCTGATGAACAAGAGGAAGAAGATACAGACCAGACTGAACCGACGGTAAACCATGCGCCAGAGGCGGCGATTGAGATGATGGTCGTAGGCGGCTCCCGCGTTCGTCTGTCCGGGGAAAAGTCGTCTGATGAAGATAGCGACGAGCTGAGCTACAGCTGGGGCGTGCCGGCAGCGATTGATATTGCGGATAAAACCGCTGCGGTTATTGAGTTCGATGTACCGGAAGTCACCGCGGATACCGAGTTTACCTTTACCCTGTTCGTTCGCGATACCTGGGGCGAACCGTCAACCCAGCAGCGCTTTATCCTCTCCGTCGTCGTGGCTTCCGGAAACGGTCAGAGTGATGACAAGCCAGCCGATGAGCCGGCAGATGAACCTGCTGACGAAGAAAAAGAGACTGATGACACCACGCCTGCGCAGGATGATGACGTGGTACCGTCCGACGACGCTACGCCTTACCCGCTGTGGGATGCTAAAACCGTTTATGGCGGCAACTGGGGTACCTTTGAAACCGTGAGCTGGAAAGGTCACAACTATCAGGTGAAATGGTGGTCTCAGGGCAACCAGCCTGACCTGTACTGCGGCCAGTTCGACGTCTGGAAAGACCTCGGCGCATACTAAGTGTTATAAGTGAAGCCAGGCCCCGGAGCAATCCGGGGCCTTTTTGCTATTATCGCGCTTAACTTTCGCTGACCATCTCCGGACGCTGAAAACGACGTAGCTCGCGCAATAAGCCAATCAGTAATACGCCAACAATCACCAGCGCCCAGCCGCTGGCGCTGGCTGAAGCCACCGGGGTCATCACCGCCCCTAATCCGCCAAGCAACGCCGCGCCAATGGCATCGCCGGTGACGTTCTGCGCGGTCCACAGGCCATTAATGCGCCCCAGCATATTCTCCGGCGTTTGCGTCTGGATAAGCGTGTACTGTAGCAGCGAGCTTATCGCGCTCAGCCAACCAAACAGCGCCAGACAGAGCGCGCCCAGCGCCCAGAACGGCATCACGCTGAATAAAGCGATCGCCACAAATGACCCTACCGTTGTCATCAGCATCAACGCTCCCGGCCTGGCGGTATGCGCCAGTTGCCCGCTGGTTAACGCTCCCAGCGCCGCGCCAAGTGGGATGGCGGCGTACAACAGGCCAATTTGCGAATTTGACATCTGCCAGCCTTCCGCCAGCGCCGGATAAAGCACCCGCACCGCGCTGGCCATCGTCAACAGGCCGCCGAGCAGCGCAATACCGCCAATAAGCGGGCTATTAAAGAGAAATTTTAGCCCCGCCAGTAACGATTTCAGCGGATGCTCGCGCGGCTGCGGCGGTGGCGGCAGCAGCGGCAGGCGTAGCAGCGTCAGGGTGGTAATGAACGTCCCTGCCGCCGCCAGGCCATAGTTCCAGGCCACACCACCGGTCGCCAGCAATAGTCCGCCAATCATCGGCGAGATCACCGAACCGAGACGCACGGTCAACATGGTGATCGCCCCTGCCTGCATCAGATTTTCGCGGCCGACTAACGCCGGCGTTGCCGCCAATAGCGCGGTTACGCCTAAAGAGGCGAAGAAGCCATCCCAGATCCCCAGCAGGTAAATTACCGCCAGCGAGGGTTCCGGCAGCATGGCGTTCAGGCACAGGCCGACGAAGCCAACGCCGCAGGTGCCACGCGCCAGCAGGATCAGGCGTTTGCGTTCATAACGGTCGGCCAACACGCCGCCGACCATCAGCCCAATGAACATTGAACAGCCGGTCAACATCACTGAGAGGCCCACCTGCCAGGTCGAATGGGTCATCATCTGGATTTGTACCGGGATCGCCACGCCTAGCAGGCCAAGCGACAGGATCGAGATAAAGCGAGCGATAAAGACGGCGCGGAACGCCGGATGGGTGCGCAGGAGGCTGACATTAAGCAGCCGGGAAGGTCGGTTCATGCAAGGGCCTTGTCGTTATTTTTCATACCATTTTTATGGTTTCTCATGATAACATACCTGAATAAAATCGATAACGATAACTACTATCATTATCATGTCAGGGATTTGAACTATGTCGTTTTCTACGACCACGGTGCGCGCCGTCGCCGTGCCTGGTCTCTTGTTACTTTTAGCTCTCGCGATTGCGCTCAGCCTGCTTATCGGCGCCAAACCTCTGCCGCCTTCCGTGATTGTCGATGCCTTTTCCGGCAGTTGTCAGAGCGCCGACTGTACCATCGTACTGGATGCCCGCCTGCCGCGTACGCTGGCCGGATTGCTCGCCGGCTGCGCGCTCGGTCTCGCCGGCGCGCTGATGCAAACCCTCACCCGTAACCCGTTGGCCGACCCGGGCCTGCTCGGCGTCAACTCCGGCGCCAGCTTCGCCATCGTGTTAGGCGCGGCGCTGTTGGGTATCACTTCGCCGCAGGAGCAGCTGCTGATGGCCTTCTGCGGCGCCTTCGCCGCGTCGCTACTGGTCGCGTTTACCGGCAGCCAGGGCGGCGGCCAGCTTAGCCCGGTGCGCCTGACCCTGGCGGGCGTGGCGCTGGCGGCGGTACTGGAAGGCTTATCTAACGGCATCGCCCTGCTCAACCCGGACGTATATGACCAGCTGCGCTTCTGGCAGGCCGGTTCGCTGGATATTCGCACCCTGCAAACGCTGAAAATCGTCCTGCTGCCGGTACTGATTGCCGCCGCGGTAACGCTGTTTCTCAGCCGGGCGCTAAACAGCCTGAGTCTCGGCGCCGACACCGCCACCGCGCTCGGTAGCCGGGTCGCGCGCACCCAGCTTATCGGCCTGCTGGCGATCACCGTTCTGTGCGGCAGCGCGACGGCGCTGGTCGGCCCTATCGCCTTTATCGGCCTGATGATGCCGCATATGGCGCGCTGGCTGGTGGGAGCGGATCATCGCTGGTCATTGCCGGTCACGCTACTCGCCACCCCCGCCCTGTTGCTGTTTGCCGACGTGCTTGGCCGCCTGTTGGTGCCCGGTGAACTGCGCGTTTCGGTGGTCAGCGCCTTTATCGGCGCGCCGGTGCTGATCTGGCTGGTTCGCCGTCAGCCGCGAGGAGGTGCGCTGTGATGGCCCCTTCCCGTCGCCTGATTTTCTGCTGCCTGCTGCTGATCGCCGCCAGTCTGCTGGTGTCGCTGCTCGGTCTGGGTAATGGCCTGGTGCCGCTCAGCATCGAACAGGTGGTTTCGGCGCTACTCGGCGACGCACCGCGTAACGTCAGCATGGTGGTCACCGAATGGCGCTTGCCGCGCGTGCTGATGGCGCTGCTGATCGGCGCCGGGCTTGGCGTCAGCGGCGCCATTTTTCAGTCATTGATGCGTAACCCGCTGGGTAGCCCGGACGTAATGGGCTTCAACACCGGCGCCTGGAGCGGCGTGCTGGTGGCGATGGTGATGTTCGGCCAGAACCTGACCGCCATCGCGCTGGCGGCAATGCTTGGCGGCGTGCTGACCTCGCTGGTGGTGTGGCTGCTGGCGTGGCGCAACGGCATAGAAACCTTCCGCCTGATCATTATCGGCATCGGCGTGCGCGCCATGCTGGTGGCATTCAATACCTGGCTGCTGCTGCGCGCGTCGCTTGAGACCGCCCTTTCCGCCGGATTATGGAATGCCGGTTCGCTCAACGGCCTGACGTGGGGCAAAACCTGGCCTTCGGCGCCGCTGATTCTGCTGATGTTGGCGTGCGGCGCGCTGCTGGCGCGGCGGATGCGGCTGCTGGAGATGGGCGACGATACCGCCTGCGCGCTGGGGGTTCGGGTCGAACGTTCGCGCCTGCTGCTGATGCTGGTGGCGGTGCTGCTGACCGCTTCCGCCACCGCGCTGGCCGGGCCTATTTCTTTCGTCGCGCTGGTCGCGCCGCATATCGCCCGGCGGATAAGCGGTACCGCACGCTGGGGGTTAACCCAGTCGGCGCTGTGCGGCGCGCTGCTGCTGGCGCTGGCCGATTACTGCGCTCAGCGCCTGTTCATGCCTTATCAGTTACCGGTTGGGGTGGTCACCGTCAGTCTTGGCGGTATCTACCTCATCGCGTTATTAATTCAGGAGTCCCGCAAAAAATGACCGCTGTAACTTCCCGTTTGCGCGGCGACCAGTTGACCCTGGCCTACGGCAAAAAGACCATCGCCGAATCGCTGAATGTCACAATTCCTGACGGTCATTTCACGGCGATTATCGGCCCCAACGGCTGTGGTAAATCAACTCTGCTGCGGACCCTTAGCCGTCTGATGACGCCGTCCAGCGGACACGTTTATCTCGACGGCGAGCAGATCCAGCGCTACGCCAGCAAAGAGGTGGCGAAGCGGATTGGCCTGCTGGCGCAGAATGCCACCACGCCCGGCGATATCACCGTACAAGAGCTAGTGGCGCGCGGTCGCTATCCGCACCAGCCGATGTTTACCCGTTGGCGTAAAGAAGATGAAACAGCGGTAAATAACGCGATGCGGGCGACGGGTATTGTCGACCTCGCGCTGCAGAGCGTGGATACCCTCTCCGGCGGCCAGCGCCAGCGGGCATGGATTGCGATGGTACTGGCGCAGGAGACGGCGATTATGCTGCTTGATGAGCCGACGACCTGGCTGGATATCAGCCATCAGATCGACCTGCTGGAACTGTTAAGCGAGCTGAATCGCGAGAAGGGATATACGCTGGCGGCGGTACTGCACGATCTCAATCAGGCCTGCCGTTACGCCACCCATCTGATCGCCCTGCGCGACGGTAAGATCGTTGCCGAAGGCGCGCCGAAAGAGATCGTCACGGCGGATCTGATTGAGCGTATCTACGGCCTGCGCTGCACGATAATCGAGGATCCGGTGGCGCATACGCCGCTGGTGGTGCCGCTGGGACGTCGTTAATCTTTTCTATATCATCTCAACCATCGCATTCCCGGCTTGCGCTGCGCTGAGCCGGGCTACCAAAAACGGGTAGCCCGAGCTCTATCGTTACCCCAGAATTTCCCGCACTACCGGGCCTATCGCTTCAAAGGCCTGCGGCGAGATAATCTCGACGTGGGCGCAGTTCTGGCTGAACACCTCCAGCTCGCCAACCCACGGCCCCCATGCGACCTGCGGATCCATCCCTTTCTGGCGCGTTTTCTCCGCCACAAATAGCGTTGCCTTACCGTCAAACTTCGCGCTGTGCGCGGTCGTCAACAGGCGCACCGCATCGGCGTAGTTACCTTCAATCGCGCTGAACAGCTCGCCGGAAGCCTGCCCCTGCTGAGCGGCGAGAAACGCTTCGCGCTCGCGGGCGATTTCCGCCAGTACTTCGGGATCCAGACCGTTCGCCTCTTTCTCCGCCCAGTTTTGCGTCTCCGGCGGCCAGGTATCGAGCAGGCCGAGGAACGCCACCTCTTCGCCGCGCTGGCGTAAACGGGCGGCAATCCCCTGCGCCAGCGTTCCGCCGAGCGAATAACCAAACAGATAGTAAGGCCCATGCGGCTGCTGCGCTAAAAGCGTGCGCAGATGGTGCTCGCAGACTTCGTCGAGGTTGGCGGCGGAGGCCATCGGCCCCGTCGGACGCGGCGACTGAATACCGGTAATCGACCAGCGCGGGCTAAGATAACGCGCCAGCACGCTGAACTGCCAGGCAAAACCGGAGGCCGGATGGAAGCAGAACAGCGTCGGACCGTCGCTCTCACGCAGCGGCAACAGCGCATCGAAGCCCAGACGCTGCGCCTGCTCGTCGCTCAGGTCGGAAGCCAGCAGCGCGCTCAGCTTGCCGACCGTCGAAGCAACCATCACCTGCCCCGGCGTCACCTGCCGCGCCAGCTCGCGGCTAAGCTGCGCCGCCAGCCGCATCGCCAGCAGCGAATGGCCGCCGAGGGCGAAGAAATCGGCCTCGATATCATTTACCTCGCAGCCCAGCAGTTGGCTGAACGCCGCGGCAACGGCCATTTCGGTAGCCGATTGCGGCGGGCGACCGCTGCGCTCGCTGCTTAAGGAGGGCAGCGGTAGCGCTTTACGATCCAGCTTACCGTTGGCGCTGAGCGGGAAAGATTCCAGTTGGATCAACACCACCGGCACCATGTGCGGCGGCAGCTGTTCGCTAAGACGCGCCTTCAGCGCCGCCACGTCCAGCGGCTGGCCGGACTCGCTCACCAGATAACCGACGAGCTGGCGGGCATCGCCGCCGGTGGCCGCGGCCTGATTGAAGACGCAGGCGTGGCACACCGCCTGCGCGACGTCCGGCAGCGCCGCCATCACCCGGTCGATCTCGCCAAGCTCAATGCGCTGGCCGCGAATTTTCAACTGATCGTCGCTGCGGCCAAGATATTCCACCGCGCCGTTATCCAGCCAGCGCGCCACATCGCCGGTGCGGTACATGCGCTCGCCGGGGGCAAACGGGTCGGCAATAAAGCGGCTGGCGGTGAGATCAGGGCGGCCCATATACCCCTGCGCCAGCTGGATGCCCGTGAGGTACAAATCACCCGCCACGCCCGGCGGCACCGGGCGCATGGCGGCATCAAGAATACGTAATCCGGTGTTCCATACCGGCCAGCCGATGGGCACGCTGTTGCCGGTTACCGCCGCCAGCTCTGGCCCGCTGGCGGGATACCAACTGACATCCACCGCCGCTTCCGTTGGCCCGTACAGGTTATGCAATGGCGCGCCGGTTAAGCGCTCCCATTCGCGACACAGTTCCGTCGGCAGCGCTTCGCCGCTACAGAAAACGCGTTTTAGCGTCCGGCAGGATGACACATTATCGCTATCCAGCGAGGCGACAAACGCCGCCAGCATCGACGGAACAAAGTGGGTGGTGGTCACGCCGTACTGCGCGAAGAACCGCTGCATCGCCTGTGGATCGCGATGCGCCTCCGGCGCCGCCATCACCAGTTGGGCGCCGGTCATAAACGGCCACCAGAATTCCCATACCGAGACATCAAAGCTGCACGGCGTCTTCTGCGCCACCACATCGGCGACGGTTAACGGATAGTGATTTTGCATCCACAACAGGCGGTTCACGATGGCGGTCTGGCCGACCATCACCCCTTTCGGCCGTCCGGTGGAACCGGAAGTAAAGATGATATACGCGGTATGTTCCGGTTTTGACAGCGCCAGCGGCGTATCATCTTCAGCAGCCAGCGGCTGCTGATAACACAAGCTGGTCAGTCCCGGAATATCGCTAAACCGGGCCAGTTGATCGTCAGAGGTAATCAGCAGCGATGGCTGCGCATCTTCCAGCATCATCCGCAGACGGTCGTCCGGGTAGCCGGTATCCAGCGGCAGCCAGGCGGCGCCGGCTTCGACGATACCGTGCAGCGCCAGCGTCAGGAAGACCGAACGCGGTAAGGCAACCGCCACGCTATCCCCCGGCTGCACGCCGCGTTGCCGCAGCAGGTTGGCCAGCGCCACCACCTGTTGGCGCATTTCGCGGTAGCTAAAGCGCCAGTTGGCATCCGCCAGCGCCGGGGCATCCGGCGTTTTCCGCGCCTGTTCCGCCACCAGCGCGCTGAGGGTAGTGGTCGGCAGCGGCATCGCGGTATTGTTGATCAACGCCAGCTGCGCGCCTTCTTCTGCCGACAGCATCTCCGCCTCGCCGCAGCGCAGCGCCGGATTGGCGGCAAACTGCGCCAGTAACGATGTCAGACGCGATACGTGGCGGTTCAGCGTGACGTCATCATAACGTGCTTTATTGGCGAGGATCTCCAGCGACAGGCCGCCGTGTTCGTCCGGAAATAATGCCAGCTCGAGGTCATTCACCGGGCCGGTGGCGAGGGTATGCGTCTGCGCCTGCACATCGTCGATATCCAACTGGTAATCAAAGACTTTGATGTTCAGCACCGGGCCAAACAGCGGTTCGTCGCCCGCCGCTTTGCCGCTATCGCGGACAATTTGCTCGGCATCGTAGCGCTGATGGCGGCGCATTTTTTTTAGTTGCCCGGAGAGACGCGTCGCCAGTTGCGCCAGCGTCTCCTGCGCGTCGATATTCACCGCCAGCGGCAGTACGTTGAGTACCGGGCCGGTGGCGGTCAGCGCCGCCGATCCCATGCGGCGCATAAAGATAAAGCCAGCCGCGTAATCCATTCGGCCACACAGCCGCCCCAGCCACAACGTCGTCAGCGCCAGCGCCAGATCGGCACGCTGGCACTGCGGCGCGCTGGCGGCGAGCTGGCTGAAGACAGCCGGATCGGCCTCCAGTTTCAGGCGCCAGATATCGCTGCTGGTCGCCCGCCCGGCCAGCGGCGCGTCTGATAGCGAGGCCGGAGACGGCAACGCCTGACGCTGCGCCTGCCAGAAGGCTTTATCGCGCTGCCACGCCTCGCTGCCGTAGTAGCGCTGATACTCTTCTACCACCTCGGCGAACGGCGAAAACGGTGAATCCGGCGTCTCTTCGCCGCGTTGCCAGGCACGATAAATAGCGGCGATCTGGCGGGTAATGGCCGGGAAGCTAAAGCCATCGACCAGCAAATGGTGATAGCGCTGATACCAGTACCAGCAGTCGTCGCCAACGCGCATGAGCTGATGGCAGACCAGCGGATTACCGCTATCGACGCGCAGATTCTGCCCGAGATCGCTTTGCATCAGCGCCAGCGCGGCCATGTGCGGATCGGCCTGCTGGCGCAGGTCGACGCTTTGCGGCTCGGCAAACTCGCGCGCATCATCAACCCACTGCCATGCTTCGCCGTTATCTTCACAAAAGCGCATGCTCAGGGTATCGGCCTGCTTAAGCCCGGCGACGATCGCCTTACTCAGCAGCGCCGGATCAAGATTGCCGCGCAGTTCAACATAGTGGGCAACGCTCCAGGCGCCGGGTAGCGTGGAGAGGCGTTCAGCCATCCAAATTCCCGGCTGCGCCGCAACCAGCGGTAAACGTGTACTCATCGAAAGCTCCTCAGGAGGCGTAGTGCGCTGGGATAAGGGTTGACCAGTTGGCGGCAAGCCAGGCGTTACAGGCCTCTAATGACTGCGGCGGACACTCCACCGTCCAGCCTGTCGGCAGCGCGCAGTGATGCGGCCACAGGCTATATTGCCCCTGTGCGTTGCGCAGAATGTAAAACTGCCCTTGCGGATTGTCGAAGGGGTTGCTGAATTGCATCTCTCACTCCTCATTAAGCGCGTGTTGTTGCCCGCGGCGCAAAGGCTGCCACAGCTGGATAAGCCCGGACGTCAGCCCGCCGCGCCAGCATAGCGCGTCATGACCGCCGTCAACCTGGCGCCAGAAAACGGACGGCGTGGTCTGCCGTAGTTGCGCGAAAAGCGCCTGGTTGGCGCGAAAAATAATCGGCTCGCGCACGCCGGCTTCCAGCCAGATACGCAGCCCCTGCGGTCGAAGCTCGCCGCGCTGCAGTTGTTCAAGTATCACTCCCGGCTGGCTACTGCCGCGCTGCGGCCACCAGTACGACCCCGACTGGCTCAGAACGCAGCCAAAACGCTGCGGCCAGTGGAGCGCGGCATACATCGCCGCCAGACCGCCGAAGCTCTGCCCCGCCACCACCGTCCGGTCGGCGCGATCGCTGAATGGCGCCACGGCGTGCACCTGCGGCAGCAGTTCTTCCTGTACCGCCAGCCAGAAATCACGATTACAGGGCAGCTCGACGCTGCGGTGTTGATTGTCGATAACGTCGATCAGCACATAGACCGCCGGCGGTAGGCGACCTTCCCGCGTCAGCCCCGCCAACGGCGCAAAAATCGGCATGCTTTCGGCCCAGAACTGGCCGTCAAGCAGGACCGCCAGTGGGCGATCCGTCCCACTGCCGGTGGTGTAAATCCACACTCGTCGCTGGTTACCTAATCGCTGGCTGCGCCATTCAATACAGCGCGGCGCTGGTGAAACCGGCTCGCGATAATGCCAACCCGGCTGTTCCGGCGCCTGCGGCAGTTCCAGCGCCGAGACCGCGTGGCCGCGTCCCCCCTTCCAGCTTTGAGGATTGCGGGGATCGGCAATCGCCCGCGGCAGCAGTTTGCGCCAGCCTTCGCGCAGCAGCGCGCGGTCCGGCGCTTCACCGTTAAAAAGCTGCGGGGAAAAATCGTCGTCGCGTTCGGAGGGAATAAAACAGTAGCTGCCGCGCCAGCTGGCGGGGAGCGTGGTTTGCCAGCGCCAGGCATCGGTACCGGGGATGCGCTGCAGGGTTTGCGGCGCCGCGTTGTGGTGATGATCGGTGACGCCGGTAATGTAAATCCACACCCGCCGAATCGGCGACGTGGTTTCGCTGCCTGCCGGATCGCGCCACCAGAAGGTCACCCGATATGCGTCGCCCAGCGCCTCAGTCTGCGGGCCGGCGATCCCCCGCCACCAGTCATCACTTCCCGTTATTTGCATTCCGTCAGTAACCCTATGTTTACCGTGATTTTTATCAACAAAGGTAATATTTATTGATAATATTATTGATAACTATTTGCATTTGCAATAGCGTATTAACGCGCCTATGGGTAGCGCGTCTTCTCATTACATTAAATCAAGGTCAGAGAGGGTCTTTTCTGAGCGTTTGGCTCGGTCGGCTACGGAAAGCGTTCACCTTCTACTGGCTACATTTATGCCGTCTCCCCTCCCGGTGGGAAGGGGCTTCTGGGGAAAGCGGCAAAGAAAAGCGGAACTGACTTACAATGAATAACAGGATTAAGTCCCTGGCCTTAATGGTCAATCTGGGTATCTACGGGGTGGCATTCCCGCTGTGCGCGGCAGAAGAAACCACCGACAGTAAACAAGCCGCCGGTGAAGAAACGATGGTCGTCACCGCCGAGGTGCAAAACCTGCAGGCGCCGGGCGTTTCGACCATTACCGCCGATGAAATTCGCAAACGTCCGCCGGCGCGCGACGTCTCTGAAATCATCCGTACCATGCCGGGCGTCAACCTGACCGGCAACTCCACCAGCGGCCAGCGCGGCAACAATCGCCAGATTGATATTCGCGGTATGGGCCCGGAAAACACCTTAATCCTGATTGACGGTAAGCCCGTGACCAGCCGTAACTCCATTCGTCTCGGCTGGCGCGGCGAGCGCGACACCCGCGGCGATACCAGCTGGGTACCGCCGGAAATGATCGAACGTATAGACGTTATCCGCGGCCCGGCGGCGGCGCGCTACGGCAACGGCGCGGCGGGCGGCGTGGTCAACATCATTACTAAAAAATTCGACAACCAGTGGCATGGTTCGTGGAACGCCTACATGAACATGCCGGAGCATAAAGACGAAGGCGCGACCAAGCGTACCGACTTTAGCCTCAGCGGCCCGCTGGGCGGCGATTTCAGCTTCCGCATGTACGGCAACCTCGATAAAACCCAGGCTGATGCCTGGGATATCAACCAGGGCCATCAGTCTGAACGTACCGGCATTTACGCCGATACCCTGCCCGCCGGGCGTGAAGGGGTAGAAAACAAAAACATCAACGGCGTGGTGCGCTGGGATTTCGCGCCGATGCAGTCGCTGGAGTTTGAAGCCGGCTATAGCCGCCAGGGCAACCTGTATGCCGGTGATACGCAAAACACCAACAGCAACGATCTGGTGAAAGAGAACTACGGTAAAGAGACCAACCGTCTCTATCGCAATACTTACTCCGTGACCTGGAACGGCGGCTGGGATAACGGCGTGACCACCAGCAACTGGGCGCAGTACGAACACACCCGCAACTCGCGTAAAGGCGAAGGTCTGGCGGGCGGCACCGAGGGGATCTTCAGCAGCAACCAGTTTACCGATATCGACCTGTCGGACATGATGCTGCACAGCGAAGTCAATATTCCGTTCGACCTGTGGGTTAACCAGAACCTGACGCTGGGTAGTGAATGGAACCAGCAGCGCATGAAGGACAACGCCTCTAATACCCAGGAACTCTCTGGCGGTGAAATTCCGGGCTATGACAGCACCGGCCGCAGCCCGTATTCGAAAGCGGAAATCTTCTCCCTGTTCGCCGAGAACAACATGGAAGTGACCGATACCACCATGCTGACGCCGGCGCTGCGTTTCGATCACCACAGTATTGTCGGTAATAACTGGAGCCCGTCGTTGAACCTGTCGCAGGGTCTGGGCGACGACTTTACCCTGAAAATGGGTATCGCCCGCGCCTATAAAGCTCCGAGCTTGTATCAGACCAACCCCAACTATATTCTCTACAGTAAAGGTCAGGGCTGCTACGCCAGCCAAGCAGGCTGCTACCTGCAAGGGAATGACGATTTAAAAGCAGAGACCAGCATCAACAAAGAGATCGGCCTCGAGTTCAAACGCGACGGCTGGCTGGCGGGGGTTACCTGGTTCCGTAACGATTACCGCAACAAGATTGAAGCGGGATATGCCCCAGTTTATCGCAATACTAAAGGGACCGACCTGTACCAATGGGAAAACGTGCCGAAAGCGGTAGTTGAAGGGCTGGAAGGCACGTTGAACGTGCCGGTCAGCGAGACGGTGAACTGGACCAACAACATCACCTACATGCTGCAGAGTAAGAACAAAGAGACCGGCGATCGCCTGTCGATTATTCCGGAATACACGCTGAACTCGACGCTGAGCTGGCAGGTTTATCAGGACGTTTCTGTGCAATCGACCTTCACCTGGTACGGCAAGCAGGAACCGAAGAAGTACAACTACAAAGGCCAGCCGGTCACCGGCAGCGAGAAGAACGAGGTCAGCCCGTATAGCATCCTCGGCCTGAGCGCGACCTGGGACGTGACCAAAAACGTCAGCCTGACCGGCGGCGTGGATAACGTCTTCGACAAGCGCCACTGGCGCGCGGGTAACGCCCAAACGACCGGCGGCGACAAAGGGAGTATGTACGGCGCTGGCGCGGAGACCTATAACGAATCCGGCCGTACCTGGTATATGAGCGTCAACACCCACTTCTGATAATATTAGTGTCTGACGCCCTCCCCGCCGGGAGGGCGTTTTTTTCAACACTGCGCTATTTTCTGTACCCGCGCGACAATCGACGCCGCATCAAAACCGTGATACTGACGCAACCAGCCGCGATCGGCGGCCGCCGCATACTCGCCATCCGGGATCCCCAGACGCTGCAAGGCAATCCCCGCGCCCGCTTCCGCCAGCACTTCGGCGACCAGGCTCCCCAGCCCGCCGTTGACGTTATGTTCTTCGACGGTAATAACTGAACGGCATGACTGCAGCGCCGCCAGCAGCGCCGTGGTATCGCAGGGACGAATCGACGGCACGCTGACCACTTTCGCCTCAATGCCGAGGTCGGCAAGCTGCTGCGCCGCCTCCACCGCTTCGTGCACCGTTGAACCGGTCGCTACCAGCGCCACCGCTTCGCCTTCGCGCAGGGTCAGTACCGCGCCGGGCACAAAACGGTACGCTTCGTCATGCAACTCCGGCAGCGCCTTGCCGTCAAGGCGGATATAAACCGGCCCCTGATACGCCAGGGCGTAGTCGATAATCTGCCGACATTCGCGCGGCGTAGAGGGGGCGAAAATCTGGATATTGCCGAAACCACGCATTATCGCCAAATCATCTATGGCATGGTGGGTACTGGCCAGTGGGCCATAGCTGGCCCCGGCGTTAAGGCCAAACAGCTTGACGTTGGTGTTGTTGTAGCAGACATCGACTTTAATCTGCTCGTTAGCGCGGGAGACAAGGAACGGCGCGGCGTTACAGGTCACCGCCACTTTACCGCCGAGCGCCAGCCCCGCGGCGGTGCCGACCATGCTCTGCTCGGCGATACCGACGTTAACCAGCCGTCCGGGAAACTGCTTAATAAAAGGAGCGATCTTGGCCGTTGAGGTGGAGTCCGCGACCACCGGCACCAGATCGACGCCCTTTTCCACCGCGGCGATAAACGCCTCGACCATCACGTTCGCCAGGTGTTCTGCATTACTCATCTTTCAGTTCCTCCAGCGCCAGTGCGATTTCCTCGCCTTTCGGCACCCGGTGATGCCACTCCGGGCGCCCCTGGATAAAGGAGATGCCCGCGCCCTTCGTGGTGTTGGCAATAATGACGTTAGGTTTACCGTTCTGCTGCAGCCCTTCGATAGCCGCGACCACCGAGGCCATATCGTTACCCTCGCATTCGCTGACCTCCATGCCGAAGGCGCGCCATTTATCGGCCAGCGGATCGGTATTCATAATTTCGCGGGTTGGCCCAGCCAGCTGAAGATTGTTCTTATCATTAATAATGACCAGGTTATCGAGACCATAATGGGCCGCCGCCAGCGCCGCCTCCCAGTTACTGCCTTCCGCCAGTTCGCCGTCGCCGGTGATTAAAAAGATGCGGCGGGAGCTATTGCTTTTCTTTGCGGCCAGCGCCAGCCCCACCGCAACGGGCAAACCGTGGCCCAGCGCGCCGGTGTTTAGCTCAATGCCCGGCGTTTTCTGCCGCACCGGATGGCCGGGAAGGTGCGAGTTCGCGTGCTGGTAGGTCTCCAGCCATTCGATCGGGAAGAAACCCGCTTCCGCCAGTACGCAGTAGTAGCAGCCCACCGCATGGCCTTTCGACTGGATATAGATATCGCGCTGCGGGTCGTCAAGACGATCGGGCGCCGCATTGAGCACACGGAAGTAGAGCGCGGTTAACAGCTCGACCTGCGACAGGTCGGCCCCGGTGTGCCCGCCCGCCGGACTATTGGCGTTTAAGCGGACAATGTGGCGGCGCACGGCGCGCGCTTTGCGCTCAAGCGTCTGGACATCAAATCTGTAGGGATTCATTTAATACCTCTGAATTTATTTTCAATATGGAATATTTATTCCGTCAGGGACTAAAAAAACCAGATATCCCCATGCCGGTGGTTAGCCTTCCACCACAGCGCCGTACTCAGGAACATTCTGCCTCCCGCTCCAGGCGAAGCCCGGATAAACTCGTTGACTCAAAGCCACCCTGAATATATATTCAATGATGATTCTTTATTCGATTATGACCTGGCTGTTTTGTTTTTGTCCATAGTCGATTTTGATGAGTGGTAAAAATTTGACCACCATCACACTTAAGTGTGATTTTTTTTCGCGTATGATAAAAGTCACTACGATAATGGCTGCAGCTAAACGCCTGAAGAAAGGCGATAAATGATTTTCGAGGATAAATATGGCTAAGCAGGATGAACAACGGCTATTGGTGAAGATTGCCACGCTTTACTATCTGGAAGGACGAAAGCAGTCTGATATCGCCCAACTTCTCTCGCTATCTCAGTCATTTGTCTCTCGCGCGATTACCCGCTGCCAAAAAGAGGGCGTCGTGAAAATCAGCGTCGTGCAGCCATCGAATATTTTCCTCAATCTTGAAAAGGGGCTTGAGGATCGCTACGGGCTTAAACAGGCGGTGGTGGTCGATACCGAAGAAGAGGCCAGCGACCATACTATCAAGCGGGCGATAGGTTCGGCCGCCGCGCACTACCTGGAAACCCGCCTGCGGCCAAAAGATCTAATTGGCGTCTCTTCATGGAGCTCGACCATCCGCGCAATGGTTGATGAGGTCCACGCGCAAAATCTGAAGGCCAGCGGCGTCATCCAGCTGCTTGGCGGCGTCGGGCCCAACGGCAACGTGCAGGCGACGATCCTCACCCAGACGCTGGCCCAGCGTCTTAACTGTGATGCCTGGCTGCTGCCGTCGCAGAGCATCGAAGGTTCCATGGAAGAGCGCAACCGCCTGCTGGCCAGTAAAGATGTCGCCGACGTGGTTTCCCGCTTTGACGAGGTCGATATCGCCATTGTCGGCATTGGAATTCTCGAACCTTCCCAGTTGCTGAAAACGTCGGGTAACTATTATCACGAAGATATGCTGCAGGTGCTGGCGGCGCGCGGCGCGGTTGGCGATATCTGCCTGCACTACTACGACAAATACGGCCAGCCGGTGTTGCGTGATGATGAAGATCCAGTGATCGGCATGGCGCTGGAGAAAGTCAAAAAATGCCCGAACGTGGTCGCGCTGGCCGGCGGCACCGACAAAGTCGCGGCAATTAAAGGCGCGCTTACCGGCGGCTATATCGACGTTTTAATCACCGATTACCCCACCGCCAGACTACTGGTTAGCGACTAACCCACCGCAGTTTCCCGCCTCGACAATCCCTGAGGCTGTTTTTTCAGCCACAGGGATTGCAAAATAAATAATTATAATTCAATAAATTAAGCCATCCCCCTCCCCGTCTTCGCGGCATATTCCCAATCTGTGAAATGTGATTGCCAGCACAATTGATGATTTTTCAGGTAGCCCATCACCGGGTTTGTGGCTTAAGGTATCAAATAAATAATCACTATCGAATATATATTCAGTGATGAAAAAGCGATAACGATATGTCACATCATGGCCTGCATAGACGCATGCAATGGCCGGAGATAAACCATTCTCCGCCGTTCCAGGACAATGTGTGACCGAGGAGAGCATCATATGCAGGCGACAGCCAAAGAGTTCATCATTGCGCTGGATGAAGGCACCACCAACGCGAAAGCCGTGGTGCTGGACGGCAAAGGCAAAGTTAGCGTCAAGTTCTCGCAGCCGCTGGCGATCCAAACCCCGCGCGAAGGTTGGGTGGAACAATCCGGCGAGGCGCTGGTGGCGGCCTCGCTGGCGGTGATCGCCAAAGCGGTGGCTCACGTTGGCGCGGAAAACGTCGCGGCGCTGGCTATCAGCAATCAACGAGAAACCGCCATCGGCTGGTATCGCGCCAGCGGTGAACCGATTAACGCCGCCATCACCTGGCAATGCACCCGCAGCGCCGCGTTCTGCGACACCCTGCGTCGCGATCGTCAGGAACAGCGCATTAAGCACGCCACCGGCCTGCCGATTGCGCCGCTGTTTTCCGCCTCCAAAATGCGCTGGCTGCTGGACGCCACTCCCGACGGCTATCAGCTTGCCGAACGCGGCGAGATTTGCCTCGGCACTATCGACAGCTGGCTGCTGTGGAATTTGACCGGCGGACAATCCTTCTTCTGCGATTACTCCAACGCCGCCCGCACCCAATTGCTGAATCTGCACCGCGGCGAGTGGGATGACGAGATGCTGACGCTGTTTGGTATTCCGCGCGCGGCGCTGCCGGAGATTAAACCGTCGAGCGGTCTGTTTGGCTACACCAAAGGGCTAACGGCGATCCCCGACGGTATCCCGGTGATGGCGATGATCGGCGACTCACACGCCGCGCTATTCGGCCACGCGCTTGGCGAAGCTGGCTGTGTGAAAGCCACCTACGGCACCGGCTCCTCGGTGATGGCGCCGGTCAAATCGGCCCAGTGCGATATTGCCGCTCTGGCGACCACCGTCGCCTGGCACGATGGCGACCAGCTGGTGTGGGGGCTGGAAGGCAACATTCCCCATACCGGCGATGCGGTAGCATGGATGGCGGACAGCACCGGACTGAGCGAACTCTCCGCCGCCGACCTGGCCCACGAGCTGAATACCCTGCCCGCCTCTGTCGATTCGACTTTAGGGGTCTACTTCGTACCGGCGCTGACCGGGCTCGGCGCCCCCTGGTGGGACGACAGCGCCCGCGGGGTGATCTGCGGTCTGAGCCGCGGCGTCAAGCGCGCGCACCTGATCCGCGCGGCGCTGGAATCCATTACCTATCAAATCGCCGACGTGGTGGCGGCGATGCGCCAGCACGCTGAATTCACCCTGACGGCGTTAATGGTCGACGGCGGCCCAACCAACAACGACTGGCTGATGCAATATCAGGCCGACCTGCTCGGCTGCCCGGTGATGCGCAGCGATATCCCGGAACTGTCCGCCATCGGCGCGGCGTTGCTGGCGCGAAAAGCCCTCACTCCGGGTGAAACCGCCGACCTGCAAGCCTTCTTAACCGAACACAGCGCTTTTCAACCCGACATGGCCCGCCACCAGCGCCTACAGCAGCGCTGGCAGGAGTGGCGCCATGCGGTAAACAGAACATTATGGAAACCGGATTCGCCGGCCTGATGCCCATCGGCGTCAGATTGGGCGACGAACCTTATTAACCCACTACAGGAGAACCCCGGCCCATAACGATGTATCGCAACCCCCGAATTTATTCTGGGGAAATTTCAGACCGTAAACCCTGCCCGCTCAGGGATCATTTGTTCGAATATAAAAATACAGGAACAGAGTCATGAAATTACGTTTAACTCTTTTAACCGCTGCGACCCTGACCGCCTTTTCCTTTGCCGCGCATAGCGCCGAAAAAGGCACCATTATGATAATGGTTAACTCGCTGGATAACCCTTATTACGCCTCGGAAGCCAAAGGCGCCAGCGAAAAAGCGCAGGCCCTTGGCTATAAAACGACCGTGCTCTCGCATGGCGAAGATGTGAAAAAGCAAAATGAGCTGATTGATACCGCCATTGGTAAAAAGGTGCAGGGAATTATTCTCGATAACGCCGACTCCACCGCCAGCGTCGCCGCCATTGAAAAAGCCAAAAAAGCGGGTATTCCGGTGGTATTAATTAACCGTGAAATTCCGGTTGATGATGTCGCGCTGGAACAAATTACCCACAATAACTTCCAGGCGGGTTCAGAAGTCGCCAACGTATTTGTTGAGAAAATGGCGGAAAAAGGCAAATACGCCGAACTGACCTGCAACCTCGCCGATAATAACTGCGTCACCCGTTCTAAATCCTTCCACCAGGTGATTGACCAGTACCCGGATATGGTCAGCGTGGCAAAACAGGATGCCAAAGGCACCCTGATCGACGGCAAACGCATTATGGATAGCATTCTCCAGGCTCACCCGGATGTCAAAGGAGTGATCTGCGGCAACGGCCCGGTGGCTCTTGGCGCCATCGCGGCGCTAAAAGCGGCCAATCGTAACGATGTGATCGTCGTCGGTATCGACGGTAGCAACGACGAACGCGATGCGGTGAAGGCGGGCACACTGCAGGCGACCGTGATGCTCCAGGCGCAGGCCATCGCCGCCCAGGGCGTGACCGATCTGGATAACTACCTGCAAAAAGGAGAGAAGCCGGCGAAGCAGCGCGTGATGTTCCGCGGCATTCTGATTACCCAGGATAACGCAGATAAAGTTCAGGACTTCAACATCAAGTCCTGAGTTCGGGTGGTTGCGCCCCTGTGGGGGCGCAGAGGAGAGCATTATGTACAAGAAAACCTGTCTCGCGCTGGCCGTTCTGGCGCTGGGCGGCTGCCGCATCGTCTCGCAGCAGGAGCTGGCAGACCTGAAATCCCCGCCCAATCCGCATATGGCGAACATCGATAAAACCTGGCAGCAGAGCATCGTGCCGCAGGTGGTCGCCAACGCCCGCCCGGCGGCGGAGTTGATGAGCGCGCTGAAGGCGCAAAAAGATATCGATAGCGCCTGCAAAGCGCTGGGCTACCGCGCCCAGGACGAAAACCCGTGCATCTTTTACGTTAAGGTGGCGGGCGCCGTCAGCAAGCTGGATAGCGCCTCGCGCAGCGGCAAGATGACCCTCGCCGATGGCAGTATCGGTAATGTGATGGTGCAGATTGGCCCAACCCTGCGCGGCACCTTGCTGCGCGACGGTTACCGCGGCGCCAGCTACCAGGACTTTAACGACCAGGTGCTGTTTGGCGAATACAGCAAAAATATTAACAGTCAGGCGGTCAAGATGATTCAGGCGGCCAACCTGAAAACCGGCGACAACATAGAAGTGTATGGCGTCTTCTCGGCCTGGGATATTCCACAAACTATTCCAGAAATCACGCCGGCGAAAATCGTTCATCCGGGAGGTCAATAATATGACGCCGCAAGATATCGTCGCTCCCCAACCAGTCGAATCTGAAGTGATTATCGAAACCCGCAGCCTTTCGCGCATTTATCCCGGCGTGACCGCGCTGGATAACGTGAACTACCGGGTCTATCGAAATAAGGTTAACGTTCTGATCGGAGAAAATGGTGCGGGTAAATCCACCATGATGAAAATGCTTGCCGGCGTTGAAACGCCCTCCTCCGGTCAAATTATTCTCGATGGCGAGGTGGTGACTTTAAACTCTACCCATCAGGCAGAGAAAGTCGGCATCAGCATTATTTTCCAGGAACTGAATTTATTCCCCAATATGAATGTGATGGACAACATATTCATGGCTAATGAATTCTTTCAGAAAGGACGCATCAACGAAAAATATCAATATGCGTTAGCCAAATCGCTGCTGGAGCGGCTGGAGCTCGACGTCGATCCCTACACGCAACTGGGCGAACTGGGGATTGGCCATCAACAGCTGGTTGAAATCGCCCGTGCGCTATCGAAAGACACCCGCGTACTGATTATGGATGAACCCACCTCGGCGCTGAGCCAGTCCGAGGTCAAAGTGCTGTTTAAGGTCATCGAGCAGCTTAAGCGCCGCGGCGTCACCATTATCTATATTTCGCATCGCCTCGAAGAGCTGATGGAGATTGGCGACAATATCACCATTTTCCGCGACGGTCGCTTTATCAGCGAGCGCAACGTCAGCGACGCCAGCGTGCCGTGGATCATCGAACAGATGGTCGGCGATAAGAAAAAGCACTTTGATTATCAGCCCGCGCCAAAAGGCAACGCGGTGCTTGACGTCAAGGGGCTGACCGCGCTGCATCCGAGCGGCGGCTACAAACTCAATGATGTCACCTTCACCCTCAGCAAAGGCGAAGTGATCGGCATTTACGGCCTGCTTGGCGCCGGGCGCACCGAGCTGTTTAAAGGGCTGGTCGGCCTGATGCCCTGTCAGAGCGGCGAGGTACATCTTAACGGCGAAAACATCGGCAAATCGCGCTTTCAACACCGCCTGAAAAAGGGGCTGGCGCTGGTGCCGGAAGACCGTCAGGGCGAAGGCGTGGTACAGATGATGTCGATTCAATCCAATATGACGCTCTCTGATTTTAGTCTGCAGGGGTTTCGCCGCGCCTGGCGGTGGCTGAATCCGCAGAAAGAAGAGTCCTGCGTAAAAGAGATGATTCAGCAACTGGCGATCAAAGTGAGCGACGCCAATTTGCCCATCACCTCGTTGAGCGGCGGCAACCAACAAAAAGTGGTGTTGGGTAAGGCGCTGATGACCCAGCCGCAGGTGGTGTTCCTTGATGAACCGACGCGCGGTATCGACGTCGGCGCGAAAACCGACGTCTATCACCTGATCGGCAAAATGGCCCAGCAGGGGCTGGCGGTCATGTTCTCCTCTTCGGAGCTGGATGAAGTGATGGCGCTGGCCGACCGCATCCTGGTGATGGCCGATGGCCGCATTACCGCCGATTTACCGCGCCATGCGGTGACCCGCGAAAAGTTAATCGCGGCTTCAACACCTCAAGATTAATCAGGCTGGAATCCATCATGAACCAGAAATATATGATTTATATGTACCTGCTGAAGGCCAGAACCTTCATCGCCCTGCTGCTGGTGATCGCATTCTTCAGCGTGATGGTACCGAACTTCCTGACCGCCTCTAACCTGCTGATCATGACCCAGCACGTGGCGATTACCGGCCTGTTGGCCATCGGTATGACGCTTGTGATCCTCACCGGCGGCATTGACCTGTCCGTCGGCGCGGTGGCGGGTATCTGCGGGATGGTCGCGGGCGCGCTACTGACCAACGGGCTACCGCTATGGAACGGCGACATCATCTTCTTTAACGTCCCTGAAGTGATCCTTTGCGTCGCGGTCTTCGGCGTGCTGGTAGGGCTGGTTAACGGCGCGGTGATTACCCGCTTCGGCGTCGCGCCGTTTATCTGTACCTTAGGGATGATGTACGTCGCCCGCGGCTCCGCCCTGCTGTTTAACAACGGCAGCACCTACCCGAACCTCAACGGTATGGAGGCGCTGGGCAACACCGGTTTCGCCACGCTGGGCTCCGGTACCCTGCTTGGGGTTTATCTGCCGATCTGGTTGATGATCGGCTTCCTGGTACTGGGCTACTGGCTGACGACTAAAACGCCGCTTGGTCGCTACATCTACGCTATCGGCGGCAACGAATCCGCCGCTCGCCTCGCCGGCGTACCGATCGTCAAAGCCAAAATTTTCGTCTATGCCTTCTCTGGTCTGTGCGCCGCCTTCGTCGGCTTGATCGTCGCCTCTCAGCTACAAACCGCCCACCCGATGACCGGCAACATGTTTGAGATGGACGCCATCGGCGCCACCGTGCTCGGCGGAACCGCGCTGGCAGGAGGCCGCGGCCGGGTGACCGGCTCGATTATCGGCGCCTTCGTGATCGTCTTCCTCGCCGACGGCATGGTGATGATGGGCGTTAGCGACTTCTGGCAGATGGTCATTAAGGGCCTGGTAATCGTCACCGCCGTTGTCGTCGACCAGTTCCAGCAGAAGCTGCAGAACAAAGTCATCCTGATGCGCCGCCACGAAGAGAAGCTGGCCGCGATCCCGCCGAACGGCGCTACCTCCAGCTAATCGGCAACCATATTCACGCATTCCGCCGGGCCTGGCGCCCGGCTTATCGAAAGGGAAAAAATATGCAACGAGATTTCCATAATAAAACGGTGGTTATCACCGGCGCTTGCCGCGGCATCGGTGCTGGTATTGCGGAGCGTTTTGCCCGCGACGGCGCTAATCTGGTGATGGTCTCCAACGCCGAGCGCGTTCACGAAACCGCCGAAACGCTGCGTCAGCGTTATCAGGCGGATATTTTATCGCTGCAGGTCGATGTGACCGACGAAGCGCAGGTGCAGGCCCTGTATGAGCAGGCCGCCGCGCGCTTCGGCACCATTGACGTCTCCATTCAGAACGCCGGGGTGATCACCATTGATTACTACGATCGGATGCCAAAAGCCGATTTTGAAAAAGTGCTCGCGGTTAATACTACCGGCGTGTGGCTGTGCTGCCGCGAGGCCGCTAAATACATGGTGAAACAGAATCACGGCAGCCTGATTAACACCTCATCCGGCCAGGGGCGTCAGGGCTTTATCTACACGCCGCACTACGCCGCCAGCAAAATGGGCGTGATCGGTATTACCCAAAGCCTGGCGCACGAGCTGGCGCCGTGGAACATCACCGTCAACGCCTTCTGCCCCGGCATCATCGAAAGCGAAATGTGGGATTACAACGATCGCGTGTGGGGAGAAATTCTCAGCACCGAGCAGAAGCGCTACGGCAAGGGCGAACTGATGGCGGAATGGGTCGAAGGGATCCCGATGAAGCGTGCCGGTAAGCCGGAAGACGTGGCCGGGTTGGTGGCCTTCCTCGCCTCCGACGATGCACGTTACCTCACCGGGCAGACCATCAATATCGATGGCGGTTTGATTATGTCCTGAACGCGGTAGCCCGGATAAGGCGCTACGCGCCACCATCCGGGAAACCGGGCTCCCGACGTTCGACACTATTTTGAAGAGAGTAATCACTATGATCGGCAAAGACTTTGCACAACAGCTGTTTAACCTGCAGGAGCGCGTCGCTTTCGTGACCGGCGCCGGCAGCGGCATCGGCCAAACTATCGCCTGCGCGCTCGCCAGCGCCGGCGCGCGGGTGGTCTGTTTTGATCTTCGCGACGACGGCGGGCTGGCGGAAACGGTCAGCCATATTGAATCCATCGGCGGCCAGGCGTGTTCTTATACCGGCGATGTCCGCCAGCTTGCCGACCTGCGCGCCGGCGTTGCGCTGGCAAAAAGCCGCTTTGGCCGCCTCGATATCGCCGTCAACGCCGCCGGGATCGCCAACGCCAATCCGGCCCTGGAGATGGAAAGCGAGCAGTGGCAGCGGGTTATCGATATCAACCTCACCGGCGTATGGAACTCCTGCAAAGCAGAAGCGGAATTAATACAGGAGTCTGGCGGCGGGTCGATTATCAATATCGCCTCGATGTCGGGGATTATCGTGAATCGCGGCCTCGATCAGGCGCATTACAACTGTTCGAAAGCCGGCGTTATCCATCTGTCGAAAAGCCTGGCCATGGAGTGGGTTGATAAAGGGATCCGCGTCAACGCCATCAGCCCCGGCTATACCGCCACGCCGATGAATACCCGCCCGGAGATGGTGCATCAGACCCGCGAGTTTGAAAGCCAGACCCCGATGCAGCGCATGGCGAAGGTAGAAGAGATGGCCGGCCCGGCGCTGTTCCTCGCCAGCGACGCCGCCTCATTCTGCACCGGCGTGGATCTGGTGGTCGATGGCGGGTTTGTCTGCTGGTAAAACCGGTCTTGCCCCGGCTAACGATGCACAAGCCGGGGCGTTTTCTTCAGCCGTCTTGCACATCTATGCAGAGCACATGATGGATCATGAAGATGGCTCATGCAGTATTGAAATTAACTCTCTTTCACTCATTCAATGACTCTGGCAAAAATAGTCTTCAGCAACTGCAGACAATATGAATGCTACTGAATAATAAATCCAGATAAATCGCAAGGTCATTCTGGGAATGTGAAATACCTGCATTTTTATATCAGAACCCAGGGTGGAAAGAGACGATGACAGACTTTACCTTTACGATTAAACGTAGTCGTTTTGATGAACACTATAACCCGGCGAAAAATACGCGTATTACCACCAATTTTGCCAACCTGGCGCGGGGCGAAAACCGTCAGCAGAACCTGCGCAACACGCTGGCGATGATTGATAATCGCTTTAATAACCTGGTGCAGTGGGATAATCCGCACGGCGACCGTTACTCCGTCGAACTCGATATTATTTCGGTCGAGATGAATATTACCGATAACGGCCACAATGCGGCATTCCCGGTGATTGAGATTCTGCAAACCAATATTATTGATAAAGCCACCAACGCGCGAATCGAAGGTATTGTTGGGAATAACTTTTCCTCTTATGTGCGCGATTATGATTTTAGCGTATTACTGCCGGAATATAATAAAGATAAAGCCACATTCAGCGTGCCGGAAAATTATGGCGTTCTGCATGGCAATATTTTCAAACATTTCATACGCTCTGCCGAATACCATGAATGTTTTAAAAAGTCGCCGGTCATCTGCCTGAGCGTATCCAATAAGCATACCTACCGCCGGACCGGCAATCAGCACCCTATTCTCGGCGTCGAGTACCAGCAGGATGGCGTGGCGCTGACCGAGGCCTATTTCAATAAGATGGGCCTGCAGGTGCGTTACTTTATGCCGACCAATAGCGTAGCGCCGCTGGCCTTCTTCTGCGCGGGCGATCTGCTCAGCGATTACAGCAACCTTGAGCTTGCCAGCACTATTAGCACGATGGAGACCTTCCAGAAGATTTATCGCCCGGAAATTTATAACGCTAACTCCGCGGCCGGGCAGTGCTATCAGCCGAACCTGAATAATCAGGATCATTCGTTGACCCGGATTGTTTATGACCGCGAAGAGCGCAGCCGCCTGGCGATTGAACAGGGCAAATTTACCGAACAACAGTTTATTAAGCCGTACCAGCATATTCTTGAGCAATGGTCAGCTCATTACGCTCTCTAAATCATAAAAAAATAAAGGTCACCTGTATGAAAACATTGCTCCCGACATCCACCGCAGGCAGTTTACCGAAACCGACCTGGCTGGCGCAGCCCGAGACGCTGTGGTCACCGTGGAAATTACAGAATGAAGAGTTAGTACTAGGCAAACGCGATGCGCTGCGTTTATCCCTGGACGATCAGCTGCGCGCAGGCATTGATATCGTTAGTGATGGCGAGCAGACGCGTCAGCACTTTGTCACCACCTTTATTGAACATCTCAGCGGCGTCGATTTTGAGAAACGGCAAACGGTGAGAATTCGCAACCGCTATGACGCCAGCGTGCCGACCGTAGTCAGCGCCGTCGAACGCCAGCAGCCGGTGTTTGTGGAAGATGCAAAATACCTGCGTCAACTCACCAATAAACCGATTAAATGGGCCCTGCCTGGGCCAATGACGATGATCGATACCCTGTATGACAACCACTATAAAAGCCGTGAAAAACTGGCGTGGGAATTTGCCAAAATTCTCAACCAGGAAGCCCGGGAATTAGAGGCCGCCGGGGTAGATATTATTCAGTTTGATGAACCCGCATTTAACGTCTTCTTTGATGAAGTCAATGAATGGGGAATCGCCGCGCTGGAAAGAGCCGTTGAAGGTCTGAAATGCGAAACCGCCGTGCATATCTGCTATGGCTACGGTATTAAGGCCAATACCGACTGGAAAAAAACGCTCGGCTCCGAATGGCGCCAGTATGAAGAGGCGTTCCCGAAACTCCAAACCTCCTCTATCGATATTATTTCGTTGGAGTGTCATAACTCGCGCGTACCGATGGACCTGCTGGAGCTCATCCGCGGCAAGAAAGTGATGGTCGGAGCAATCGATGTGGCGACCAACGCCATTGAGACGCCAGAGGAGGTGGCCAGCACGCTACGCAAAGCCCTGCAGTTCGTCGACGCCGACAAGCTCTATCCATCAACCAACTGCGGCATGGCGCCGTTATCGCGTCAGGTCGCCAGCGGTAAGCTTCATGCGCTAAGCGCCGGGGCGGAAATCATTCGCCGGGAGCTGGCGGCGAAATAATCATCGGCAGTGTATTATCTATAATACTACAACAGAAACCGGGTCTACCTGGTTTCTGATTTTTTTCCCCCAAAGATGATCATCTATGCCTTAACTCATGATGATAATAATCTAACTTACTGAATTTCGGATTAGCTCGATAATAGATCACAGGCACCTCTTTTCCCACGTAAACCTTATCGAGATCCACCGTATTAATAGTCATAAACTGATTGGCCTTGCTATAAATTTTACCTTTAGCACTAAAGCTATACGTTAATACAATACTCACCTCACCACGATCGTTTGGCGTTTTAGGGTAGTAAGTCACGATACTGGCGCGGGTCGCTACAGGATCCCTTTTGATCATCCAGTAGAGGAAAAAACCTCTGGAAAAACAGAAGACAACCGCGGCCATCATCGCATAGAAGGGCCCACGAATAATAATCCCTGAATATTTTTCCATTATATTTCTCATGTAATGATTGTTAATAGTGCGGTCTGCAAAGACAATAAATTATACTCCAGCCTATTACCGTTGATCTCAAAATGCGCCCCGCCGCCGCGAAATTTAAATACCACAGGAATAGTCTCGTATTTTAATCCTTTGACGCTAATTTCTGTTAGGGCCAGCGCGGTATCATTAAGTTTGACCGACATCGCCACCGCTTTATATTCAAAATAATCCGGGCACTGGAGGTCAATTTTCTTTTCTCCTCGCAATATCATGGTATCAGGAGTCGATATCTCGATATCACCTGTAGTCACTTTTTGGGCCCAACCTCCTGCTACGGTTGTTGTTAATCCGCCGATGATGGTATTTTTACGCCCGCCGCTACGGACGATTAATTCATCGCCGTTGTGGATTTCAACATGCCGTCCTCCCGCGGAAACCTTCAGCCACATGCTGCCATCTTCCAGGGTCAGGTACCGATCGCCGGCGTTTATTGTCGTGCAAACCGTACCATTAATGATTGTCGTCACGTCACCGTTAATCTGTGAAAAATCGCCGCCATCGGTGATGGCCAGTTTTCTCCCCTTCGCGATTGTCTTGGTTTCACCCTGGTTAAAAATGGACTCTTCTGCTTTTTCAACCCGGGTGGTACGCCTGGCCTGATAAGTAAAAGCGGCGTCATCCATCACTTCATGGGTCTGCGTTTTGCCTATTTTTGTGAGATAGTGGCCATCAATAGCCGCAGTTTTATCGTTCTCTACTGAAATATTCATATCTCTTTCAGCGTGTAAATCAACCGATTCGCTGCCCGCCCGATCTTCGAAGAAAAGATAGCTCGCATTATCTTTATGCCCATCTTTGCTACGGGTCATAAAACCCATCCGCGTGGCCTCGTTCGGAAGCGCCCACGGCGGTAAACTAGATTCGTTATAAACGCGCCCGATAATTATTGGGCGGTCGGGATCGCCGTTAATAAAGTCAACGATCACTTCATCATTGACCCGCGGGATCTGTATCCCGCCAAACCCCTGTCCTGCCCAGACACTCGATACGCGCACCCAACAGGAACTGCTATCGTCGTTCTTTCCTTCACGATCCCAGTGGAATTTAACTTTGACGCGTCCATATTTATCGGTCCAGATACTCTCTGCACGCGGGCCAACCACTTTTGCTGTCTGCGGACCATAGGTACGCGGCCAGGGTGTCGCCTGTGGCGGACGGAAGACGGTAGACGACGGGATCACGACAAAATCAATGCGCTGAATGGCCTGATTATCAACCCCGCTGGCGTAACGGTTTTCCTCGAATTCATAATGCGCCTGGATGGTAAGATATTCGCCATTGTCGCCAAAAAACGGCGCGTTGCTTAATTGAAATCGCGCGCCAGGCGCAATGCCCGGCGCCGTCGAGGTAGCGTTAATTTTATGCTGTTCCACCTGCCAGCGCTGTTGACGAAGACGAGCGTAGTTTGCTCCCTGTTCATGCTCCACAAAGCGGCCTGGCCAGTCATAAACATCAATTTTTCCCGGCCGTGGGGAGAGCGGATTTTGTCGCGCCTGCAGCAACCAGGCATTCGGTTTACGAAAATCATAATCATCAAGGCTATATAGCCCCGGTGTGACGTTATCCTGCATCGCCCAGCGTGAGATGCCCTCGGTCGGCGTACTTCCACGCAATGATGTGTATTGGTAGGGAATGTCTTCATAACCAGTAATCGAATGATAACTTTCAGCGGCATCAACCAGAACCAGCGTATGTTTATTGCGATCGTGGCGAAAATAATAAGCAATACCTTCGTGCTCCATTAAGCGGCTGATAAAATCAAAACTACTTTCCTGATATTGAACACAGTAATCCCAGACACGATATTGTTCCAGCAGCGCATCTTCAACATTTACCTGGTATTCAGCCAATAGCATGACCACAATCTGCGGAACTGTTTTTTCCTGAAAGATACGCGAATTACGATCGCGCTGCATCGGCCATAAATCCGATTCAAGCGTCAGAGAATAAGCCGCATATCGGTTTCCTGATAACTCTATCGCGCCCACGCCAATCCCGGTGACTTTGCCATTAAAATATCGCGGCTCGAACGCGTTTTTTACAGGAACGGCAACCGTAACTGATTCGCCCAGCAAGGCGCTACGGTCGATACGCGCTTCCGCCGCCAGTAACACGGCTTCAAAAGAAAATGGCGTGGAGATTGCCTCATCTCCGGATAATTTCCAGAATGAAAACCCCTCAAGCGGCACCTCAACAGATATACGGCTAAATATCGTTGTCGCCCCAGGAAATAATCCTACAGGACTCATTATTTCATTCCATTATTTGCAAATAACGATATTTAAGCGTAGATATCCACCCATGACTATATGACAACCAGTAATAACACAAAGATAAAAATTTAATTAAGCACAAATAGTACATTAAATGGCTATTTAATAATTAAAGCTGTAAATTGACAATGTATTAGATTGCAAAAAAGGGCGTCATTTATTACATGACGCCCTGGTAAAAGAAAGTTTTACATTCCAGGGAAGGTAACACTATTCCCCGGCGCTTCCCTGTGTAGATGAATAAAGTTCAGGTGTCGCTCGTACTGGTCGAGAATATCGGTGATCACCTGCTCTTTGCTGTAATCCATCAGGTCGTTACCCTGGCTTCCTTCCAGCAGGAAAGTCTCAAGACGGTAGTAGGTCGATTTGCCGCTGCGCGCCCGATAGGTAAAACCGGGAATCGAGTACTGCTGCGGCCAAATCTGGTAGACGAAGTTTTGTTCGTCGCCCATATGCACCAGCAGATCGAGGTGACCAAGGTTATCGCCCTCTTCCGGCGGCAGGCTTTTCAGCTCAACGTAAGCGCCGCGCAGCTTCAGCTCCTGCGCCACCTCTTCCATCGCCGGGAAGCATACCGTCTCCATCATCTGGCGGGTATAGCGCGTGCCGGGATAGTTCATTAAGCGTGACAAGCGCTTTTTCCAGCTCAGACGATCCTGTACGCCAAGCGGGCGCGGCGCAGTGTCGCGATTGGCGCTTTCGCGGCGATAATCTTCTACCTTCAATGACTTATATAATCCCGCCATCACGAAGAAAATCACAAAGCTGAACGGTAGCCCCATGATCACCGTCGCGTTCTGTAGCGCGGAGATGCCGTTAGTCATCAACATACCGAGGGTCAACAGGCCAATCACCACCGACCAGAAAATGCGCAGCCAGTTCGGCGCATCGCTATTAATATCCTTCAGCTTCGAAGTGAAGTTGCCGAGCACCAGCGCGCCGGAGTCCGCTGAGGTGACGTAAAACAGCAGGCCGGTAATGGTGGCGACCGAGGCGCTAAAGGTAAACGCCGGGTACTGCGCCAGCAGGTTATAGAAACCGCGCTCCGGGTGAGCGATGGCCTCGGCGGCAAAATCTGCATTGCCGTGAATAATTTCATACAGCGCGCTATTGCCGAATACCGACAGCCACAGCAGGGTGAAAGTGAACGGAATAATTAAGGTACCGACCACAAACTGCCGAATGGTGCGCCCACGCGAAATACGCGCCAGGAACAGACCGACGAACGGTGACCACGCCACCCACCAGGCCCAGAAGAATAACGTCCAGTTATTCATCCATTCAACCGGGCGGTCGAAGGCGAAGCTGTTTAGCGTCATTCCCATAAAGCGATTGACGTAATCCCCGACGTTCAACACCAGCGCATTGAGCAGGAACTCGGTATCGCCCATAAACAGAATGAATAAGATCAGCCCCAGCGCCAGTACCACGTTGAGCTCGGAAAGGATGCGAATGCCCTTATCCACGCCGGAGGTCACCGAAATGGTGGCGATAATCACCGACAGTACAATCAGCGCCGCCTTTGCGCCCAATGAATCAGGAATATGGAACAGCACGCTCAGGCCGTAATTGAGCTGCACCACGCCGATACCGAGGGTAGTGGCGATGCCGAAAATCGTACCGATCACCGCGGCGATATCGACGCTGTGGCCGATAGGGCCATTAATTTTTTTACCGAAGATTGGATAGAGCGCGGAGCGGATGGTGAGCGGCAAATTATAACGATAGCTAAAGTATCCCAGCGCCATTCCCATCAGGGCGTACATCGACCAGCCGGTGAGGCCGTAGTGGAATAGCGTCCACACCATCGCCTGCCGCGCCGCCTCCATGGTCTGTCCCGCCCCTTCCGGCGGCTGCATATACTGCGTGACCGGTTCGGCGACCGAGAAAAACATCAGGTCGATGCCGATACCGGCGGCAAACAGCATCGCCGCCCAGCTCAGCACGCTGAACTCCGGCTTCGAGTGTTCCGGCCCCAGCTTCACCGAACCGAATCGCGAACAGGCAATACAGACGACGAACACGATATACAGCGTGGCGGCGAGTAAATAATACCAGCCGAAGGTTTTAGAAACCCAGTTCAGGGTACGGCCAATCCAGGCCGCGGAAAAATCGCTGAAGAAGATAGTCATCAGGGAAAACAACAAAATCAGTCCTGCGGAAGTGTAAAAAACCACCGGATTGATTTTGTCCTTTTCTCTGCTCGGCGAAAGGTCTGTCATCCATTCTCCTTACATTTATTGCAACTATTAAAAAGCAAATCGGCAACAATTAAGACACATTTTATATTGAACGTCCAATCAAAAACCGCTTTAATAGATAAACAAATCTGATGAATGGAGTCCGGGAAATGCCAAAACTGGGGATGCAATCGATACGTCAGCGGCAGCTGATCGACGCCACGCTGGCGGCGATTAATGAGGTCGGCATGCATGACGCCACCATCGCGCAGATCGCCCGCCGGGCGGGCGTATCGACGGGCATCATCAGCCACTATTTCAAGGATAAAAACGGACTGCTGGAAGCGACGATGCGCGACATCACCGGCCAGCTACGCCATGCGGTGTTACAGCGGCTGCGGGCGCTACCCGGCGCCAGCGCTGAACGGCGTCTGCGGGCCATCGTCGCCGGCAATTTCGATGACAGCCAGATAAGCAGCGCGGCGATGAAGGCGTGGCTCGCCTTCTGGGCCAGCAGTATGCATCAGCCGATGCTCTATCGCCTGCAGCAGGTCAGCAGTAAGCGTTTGTTATCGAATATCGTGTATGAGTTTCAGCGTCAGCTACCCCGCGAGCAGGCGCAGGAAGCAGGTTACGGTCTGGCGGCGCTGATCGACGGCCTGTGGCTGCGGGCGGCGTTAAGCGGTAAACCGCTCGACAAAACGCGTGCCGAAACCCTCGCCGACCATTTCATCAGTCAGTATCTGCCACCGACTTCGCAATAATGGAGGAAACCATGTCCCGAATGGCCGAACAGCAGCTTTATATTCACGGCAAGTTTGTCGCCGCCACCAGCGGTAAAACTTTCGAGACCATCAACCCTGCCACTGGGGAAGTGCTGGCAACCGTCCAGGCCGCCGGGCGTGAAGACGTCGACCGCGCGGTAAAAAGCGCCCAACAGGGGCAAAAAGTGTGGGCGGCGATGAGCGCGATGGCGCGCTCGCGGATCCTGCGTAAAGCGGTTGATATCCTGCGCGAACGTAACGATGAGCTGGCGCGTCTGGAGACGCTTGATACCGGCAAACCGCTGAGCGAAACCGCCGCCGTTGATATCGTGACCGGCGCCGATGTGCTGGAGTACTACGCCGGATTAATCCCGGCGCTGGAAGGCAGCCAGATCCCGCTGCGCGACAGTTCATTTGTTTACACCCGCCGCGAGCCGCTTGGCGTGGTCGCCGGTATTGGCGCCTGGAACTACCCGATCCAGATAGCCCTGTGGAAATCGGCCCCGGCGCTGGCCGCCGGTAACGCGATGATCTTTAAACCGAGCGAAGTTACTCCGCTCACCGCGCTGAAGCTGGCGGAAATCTACCGCGAAGCGGGTCTGCCGGAAGGGGTCTTCAACGTCCTGCCGGGGATCGGCGCCGAAACCGGCCAGTACCTGACCGAGCATCCGGATATCGCCAAAATCTCCTTCACCGGCGGCGTCGCCAGCGGCAAAAAAGTCATGGCCAACTCCGCCGCCTCTTCTTTAAAAGAGGTGACCATGGAGCTGGGCGGTAAATCACCGCTGATTATCGCGGAAGATGCCAACCTCGACCTCGCCGCCGATATCGCCATGATGGCCAATTTCTACAGCTCCGGTCAGGTCTGCACCAACGGCACCCGCGTGTTTGTGCCCGCGAAGTTTAAAGCCGAATTTGAACACAAGATCCTGCAGCGCGTGGGCCGTATCCGCGCCGGCGACCTGTTTGCCGACGATACCAACTTCGGCCCGCTGGTCAGCTTCCCGCATCGGCAGAATGTACTGCGCTATATCGAGAGCGGCAAAAGCGAAGGCGCTCGCCTGCTGTGCGGCGGCGATGTGCTGAAAGGCGAAGGCTTCGATAATGGCGCATGGGTCGCCCCGACGGTCTTCACCGACTGCACCGATGACATGACTATCGTACGCGAAGAGATCTTCGGACCGGTGATGTCGATTCTCAGCTATGACGACGAAGCGGAAGTGATTCGCCGCGCCAACGCCACCGAGTACGGCCTTGCTGCTGGCGTCGTCACGCCGGATCTGAACCGCGCTCACCGCATCATCCACCAGCTGGAAGCCGGTATTTGCTGGATCAACAGTTGGGGAGAATCGCCGGCGGAAATGCCGGTCGGCGGCTATAAGCACTCCGGCATTGGCCGAGAAAACGGCGTGATGACGCTACAGAGCTATACCCAAGTGAAATCCATCCAGGTTGAGATGGGTCAGTTTCAATCCATATTTTAACCAGGAGGTCATTTTTGCAGTTTGACTACATCATTATTGGCGCCGGCTCCGCTGGCAACGTCCTCGCGACGCGTTTAACGGAAGATCCCAACACCACCGTCCTGCTGCTGGAAGCGGGCGGTCCGGATTACCGCTTTGATTTCCGCACCCAGATGCCTGCCGCGCTGGCTTTCCCGCTGCAGGGCAAACGCTACAACTGGGCCTATGAGACCGAACCGGAACCCTATATGAACAACCGCCGCATGGAGTGCGGACGCGGTAAAGGGCTCGGTGGATCCTCGCTGATTAACGGCATGTGTTACATCCGCGGCAACGCCATGGATCTTGATAACTGGGCCGCCGCGCCGGGGCTGGAACACTGGAGCTACCTCGACTGCCTGCCCTATTACCGGAAAGCGGAAACCCGCGACATCGGCCCTAACGACTATCACGGCGGCGACGGCCCGGTGAGCGTCGCTACGCCGAAACAGAATAATAATCCACTGTTCCATGCGATGGTGGAAGCCGGCGTGCAGGCGGGCTATCCGCGTACTGACGATCTCAACGGTTATCAGCAGGAAGGGTTTGGCCCGATGGATCGCACCGTGACGCCGCAGGGACGCCGCGCCAGCACCGCCCGCGGCTATCTCGATCAGGCCCGCAGCCGCGCGAACCTGACCATCCGCACCCACGCCATGACCGATCACATTATTTTTGACGGCAAACGCGCCGTCGGCGTCGAGTGGCTGGAAGGCGACAGCAGCGCGCCGTCGAAAGCAATGGCCAATAAAGAAGTGCTGCTGTGCGCCGGCGCCATCGCCTCGCCGCAAATTCTGCAGCGTTCCGGAGTCGGTAACCCAGAACTCCTGCGCCAGTTTGATATTCCGCTGGTCCACGCCCTGCCCGGCGTCGGTGAAAATCTGCAGGACCATCTTGAGATGTATCTGCAGTACGAGTGCAAAGAGCCGGTGTCGCTGTATCCGGCGCTACAGTGGTGGAATCAGCCGAAAATCGGCGCGGAATGGCTGTTCGGCGGCACCGGGATCGGCGCCAGCAACCAGTTTGAAGCGGGCGGATTTATCCGCAGCCGCGAGGAATTCGCCTGGCCGAATATTCAGTACCACTTCCTGCCGGTGGCGATTAACTACAATGGATCCAATGCGGTTAAAGAGCATGGTTTCCAGTGCCACGTTGGCTCGATGCGTTCACCAAGCCGCGGTCACGTGCGTCTGAAATCGCGCGACCCGCATGCCCATCCGGCAATCCTGTTTAACTATATGTCGAGCGAACAGGACTGGCAGGAGTTCCGCGACGCCATCCGTATTACCCGCGAAATCATGAACCAGCCGGCGCTGGATAAGTATCGCGGACGCGAAATTAGCCCTGGCGTTGAGTGCCAAAGCGATGCGGAGTTAGATGAGTTTGTGCGTAATCACGCCGAGACCGCGTTCCACCCGTGCGGCACCTGTAAGATGGGGTACGACGACATGGCGGTGGTCGACGGCGAAGGCCGCGTCCACGGCATAGAAGGATTACGTGTGGTCGACGCATCGATTATGCCGCAGATTATTACCGGCAACCTGAACGCCACCACAATCATGATTGGCGAGAAGATGGCCGATGCCATTCGCGGGCGTCAGTCGTTACCGCGCAGCACCGCAGCGTACTATGTCGCCGGCGACGCGCCGGTTCGCCGCTAAACGAGCAGGACCCCGGATTGCGCTGCGCTCATCCGGGCTACCAAATCGCACAACGTTGCAGCCCCGGTAAGCGACAGCGCTACCGGGGTTTTCTCATCCTGCCCGCACTCTCTGTGCTTCACCTATACTTGCAGTTTAAGCGGGGACAGGAGAACGACGATGACGCTACCCGATTTTCACGTCTCAGCGCCTTTTACGCTTGGTATTGAGCTGGAGTTACAGGTCGTCAACCCGCCGGGATACGACCTCAGCCAGGATGCCTCCACGCTGATTGCCGATGTGCAGGATGAACTGACGGCGGGAGAGGCCAAACACGACATCACCGAAAGCATGCTGGAGATAGCGACCGGCATCTGTCGCGATATCAGCCACGCCACCACACAGCTCGGCGCCATCCATCAGGCGGTACAGCGCGCCGCACTCCGTCACCACCTGCAAATCTGCGGCGGCGGTTCGCACCCTTTCCACGCCTGGCAGCGTCAACAAATCAGCGATAACCCGCGCTATGTGAAAACCGTCGAGCACTTCGGCTATCTGGCAAAGCAGGCGACGGTGTTTGGCCAGCACGTCCACGTCGGCTGTCAGAACGGCGATGACGCCATCTATTTACTACACGGGCTGTCTCGCTTTGTACCGCACTTTATCGCCCTCAACGCCGCCTCGCCGTGGTTCGACAGCACCGACAGCCGCTTCGCCTGCTCGCGCCTGAACCGTTTCTCTTCCTATCCCGATAACGGGCCGATGCCGTGGGTAGAGAACTGGCAGGCCTTTCAACGTTTATTTCGCCGCCTGAGCTACACCAGCATGATCGACAGCATGAAGGATCTACACTGGGATATTCGCCCGAGTCCGGTTTTCGGTACCGTCGAAGTGCGGGTGATGGATACGCCGCTGACGATAGGCCAGGCGGTGAATATCGCCGGATTTATCCAGACGCTGGCCTGTTGGCTGTTAAGCGAACGACCGTTTAAACATCAGCCGGAGGATTACCTCCTCTACCCTTTCAACCGCTATCAGGCCTGTCGCTACGGCCTCGAAGGGGTGATAACCGATGTCTGGTCCGGCGAACAACAGAGCATCCGCGCGAACATTCTTCAGTTAGCCGACCTATTGGCGCCCTTTGCCCATAAGGTGCACGCCAGCGCGGCGCTGGAATCGGTTGTGCGCCAGGCCAGGTCCGCCATCAGCGAAGCGCAGCAGATGCGCGAATTCATCGCCAACGGCGGTTCGCTGATCGGTCTGGTACAAAAGCACTGCGAGATTTGGGCGGCATAAGGAAGCGAAACGGGTATACTCGGCGCAGGATATTTAAAAGGATTGTTCATGTTATTACGCCGCCTGATCCCTCTTGCGCTTCTCCCCTTCACCGCCTTTACCCATGCAGCCTGTACTCTCACCGACCCAACGCTGATCTTGCAAAGCTATACGGTTAATCCGCAGCAAGAGCGCATCGTAATGTACTGGCAAAAGCAAAATGGTAAAGCCTGGGGATCGTTACGATCGCTGCTGTCCGATATCAATAAAGACGGCAGCGTCCAGATGGCGATGAACGGCGGGATATACGATAAAGCCTACGAGCCGCTGGGCTTGTATATCGAAAACGGCAAGCAGCTAAAGCCGCTCAACCGCGCCTCCGGCGGCGGCAATTTTTTCATTCGCCCCGGCGGCGTATTCTGGCTGAAAGGCCAGCGGGCGGGAATAACGCCTATCAACAAGTTTACGCCATCGCCTGAGATAACCTACGCCGTGCAGTCTGGTCCGATGCTGATTGAAAACGGCGCCATTAACTGGCGGCTGAAGCCCTCCGCCAGCTCGCGTAAGCTGCGCAACGGCGTCGGCATTGATAAACAGGGACGGGTGGTATTTATGCTTAGCGAGCGCGAAACCAATTTCTACGATTTTGCCTGTTACGCGCAGTCCAAACTCCACGTGCGCCAGATGCTGTACCTCGACGGCACGATTTCAAAAATGTATCAAAAGGGCGGCGGCATACCGTGGCAGTATCACCCTTTCGTCACCATGATAACCGTAGAAAGAAAAAACCTGGCTAAATGAAAATGGCGCCCGCTCAATCCTGAAGGGGCGCCGGACGGTATCAAGCAGGTTTACGCAAACGGCGGGTCAGCCGCTTCTCGACTTCAACCACCAGGAACATGGCCACACCAATTACCAGGGTCACGAACCAGTAGCGCAGCGGTAGCGCTTCGGTGCCGAACATGTTCTGCATTAGCGGTACATAGATGATGACCAACTGCATCAGCAACAGAACGCCGGTCACCAACCAGATGCCTTTGTTGCGCAGCAATCCTTTGTTCAGGGAGAAGCTGTCGCTGCTGCGGCAGTTAATCATATAGACCCACTGCGCGGTCACCAACATCTGCAGCAGCACGGTGCGGATGAACTCGGCGCTGTGGCCGCGCGGCGCCAGCCAGGCTTCGAGAATAAAAGCGGCGACGGCAATCATCGAACCGACAAAGGCGACGCGCCAGACGGCAAACCCATCCATCACGTGCTGGCCGGTCTTACGCGGCGGGCGATTCATCACGTTGCGCTCGGCGGCTTCAAAGGCCAGGCCGAAGGAGAGCGTGGCCGAGGTCGCCATGTTCATCCACAAAATCAGCACCGGCGTCAGCGGAATAATATTGCCCGCCAGCAGCGCGATGATGATCAACAGCCCCTGCGCGAGGTTGGTCGGCATGATGAACAGGATGGTCTTTTTCAAGTTGTCATAGACGCGACGCCCCTCCTTCACCGAGCTGGCGATGGTGGCGAAGTTGTCGTCGGTGAGCACCATATCGGCGGCCTCTTTGGTCACCTCGGTCCCTTTAATGCCCATGGCGATGCCCACGTCGGCCTGGCGCAGCGCCGGGGCGTCGTTAACGCCGTCACCGGTCATGCCGACCACTTCGCCGCTATCCTGTAGCGCCTTTACCAGGCGCAGCTTATGCTCCGGACTGGTACGGGCGAAAATATCAAACTCCACTGCAGCCTTCGCCAGCTCGGCATCATCCATATGCTCAAGCTGATAGCCGGTTATCGCCTGGCGGCTATTGGCGATCCCCAGCATCTGGCCGATGCTCATCGCCGTCTGCGGGTGGTCGCCGGTGATCATCTTCACGCGGATCCCGGCTGTCTGGCAGGCGTGGATCGCGTCAATCGCCTCCGGACGCGGCGGATCCATCATTCCGGCGATGCCGAGGAACACCAGCCCTTCACGCAGATCGTCGTGGCTCAGCGTAGTGCTACCGACTGCTGCCGGTTTGCAGGCAGCGGCAACCATCCGTAAACCCTGCCGGGCGAAGCGCGCCATTTCGTCTTCCCAGTACTGACGGTCAAATGGCATTGGCCCCTGTTTGCTCATCTGCTGGCCGCACAGGGCGAAGATGACATCCGGCGCGCCGGTAATCAGCACCCGCTCTTCATCGCCAATCTGCTGATGGGTGGCCATATATTTATACTGCGAATCAAACGGAATCTTCGCCACCAGCCGGGTAACGAGGGGCGTTAACCGGGCTTTTGCCGCCAGCACCTTCAGCGCCCCTTCGGTCGGGCCGCCGGTGATACCCCACAGACCACGCTCGTCCTGAACGATCTGGCTGTCGTTGCACAGATCGATGGTGCGCAGGTAGGTTTCCAGAACGCTACCCGGCTGGACCACCACCGGCTCGTCGCTGCCTTCCTGGAAAATGCGCCCCTGCGGCTCATAGCTATCGCCTTCTACGCGGTAGCAGCAGTCAGCGGTGATGACTGCTTTCACCGTCATTTCGTTCATGGTCAGGGTGCCGGTTTTGTCCGAGCACACCACGGTCATCGCGCCAAGCGTTTCAACCGTCGGCAGCTTACGGATAATCGCCCGCTTGCGCGCCATCGCCTGTACGCCGAGCGACAGGATAATCGAGATAATCGCCGGCAGGCCTTCCGGCACCGCCGCCACCGCGAGGCTAATCAGCGACAGCAGCAGCTCGCCCAGCGGAATATCGCGCAACGCAAGGCTGAAGAAGAACAGCGCCACCATCATCGCGAGAATGATGACAAAAATCGCTTTCCCCAGCTTATCCATCTGCACCAGCAGCGGAGTACGGTGCTTTTCAATAGCCGCCATCATCTGATTGATGTGGCCTAGCTCGGTCTCTTGACCGGTAGCGGTAACCACACCGACGCCGCTGCCGGCGCTGATAGTGGTGCCGGAGAAGACCATATTGGTGCGGTCGCCCAGCGGCAATTCCCCCTGTAGCGTCACGGTGGTTTTATCCACCACCGTCGACTCACCGGTGAGGATAGCCTCTTCTACCCGTAGATTGTGGCTTTCAATCAGGCGCAGATCCGCCGGAACGCGATCGCCGGCGCGCAGAATAACAATATCGCCCGGCACCAGGTCACGGGTGGGAATCGTTTCATGCTTGCCGTTTCGCTGTACGCGGGCATCGCTGGAGAGCATGTTGCGGATCCCCTGCAGCGATTTTTCGGCATTGCTCTCCTGAATATGACCGATCAACGCATTAATGACGGTAACGCCAAGAATAACCAGAGTATCGACCCAGTGGCCCATCACCGCAGTAAGCGCGGCAGCGGCCAGCAGGACGTAAATCAGGACATCGTTGAAGTGGGCGAGAAAACGCAGCCATGCGGGTTTGCCTTTCTTTTCCGGCAGTGCGTTAGGGCCGTATGATTTCAGACGACCGGCGGCTTCAGCGCTGCTAAGACCGTCGGCATGGCTCTTTTTTTGCGCCAGTACCGCCTCGACTGTTTGCTGATAAGCCTGCTGCGGCGCGCCGTCGCCCGAAGGCGTGATGTTGTGGGGATTAATCATCCTGGTCAAAATAAAGTTTCCTTTTAAATTCCGGGAATCGGAAAGCCTGAAATCATTTCTGGCCAATGAATTAATGCGTTTTGCGAGCAAGATCAAATTATCCAGCCACAACATTTATTTGCTCGCAAATTAAAAAATACATGGTAAGTTGGTTCTGAAAAACAAATATTACAGGGTATTTCTAAACCATTTATAAACGAGGTGAAACATGTTTGGAATCTACCACGGACGCCGGCTGGCGCTGTATGTCGCGTTGGCAATCATTATTGCCACAATAGTGGGATATAGTACCTATACTTTTGTAAAAATGCTGGGGTAATAAATGACGTTAATTTACACCCAGGTGAAATTAACTTAATCACAAATATTACCCAATAAATTAACAGAGGGTTTTTTATTAATAATATTAGAAATAATATGAATGACGTAAATCAATCAGCAGATAAAGCATATTGCGTTAACGGACTTTTTACCGGACAATATGTTTTTTAACTGACGATTAACATCATAATGAAACACCCGCTGGAAACGTTATTATCCGCCGCCGGCATTTTGCTGTTAGCCCTGATCTCATGCTTGCTGTTGCCGGCGCCCTCGCTCGGCCTGACGCTGGCGCAAAAGCTAGTCACATCCTTCCACCTGATGGATCTCAACCAGCTCTATACTTTGATCTTCTGCCTGTGGTTCTTAGCGCTGGGGGTGGTTGAGTATCTGGTATTGCGCTGGATATGGCGCCGCTGGTTCTCGCTGGCAGATTAAGCCGCAAGCGAGCAAAAAAAAGCCCGCCGAAGAGGCGGACTGGTATGCGACCGGCGCTCAATGCGCGCGACTGTGGTTCTCTTTGCGATACGCGCCCGGCGGCTGATTGAAAGTACGGGTAAAGATGCGGGTAAAGGTTTGCTGAGAATCAAAGCCGTATTTCAGGCAGATATCATAAACCCGCTGGTCGGTATCGCGCAGGTCGCGCGCCGCCAGCAGCAGTTTACGCTCGCGAATGTAGCGCCCGAGACTTTCCCCTTTGTACTGTAAAAACAGCCGTTGCAGATGCCATTTTGAGTATCCGGCATGGCGCGCAATATCATCAATTCGCAGCGGTTGATGCAGATTGTCATCAATCCATTCCACGATAGTGTCAATCACCTGAGCGGATATATTCATATCTCTTCTCTCCTCCTGAACCACTCTGGCGGTTAGCGCCACCAGGCGTTAAATGATTGTGTCTTATCAGCGACCCACACCGGTTCGCCCAGCATTGGCGTGACTAAACGCCACTCACGTCCTTCACTGGCTGCCGCCAGCCGCTGGTACGGATCGTCCCAGCTGTGTTTTGCCAGCACAAAGCGTCCGGCATGCCCCGGTAATACCGACCGGGCGCGTAAATCATCGGCGGCCTGCGCCGTTTCTTCCGGCATCATGTGGATGTATTTCCAGTCCTGGTCATATTGACCGTTTTCCATGATTGCCAGGTCGATGGGACCAAACTGCTCGCCAATGGCCTTAAAATGCGGGCCATAGCCGCTATCGCCGCTGTAATAAATCTTTTGCTGCGGGGTGACGAACAGGAAGCTGGCCCACAAGGTTTGGTTGCGTTTCAACCCGCGGCCGGAAAAATGGCGCGCCGGCAGCGCGTGTACGGTCAGTTCATCGCTGATTTTTACCGCCTGGTTCCAGTCCACTTCATCAATGATCGCCGCATCCATTCCCCAGTAGCGCAGATGCGAGCCGACGCCGAGCGGCGTCACCACGCGTTTAACTTTCGGCATCAGCGCTTTGATGGTGGCGTAGTCGAGATGGTCGTAGTGATCGTGGGAGATAATCAGCAGATCGATCTCCGGCATCCGCTGCGCGTTCCACGGATAATCACCGGGGAAAGCCTTATTGATGAAAGAGAACGGCGCGGCGTAATCGCTAAATACCGGGTCGATCAGGATACGTTTACCCGCCAGCTGCAGATACCACGATGAGTGACCGAGCCAGACCATCACGTCTTCACCAGAAGGTAGACCGGCAAGATCGGTATTCACCAGCGGCAACGGCTGCTGCGGGCGCGCGTTCTCTCGCTTCGTGACCAGAAAATCCCACCACGCGGCCAGCATGTTTTTCTGCCCGGTGAATCCCGGCGTCGGCAGTTGGTTATGGAACTGGCCGTCACGGTAGTTCGGCGACTGTTCGACAAGACTGAGCTGCGCACCCTGCGGCGCTTTGCCAAAACCGGCATTGAGAACAAACGGCAATGTCGTTGCTGCTGCTAATAACATAATGGCGACCACGCTAAAGGTGACACGGTTCATATCCTGACCAGACAAAAGCCCCATCCAGGGGACTTTATGATATAACTTGATTATGAGTGAGTAAGCACTCATTATTAGGAAGGAGTAGAAAATCGTCAAGACTATTTTCAATTTTTGACATCTGGCGTTGCAGTTGTGCGGTCCGCCGTGATTAGATCGAGGTTTAACTTTCAGCGAGGTAAAATGTAGTGGCTCGTCCTAAGAGTGAAGATAAAAAACAAGCGTTACTGGAAGCCGCCACGGCCGCTTTCGCCCAGTCCGGCATTGCCGCTTCAACATCGGCGATAGCCCGCAGCGCGGGGGTTGCTGAAGGAACGCTGTTTCGCTATTTCGCCACTAAAGATGAGTTGCTCAACGAGTTATACCTCGCCATTAAGATGCGCTTAGTACAGACGATGATCGACGGGCTCAATCCTGACGAAAAGCGCCCGAAAGAGAACGCGCGCAACATCTGGAACAGCTATATCGACTGGGGGATGCGTAACCCTATGGAATACCGCGCCATTCGCCGCATGGCATTGAGCGAACGCATCACCGATGAAACCCGCAGCCAGGTTAAAGAGAGTTTTCCCGAGCTGAACGAGATGTGTCAGCTGTCGGTGAAAGCGGTTTTCCTTAGCGACGCCTATCGCGCCTTCGGCGATGCCCTGTTCCTGTCGCTGGCCGAAACCACCATCGAGTTCGCCAGCCACGACCCGCAGCGTGCTCGAGAAATCATCGCCCTCGGTTTTGAGGCTATGTGGAATGCGCTGCATGAGAATGAGCATTAATGGATAACGAAGCGCTACACCATCACGCGCAGCGTATCGCGCTGACCTACCCTTTCACCGAACACTGCTGGCCGTTTGGCCCGGAGTATGACGTGTTTAAAGTCGGCGGGCGGATTTTCATGTTGACCATGACCCTTCGCGGGCGTGTCATAGTCAACCTGAAGGCCGATCCGCAAAAATCGCTGCTCAATCAGCAAATTTACCGCAGCATCGAACCGGGCTATCACATGAACAAAAAGCACTGGATCACCGTGGTCCCGGGCGAGGATATCAGCGAGGATTTACTTGCCGAGCTTATTGACGACTCGTGGAATCTGGTGGTGGATAAGCTGGCGAAAAAAGACCAGCGTCGGCTGCGTCCCGGCTGATTTTCAAATAAATG
Source organism: Klebsiella sp. K-3 (assembly GCF_051207495.1). NCBI lineage: Bacteria > Pseudomonadati > Pseudomonadota > Gammaproteobacteria > Enterobacterales > Enterobacteriaceae > Klebsiella > Klebsiella sp. K-3. Next base: position 292,962 of record NZ_JBPNXF010000001.1, on the reverse strand, counting down.
CGATAAGTGTTATCGCATTTTTCACTCTTATCATTTCCCGCGCATCGCTGTACTCTTCCTCCCACGAAATGTGCCCGTAAGGGGCTGAAAATTGTGAGGAAGAGTCATGGATATTATCTCAGTTGCCTTAAAACGTTACTCCACTAAGGCTTTCGATCCGGCGAAAAAACTGACGGCTGAACAGGCGGAAAACCTGAAAACGCTGCTGCAATATAGCCCGTCGAGCACCAACTCCCAGCCATGGCACTTTATCGTCGCCAGCAGCGATGAAGGTAAAGCTCGCGTCGCGAAAGCAGCCAGCGGCACCTACGTGTTCAACGAACGTAAAATCCTCGACGCTTCCCACGTTGTCGTGTTCTGTGCGAAAACCGCGATGGACGATGCGTGGCTGGAAAAAGTCGTTGATCAGGAAGATGCCGATGGCCGTTTTGCCACTCCGGAAGCCAAAGCCGGTAACCACAAAGGCCGCACCTTCTTTGCCGATATGCACCGCAAAGAGCTGAAAGATGACGATCAGTGGATGGCGAAGCAGGTTTATCTTAACGTGGGCAACTTCCTGCTCGGCGTGGCGGCAATGGGTCTGGATGCGGTGCCGATCGAAGGCGTCGATTTCGCCATCCTCGACGAAGAGTTTGGCCTGAAAGCGCAAGGTTATACCAGCGTAGTCGTGGTGCCGGTCGGTCATCACAGCGTGGAGGACTTCAACGCCGCACTGCCGAAATCCCGCCTGCCGCAGTCTACCACCATCACCGAGATCTAATCTCCGCGCGCTGCCCTCCCCGGATGGCGGCGCTTTGCGCCTTATCCGGGCTACGGTCCAGTACTCAGTTGGTAGCCCCGGTAAGCGTAGCGCCACCGGGGAAGGTTACTTTTTCTCCCCCTCTCCGGCGTGCCAGATCCGCTCGGCGTAGCGGCCAATCATCGCCAGCGATGCCGCCAGGATCAGGAAGAACACCACCTTGTGCAGGCTATACCAGAAGAATTCGAAGAAGCGGGTGTAGAGGTTGATGGCGAGGAACGTCAGGCCAAATCCACGTAGCATGCCATCGTCGGTTTTCAGGCTGATATAAATACACAGCACCGCCGCCAGCGCAAACAGCAGCCCCCACGGCAGCAGTTGCGCCTGGCTCACCCCATACCAGCTCTCGGAATCGTAGTTGCCGAAAATCGACAGGATCCACAGCGCGACAAACAGCCAGGTCAGCCCCATCGCCTTAGTGACGGTAAACAACTGCCGCTGGCGTAATACATTTTGCATCAAGTAGCACAGCGCCAGCAGCACGCCGCCGAACAGCACGAAACGAATCGGGAAGCTCATCCCCAGCCAGTAGGCGCCCCAACCTGATACATAGCCGGTTTCCGCGCCAAACCAGTTCCCCAACGCCAGCAGAAAGAACAGCCACACCAGCCCGGAACGGGCGAAATACCCTATCAGGCCGTAAATCGCGCAGCCGAGCAGTATCAGCGGCGCCACGTGGCCGCTGCCGTCGTCCAGCCGATCGCCTAGCTGCCACAAGGCAATGGCGGTGCAAATCACGCCGAGGAACAAAATCGCCTCGGTGCTATAGTGCCACTGCGCTTCGCGACGCTGACGGCGGAACCCCCAATAATAAAATGCGATGGCCAGCAGCGTCGGCAGGATAATGCGCGCGACAGCGGAGTCGCTGAACAGATTGATAATCGCCGTAATCAATTCGGCGTCGGCGAACAGACTCCCCAGCGCAATCAGCACGCAGGCCATCGCGGTCCAGAAGGCATAGCGGCTCAGGCGCTGCCAGTCGAAAGCGCGAACAGATAGCGACGCTGACAGCCGTTGGCCGTCGCTGCTGTTCAGAATCCCCTCCTGCTGCCATTGCTCGATAGCACGTTGAATAATCCGCTGCTGCTTGCGGGTGACGTTCATAAGCGTTCCTTGTCCATTGCGGGCTTAGCCCTGTTGATCCAGCCAGGCCAGCGCCTGTTCTCCGGTTTCATCCAGCGGTAAATAGACCAGCAGACGCGAACCGTTGCGCGGCGCGGAATACCAGTACATTTGCTGCAGACTAAAGCGCCCGAGCTGCGGATGGTTAAAATTTTTCACCTGGTTTTCGACGCCGCGTACCTCGTAGCGCTGGTGCCATAGCGCTTCAAACTCCGCCGAGGCGGCGAAAAAACGCGCCAGCTTATCTTCCCACTCTGGCGAGCCGCGATGCTCAGCCATCGCCGCGCGAAAATAGGAAACAAAAGTGGGCAACACATCGCGATTTTCAATGCGGCTACGCCAGGTTTCGCAGGTGAGATAGAGATAAATGCAATTGCGGTCTTCTTCGGCAATCGTCGCGAAATCAACGCCCATCAGGCGGCAAAAGCTGTCGTTCCAGGCGACGATATCAAAGTTTGGTTTCTGAATGCTGGCGGGCTGCGGCATCAGGCTATCAAGCATGCGTCGGGTTCCGGGACTGATCCCCTCGCAGACCGTGGCCTGCGTGTTCTCCGGCGGCGTTAAGCCTGCCAGAACGAACAGATGACGGGTTTCCAGCGGGCTGCACTGAAGCGCGCTGGCCACGCCGCTTAATACCGCCGCCGACGGATTCACTTCCCGCCCCTGCTCAAGCCAGGTATACCAGGTCACGCCGACGTCCGCCAACATCGCCACCTCTTCCCGGCGCAGGCCCGGCGTCCTTCGCCGCCCGACGCGCGGCAGGCCGAGGCGCTGCGGGTCAAGACTTTCGCGGCGGGCGCGCAGAAATGCCCCCAGCTGTTTACGGCTATCATCGGGCGCGAGGTTCGGGGCCTCACGTTGCAGTATTAGCGACATCGTTCCTCCAGCATGGTAGTACCAATACCAGTATAGACAGGAACTGGTACCCGTTTAATTAATCGGTGATGCTACGGCCATACGCTGAATGACGCAATGGAGAGATCCGATGAATTCGTCTGCTGTTTCACCCGGCCGCGCCGGTTTACTGCTGTTACTGACCGGCCAGATGCTGCCGTTAATCGATACCTCGATAACCAACGTGGCACTGGACTCGATCACCCACTCCCTCGATGCCAGCGCCACCCAACTGGAGCTTATCGTCGCGCTGTACGGCGTGGCCTTTGCCGTCTGCCTGGCGATGGGCAGCAAACTGGGCGATAACTATGGACGCCGCCGCCTGTTCCTGTGGGGCGTGGCGGTATTCGGCATCGCCTCGCTGCTATGCGGGATGGCTAACTCAATCACTACCCTGCTGGCCGCGAGAACGCTGCAAGGCGCGGGCGCCGCGCTGATCGTGCCGCAAATACTCGCCACCCTGCACGTCACCTTGAAAGGTACCGCCCACGCCCGGGCGATCAGCCTCTACGGCGGTATCGGCGGCATCGCGTTTATCGTCGGCCAGATGGGCGGCGGTTGGCTGGTCTCCGCCGATATCGCCGGGCTCGGCTGGCGTAACGCCTTCTTTATCAACATCCCTATCTGCCTGCTGGTGTTAGCTTTTAGCCGCCGCTATGTGCCGGAAACCCGCCGCGAAAGCCATTCCAGCATCGATTGGCAGGGAACTTTCAGCCTGGCGTTAATCCTCTGCTGCCTGCTGTTCCCGATGGCGCTGGGGCCGGAACTGCACTGGCCATGGGAGCTACAGCTGCTTTTGCTGGCCGTACTCCCCCTGCTCGGCTGGATGCGCCTGAGCGCGCTGCGTAAGCAGCAGCGCGGCGAGCAACCGCTGCTGCCGCCGCGGCTGTTGAAGCTCACCAGCATCCGTTTTGGTATGGCTATCGCGCTGCTGTTCTTCAGCGCCTGGTCCGGCTTTATGTTTTGTATGGCGCTGACCATGCAGGCCGGGCTTGGGATGGCGCCGTGGCAGTCCGGCAACAGTTTTATCGCTCTCGGGGTGGCCTATTTTATCTCCGCGCTGTACGCGCCGAAGCTTATCGCTCGCTATAGTATGGGGCGGATTTTGCTGATTGGCCTGGCAGTGCAGATTAGCGGCCTGCTGATGCTGAGCGCCACCTTTTATCAACTTGGCCTGCGGACCACGACGCTGGCGCTGGTGCCCTCCACCGCGCTGGTCGGCTATGGCCAGGCGTTAATCGTCAACAGTTTCTATCGTATCGGGATGCGGGACATTCGCGCCTGCGACGCCGGGGCCGGTAGCGCCATTCTCAGTACCCTGCAACAGGCGACGCTGGGGCTGGGGCCGGCCATTCTCGGCTCGCTGTTCTTAACCCTGGCCCAGCGCGGCGGTGGTGACTATGCGCAGGCGCTGATCGTCTTCCTGCTGGTCGAGGTGGCGATGATGCTGCTGCTGGGCGCTATAGCCCTCTGGCTGCGCCATCACCTGAATCTGCAGGCGGCGGCGACGGCGTCCTGATTCACAACTGTGTAACCTCTGATTTGCATAATAGTCATCCAGCGGTCATCATAACCGCTGGATGTACAGGAGACGTTATGCAGGAATTAATATCGCAAATCGCCGCATTAGGCATCAAAATCACCCCAACCACCTCGCTCATCATTACTTTTGGCATTATTTTTCTGACGGCGATTGTCGTTCATCTCATTCTACATAAAGTGGTACTACGCACCTTCGAAAAGCGGGCGCAGGCCAGTAGCCATTTATGGCTGCAGATCATCACGCAAAATAAACTTTTCCACCGCCTGGCGTTCACCCTACAGGGGATTATCGTCAACGTTCAGGCCGTGCTCTGGCTGCAGAAAGGCAGCGAAGCGGCGGAAATTTTATCCACCTGCGCGCAACTGTGGGTCATGGTTTACGCCATGCTCTCCTTCTTCTCGCTGCTGGACGTGATTTTCAATCTGGCGCAAAAATTCCCGACGGCCTCGCAGCTGCCGCTTAAAGGCATCTTCCAGGGTATTAAACTGGTTACGGCGATTATTATCGGCATTCTGATCATATCTCTGCTGATTGGCCAGTCGCCGGCGATTCTCATTAGCGGTCTTGGCGCGATGGCCGCCGTACTGATGTTAGTATTTAAAGACCCGATTCTTGGCCTGGTGGCCGGCATCCAGCTTTCCGCCAACGACATGCTCAAACTCGGCGACTGGCTGGAAATGCCGAAATATGGCGCCGATGGCGCGGTTATTGATATCGGCCTGACCACGGTAAAAGTGCGCAACTGGGATAACACTATCACCACAATCCCCACCTGGTCGCTGGTCTCGGATTCGTTTAAAAACTGGAGCGGGATGTCGGCCTCCGGCGGTCGTCGCATTAAGCGCAGCCTGAACATCGATACCACCAGCATCCATTTTCTTGACGAGCAGGAGCAGCAGCGGCTGATTCAGGCCAAATTGCTGAAGCCGTATATGGACTCGCGCCATCAGGAAATTAACGAGTGGAACCAACAGCACGCTAATGAACCCTCGGTGCTTAACCTGCGCAAAATGACCAATATCGGCACCTTCCGCGCCTATCTGCAGGAGTATCTGCGTAACCATCCGCGGCTACGTAAGGATATGACCATGATGGTGCGCCAGCTAGCGCCGGACGCTAACGGCCTGCCGATTGAGATCTACTGCTTCACCAATACCGTGGTGTGGGCGGAGTATGAAGGCATTCAGGCGGATATCTTCGACCATATCTTTGCGGTGGTTGACGAGTTCGGCCTGCGTATTCACCAGACGCCAACCGGCAACGACATTCGTTCACTGTCGGGCGCGCTGTCGTCCTGATTCCCGGCTGGCGCGCATTGCGGGCGCCAGCGTACTCTCACTCCACTATCATTTCTCAGGGCTAGCCGTCGACACTGTTTAAGGAGATGATCTTTTCACCAACATGGATTATCGCCAAAGGACGCTCTGCATAATGAAATTAACCACAACGTTTGTCGCGCTTGGCTGCGCTTTAGCACTCCTCTCCGGTTGCACCTCATCGAAGACCTCGCCAGAACGCCATGCTTACAGCTTCGTGTCTCATCGTTCTGATTTCGTCGGCGGCAATTTCACCGTTAACCGTCAGCAAAATTATCAGATGAACCTGCCTAACTTCCGCGATATCTACGCCCGCGGGCAAGAAGATCGGAAAAAAGGGGTGAGTGAAAGCGATGCGCAGCGAGTTGCCGACGCCATTAAGCAACAGGCGCTGGAAGGGGTGAAGTCGCAACACTCCTTCAACGGTAATGCGAGCGATCGGTGGAGCGAAACGATGGAAGCGAAGGATGCTCGTCTGTTTGGCAATGAGCTGGCTGGCGCCTATCTGGATGGCTTCCACGGGATAAAATAAGTTATGTCGCCCCGCCAGTCCGCGGGGCGGTAAGCCTTACGCCGGGCGGCGCAGCAGTTTGAAGGCGGCAAACAGGAAGATAATCCACACCGGCAGCAATATCGCCGACAGACGCATCCCGTCAATGGTGCACATCAGCACCAGAATCAAACCGAGAAAAGCGATGCAAAAGTAGTTGCTGGCTGGCGCCAGTAACGCTTTGAACTTCGACTCGCGACCTTTACGACGCTGCGCGGCGCGAAACTTCAGATGCGCCATGCAGATCATTATCCAGTTCAGCAGCAGCGTCGCCACTACCAGCGCCATCAGCAGCCCCAGCGCTTCATGCGGCAGCAGATAGTTCAGTACCACCACCAGCGAGGTAATGACGCCCGACAGCAGCAGCGAATTCACCGGCACGCCGCGTTTGCTGACGCGGGCGAGAAACTTCGGCGCGTTGCCTTGTACCGACAACCCGAACAGCATGCGGCTGTTAGAATAGACGCCGCTGTTATAGACCGACAGCGATGCCACCAGAATGACGAAATTCAGCGCGGAAGCCACCACGTTGCTGTCAAGATTATGGAAAATCATCACAAACGGACTACTATCGGATTTGATCTCCACCCACGGATAAAGCGCCAGCAGCACCACCAGCGAGCCGATGTAAAACAGCAGGATACGGTAAACCACCTGGTTGACCGCTTTCGGAATGCTCTTTTCCGGATCCTGCGCTTCCGCGGCGGTAATACCGATTAGCTCCAGGCCGCCAAAAGAGAACATAATGACCGCCAACGACAGCACCAGGCCATGCCAGCCGGTCGCGAGGAAGCCGCCATGCTTCCACAGGTTATCAAAACCAGCTTTACTGCCGCCGTGACCGCCAAACAGCATCCACAGGCCAAAGGCGATCATGCCGATAATCGCCAGCACTTTAATCAGCGCGAACCAGAATTCCGCTTCGCCATACAGACGTACGTTGACCAGGTTGACGGCGTTAATAATGATGAAGAAGGCCGCCGCCCAAACCCAGGTGGGAACATCAGGGAGCCAGTACTGCATATAAATCCCGGCGGCGGTTAGTTCCGCCATCCCTACCAGCACGAACATCACCCAGTAGTTCCAGCCAGAGAGAAAGCCGGCGAACGGGCCCCAGTATTTATAGGCAAAGTGGGCAAAAGAGCCAGATACCGGCTCTTCCACCACCATCTCGCCAAGCTGGCGCATAATCAGAAAAGCCACAATACCGGCCACGGCGTAACCCAGTAATACCGCCGGGCCAGCCATTTGAATCGCGGGACCAATGCCAAGAAACAGGCCGGTGCCAATCGCGCCGCCAAGGGCGATAAGTTGAATATGTCGGTTCTGTAAACCGCGATGAAGCGTCGGGCCGCTCTCTTCCACGGCATCCGACGACGTTGACGCGTCTTTCACGTCGTTCCCCTGTGTGTTTTTGTGAAGGGGCACCTTTTATCACTTAGGGGGGATTGTCGCAAGTTGCACGGGGCAAGCATCAGCCGCCCGCCCCGCTTTTTTAGCGTTAGAAGTCGTAGCTCATTGAGACGCGAACGGTACGCGGATCGCCTTCGAACAGATAGGTTCCGGTATCGTCAATGCCGGACCAGTACTTCTCGTTGGTCACGTTGGTCACCCCGATGCGCCAGGTCATTTCGTTCTGGTCGGAGTTCAGGCGCATACGATAGCGCAGGCCTAAATCCAGGGTGGTGTAGCTATCCAGCTTCTTGGTGTTGGCCGCATCGGCATACTGCGAGCCGCTATGATTGACACGCGCTGTCGCGGTCAGGCCTTCCACCGGCTTAATATCATACTCGGCACCGAGCACCGCGTAGAAATTAGCCACCCCGATGGCATCTTTACCATCGGTTGCGCCTTTAGCGGTTTTAGTCTGTTTGGCATCCAGCCACACCGTACTGGCGTTAAGACGCAGCCCCAGCATCGGCTCGCCGAAGACGTTCATCTCTACGCCGCGGTTACGCTGCTCGCCGTCGAGGCCGTAATTGCCAGAGGTATCGGAAATGGCGTTCGGTTTTTTGATTTCAAACAGCGCCAGCGATCCGCCGATCGTTCCGTAGTCGATCTTGACGCCCACTTCGTCCTGCTTCGAGTGCGCGATCCCGGTACTCTGCCCGGCATTGGCCGCCGTAGTCGGCGCCACAGAGCCCGGCTGCAGCGCTTCGGTATGGTTAGCATACAGCGACAGCTGCTCCCACGGCTTGTACACCAAGCCAAACGTCGGCATCCAGCGGCTTTGGGTATAACGCGAAGAGGTATCTTCCAGTCCGGTGGCGTTGCTGTAGTTGCGCACGACCACTTTCTGATGACGAGCAGCCGCGGTAAACAGCACCTTATCGTTAAAGAAGCCGAGAGTGTCGCTCAGCAGCCAGCCCTGCGTACGGCTGCGCGAGGTGACCAGCGGATCGTGGTAGTTGCCGCCAAAATAGGCGTTATCCGGCATTGCCACATCGTGGTTGTCATAGATATTGGTGGTCGGATTCTTCGCCGACATCCGCCAGGCGGTCGCATCGGTATGCACCTGCGCCGCATAGCCGAGATTCACCTTATGCGAAATCGCGCCGGTATTGAAATCGCCGCGTACCCCGCCCATGCCGCTGATCGCGTCGATGATGCGGTTAGTATCAAGGCGGCCAACCGTTGCATCGCCGTTTTTATTGAGCAGCTTCGGCGCGCTGTAGGTGCCGATTTCATGCGAATGCTGACCGCCGAGGGCGCTGTATACCGTCCAGCTATCGCTCAGGTCATATTCCGCCTTCGCCATGCCGAACTCGCTTTCAATATCGCTATAGCCCCACTTCTGGCTGTAGTTTTTGCTGTTGTCCGGCAGCGCCGGGATGAAATCTACGCCGCTGATATTGACGCCCATCGTACCGCCGTGGAACGTTTTCTTCTGATAGCCGAAATCGAGCGAGGAGCGGAAACGATCGCCACGGTAATCAAGCCCCAGCGAAGCCAGCGTGGTACGGCGTTTATCGTTATCGATAGCGCCTTCGCCCTCGCGATGCACCAGGTTGACCCGGGCACCGAACTGGTTATTATCGCCGAAACGGCGTCCCAGGTCGAGGGTACCGCCAACCTGCGAATCAGAGGTATAGTCGACGCCAACACGTGCGGTCGGCAGATCTTCCGCCCGTTTCGGCTCGAGGTTAATCATCCCGCCGACGCCGCTGCTGGCCGCGCCGTTAAGCAGGCTGTTAGCCCCTTTGAAAATTTCAACGCGCTCCAGCATCTGAGTGTCCATCACCTGACGCGGCACCACGCCCGCCAGACCGCCCATGGTCATGTCATCGCCATCGAGCTTAAACCCGCGGATTCGATAGGTCTCGGCGAAGTTTCCGTAGCCCTGTACGGCCTGCACGCCTGCGTCGTTGCTGACGACATCGGCGATAGTTTTCGCCTGCTGGTCCTGAATCAGCTTCGAGGTATAGCCGATGACGTTAAACGGGACGTCCATCGCTTTTTGTTCGCCAAGCATCCCCAGACGGCCGCCGTGGGCGATCTGGCCGTCGAGGAATGCCGGTACCACCAGGTCGCCGCCGGATTTAAAATCGCCGTTTTCGTTAGCCTCGACGATGATGGTCTCTTCGCCAGGCTGCTCCGCGGCGGCAGCGTCAGCGGCCATCGCCGTTTGACTGGCGGCGCCGATGGCTAAGGCCAACAGCGTTTTACGCAGCGGGAAGGATGAATAGTGCGTGGTGTGCATAATTTGCCCCATGGATGAGGATAAATGGATCAAAGGACCCGTCGCCGGGCCAGTTATTTTTATTGCGCGTTCAGGTCGATACGTACGACGCTGTCCGGGCCTTTAGTGGAGTGGTCTTTATTGAAGGGCTGTTTGACGGTGACAAACAGCGTCTGACCATCGGCGGAAAGCAGCAGGCTGTTGGGATTGGCCGGCAGCGCCCAGCTTTTCTTCAGCGTGTAGCGGCTGGCGTCAAGGCTGATAACCTTGCCGGATTCACGCTGTGAAATATAAATTTCGTGGCGTTTCCCATTGAACTGCACCGCCAGCGAATCACCGACCTCGAGCTGTTTAAGCAGTCTGCCACTGTGGATATCCAACACCAGGGTGGTTTTCGCTTTCGAGTTATCGGTCACGAACAGACGACCGGTGTCGCTATCTTCGGCCATATTAAGCAGCAGCGCCGGCTTGTCGCCCAGCGGCTTCCAGCGCTGTTCAATGCGTTGGTTACGCGGGTTGATCACCAGAATTTCACCGCTGCCGTTGGCGGCGTATACGCGCCCGGTTTGTGCAGAATAGTGCAGGCCGGTCATCCATTTACCGGTGTTTTTAATCCGCGTTTTCAGCTTCATGGTAGTGGCGTCAACCACCCAGATTTGCGCCGGGTCGGCGACTGCGCCAACGTAGAGGGTATTATTTAGCAGCAGCAGCTGACGCGCCCCATAGGGGAGCCCTTTTTCATTGCGCTCGCTGAACAGCAGGCGGTTTTTTACCTTGCCGGTGGCGGTGTCGATAGCGCTGATGCCGCCGTCAAGCGAATTGCTGACGTATAGCGTTTTACCATCCGCAGAGAGTTGCAAAGCGAAGTTTTTCAGATCGGTATGCGTCAGGCCGATGGTATTAAGGGTTTGCGGATCCAGCTTGTAAACCGCCCCGCCCTGCACATCTTTAAAGCCTTCGGCGCTGGCGACGTACAGCGCATCGCCCTGCGGGCTTAGCGCCATCTCGTACAACCCTTCCGCTAGCTGGCGCTGCAGCGGTTGCGCCACGTTAGCCGCAGGAGAGTTAACAACCGGTTGCGCAACGGCAGCGGAATGGTGAGTCGCGCAGCCGCCTAACGTCGCGCTGATGGCCAGCGCCAACGCAGGAAGAGTGTATTTCATTGGAACAACCCTATAAAAAATCAATGACCCGGTGGTCGCGCAGTGGCCGATATTATGTGTTTCCGGCCTGCTGTCTTTGCGTCACCCTACGCCTTTGCTGTTCCTTGTGAACGACTCACTGGCGCAGATCGATCCCTGCTTAGCCTGCGAACAAAAAAGAGAATGAGAACTATACGCATTATCAGGAATCAGGCAACCCCCGGCGGGCAAAAAAGATAATCTGCTGATTATTTAACGTGGAATAGCGGATTGATAGGGGAAGAAAGAAACTTCGGGATCGATACATACCCGGATAGCGGCGCACTACGCCTTATCCGGGCGACAGGAGGCTATGCCGCACGCTTCTTGCGAAGGGCGGCTTAGCACGCTTAATGCAATTTCAGGCGCGGGCGAATAATCCGGTTAATCCCGCCGGACAACATCATCAGGCCGGTTTTAAAATAACCGTGCAGCGTCACCTGGTGCATCCGATACAGCGAATCGTAAACCATCCGCGCAATACGGCCTTCGACCATCATCGGGCCGATCGGTAGATGCCCCATGATGCTGCCAAAGGTCGTGTAGCCGGAGAGCGAAACCAGCGAACCGCGATCGCGATAGGAGAACGATTTCAACTTATGTCCCTTCATGCGGGCGATAATATTGTCGGCGGTGAAGAGCGCCATTTGATGCGCCGCCTGGCCGCGCGGCGGGATGAATCCGCCTTCCGGACGCGGGCACGCCGCGCAGTCGCCGAAAGCAAAAATATCAGCGTCGCGCGTCGTCTGCAGCGTCGGGGTCACCACCAGCTGATTGATACGGTTGGTCTCCAGCCCGGCAATATCCTTCATGAAGTCCGGCGCTTTGATCCCCGCCGCCCAGACAATTAAACTCGCCTCGATAAACTGGCCATCTTTAGTATGCAATCCACGCTCCTCAACGCCGGTGATCGTGGTATTGGTCATCACATTCACGCCAAGTTTACGCAGCTTTTCGTGCGCGGCGCGGGAAATCCGTTTTGGCAGCGCGGGCAAAATACCGTCGCCGGCCTCTATCAGGCTGACATTTAACGCTTCGTTGGTCAGTTCTTTATAACCGTAGCTGCGCAGTTCTTTTACCGCATTATGTAATTCGGCAGATAATTCAACGCCGGTAGCGCCACCGCCAACAATGGCAATATTGACCTTACCGGTGGTCTGCGGGTCGGCGGAATAGCGCAGAAATTGGTTCAGCATTTGCTGATGAAATACTATTGCCTGCTCAGCGCTGTCGAGGAAAATACAGTGTTCTTTTACCCCTGGCGTATTAAAATCGTTCGACGTACTGCCCAGCGCCATCACCAGCGTATCCCAGCGCAACTTGCGTTCCGGCACCAGCATTTCTCCCTGCTCATCCCGCAGCGCGGCGATAGTAATAGTCTTATCCTGCCGATCGATATCCATTACCGAACCGTGCTGGAAGGAAAAGTGGTGTTTGCTGGCATGGGCGAGGAAACTCAACGCATCCACGCCTTCATCCAGCGAACCGGTGGCGACTTCATGCAACAGCGGTTTCCACAGATGACTCTGGCTGCGGTCGACAAGGATAATATTCGCTTTCCGCCGACGCCCTAATTTACGTCCCAGTTGGGTCGCTAGCTCCAGCCCGCCGGCGCCGCCGCCGACAATAACGATCTCTTTTAATGGCGTAGTCAAGGTGAACTCCAAAATAATTAATTAAATGTTAATTAAAAACTCTCAGATAATTTTTAGTTAACAATAATTCAAACAATAAAATGCCAGTCATCCATTAGATGATTACGGGATGCATATTGGTAATCGCAAATTTAATTGGCGGCAATTTTTAATCGGGATATTATTGTACAAGTTTTCAGGCAATTTCCTTGCACGCATATTCGAGGTAAATAAAAAGGCCACTAAATTATTATTTAGCGGCCTGGCGGTGGGTTAGATAATAATAACCAGCAAGTCTTATCTTTCATTAATTAATAGTGATTAGCGGCATGCCGATATTCCTGTATTTTAATAACGCATCATCACTGATTTAAGTTCGGTATAATCATCAATAAACGCGCTACCAAACTCACGGCCAATACCCGATCCTTTCATGCCGCCGAACGGCACTGCCGGGTCGAGGAAGGTATGCATGTTGACCCATACGATCCCGGCGTCAATGGCCTGCGAGTAGCGCAGCGCCTGGCGGATATTATCCGACCAGACGCTGGCCGCCAGTCCAAATGGGGAAGCATTAATTCGGGCCAGCGCTTCTTCTTCGCTGCGATAGCCAATAAAGCTGCATACTGGGCCGAAGGTCTCCTCGCGCATCAGGGTGCTCTCTTCGCTGCGCACCTTAACCGCCGTCGGCTGCAGGAAATAGCCCTCGCCGGGCAGCGCTTCGCCGCCGCAAACGATGGTATCACCCTCTTCGCGCGCGGTCTGAATGAGACGCAAGACTTTGTCATACTGCTGGCGGTTAGCCAGCGGCCCCATCAGCGTTTGTTCATCCAGCGGGGACCCCGGGGCGAAAGCGCTGAGCTTGTCTTTCAGCAGCGCCAGCACCGCATCCAGTTTTCCCTGCGGCAGATAAAAGCGCTCAGCGGCGGCGCAAATCTGCCCCTGGTTGAGGTAACCGGCTTCGATAATGCCGTTCACCATGGCCTCTGGCGGCAGGTCATCGAGGAACAGCGCGGCGTTTTTACCGCCCAGCTCCAGCGTAACCCGTTTACCTGACGCACTGGCCGACTGCTGGACTTTTTCCCCGGTCGCCACCGAGCCGGTGAAGCTCACTTTGGCGCAGGCCGAATGCGTGATAAGGCGTTGGGCGATTTCGCCGCCGGCGCCGTTGACCACGTTAATCACGCCATCCGGAATACCGGCTGCCTTCGCCAGTTCCGCCACCCGCAGCAGCGTCAGCGGCGTATACTCGCTCGGCTTGAGGACGATAGTGCAGCCGCAGACCAGCGCCGCCGCCATCTTCCAGATGGCAATCATAATCGAGAAGTTCCACGGCACGATGCCGACCACCACGCCCAACGGCTGGCGGCGGGTAAAGGCGGTATATCTTTCCCCGGCCATCGACGGCAGTGACACATCCAGGGTTTCTCCGGTGATTTTCCCCGCCCAGCCGGCGAAGTAGCGCAAAAACGCTACCGACTGATCCAGTTCGAGCATCCGCGCCAGGGTGATGGTCTTACCGGAGCAGAGGCTTTCCAGCTGCGCCAGCTCTTCGCGATGCTCTGCCAGCGTGTCCGCCAGCTTTAGCAGCAGCGCGCCGCGGGCCAGCGTCGGCATCTCGCGCCACTGATTAAACGCCAGGCGGGCGCTCTCCATTGCGCGGTCCGCCTGGCCGACATCCGCCGCCGTGACTTCGGCGATTGACTCTCCGGTCGCCGGGTTTATCACAGCGAACGGCGCGCCGTTGCCCGCCTCACGATGGCCGGCAATAAACTGCCCGTGCGGCTGGCGTAAAAAGGCGGTCACTTCCGCCAGTATGGTTATCTCGCTCATCGTCAGCACCCGTTTTTTAGCAAAGTTAGCCCATCACAGCACGGTTGCGCCGCGCCGCCCATCGTTCTAAAGAACGTCATTCTTCCGGACGATATTCAACGCCCGCGCGGCGTGCTGTGATGAGGACATTGAGCCAGGCAAGACGACAGGGTAACGCGATGAATATTAAAATCGATGCGCTGAACTACTACGGCGCGACGAAGAAATACCAGCTCCATTTTCCGGCGCTGCGGGAAGATATCGAAGCCGATGTGGTGATTATCGGCGGCGGCTTTTCCGGTATTAACACCGCGCTGGAGCTGGCGGAACAGGGGATCACCAACGTGGTGGTGCTGGAAGCGCGCCATCTTGGCTATGGCGGCACCGGGCGCAACGGCGGCCAGGTGATGGCCGGGATCGGCCACGATATCGAAGCGGTGAAAAAACACGTCGGCAAAGAGGGGCTGGAGACGCTATTTAAAATCGCCAACCTCGGCGCGGGCATCATTCGCGAACGCATCCGCAAATACAACATCGACGCCGATTTCGTCCCCGGCTACGGCTACCTGGCCTATAACCAGCGGCAGCTCAAAACGCTACGCCAGTGGGAGAAGGAGTTTAAAGCCGCCACCCCGGATGAAGATATCGAACTGTATACCGGCAAAGAGGTACAGCAGGTGGTCGGCTCCGAGGTCTACTGCGGCGCGCTGAAACATATGGGCGGCGGACAGATCCATTCGCTCAATATGCTGCTTGGTTCGGCGCAGGCCGCGCATTCTCTGGGGGTGAAGATTTTCGAATCCTCGCCGGTAGTGGAAGTGAATTACGGCAAACAGGTACGGGTGCGCACCGCGATGGGCAGCGTTAAAGCCGCCAAACTGCTGTGGGCCTGCGACAGCTTCCTCAACAATATGGAGCCGGAGATCTACAACAAAACGCTGGTCACTTACTCTTATCAGGTATCGACCGAGCCGCTCTCCGATGAACTGATCGAGCGCATCAGCCCGCTGCGCGGCGCCTTCAGCGATATTCGCCCGGTGATTAACTACTACCGCGTCACCCGCGAAAACCGCCTGCTGTTCGGCAGCGCTACCCGCTTCGTGGAATATACGCCGAACGATTTCGCCGCCTGGAATCGTACGCTGCTGGCGGAGGTCTTCCCGTACCTGAAAGATGTGAAGATCGACTTCGCCTGGGGCGGGCCGATGGCCTGCAGCGCCAACCTGTTCCCGCAGATCGGCACCTTACGCGACCATAACAACGTCTTTTACGTCCAGGGGTACTCCGGCTTCGGCGTCACCCCCTCGCACATCGTGTGCAAAATCCTCGCCGAAGGGATCAATGGCGGTTCCGACCGCTATCGCCTGCTAAGCAGCATTCCCCACGCGACCATCCACGGCCGTGACAGCCTGCGTCTGTTATTAGTCACCGCCGGAAAACTGATGCATCAAACCGCCGGTTTCTGGAAAGGCCGGAGTTAATCAGGAGAACGCAATGTACGCTTTTAAACTCGAACAACCGGTACCTGAACTGCAGCCGATCGGCAGCGTAAGTCTGCTCGGCGCGACGCCGACCGCCGGCGACCCGCAGGTAGCGGGCGCGATGATATATGGCGAGCCGCAGGACGCCTTTACCTGCGGACTGTTTTCGTCCACCGAAGGGAGCTTCACCATGACCTATCCATTTACCGAACACGCCACCGTGCTGGAGGGCGAAGTAGAACTGACCGTCGCCGGCGGCGAGCCGCAGCGCTTCGCGCCGGGCGACAGCTGGTTTGTCAAACAAGGCACCGAAGTGGAGTGGAAAATTCTCACCCCGCGTTTCGTCAAACACTATCTGGCGAACGTTGAGACGCGCTAACACGCTGATAATGCCCGGCGACGCATTGCGCCTTCTCCGGGCTACCAAATCGCACAGCGCTGTAGCCCCGGTAAGCGGCAGCGCCACCGGGGTTTTGAGGCCAAATTAAAGGCAGGCCGCACGGACCGTAGGCCGGGTAAGGCGCTAGCCGCCACCCGGCAGAAATACGCGCAACGTGGCAAGACAGATGGCCCCGGTTTCCGGGGCCATCTTGTTTATCAGTCGCCACATTCATGGACTACGTCACAGATTCACCCGTTGCTCTCCACCTTCCGGACGATATTCGTTGAGCAGGATGCCCGCCTAAATTATGACTATCCGGGAGTGGCGCTGGCTATTCCCTGCCCTCCCCTACATTGTGCAGAGGTTGACTATGTTTAGTAACAGACTCGCCAGCCATCTTGAACGCGGCGTCGTCGGCTTTCCGACGACCCTCGCCAGCTCGGTTGGGCTGATTATGGCAAGCCCGGTGATCCTGACGGTCACCAGCGGATTTGGCATGGGCGGCGACACCTTCGCGCTGGCGGTACTGCTGGCTTTTATTATGATGCAGGCGCAGGTCACTACCTTCGCCGAAGCCGCGACGTTAATCCCCACCACCGGTTCGGTGTACGACTATATCTCCTGCGGTATGGGCCGCTTCTTCGCCATTACCGGCGCGCTGTGCGCCTATCTTATCGTCCATATCTTCGCCGGCACCGCGGAGACCATTCTCGCCGGCATTATGGCGCTGGTGAACTTCGAATCGGTCAACGCGCAGATGGCCGCCCATCAAAACACCTGGATGGTGGGCGTCGGTATGGTGGTCATTTTCGGCCTGCTCAACGCCATTGGCGTGGAAATTTTCGGCAAGGTCGAAGTGGTGCTTACCTTTGGCATGTGGACGACGCTGACCATTTTCGGCCTGTGCGGCATTTTTATGGCGCCGGTGACTCACCTTTCCGGCTGGTTCGGCACGCCGCTGAACGTTAGCGATATCTCCGGCCTGTTCGGCTATATCGGCATGGCGATGTTTATGTTCGTCGGCTGCGAACTGGTGACGCCGATGGCGCCGGAAATCAAAAAAGCCCACCGCACCATTCCTCGGGCGATGGCGCTGGGTCTGCTGGGCGTCGCCAGCTGCATGTTTATCTACGGCGCGGCGATTAACCGCCAGGTGGAAAACGTGGTGGTCGATGCGGCGAATAACGTCCATCTGCTGGACACGCCGATGGCTATCCCGGCCTTCGCCGAGCGGGTGATGGGCCACGCCGGCCAGTATTGGCTCGGAGTCGGCCTGCTGCTGGCGGGCTGCGCCACGATTAATACCTTGATGGCCGCGGTGCCACGTATTATTTACGGTATGGCGCTGGACGGCGCGCTGCCGCGTTTTCTTACCTGGCTGCATCCGCGCTTCAAAACGCCGGTGATCGCGATTGCCATCGGCGTGGCCATCCCCTGCCTGCACGCCTGGTACCTGAACGGCGATCTGGACCGCATCGTGCCGCTGATCCTCGCCGCGGTCTGCGCCTGGGGCGTGGCCTATCTGTTGGTGACGCTGTCGGTGGTGATGCTGCGCATTCGCCGCCCGGACCTACCGCGCGCCTACCGCTCGCCGTGGTTCCCGCTACCGCAGATTATCTCCAGCGTCGGGATTATCATCGCTATCGTGAATATTACCCCACCGGGGATGGACAGCCGCGAGGTGCTGGTGCCGTTCGGGATTATGCTCGGCCTGACCGCCGCCTATGCCCTGTTCTGGACGCTGTGCGTACAACGCGTTAATCCGTTCAAGCCGCTGGCGGTAGAAGAGGTGGTCGAGCGCGCTATCGGCAACTATGAGAAACAGACCCGCGGGGAGATGACGCCTGATGCCCTCCGTCCCCTGGTTTGAAACGCCATTAATGAACGCGGTGCAGCGCGATTTAGCGGGCTGGCCGAGCGAAAAACTCAGCGAAAGCAGCGCGATGTTGCGCTTGGACGACGCCACCTTCGTCACCTACAGGGTGCGTCAGAAGCGACTATTTATGGCCAGCATTCACAGCTGCGAGTTTGTCGTCGAGGGGCCGGTTACCCGGCCCGCTCGCGGTAAGATCCGCGCTCACCAATCCGGCTGGCTGAAACGTCAGCCAGTCCGCTTTATCGGCGGTAAAGAGAGCGCGGAACTCGCCGGCTATCTCAACGGTTTTCCTAATCTTCAGCAGACCTTAAGCGAGCTGGACTACCGCCGCTTTTCGTTGACCTTTGACGGTCGCGACTGGCGCTGCTGCATTGAACCCTGGGCCGCCAGCGAAGTGGTCTGCAAAATGCCGCCGCTGCGCCGTTATCTGAAGCTCGAAGCGCAGCAGCGGATGCTGCTGCTCAGCGTGCTGGCGATGATTAATCAGGCGGTAAGTCAGTGGATGATTGAAAAAACCAATGATTAAGAGCTTATGGCCATGACATCACGCACCGATCAGACTCTCCAGAGGAATGCCGAACTGTGCATGAAGCCGGCGAATCATCGGGAGCGTCAGGTTGCGCGTGCCATTGAGAATTTCATAAACGCGATTAGATTTACCAATCGCCGGTTCCAGATCTTTTACGGTAAGCCCCTGCTGCTCCATGCGAAATTTTATGGCTTCAATGGGGGTGGGCGGCTCGATGGGATAGTGCCTTTTCTCATACTCTTCAATGAGCAAGCACATCACCTCAAAAAAATCGCCCTCTGGCGTATCAGGCGCTGGTTCATTATCAAAAAAAGGTTCAACCGCGCTTAACGCGGCTTCGTAATCTTGTTCAGTGCGGATAGGCTTAACATTCATCATTTACTTCCTCTCTATCGTCTCAGCGTTTATCACGTCATATTCCTTATGCGTTCCGATAAACTTAACGAACATCCATCCCCGCAGATAAGCAACAGCTACAATTAACCGATAATCATTTCCCTTTATGTTGAATACCACCCGCTTATTTTTCAATATGCTTGCGCTGCGGTATTGGTCCTTGATCTCCGCCGGGGTTTTCCAGTCAGCCTTTATTGCCTCGTCCACCCAAGCCTTTAGCGGTTGTTCCGCGTCGGGATTCTCCGCCCAGAAATCCCTGAGTACTTTCACTGAGATTATCTTCATGGACGGATATTAGTCCCAATTCGGAACCAGGTAAAGAAAAAAGTCCCAAACCGGGACTTTTGAGCCACATTGCGTCTTGCCCTTCTCCGCCATCACAGCGGGGAAGCTGAGGTGGTTTATAGCAGACCGAACTGCTGCGCCAGTCGATCGATAGCCTGGCGCTGGAACTGCGCGAACGCGGCGCGCGGCTGCTGCTGCTGAATAAATTCCAGCAGCGGATCCTGAACCTCGGTGCGCACGCCGCTCAGCGTTTCCATCACCGCCAGGCCGCAGAACGGCACGTAGGATTCGGCATAGCCGCCTTCGTGCACCATCACCAGTTTGCCGCCGCACAGGCGATCCGCCGCCTGCTGGACCTGTTCGGTCATCGCCCGAAAGCTGTCGCTATGTAGCTGCATCCGCGCCAGTGGATCCATCGCGTTGGCGTCATAGCCGCAGGCGATAATAATCAGTTCCGGCTCAAAACGCGCCAGCGCGGGAATGACGATAGTTTCCAGCGCATAGCGCCAGCTGTCGTCGCCCGCCCCGGCCAGCAGCGGAATATTGATATTGTAACCTTCGCCGGCGCCAACGCCGCGATCGTCCTCGCCGGAGTAGCCCGGCGGGAAGCAGCCGTCCTGATGCAATGAGATAGTCAGCACGTCATCGCGCTGCAGATAGATATGCTGCGTACCGTTACCGTGGTGAACGTCCCAGTCAATAATCGCTACCTTGCCGAGCCCCAGCAACGCTTTCGCCCGTTCAACGGCAATGGGAATATTGGCGAGGAAACAAAACCCCATCGACTGATCCGGCAGGCAGTGGTGTCCTGGCGGCCGCGACAGCGAATAGGCGTTATCCAGTTCGCCCTTAAGCACCGCCTCGACGGCGGCGCAGGCCAGCCCGGCGGAAAGGCAGGCGATTTCATAACTCCCCGGCCCCAGCGGCGCCTCTTTGCCGAGCATGCCGCCGCCGTTATCGCTGATTGCCTTAAAGCGCTCAAGATAGCTATCGGGATGGATCCGCCGCAGGTCTTCCAGGCTCGCCGCCGCCGCGCTGCGTAGTTCCAGCTGCGGCGTCAGCCCGGAGACGTCCATCAGGTTTTTCATCCGCCGTTTGGTCTCCGGCGACTCGGCATGGCCGCCGCCGGCAGGCGGCTGTACCCAACCACCGACCGGCAGCGTTACCGCGTGCAGGCCGGTACTGTGCCAGAAACAACGTTCATCAAAGAAGAAACCGGTTTTTCTTTTCACTCTATCCTCCCGTTGGCTAAACCTTTCCCGGCGGACGACGCCGCCGCAATCAAAATCAGCGACAGCAGCGCGCAGGCGCCTGCCGCCGCCAGCAGCGGATTGGCGCTGGCGAAGTGTTGCAGTAAGGCCCCCGCGATCGCCGGACCGGCGGCCATTCCGCCGCCGATCACCAGATTGATGCTGTTCATCAACCGGCCGTTGTTATCGAGCGCGGCCACGCGAGCGAGGATAAAGGGCAGCACGAAAGTCCAGGTGAACTTAAACAGCAGCGCCGCGATGGCGTAACGCACCAGCAGCGGATGACCTGTCAGTAACAGCACGCTGGCGATCAGCAGCGCGTATCCCAGCCACACCGCCAGCCGGTCCGGACGTTGGGTACCGCGCAGCGCCGCGCCGCCGGCGCCGATAATGCCGAACACCGTCGCCGCCGCCAGCACCAGACCGACCTGTGTCGGACTCAACCCCGCCCCGCTGCCGATGGTGCCGATAAAGGTCCATACGGCGCTGAGGCTGATATAGAAGGTGAGAACCGCCAGCACCGCCAGCGCCTTTCGCCACGACGCCGCAGACGGCTGGCGATGGGAAGCCGATTGCACTTGAAAACACGACGGGAAGGCGGAAACCAGCGGCAAACAGCAGAGCATGATGGCGGCAAGAATCAGATAAACGACCTTCAGGCCAAAGGTCACGAACAGGCCGGGCAACACCAGCAGGCCAAGCATGCCTAACAGCAGTTGCCCCAGTACCCAGAATGCGTACACCCGTGATGGATTCGGCGTTCCCGCCGCGCAGCTGATGCACAAGATCATCAGCGTGCCTCCCGCCAGGGAAGCAATAAAGCGTACCGCCAGCAGCGACGAATACTGGGTTACCGCCGCCGAGGCAAGGTTAGCGAGCAGAAATACCGCACAGGCAACGAGCGCGACCCGACGCCAGTCGAGGCGGCTCATCCACCACCACGCCGGGAGCGTCGCCAGGCTCATCGCGCCGAGCTCCGCCGAAAACAACCAACCGATCTGTCCGGGTTTAAGGTGCCATTCGCTGCCCAGTTGCGCCGCCACCGCCGGCGCGGTCATTAAAATCCCCGGCGCAAGGGCGGCGAAAATAACAATCGCCGCCAGCAAACGCAGCGACACCACCAGCCTGCCAGGCCGCGAAAGAGTATTATCAGAAAAAGGTGTACTCGACATCGTAGGGCGTGCTCCAGTCAAAAAAGCCTCCCCCCGGACGGTTATCCAGGGAGTGATACCCTCAGGCATCAGGAAAACGCCGTGCTGCCACGGCGCGCGCGGGATGCGATAGTCAGATTACAGATGCAGCGTACGCTGAGCGGCAGGCATCCAGGTTCGGGAAACGAGTTCAGTCCGGTTGACGACTTCAGTCTTGGCGAAAATATTGCGCAGATGGGTTTTCACCGTTGAGAGCGAGATATCCAGCTGGCGGGCAATCAGCTTGTTGCTGGCGCCTTCACGCACCATGCCGACGATTTCGCGCTCTTTGGCTGTCAGGATGGCGGGGAGTTCATCCTCTTCCTGCAGGAAATCGCGAATAGCCAGTTCCACCAGCGGCAGTACCGCCTGGGCCCGCAGCCGTTCTTCGCTGGAAAAAGGCACGTCGCGCATCAGCGAGATACCGGCAACGATCCGCCGTTCGCGGCGAATAAAGATTTCGGTCATGTCGCGTACGTTATTCGGCAACATAAATTCATGGTAGTAGTGCCGGTTACGGTCACAGAGTCGCGGCGTCATCGCCGCCATGGTCGTGCTCTGGTGGCTAAAGTGCGCCGGCAGGTGCGGATCCAACGGCTGGAAGCTTTCCAGATATTGTTGGTGTGTATTATCCGAAATATTATGCAATATATAGTTTTCAGGTTTTAAACGATTATTTACTCGATAAAAAACCGCTGAAGACAGTGGAATTAACTGTGAAATAGTCTGTAAACAACGGGCTATTATCGCATCATTACGACTGGCTTTTAATAAAGCAGACATGATATTTCCCCCCGTCAAGGTGGTGGTGCGTAACACGCGGATTACCAGAGTAAGATGAAGCATACATTTCACATTTAAGTAACACAATCATTAACATGTTAACAATGTGATATCCATTACAAACTTTTCATCAATGCATTGTTATTTAAAGCATTTAAAAATCACCCTGCTATCTGTTAACGTAGCGGCGTTAAAACATAAACAAAAGTTATTAACACCACGCGTTATTTTCCGGCAAGGATTAAAAACCCTTATATTGGCAGGTCCGATCTCATCCTTAAGAACGATAGTTTTTTGCATTTTTTCATTTATACCCTAAAAAGGATGTCGATAATTTAACGCCGCGGCTTAATCAACGGATTACGCCTGACTTGCTATTGCCCAAATACGCCGCCCCAGGCCAGCAATTAATAGAGGATAAGCCGATGCTGAATATCGCCGCCTTACGCCAGCAGCAAATTCCGCTGGCCGTCGAACCGCGCTCATCGCTGCCGTTTCATATTCTGATGAAACCGATTGGCCCTGCCTGTAATCTCGCCTGCCGCTACTGCTACTACCCGCAGGATGAAACGCCGGTCAGGAAGATGGACGAGGCGCGGCTGGAGCAGTTTATCCGCCGCTATATTGCCGCCCAGCCCGCCAGCGCGCGGGAAATCAACTTTGTCTGGCAGGGCGGCGAGCCGCTACTGGCCGGGCTAAGTTTTTATAAAAAAGCGCTCGCCCTGCAGCAGCGCTACGCCCCTGATGGCGTAACCATCAGCAATAGCCTGCAAACCAACGGGACGCTGATCAACGACGCCTGGTGCCGGCTGTTTCGCGAACATCGCTTTATTATCGGCGTCAGCCTCGAAGGTAGCGAAACACTGCAAAACCACCATCGTCCAGATAAACGCGGGAAGGCTTCCTGGCCGGCTGCGCTGCGCGGTATCGCCCTGCTCCACCAGCATCAGGTGGAGTTTAATCTGCTGGTAGTGGTGCATAACGAAATCGCCGCCCACGCGGGGGCGATTTATGACCGGATGGTCACGCTTGGCGCGCGCTATCTGCAGTTCCAGCCGCTAATGAGCGAAGGCGCGGCGCTGCGCGAGGGTTATCAGCTCAGCGCCGATAATTGGGGGCGTTTTATGGTCGGTATCTGGCGACAGTGGCAAAAGCGCTGCGATATGGGGCGGGTATTCGTCATCAATATCGAACAGGCATGGGCGCAATACTTTACCCATACCAACGGCAGCTGCGTGCATAGCGCCCGCTGCGGCAGCAATCTGGTGATGGAGTCGGATGGACAACTTTACGCCTGCGATCATCTGATCAATGCCGAACATCGGCTGGGTCGCCTTGACGAGCAGACGCTTGCCGCCGCAGTTGACGCTTCAGTTCAGCTCCCTTTCGGCCAGCAAAAAAGCCTGCGCCGCGAATGTCAGACTTGCTCCGTAAAAATGGTCTGCCAGGGCGGCTGCCCCGCGCATCTCAACGCCGCTGGCAACAACCGCCTCTGCGGCGGTTATTACCGTTTCTTTAGCGAAATCCTCGCGCCAGTACGCCCCTTTTCCCGCGACCTTAACGGCCTGAAAGCCTGGCGGGCCGCGTTTGTTGGGGCCGCGCATCCCGCGTAGCCCTTTGCCCTGATGGTTGTCCCACTATGAACAGGAGAGTCAGTCGTGAACAAAAAAGCCATGGCCGCGGCGGTCAGCATGATCCTCGCCGGCGGCGCGCACGGCGCGCAGAATGAGCATCCAAACGTCATCGTGATTATCGCCGATGATATGGGTTATTCCGATATCAGCCCCTTCGGCGGTGAGATCCCCACCCCTAACCTGCAGGCCATGGCGGAGCAAAGTATCCGCATGAGCCAGTATTACACCTCACCGATGTCGGCTCCGGCGCGTTCGATGCTGTTGACCGGCAACAGTAACCAGCAGGCCGGGATGGGCGGCATGTGGTGGTACGACAGCACCATTGGCAAAGAGGGTTACGAACTGCGGCTGACCGACCGCGTCACCACCATGGCCGAGCGCTTTAAAGATGCCGGCTATAACACGCTGATGGCCGGCAAATGGCATCTCGGTTTTGTTCCCGGCGCCACGCCGAAGGACCGCGGTTTTAACCACTCCTTCGCCTTTATGGGCGGCGGCACCAGCCACTTTAACGACGCGATACCGCTCGGTACCGTCGAGGCGTTCCACACTTACTATACCCGCGATGGCGAGCGCGTCTCCCTGCCGGATGATTTTTACTCCAGCGAAGCTTACGCCCGCCAGATGAATAGCTGGATTAAAGCGACGCCGAAGGAGCAGCCGGTCTTCGCCTGGCTGGCGTTTACCGCCCCTCATGACCCCCTGCAGGCGCCGGACGAGTGGATTAAGCGCTTTAAAGGCCAGTATGAGCAGGGTTACGCCGAGGTCTACCGCCAGCGCATCGCCCGCCTGAAAGCGTTGGGAATCATTCATGACGACACCCCGCTGCCGCATCTGGAGCTGGATAAAGAGTGGGAAGCGCTAACGCCAGAGCAGCAGAAATATACGGCGAAAGTAATGCAGGTATATGCGGCGATGATCGCCAATATGGACGCGCAAATCGGCACGCTGATAGAGACGCTGAAACAAACCGGGCGCGATAAAAATACCCTGCTGGTGTTTTTAACCGATAACGGCGCCAACCCGGCACAGGGTTTTTATTACGAATCTACCCCCGAATTCTGGAAGCAGTTCGATAACAGCTATGACAACGTGGGCCGCAAAGGATCATTTGTCTCCTACGGCCCCCACTGGGCGAACGTCAGCAATGCCCCCTACGCCAACTATCACAAAACCACCAGCGCCCAGGGCGGCATCAATACCGACTTTATGATCTCCGGTCCCGGCATTACCCGGCGCGGTAAAATTGACGCCTCAACGATGGCGGTGTACGACGTGGCGCCGACGCTATATGAATTCGCCGGCATCGATCCCAATAAATCGCTGGCGAAGAAACCCGTGTTACCGATGATTGGCGTCAGCTTTAAGCGCTATCTAACCGGTGAAGTCCAGCAGCCGCCGCGCGGCAACTACGGCGTTGAACTGCATAATCAGGCGGCCTGGGTCGATGGCGAATGGAAGTTGCGGCGGCTGGTACCTCGCGGCCTCAACGCCGGCGATGCGCCGTGGCAGCTGTTTAACCTGCATGACGATCCGCTGGAAACGCATGACGTCGCGGCCCAACATGCCGATCGGGTCAAAACGATGAGCGACGCTTACGAGGCATTCGCCAAACGTACCATGGTCACCAAAGCGCAGGGCAAGATGATCGATTACGTCGGTATCGATAACAAAACCGGGCGTTATCTGGCGGTCGATCCGGCGACCATGAAGCCGGTGCCCGCGCCGCAGGCCATTCCTGTGAGCGAGGGCAAATAAACGAACCCGGCTATCGTTCTTCCGGGCGATAGCCGGAAGTAGACTCGCTTTCTAAGGTAATCCTGAACCCCATTACAGGAGAGAGCAGATGGCGAGAGTCGTGGTGATTACCGGCGGCGGAAGCGGGATTGGTGCCGCCTGCGCGCGGTTGATGAGCGCGGCGGGCGATCGGGTGTTTATTACCGGCAGACGTGAAGCGCCGCTACACAAGATCGCCGTTGAAACCGGTGCGACGGCGCTGGTGGGCGATGCCGCCGACGGCGACGTCTGGCGGGAACGGCTGCTACCGCCGATTCTCGACCAGACTCACGGTATTGATGTACTCATCTGCAGCGCCGGCGGCATGGGCAATAGCGCCGCCACCGATACCAGCGATCGCCAATGGCGCGAGGCGCTGAACGCGAATTTAAACAGCGCTTTCGCCAGCGTGCGCGCCTGCCTGCCTTCGCTTATCGCCAACCGCGGCAATGTGCTGTTTGTCGCCTCCATCGCTTCCCTTGCCGCCGGGCCGCAGGCCTGTGGCTATATCACCGCCAAACACGCGTTAATTGGCCTGATGCGTTCCATCGCCCGTGATTACGGCCCACAGGGCGTCCGCGCCAATGCGATTTGTCCCGGCTGGGTCACCACCCCGATGGCGGATGAAGAGATGATCCCACTGATGCAGCAACACGGGCTGTCGCTTACCGAAGCCTATCAACGGGTGTGCCGCGACGTTCCGCTACGCCGCCCCGCCAGCCCCGAGGAGATAGCCCTGGCCTGTCAGTTTCTCTGCTCGCCGCAGGCCGCCATCATCAGCGGCGCGACGCTGGTCGCCGATGGCGGGTCCAGCATCGTCGATGTTCCAACGCTGGCGTTTACTTAGCGCCCCACTCTACTCAGGAGCTTATATGACTTCAGAAGCCGTATTTATCCAGGTCGGCGCGCTGGCCGATGGTTTCGCCCCGCACGGCAACCTGCTGGCCACCGCCAGCCTTCCCACAGGCGAACGCTTTACCTTTTATGCCGCCGGGAGCGAGCCGCAGCAGTTGATTATCGAAGATGAACAAACGCTTAGCTGGAACGGCAAACGCGCGCCCTGGCGGGCAACCGCCCTGCGCCCCGATATCCTGTTTATCGATTTTCTTGACCCGGAGCGCGATAACGCCAGTATCAGCGCGGTATGCAACCTGACGCAGCGCAACGCCACGCTGGTATACGGCCAGCTACCTGACGAAGCCGCCGCGCGGCTGGACGCCTTCAGCCGGGTAGAGCAAGGGTTGCCGCTGACCGCCGTCGAGGCGCGATTTGTCTTCGCCCGCCTGGATGCCCAGCCGGGACCGCTGCCTGACTTTACCACCGCGCTGGTCGGCATGCGCAATCAGTACACCTATAGCCCGACCGAGCGTTATGAACACATCTATCTCAACGATAATTTTTACGCCTGGCAGTGTCTCGATGGCGTGGAAAAGGGGCTGGCGGATGTCGATCGCTGCCATTACGTGCAGGTGGCTGAGGATCTCTATTTGTTCGTCTGGCGGGAAAAAATCATTCCTACGCTGGGGGTGATCCTTATCGATCTTCAGCAGATGCGAACCGATGGCAAGATCATGGGCTATCAGGGCAGTGATTTTGGCGCCTTGAGCAATTTCCCGGTCGGCGCGAGCGCGAAGATCCTCAACGTCACCCGCCATCAGGAATAATATTGCGTGGCCGCAAAATCCCCGGTGGCGCTACCGCTTACCGGGGCTACGGCACTGTGCGATTTGGTAGCCCGGACAAGGCGCAACGCGCCGCCTCCGGGGAGAGCGACTGACTCAGGCGCTGGCGCTGTCGAGCCGCGCCAGTTGTTCGCTGCCGAGGTTCAGCGCCGCCGCGCGGGCGAAGCTTTGCACCTGCGCCAGGCTGGTGGCGCTGGCAATCGGTGCGGTAACGCCTTCCCGGCTCATCAGCCACGCTAACGCCACTTCTGCAGGCTTCGCGCGCTGTTCTTCCGCCACCGCGACCAGCGTGTCAATAATCCGCATTCCGCGTGGATTGAGATATTTAGCGATGCCGCTGCCGCGCTGGCTTTGCGCTAAATCGGACGACTGGCGATACTTGCCGCTCAGGAAGCCGGAAGCCAGGCTGTAGTAGGTCACCACGCCTATATCGCGGCTGACGCAGAGATCGCGAAGCGCCCCTTCAAAGGCGGAGCGGTGATAGAGGTTATATTCCGGCTGCAACACCTGCCAGGCCGGAAGGCCGCCTTTACGCGCCACTTCCAGCGCCGATGACAGCTGTCCGGCGTCGAGGTTTGAAGCGCCAATCGCCCGCACCTTGCCGGCCTGCTGCAGCGCCTGGAAAGCTTCTAACGTTTCATCGATTGGCGTTTCAGGATCCGGCCAGTGGGCAAAATAGAGGTCGACGTAATCCGTATTCAGGCGGCGCAACGAGTCATCAATCGCCTGCTGGATCCAGGCTTTTTTCAACCCTTTATGGCCGGGTAGCCCCATATCAGATCCGACTTTGGTGAAGATTTTGACTTTATCGCGTATGCCGGGGCGCGCCTGTAGCCAGCGGCCAATAATGGTTTCGGATTCACCGCCCCGATTGCCTTCCGCCCAGCGGGAGTACACATCCGCCGTATCGATAGCATCAAAACCGTGGTCAACAAAAGCATCAAGAATGGCAAAACTGGTTTTCTCATCGATGGTCCAGCCAAAGACGTTGCCGCCAAAGACTAATGGGGCGATGGAAAATCCGCTTTTGCCCAATGGACGTGTCATCATGCCGATACTCCTTAGCTTATATTCTGTTTCCCTCAGATAACCGCAGGGGGTCTGAAGAGGATGTCGAGTGGATAATCAGAAAAGGAATCTTGCGGCGGGCAGTCCATGCCCGCAGGGTACACTCTGACATTATGTCCCGGAATAAACGTCAAAGCTAAAATATTTCCCGGCCAGTTTTTTGTAGGTGCCGTCGGCAAGCATTTTCGCAATCGCGCCATTTATCTCTTCGCGCAGCGCATCGTCGCCTTGACGCAGGCCAATCGCCGCCCCGGCGCCAAACAGTTTATTATCCTGCAGTTGTCCGCCAACAAAGGCGAAATCCTTGCCCTGCGGCTGCTGCAGGAAGCTATAATCGGCCATCATGCCGGAGAGCACCGCGCCATCGAGACGACCTGATTCAAGGTCGCGAACGACGCTATCGGCCCCCTGATAGGCGACAATGTTAATCCCCTGCGGCCGCCAGTACTGGTTAACGTAAGTTTCCTGCGCCGACCCCTGCTCGACGCCGATAGTTTTCCCCTTCAACTGCTCTGGCGTATTGCCTTTGAGGGTATTTTTGCGCGCCACCAGAAACACCGACCCGTTGTACAGCTTATCGCTAAAGGCAATCTGCTCTTTACGTTTTTCGGTCATATACATCCCTGAGAGGATCGCGTCGAATTTACGCGCCTTCAGCGCCGGGATGATGCCGTCGAAGTTGCTTTCCACCCACACGCACTTCGCCTGCAGCTGCTGACAAATCGCGTTGCCTAAATCGATATCAAATCCCGCCAGCTTGCCCTGCGGATCTTTCCATTCAAACGGCGCGAAGGTCGGGTCAACGCCAAAACGGATCTCTTTCGCCCCGGCGGCCAGCGCCGACGTCGACGCCATTAATGCCAAACATAACAGCAGTGATTTTTTCATTCGAGATTTTCTCCAGGGATTAACGGCAGTGCGCTTGCACTAAACGCGCGAACAGCGTCGCGCCGGTGCTGATAATGTCATCGTTAAAGTCATAACCGGGGTTATGCACCATGCAGCTGCCCTTCTCGCCTTTTTCACCGTTGCCGAGCAGGAAGTAGCAGCCCGGACGTTCGCGCAGCATAAAAGCGAAATCTTCGCTGGCGTTCATTGGCGATACCGACTCCAGCACCCCTTCGCGGCCAAAGACTTCCAGCGCCAGCGCCTGGGCGAAATCGGTCTCTTCGTTACTGTTGGTTAATACCGGGTAAGAGTCGTAAATCTCGACTTCGCTGCTGGCGCCATAGCTTTTGGCGGTAAACTCGGTCAGCTCTTGAATACGCTTAATCAGCAGATCGCGAATTTCCGGTTTCATCGCCCGCACGCTGAGCTCCATCACCACGCTCTCCGGAATCACGTTCGAGGCGATGCCGGCCTGGAAAGTCCCCACGCTGACGACCGCCGTTTCCCCCGGCGGCACGTTGCGCGCGACGATGCTCTGCAGCGCCATCACCAGCGCCGCGCCGGCCACGATAGGGTCGACGGTGCGTTCCGGGTGTGCGCCGTGGCCGCCGTAGCCGGTAATCGTGATTTTGACCGTGTCCGCCGAGGCCATAAAGTTGCCGGCATAGAAGCCCAGCTTGCCAACCGGTAGCCCCGGCATATTGTGCAGACCGAAGATGCGTTCGCAGGGGAACTGCTCAAACAGGCCATCTTTAATCATCAGATCCGCGCCGCCGATGGCTTCTTCCGCGGGCTGGAAAATCAGATGCACCGTGCCGTTAAACTGGCAGGCCGGCGAGGCGATATATTTCGCCGCCGCGAGCAAAATCGTGGTATGTCCATCATGGCCGCAGGCGTGCATTTTTCCAGGTACCGTGCTGGCCCAGGGTAAATCGGTGGTTTCATAAATCGGTAATGCGTCCATGTCGGCACGCAGGCCAATAGTGCGCGGCGAATCGCCTTTACTCAGGCTGCCGACGACGCCGGTTTTACCGAGCCCGCGGGTCACCTGATAGCCCCATTCTGTCAGCTTACCGGCAACCAGCTCGCTGGTATTAAACTCTTCCAGACTTAATTCCGGATTGGCATGTAAATAATGACGGATAGAAATCATTTCATCTTCCGTGGCTTTAATTTCTGGAATTACACAATCAGACATGCCGTTCTCCGGGAATAGATTAAGAACTTAACAAGTTATCCTGGCTCAAAGTTTATGCAAGTAGCATTTCTAATTGCTGGAACGTCATCCATCATATTTTTAATACAGAAAAATCGCAGAACAATAACCATTAAAACTGGCAAAATTTAAATATAAACGTTTATTTTATGGGTTCCCTGCCAACACTTACTCTACCATCCCCGCTTTAGTTCAGTTTTAAATAAAAATAAACAGCCATGAAATATCATTTACTTTTACTTGCCTGCGCGCTGACGCTGACAGGCTGCAGCGCTGAGGGCGACACCGCCAGCCAGCAACGCGCCAGTATTCAAAAGATGCGTACCAACACGCTCAGTAAACTCTATAGCCTGTACCCGGAAGCACGTAGCGATATCCAGCATTCAAAGGGCTACGCGGTCTTCGCCAGCAACAGTAGTAAGATATTAGTCTTTGGCTTCGGCAGCGGTTACGGCGTCGTTAAAAATAGCGCCACCGGCAAAGATACCTATATGAAAATGGCCCAGGGCGGCGCCGGTGTGGGTATGGGCGTGAAACAGCTGCGCACCGTACTGGTATTCCACGATAAAGACGCCTTGAATACTTTCATTACTAAAGGCTATATGGTCGGCGCGGATGCCAACGCGGCAGCGAAATATGACGACAACGGCATCGCCCCGATAGGCGCGTCGGCCAACGGCGTGGCGAAAGATACCGCCTCGCTGCCGTCAAAAGTCAACGTTTATGAAATCACCGAGAAAGGTTTGGCGGCTCAGGCAATGGTCAACGGTTATAAATACTGGCCGGATGACGAGCTGAATAAAAGGTAGGGCTTTGCGGTCCGTACAAGTTAGCATCAATAAGCCGGGTCAGACGCTAGCCTGACCCGGCGCGAATGCCATGCCACTGATATCATTATTTAATGACCAAGGGCGCCGCTTACCAGTATTGAGGTAATGATTCCTGTCGCCGCGGCGATCAGCACGTAATTGCCATCGATATAAGACCAGTGATGGCCCTCCGGCGGGCGCGGCAGGCCACGCTCGTTCCAGTTACTGATGCGATATTCATCACCGCGATAACGCTCCGGCGCCGGATGGCCTTTACGGAAATCGTTCCCCCTCCAGGCGAAATGATCCTGCTCATGGCGTTCCTGGCGACGATCGTCATGACCGCTACGCTCCGGGCCGCGGTGGTCATTGTTGTCCTGATGGTTATCGCCATGACCGCCCGGCTGGTGGCGTCCGTTTTGGTCGCCCTGTTTCGGGCCATTCTGCCATACCTGCTGTTGCCCCGGACGATGGTCATCATTTGGGCCATCGGCAAAAGCCTGAGCGCTCAGCACGCAGGATAAAATAACCGCCAGAGAAATAATCTTCTTCATAGTACACCTCCTGATATATTTCTTTTTTACCCTGCAAATGTGGAGAAATAGTGATTAGCAAGCTATCCAGGACTATTCCTGGCTAAATCAGGAAGGCAGCAAACAATAAATTCAGCGAGCGCCAGACGTAAAAAAGGCCGCTTGCGCGGCCATTTTATTCTCAGTGAGTCCGTTTTACTCAGAGACTTTATTCTTTAACTCTTCAGCGCCTTGCTTGGTTTTATCCCAGCCTTTCTCGCTGACTTCTTTGGTTTTATCCCAACCTTTGCTGGCGCCTTCTTTAGTGGCGTTCCAGCCTTTCTCAGTGCCTTCTTTGGTCTTATCCCAGCCCTTCTCGGCGCCTTCTTTGGTTTTATTCCAGGTTTTCTGCGTGCCTTCGCTTATCTGGCTGCCGACGCTATCGCTTTTCCCTTCAGCAGCATGTTTGGACTTGAGCTTCATCTCTTCGCCCTGATTCTGCGCCTGGTGCAGTTTTTCTTTTGCCGTGTTGGCATTTTCGTGGGCTGCGGCCACGGTATCATCGGTTGCATGTGTAGTGGTTGCCGCGAATACCGGAGAAGCGACCAGAATAGCGGATAGTGCAATCATTGCTTTTTTCATATTTTTCCTCTCTTAACGCGTGCTTTATGTTACGAGTCACATTCAGCATGGCATAAGCTTCTGCGCTTGGCATTAGGAAAAGTTCTTAAAACTGCCTGACCGCTATTCCGTCGTTTTAGTGATCGAGATAGAGATAGCTTTCCCAGCTTTTCATACGGATGAGGATCTTTCTTATCAGCGACAGGTGCTCAAAATGTTCCGAATAGACGGCGGCTTCGACATCCGCGCCCTGCGGCAGCTGATAATTTGCCAGACGATCGTCGGTCACTTTTAATACCACCAGCGCTCGGCCGCGCGCCGCCAGATCGTTGGCCGTCAGCAACGTTCCCTGCCCCTGAAACTGGCTTTCGCCAATCGCCGGCAGCACTTCCGCGACCTGCGCTTTAAATACGGTTCCCGGAATAGAGGGGAACAGTAATTCAGCCTGTTCACCTTTTTGCAAACGCTGCAGCGCGTTCTGACGGAATGCGGCGACGTATTCACGTGAATTCGCATTATCCGTTGGCACAAACGTCATTACCGGCTTCAGCCCCAACGCGGTGGACATGGTCCCAGGACGCAGGCCGACGGTACTGACATAGCCGTCAGACGGCGCGCGTACCACCGTGTTATCGAGCTTAAATTGCGCCTCACGCAACTGCGCCAGCAGCGAAGCGACTTTGGTGTTCTCGCCGTGCACCACCGAATTGAGATCGTTACGCGCCTGTGCGACCTTAGCCCGGGCGGCGTCAACCGCCGCCTGCGAGGCTTTCCAGTTCTGGCGACGGGTATCGACCATCTGATCGGAAAAGGCCCCTTTATCATGACCTGCCTGGAAGCGGGCGTATTCACGCTGGGCCCGGTCGCGCTCGGCGACCGCTTTGCTTAAATCAGCCTGCGCGCTGGTTAACCCCGCATCCAGCGACAACGCATCCTGGCTGGCCGCTTTCACCTGAGCGGTCAGGTCGTCGACTTTCGCCTGGAACGGGGTTGGGTCGATGGTGAACAAGATGTCGCCTTCATGCAGCATCTGATTTGGTTTCACCGGCACGCTGGTGACTCGACCGCGGGTTTGCGAAACAATGGGCACCGTGCGATAAACCTGCTTCCCGACTTCGCTATAGGGGAAGTTATAATTCATACCGAGGATTAACATGCCAATCAGTATCACGCCACCTAATACCGCAGTGGGAACCGTCCATTTATTTAATGGAATACGGAATACTTTAAATATCACGATACACAAGGCGGCATAACACAGCAGTAATAACGTTTCCATTATTTACCCTCCTGATTGACGGCGCTATTTTTCAGACGGTTTAATTCCGCCTGCATCGCATCCAGACGCTGATGTAAATCGTGCTGGTCGGTCTTTAACTGCTGCATTCCCCAGCCGCGGTCTTCTCGCCACAGCGTGGCCCAGATCCACAGCAGCGGCCACAGCACGTGCAGGGTGAACAAGCTCACCCAGCCAGCGTAATGAATCGCATCCTGGTGCGGATGATTTCTTTTTTTGGCTATTTCATAAGGAATATCGTGGATCACGATAATTCCATAAAATAAAATCAGCACCACCGCAATCAGGATGGCTAAAGCAATATAATCCAGGGTCATAAAATAACTCCAGAATGTGTGACGTATTTCACATTCACTTTATACAGGCGTCAGCAAGCCGGGCATAACCGCCCTGACAACTGACCATATTAATCAGAATTTATCCGGTATTTTTCGGTCGATAGAAATGAGTTGACCTTTTTTCACCGTGATATAACCGCCTTCTTTTAACGCCGCTAAAACCTGATAAACATAGCTGCGCGAAAGATTGGTCCGTTTAATAATAAAAGCGGACAGGCTTTCACGTTTTCCATAATCGATCTCGTTACGGTACAGATAACGCGATAACATCGATTTTATGGTCTGAAAACCGGACAGGTTGCCGCGCTCGTTGTGCGCATCGAGAGCAAAAATGCCCATGTAGGCCAGAATGGTCGTCAGTTCTTTCATATACTCCGGCGAAGAGTAAAAGAAGATACGCTCGAAATCCTCCACGCTGATTCTGGCAAAACGACAGCGGTCGAGGCATTGATATAGCAGCTCTACCGCCGGGCAGTAATACTCAAGCAGGCCCAGCGGCATATGCTCAATCACAATACCCAACAGGTTGTCAGGGTCGTTGACTGCGAGGGTGATTTGCCCGGACAGCAGAAAGTAAATGAACCCATCCTGCGGCTGAAAACGCTCGCCGGCGGCGCACTCGACGTTTTCGCTACAGGCGATGACGTGCGGGAGATGCGCATTTAACTGCAGCTTCTGGTAGCACGCATGAATACGACCAAAACTGCTATTCAACTTCCCCGTATCCATTGCCGTACATTCCCGTATCACCGACGTCATCAAATATATATAAGGCAAAGCGAGGGGAAAAGTCCACAGCTGGAGTTTTGGCGTAAAGATATGTGTGGCAAGACTATTTCGCCTCTCCACGATGCAATAAATCAGCATATACAGCCGTTAAAATCCCGCCGGGGCGAAATTGCTTTTTTATCCACTGCGTCACCTGGCCGGTGGCGGCATGCTGCGTCGCCAGCAGCATGCCGGAATCCTGACGCGGATTGTGGATCTGACGGTTCACCAACAGTTTCTCAGCTATCGCTTCGTTCACCATATAGTCAGGTAAAAAACCGATCCCCTCACCGAGGATCTGACACTGGCATTTAGTATTGAAGTCAGGGACCAGGATCGCCTCCTGACCATGCAGCAGCCAACCGACCTTTTTATTGATCGTGCTGGCGGTGTCCTCAACCATGATATTGGGATAGAGGCGTAACTGGCTTTCCGAAATAGGTTCGGGCATAAACGCCAGCGGATGATCCGGGGCAATGGCAAACACCCAGCGGATCGCGCCGATCTCGGTGTAATCAATACCTCCGCCGTCGAGCAGCGTGTCCGGCGCACCGATGGCAATATTCGCCTGGTTATTGATGATCGAATCCCAAACGCCGTTGTACACCTCGGTGGTGACGGTTATCTGGCAGGTGGGAAACTGTTTTTTCAGCACCTGCAGCAGGCGGGCGGTATGACGCGGCGTGTATAGCAGTTGATTAATGCAGATGCGCACCCGCGCTTCAATACCCTGCGAGATAGTATCTATGCTGCGCTTTATCGCATGGAAATCATTAAGCAGATCGGTAGCCTTGCGAAACAGATAGTAGCCGGATTCCGTCAGTTCAATGCTGCGGGTGTTGCGGGTAAACAGCACTACGTCCAGCCCGGCTTCCATCCGTTTGATGGTATAGCTGATGGCTGAGGTGGTTAACCCCAGCTCGTCGGCCGCCTTGCTGAAGCTGCCAAAACGCGCCGCGGTGGTGAATGCCAGCAGATTTTCTTCAGTAAAAATCGAGTTCATGCGCCCTTCCCGCCTCCGCTAAACCATACCTGAGCTGAATGTATTGGTTACCGGGACGCGGGGCAATCATTTTTGAACAATACTTAATACCCGTCGCGACTTCAGGCACGCTACTTACTGGTCGCCTCGCTGAGTTTGCGCCCGCTATATTCTGAAATAAAGCCGACACAATTTCCCGCCAGAAATCCCAACAGAGTCACCGTCCAGTTCAAACCGGTGGCGAAAAAGAGCGTCATGCCGAGGAAACCGCCGGGAATAAACGAGGTTAGCGTAAAGCGCCCCTGCCAGACGATGACTGCCGAAAACGGCACCGTGGTAATGACGCTTGCCCAGAATCCCGACATACCGCTGGCTGAGGCGAGAGCGCCAGCGGCCAGCGCCGCCAGCCACGCCCACACCGCTCCGGAATAGTTAACGCACAGGCTTTTGACAAAGCCGGATTGGCCTCCCCCTGCCGCATAGAAACTACAGAAGGCCACGAAGCCGATGGTTCCCAATAATTCCCAACCATGCTGCAGCCCAACGTGCGAGGAAATCAGCTGCCAAACGCCTGCGCAAATACCGACGGTGATCCCCGTAGCGGTGAGTCCGTTCATCTCTTTCCCCTCTGAAAAATAGATCGATGACGTTGCTTTCTGACGGTAACTATATCGAAAGAAGACCCGATTGCGTTAAGGGGTATAGGTGTAAAGAAGTAAACATTGCTCTGCCGCACAGTCTGCATCAATTATTGAAATTTATTCAATAATCCCCCGGATTATGGCGAATAAAATTTAAGCGGGTTCTTTTATCTATTTCTGGTTGCTATGCTCAAGCCATCAAGAAAGTCTCAGCCGCAACAACAGGAGCAAGATGATGGCCACGGAAAATATTATTGCTGACTATCTTTTGGCTGCAGAGCAGGGAAATATCGCGAAACTAAAAGCCTGCCTGGCAAGTGGCGTCGATATTAATGCCAGTAATCGCCAGGGGCGAACCGCTATTACCCTCGCCAGCCTGAATAAACATTATGCTTGTGTCTCTGTTCTTATTGCCGCTGGCGCCGATATTAATAAGCAGGACCAGACCTGTTTTAACCCGTTTTTAATCAGCTGTCTGAATAACGACGTCGAACTACTGCGCTTAATTTTACCGGCAAAACCCGACCTCGAACGATTAACGCGTTTCGGCGGTGTAGGCCTGACCCCGGCCTGTGAAAAAGGCCATCTTGAGATCGTGAAAATATTGCTGACGGAAACCAATATTAACGTTAACCACACCAATTTCGTTGGCTGGACACCGCTACTGGAAGCGATTGTCTTAAACGACGGCGGTGCGACGCAGCAGGAGATCGTAAAACTGCTGCTGGAGCACGGCGCCAACCCGCATATGACCGATAAGTATGGTAAATCTCCGCTGGAGCTGGCATGGGATAAGGGATTCAGTGAAATCGCCCACCTGCTGGTCGCCGCCGGAGCCTGAGGAAGGAGAATCGCCATTAACACCTCCTCCTGGCGGTGTGTGCAAGCGCTAACTGCGGATAAGAGCTTTCTCGCGCAGCGCGGCGGCGGACGGGTTGGAGAGGTTTTTGCCCATGCGGTGAACCTGCTAACCCCGGGCAAACCAGGTCTTGTGACGCTGCTGTGTGAAACCTCTGACAATGCGCCTAATAGCTGTAGGTTAGCACTCACCCACTTTGACAACCTGCTCCGGCCAGGGGAAAGCGTCCGGTTTACCGATTCAGGGATTTACGTTGGCGATAATACATGGATAGACATCTACCGTTGTGAGCACTGGCAAACGCCGCGGGCGGTATTAAACGCGGCAACATTTAACCAGATAGCCTGGCGACGATGGCATGACATTATCGTTACGCAGTTACATGAGGATGACACGTTATTTCTCTATCGCGGCGACAATCCCTTTTATCACGCGATGAGTCATGAACTCCAGCAGCGACGGGAAACCTTATTTAAAGCACTTGGCGAAAATAAAAATATCGGCGCCGCCGTGGCGCACATGATCGGATTAGGCATTGGCCTGACGCCATCGGCGGATGATTATTTGCTAGGCCTGAGCGTTATTTTATTCATAAAGGGACACCCGGCTAATCAATACCGGGGAGCATTTATAACCGCGCTGCAGAGCGCCCAACAAAATACTACGCCGCTCAGCGCGATTACGCTGGAGGCAGCGATAAACCAACGTTATCGCGAAAGTATCGCCGTGTTGATTAATCTGATGGTTAATCAACCGACAACCTTTTCTATTAAGGCTATTGCCGATATTAAAAATATTGGCTCAAGTTCCGGCAGCGACATGCTATTGGGCATGGCGGATGCCTGCGCGCTGAGCCAAACGTATGGAGGGAATAATGTCAGTTAAAATAGTGGTGAAGAAGAATACCTATTTTGATTCCGTCTCATTAATGTCGATTTCCACCCGCGCTAATAAGCTCGATGGCGTAGAGCAGGCATTTGTGGCGATGGCGACGGAAATGAACAAAGGGGTGCTGAATAACCTGGGACTGCTGACGCCGGAGCTTGAAGCAGCGAAAAACGGCGACCTGATGATTGTTATCAAGGGCAAAGACGGCGCCGATAGTGAACAGATACTCGGTGAAATAGAAGCGCTGTTCAGCAAAAAGGCCGACAGCGGCCAGCACGAAGCGCGCTACGCCACCCTCGCCAGCGCCAAAAAACATCTTCCGCAAAGTAACCTCGCGATTATCTCGGTCAACGGTCTGTTTGCCGCTCGCGAAGCGCGCCAGGCGCTGCAAAACGATCTTAACGTGATGCTGTTTTCCGATAACGTCTCTATTGACGACGAACTGGCGCTGAAACAGCTGGCCCACGAAAAAGGGTTATTGATGATGGGGCCAGACTGCGGCACCGCCATTATTAACGGCGCGGCGCTGTGCTTCGGTAACGCGGTTCGCCGCGGCAACATCGGTATTATCGGCGCCTCTGGTACCGGTAGCCAGGAGCTGAGCGTCCGTATCCACGATTTCGGCGGCGGGATCTCGCAGCTAATCGGTACCGGCGGTCGCGATCTGAGTGAGAAAATCGGCGGCCTGATGATGCTCGACGCCATTCAGATGCTGGAAGCCGATCCGCAAACGGAAATCATCGTCCTTGTTTCTAAACCACCGGCTCCAGCGGTGGCGAAAAAAGTGCTCGAACGCGCTCGCGCCTGCCGTAAACCGGTAGTGGCGTGCTTCCTTGGCCGCGCCGAGCCTCCCGCCGATGAGCAAGGTCTGCAGTTCGCCCGCGGCACTAAAGACGCGGCGCTGAAGGCTGTCCTGCTGAGCGGTATTAAGCAGGAAAATCTCGATGTACATCCGCTGAACCAGGCGCTGATTGCTGACGTTCGCGCGCAGCTCACGCCACAGCAAAAGTACATTCGCGGCCTGTTCTGCGGCGGTACCCTGTGCGATGAAACCATGTTCGCGGTACTGGAAAAACACGCGGATGTTTATAGCAACATTCAGCCGGATCCGGCTTATCGCCTGAGCGATATCAATCGCAGCATCAAACACACCTTCCTCGATTTCGGCGATGACGACTTCACCAACGGTAAGCCGCACCCGATGATCGACCCAACCAACCGTATCAGTCGCCTGCTGCAAGAAGCGCGCGATCCCGAAGTGGCGGTCATCGTCATGGACTTCGTGCTGGGCTTCGGAGCGCATGAAGATCCGGTGGGTTCGACGATCGCGGCGATCAAAGAGGCCAAAGCCATTGCCGCCGCCGATGGCCGCCCATTAGCGATTCTCGCTTACGTGTTAGGCACCGACATCGATACGCCGTCGCTGGAGCAACAGCGCCAGATGCTGCTTGACGCTGGCGTCATTCTGGCCAGCAGCAGTACCAATACCGGTTTGCTGGCGCGTGAATTTATCTGCAAAGGGGAGCAAGCCTGATGAGCCAGTCGCTATTTAACCAGCCGTTGAACGTGATTAACGTCGGTATCGCCATGTTCAGCGACGATTTGAAAAAGCAGCACACCGCCGTCACCCAGCTCGACTGGACGCCGCCGGGCCAGGGCAATATGCAGGTGGTCGAGGCGCTGGATCGCATCGCCGACTCGCCGCTGGCGGATAAAATCGCCGCCGCCAACCAGCAGGCGCTGGAGCGCATTATTCAGTCGCACCCGGTACTCATCGGCTTTGATCAAGCCATTAACGTCGTGCCGGGCATGACGCCAAAAACCATTCTACATGCCGGCCCGCCGGTGGAATGGCAAAACATGTGCGGCGCCATGAAAGGCGCGGTCACCGGCGCGCTGGTCTTTGAAGGGCTGGCGAAAGATCTGGATGAAGCGGCCGAGCTTGCCGCCTCCGGTGAAATTACCTTCTCACCCTGTCACGAACACGACTGCGTGGGTTCGATGGCGGGCGTGACGTCGGCGTCGATGTTCATGCACATCGTCGAGAACAAAACCTACGGCAATATCGCTTATACCAACATGAGCGAGCAGATGGCGAAGATCCTGCGCATGGGGGCTAACGATAAGAGCGTGATCGATCGTCTGAACTGGATGCGCGACGTGCAGGGCCCCATGCTGCGCGACGCCATGAAGATCATCGGCGAAATCGATCTGCGCTTAATGCTGGCGCAGGCGCTACACATGGGCGATGAGTGCCATAACCGCAACAACGCCGGCACCACCCTGCTGATTCAGGCGCTCACGCCGGGGATTATTCAGGCCGGTTATCCGGTAGAGCAGCAGCGCGAAGTGTTCGAATTTGTCGCCAGCAGCGATTACTTCTCCGGGCCGACGTGGATGGCGATGTGCAAAGCGGCGATGGACGCGGCCCACGGTATTGAATACAGCACCGTGGTGACCACCATGGCGCGTAACGGCGTCGAGTTCGGACTGCGGGTCAGCGGCCTGCCGGGACAATGGTTTACCGGCCCGGCGCAGCAGGTGATAGGCCCGATGTTTGCCGGTTTTAAACCGGAGGACTCCGGCCTTGATATCGGCGACAGCGCGATTACCGAAACCTATGGCATCGGCGGTTTCGCCATGGCGACGGCGCCGGCTATCGTCGCGCTGGTCGGCGGAACGGTAGAAGAAGCGGTCGATTTCTCGCGCCAGATGCGTGAAATCACCCTTGGCGAAAACCCGAACGTCACCATTCCGCTGCTCGGCTTTATGGGGATCCCGACCGCGATCGACATCACCCGCGTCGGCAGCAGCGGTATTTTACCGGTGATCAACACCGCTATCGCCCATAAAGACGCCGGGATCGGCATGATCGGCGCCGGGATCGTCCACCCGCCGTTCGCCTGTTTCGAAAAAGCGATCCTCAGCTGGTGCGATCGTTACGACGTTTAACGTTGTAGCCCGGGCGAGGCGTTTGCGCCGACCCCGGGAAATCCCCGGCAGTCCTACGCCTGGCCGGGCGACTACCACGACCACACAATAACAATAACTACATCACCTTCTGTAGCGGAAGTCAGATATGAAAGAACTCATCGTCGTTGCCATTGGCGGCAACAGCATTATCAAAGATAACGCCAGCCAGTCGATCGGGCATCAGGCCGAGGCGGTCAAAGCGGTGGCCAGCACGGTGCTGGAGATGCTGGCTTCGGACTATAACGTGGTGCTAACCCACGGTAACGGCCCGCAGGTTGGGCTGGATTTACGCCGCTCGGAGATAGCCCATGAACGAGAAGGTCTGCCGCTGACGCCGCTGGCTAACTGCGTCGCCGATACCCAGGGCGGCATCGGCTACCTGATCCAGCAGGCGTTGAATAACCGCCTTGCCCAGCGCGGCGAGCAAAAGGCGGTTACCGTCGTCACCCAGGTTGAAGTGGATAAAAACGATCCCGGCTTTGCCTATCCGACCAAGCCTATCGGCGCGTTCTTTAGCGAAAGCCAGCGCGATGAACTACAACAGGCGCATCCTGAGTGGCGCTTTGTGGAAGATTCGGGCCGCGGCTATCGCCGGGTGGTCGCCTCGCCGGAGCCGAAACGCATTGTCGAAGCGGAAGCTATTAAAGCGCTGACCCGGCAAGGCTTTGTGGTGATCGGCGCCGGCGGCGGCGGGATCCCGGTGGTACGCAGCCCGCAGGGCGACTACCAGAGCGTGGATGCGGTGATCGATAAAGATCTCTCAACCGCCCTGCTGGCCCGCGAAATTGATGCTGATATTCTGGTGATCACCACCGGTGTGGAGAAAGTGTGCGTGAATTTCGGCAAACCTAATCAGCAGGCGCTGGGTTGCGTTGGCATCAGCGAGATGAGCCGCTATATGCAGGAAGGGCATTTCCCGGCAGGCAGTATGCTGCCAAAAATCGTCGCCAGCCTCACGTTCCTGCAACACGGCGGCAAACGGGTGATCATCACCACGCCGGAATGTCTGCCAGCCGCGCTACGTGGCGAAACGGGAACCCATATTGTGCATGACTGACACAAAAGGAAGAAAGAATGAATAAAGACAATAGCCGTCGCGAATTTCTTACCCAAAGCGGCAAGATGGTCACCGCCGCCGCGCTGCTGGCAGCGGGCGCGCCGGCGGCGTATGCCGCGGGAAGCCAATCGTCCGCGGCCACCTGCGATAATAAAGGCGCGGTCAACGTCGCCGATAAACACTACTACCTTGATAACGTGCTGCTGGAAAGCGGCTTCGAATATGAAAACGGCGTGGTGGTTCACACCCGGACCGAGCTGCAAACGCTGGAAATAAAAGACGGCAAAATCGTCGCCCTGCGCAGCAATCTGAGCCACCCGGACGCCACGCTGCCGCGCTACGATGCGGGCGGCAAACTGATGCTGCCCGCCATGCGCGACATGCATATCCATCTGGACAAAACGTTTTACGGCGGCCCGTGGCGCTCGCTTAACCGCCCGGCGGGCACCACCATTCAGGATATGATCAAGCTTGAGCAGAAACTGCTGCCGGAACTCCAGCCTTATACGCAGGCGCACGCCGAGAAGCTTATCGACCTGATCCAGTCCAAAGGCTCCACTATCGCCCGCAGCCACTGCAACATTGAACCGGTGTCCGGGCTGAAGAACCTTGAGAATCTGCAGGAAGTGCTGGCGCGGCGTAAGCCAGGCTTCGATTGCGAAATCGTCGCTTTTCCGCAGCACGGGCTGCTGCTGTCGAAATCGGAATCACTGGTTCGCGAAGCGATGCAGGCCGGCGCCCATTATGTCGGCGGTCTCGATCCGACTAATGTCGATGGCGCGATGGAGAAATCGCTCGATACCATGTTCCAGATAGCGCTGGATTACGACAAAGGGGTGGATATTCACCTGCATGAAACCAGCCCGGCGGGCGTGGCGGCGGTGAACTATATGGTGGAAACCGTGGAGAAGACCCCGGCGCTGAAAGGCAAGCTGACCATCAGCCACGCTTTTGCGCTGGCGACGCTCAACGAGCAGCAGGTCGATGCCATCGCGACCCGCATGGCGGCGCAGCAAATCACCATCGCCTCCACCGTGCCGATCGGCACTCTGCACATGCCGCTCAAGCAACTGCGCGAAAAAGGCGTCTTCGTGATGACCGGTACCGATAGCGTGATTGACCACTGGTCGCCGTACGGACTGGGCGACATGCTTGAGAAAGCCAATCTCTACGCCCAGCTGTATATCCGCCCCAATGAGCAGACCCTGTCGCGCGCGCTGGCCATCGCCACCGGCGACGTGCTGCCGCTGAATGACAAAGGCGAGCGCGTATGGCCAAAAGCACAGGACGACGCCAGCTTTGTGCTGGTCGATGCCTCCTGCTCCGCCGAAGCCGTAGCGCGAATTTCGCCGCGTACCGCCACCTTCCATAACGGTAAGATGGTCTGGGGCAGCGTCGGAGCCTGATGCCAGCGTCATGTAAAAAACCCCGGCAAGCCGGGGTTTTGTCATTTACCAAACACGATTACTTCTGCGGACGCATGGCCGGGAACAGGATAACGTCGCGGATGGTGTGGCTGTTGGTGAACAGCATCACCATGCGGTCGATACCGATACCCAGGCCGGCGGTCGGCGGCAGGCCGTACTCCAGCGCGGTGACGTAGTCTTCGTCATAGAACATCGCTTCGTCATCGCCCGCCGCTTTGGCGTTGACCTGATCCTGGAAACGCTGCGCCTGATCTTCCGCATCGTTCAACTCGCTGAAACCGTTACCGATTTCGCGGCCGCCGATGAAGAACTCGAAGCGGTCGGTGATTTCCGGGTTCACGTCGTTACGGCGGGCCAGCGGAGAAACTTCCGCCGGATATTCGGTGATGAAGGTCGGCTGGATCAGATGCGCTTCCGCCACTTCATCAAAGATCTCCGTGACGATACGTCCCAGACCCCAGCTTTTCTCTACCTGAATACCGATAGATTCCGCCAGCGCTTTCGCCGCGTCGAAATTATCCAGATCCGCCATGTTGGTTTCCGGACGGTGTTTCTTGATGGCTTCACGCATGGTCAGTTTTTCGAACGGCTTGCCGAAGTCAAACACCTGGTCGCCATACGGCACTTCGGTTTTGCCCAGCACCGTCTGCGCCAGAGTGCGGAACAGCGACTCGGTCAGTTCGATCAGGTCTTTGTAATCCGCATACGCCATATACAGTTCCATCATGGTGAACTCTGGGTTATGACGTACGGAGATCCCTTCGTTACGGAAGTTACGGTTGATTTCGAAGACGCGTTCGAAGCCGCCA
Source organism: Klebsiella sp. K-3 (assembly GCF_051207495.1). Lineage (NCBI taxonomy): Bacteria > Pseudomonadati > Pseudomonadota > Gammaproteobacteria > Enterobacterales > Enterobacteriaceae > Klebsiella > Klebsiella sp. K-3. The sequence goes on along the minus strand of NZ_JBPNXF010000001.1, from coordinate 248,015 downwards.
ACCACCAGACGTTTCAGATACAGTTCCGGCGCGATACGCAGGTACATATCCAGATCCAGCGCGTTGTGATGGGTGATGAACGGACGGGCGGAAGCGCCGCCGGGGATCACCTGCATCATCGGGGTTTCGACTTCCATAAAGCCGCGGGCAACCATGAACTGACGCATGGTGGCGAGGATCTGCGAACGGATACGGAACGTATGACGCGACTCTTCGTTGGCGATCAGATCCAGATAACGCTGGCGATAGCGGACTTCCTGATCCTGCAGACCGTGGAATTTATCCGGCAGCGGGCGCAGGGCTTTGGTCAGCAGACGCAGCTCGGTGCAGTGAATGGAGAGTTCGCCGGTTTGCGTTTTGAACAGCTTGCCGCGGGCGGCGATGATATCGCCGAGATCCCATTTTTTAAACTGTTCGTTGTAGACGCCTTCCGGCAGGTCATCGCGCGCGACGTACAGCTGAATGCGGCCGCCGACGTCCTGAAGGGTAACGAAAGAGGCTTTACCCATGATGCGGCGGGTCATCATACGGCCAGCAACAGAGACTTCAACGTTCAGGGAAGCGAGTTCATCGTTATCCTTCGCATCGAATTCAGCGTGCAATTGGTCAGAGGTATGATCGCGACGGAAATCGTTCGGGAAAGCGACGCCCTGCTCACGCAGCGCAGCCAATTTTTCGCGACGAGTTTTCAGTTCATTATTAAGGTCAATTGCCTCATCGGCACCTTGTGCTTGTTGTTCAGACATGTTGGTTCCTCATAACCCTGCTTTCAAACTAGCTTCGATAAATTGAACCAGGTCACCATTCAGCGCGGCCTGTCTCTGGTAACACACCAGAGAACAATCTTAACGACTCTGGATTCACTACAAGCTGATCTCACTCAGCTATGGCTTCACTAACGGTATTTTTTATCGTTGGCTTCCGCGCCTGCCAGAATATCCACCTCCTGCTCACTTGGCTGTTGAGTTAATGTCCCCGGTCGCGCTGCGCTGGCCGGTGCTGCAAATCGCGGCAAAGGCGACAATGACAATCACCGCTACGCAGCCGATAGTCCATTCACCCATCTGCGAGAAGAAATGCTGATAGGCGGCAATCGCCGTGTCGCTGATTTGCGATTCGGTGGTTTGCTGCGCCACCACCCCGGCCAGCCAGTTGGCGACCGCGCCGGTGGCCAACATATAAATGCCGGTTAATACGCCGGTGACGCCGGGCATATTCAGACGGGTTATCTGCGCCATCGCCACCGGGTCAATAAACAGTTCGGCAAAGCCCATCATTGCCAGCCCGGCGACCATCATGCCCATCGAGGCCTGACCATCAGCCGCGCCGTGGCGGGCATTCAGCGCCAGCAGCATAAATCCACCGCCCATCAGCAGCAGGCCGAAAGCAAATTTCAGCCACACTTTTAACACCGAGCGGGTTCGCCCTTCCGGGCGGATAAGCCACGCCAGGATCACGCCGGCGGCCATCACCGCCACCGCGTTAACCGACTGGAACAGCGCGGTCGGTACTTCAATATTGAACAGCCGGCGATCAACAAAGTGGTCGATAAACAGGCTAATCGAGCTTCCGCCCTGCTGCGCCAGCACCCAGAACAGCGTTCCGGTCAACATCAGCAGAACGATTTGCCACAGCGCGCGGCGGTGCTGCGGCGATTTGAACATGATCCGCGCCACCATTTGCGCGGCGAACAGGCAGACAATCGCCAGCAGATAACCGGACCAGTTGTTTTCTAACAGCAAGGTGAAGAACACCGGCGCCAGGCACAGCATCACCACCAGCCAGCCCCAGGTCGGCAACACGAATTTCACCGCGCGCAGCGCCTGTTTGTCGACGCCACGGGTGTCGCGGAAGTAGCGGCTGCCGCTTAAGAAAATCATCAGGCCGATAAACATGCCGATCCCCGCCAGCGCAAAGCCGATATGCCAGCCGTACCACTGCGCCGCCAGCCCGCAAGCAATGGGGGCGGCTATCGAACCGACGTTACCGGCGGCATACAGCAGCGAGAAACCGCCATCGCGACGATGGTCGTCAGCGGCGTACAGTTCGCCGAGCAGGCAGCTGATATTGGATTTGAACAGACCATAGCCGCAGATAATGATCGCCAGCGCCAGATAGAGGCTCCAGGTGGAATCAGATTCGACGCCCAGCACCACGTGGCCGAGGGTCATCAACAACGCCCCGGCAATCACCGCCGTGCGGTTGCCGAGCAGGCGGTCGGCAAGCCAGCCGCCGAAAATGGGGGTTACGTAAACTAAAGATGCGTAGGCGCTGAACAGACTGATGGCGTGGCTATCGTCAAAGCCAAGTTGATGGGTGAGATAAAGGATGAGTAAGGCGCGCATGCCGTAAAAGCTGAAGTACTCCCAGATCTGGATCGCTACGATGTAGTAAATCGCGCGCGGCTGTGAGGGTGTTTTCATAGGTTCTCCTTGCAGCGTGAAAAAAGGGAAGTGGCAAGCCACTTCCCTTGTGTGCGTCTATTACTTGTTGTTTTCTTCTTTCAGCACTTTAACGGTGTAACGACCATCCGCCTGACGATATGCGCCGTGGATATCGGTTTCGAAGCCCGGGTAGTGAGCGCCGATTTCGCACAGCATCTGCAGGAATTCCAGTACCGGGCGGCTTTCTTCGGTGATCATCTCACCAGGCATGACCAGCGGTACTCCCGGAGGATACGGCAGGATCATGTTGGCGTTGACGCGGCCAACCATCTCTTCGAGGTAAACTTCTTCAGTCTGACCGTGCAGCTCTTTCTGGAACGCGGCATACGGGGTCATCACCATGGATGGCAGCACTTCGAATGCGCGGAACATCAGGTCCGGCAGGTTGTGATGCTCAACCAGTTTATGAATGTTCTGCGCCAGGTCCTGAATACGCATGTTTTCATAGAATTCAGGATCTTCACGGTACAGAGACGGCAGCATGTTTTTCACCCGCAGGTTCAGGTCGAACGCGCGTTTGAAGTCGGTCAGCGCACGCAGCAGGCTCAGCGCTTTTGTCTTATCGATACCGATGCTGAACAGGAACAGCAGGTTGTACGGACCGGTTTTCTCAACCACGATGCCGTGTTCGTCGAGATATTTCGCCACGATGCTTGCCGGAATACCGAAATCATCCATGGTGCCGTCTTTCTTCATCCCCGGGGTCAGCAGCGTGACTTTGATCGGGTCGAGGTACATGTGCTCGTTATCGATGTTTTTGAAACCGTGCCATGCGCTATCGGAACGCAGCGGCCAGCATTCAGCGCCATCGATATGTTCCGGCTGCCATACATCGAAGAACCAGCCTTCAGACTCGCCTTTCAGACGTTTGATCTCTTTACGGAACTTGATCGAACGTTCGATAGAACCGTCGATCAGGCGTTTACCGGCGTTACCGCGCATCATCGCCGCCGCGGTTTCGGTGGAAGCCACGATACCGTAATGCGGAGAAGTGGTGGTGTGCATCATGTAGGCTTCGTTGAAGGTTTCTTCGTTAACGTCGCCTTTCACGTGGATCATCGAAGCCTGAGAGAATGCCGCCAGCAGTTTATGCGTGGACTGGGTTTCGTAGATCACTTTCCCTTCAACGCGACCGCCGCTCATCCCGCATTTGCCTTCATAGATCGGCGAGAAGTTGGTGTAAGGCACCCATGCGGAGTCAAAGTGGATGGATTTCACATCCAGGGTTTTCTTGATGAAGTCGGTGTTATACAGCAGACCATCATAGGTTGAGTTGGTGATAACCGCGTGTACCGGCCAGGTCGCATTCGGCGTCTCTTTCACACGCTTGGCGATAGTCGCGTGCTGGAATTCGCTCTGCGGGATACCGCCGAGGATACCGTAGGCGTTACGGGTCGGACGGAAGTAGATCGGCGTAATGTCGCTCATCATCATCAGGTGAGTCAGCGATTTGTGGCAGTTACGGTCAATCAGCACGGTGCTGCCGGCAGGCGCGGAGTACATACCGACGATTTTGTTAGCGGTTGATGTACCGTTGGTCACCATGTAGCTGCGTTCAGCGTTGAAGACGCGAGCGATATACTCTTCCGCTTCTTTGTGCGGGCCGCTGTGGTCAAGCAGTGAACCCAGTTCAGAAACCGAAATGGAGATATCGGATTTCATGGTGTTGGAACCAAAGAAATCATAGAAGATGCTGCCTACCGGGCTTTTCTGGAACGCGGTACCGCCCATGTGGCCTGGGGTACAGAAGGTGTATTTGCCTTCACGTACATATTTGAACAGCGCTTTGGTCAGCGGCGGCAGAATGGTGTCGATGTATTCGTCAGTGTTCTGTTTGATTTTGTTCGCGATATCTTCAGCGGCGCCCAGCGCATATTCGAAGAAGCGAACCTGCATGCGCAGATCGTTGAGGCTAACGTCCAGAGTGGAGTAGGTGTTAGCGAAAGCGTACAGCGGCATGTACTCGTTCATTTTGCTGATTTCTTCGCACAGTTCGAGATTGTATTTATCCCAGTCGAAGATCACGCCGCACAGACGAGAGTTGTTTTCGATAAGTTTTAATAAGTCGTCACGGTCGTTCGGGTAGACAATACGGAAGTCCAGGCGTTCGAGAGCACGATGCAGTTCACGGATGGGTTCTTCTTTGAAGTAAACACCCATGTGATTCATGATTGCAATAACGTTCATAGTCAAATCTCCAGATGTAGAAAGCCCCTCCCGTCTCGATGTGACAGGTGATGGAAGGAGCCTCAGGAAAAAGGGTTACTGATTAGTGCGCGTTAGCGGGGCTGTTGTTATCCGTTGCGTTGTTCTGCTGGCGCTGGTGCATTTTGCGACCGTAGAACATCAGGATAATCAGGCTAACGATAAAGGTGCCGGCCAGTTCGAAGGAGCTTGCGCCCATCAACGCGATGAAGCAGAACACGCAACCCAGTACCGAACAAATCAGGCTAACGAAGTTGCGGATGTTGATGCCTTCGAAACGAATCAGGTCAACACAGGAGTAGAAGTAAGGCAGCATGGTCAGCAGTACCGCGATACCGGTCAGCTCGCCGAACAGGTCAGATGCTTTACCACCGGCGGAGTTCATCAGGGTAATCAGCACCATCAGCGCGGTCATTTTCACCGCGGCCAGCAGCAGGCCTTTTTTCGGGATACCGTTGCTATCGACTTCGCCATACACTTTCGGGAAGTTACCGTCGTTGGCGGCACGTACACCGGCCTGGCCAACCAGCATCATCCACGAGCCCAGAGAAGTCAGGCAAGCGAAGGCGGTGAAAGCGGAAACCATCGGAGCAGCCCAGCCGCCGAGAATGGTAGAGGCGCTAATTGCGAACGGCGCACCGGACGCGGCCATCTGAGAAGCAGGATACATACCGGCGATAACCTGAGTCGCGGCGATATAGACGATACCGGCCATCGCCGTACCCAGCATGGTTGCCAGCGGTACGGTACGTTTCGGGTTTTTCACCATCCCGGTACTCACTGCGGCGGATTCTACGCCAACGAAGGCCCACAGGCAGAGCAGGATACTTTTGATGACCGCGTGGCTATCAGTGGTGCTGGAGGTGTTCCAGTTCGCCTGATAGGTTGCCGCGTCAAACCAATGCCAGCCGACGACCGCTGTCATTACCACCGGAATAAGCACCAGTACCAGACCAATAGTGGTCAGACGGCTTACCCAGGTCCCGCCGAGCATATTAACGAAAGTAAAGATCCACACGATGGCAATACAGGCAATACCTGCTGGCACCGGGTTATTTAAAATTGGGAAGAACGTAGAGAGATAAGAGACGGCGGTAATACCGATTGCCAGGTTACCAATCCAGTTTGCATGATAATAAAGGACGCCGGTCTGGAAACCGAAGGCCGGAGAAATTTCCCCTGCGTAAGCAATTGGACCACCCTGCTGCGGGTTCTTGGTCGCCAGTCGGGCATAAACATAAGCCAAAGACATCGCGCCAATAATAGAAATCACCCAACCCCAAATGGCAATACCACCGATGCTGGCGAGGTTCGCAGGTAATAGTGCAATACCGCTCCCCATCATATTACCGGCGACTACGCCGGTACAGGCAAATAGCCCGATCTTCTTGGCAGAACTCATGGTTGTTTTTCTCCTAAGTTTATTTGGGAGGTACAGATCATGATATAGAACCATTTATTGACCCGACCAACTGCCAACAAGATTACTGATTCGTACGAGATAAATCCTAAAGATAAAGTGAAATAACTACAAACATCAGACAAATGATATTTTGACCTTTTTCGATTAACATATAAACATGACATGTTGATATCAAAAAAAGATAAACATCGCCTACTTACAAAGAGTTAGACGCGCATACTGGTGTTGAAATTGTGTTACCAGGCAGGAAAATAACGCTTATTTCAGGTAACAATCAGAGTGCTCATGAGATACATAAATTTAACCTCATCATACTCAAAACCATGAGCATGATGAGGGTTTACTTATTCTGAAGCGAGGAAATTGTCGAGATATGGTACTACGCGGGTGACGGAGGTCTGGAATACTCCGTTTTCAATCCAGTACAAGGTGTTTTCGCCAGGGCGTAAATTAAACGCCGTCAGGTAGGCATCGGCAGCTTCGCGGTTCTGTCCTTTCATCTCATAGACTTTACCGAGCAGCACGTAATTCATCCACGACATTTCTAAATCAATGCCTGTGTTGATAGCGCTGTACGCCTCATCTATTTTCCCTTTGCCTAACATATCTACCGTTTTTATCTGGTAGAAGATCGCCATATCTTTAATGCCGGGCATTTCACCCACTTTTTCAACCTCGGCATACAGCGTCGCTAATTGTTTTTCATCCAACGGCTGCTGCGAATGACGTAATACATCCACCAGCGCTTTTTCGGCGTAAGCATAAATAAAGTCCGGCGATTGTTTAATGACGTCATCGAGTATATCGCTGGCTTTACCTAATGAATCGACATCACCTTTCATTAACAGCTGATGGGCCTGATAAAGACGGGTTAATGAAGGGCTTTGCGCGGGTTGATACTGTTTCAGCATCGCTTTCATGCGATCCGGCCACGGCTGCATTAGCGCGGTTGACAGACTATCCAGCAGGTCATTCTGAATGGTGAGCTGGTTATCCATGGTAATAAAGTAGCGTTTATCGAGCATCGTCGAGCCGTCGGCGTTATCGACCAGTTGCACCGACATAAAGCACTGCTGGGCGCGATAGTGGCGCTGATTAACGAATTCGATGGTCAACGTTTTACCCGAACTGCTGGGCTCGTTGATGTTGTAGTTGGTTTTATCGTGGACCATAAAGGTCGAGAAAGTGTTGAGCGAGGTGGTTACCAGGCTGCCCAACCCTACCGCATAGGCATGCTGCGATGCCCAGTTGTTGCATGAACTGCCGTTTACCAGGTGTATGTCGATATCGCGCGGGTTTAGCAGCAGGCGAGTTTTGGTTTCCGGCGGCCGCGATTCTATCGACGACAAGGCGACTAACGCGACGCAACTGCCCAACGCCAGCAGGAACAGCGTCCACACCCAGAAGGTGGTGATCCGTTTACGTTTTTCCGGCACTGCCGCCGCCGCAGGCGAGGCAGATGAAGGAGAAATAGTCGGTGGCGACGTTTCAGGAACGGTGACAGGGGCCACTGGCGGGACAACCGGCGCCAACTCTTCACCCTCTTCCGTACACCAAATTACCGGGACCGTCAGCTTGTAACCGCGTTTGGGCACCGTCGCAATATATTCCATGCTGCCGTCATCGCCGTCTTTCAGTGACTTACGCAACTCGGAAATACTCTGGGTGACGACATGGCTGGTCACCACGTTGCGCGTCCAGACGTGATCGATAAGCTCGTCCCGGCTAAGTACCTCGCCAGGATGTTGAGCAAAGTAGACCAGAAGATCGATTAAACGCGGTTCGAGAGTAAGCTGACGTCCGTTCCGGCTAATTTGGTTTACAGAAGGAGTAACGAGCCATTCCCCAACGCGAACAACAGGTTGTTGCATAAAAAAACCCCAGGACGAAAAGGGAAAGGCGCGATAATACCACATTTCGCCTACCTAATTATGCGGGTGGTCAATACCCCACACGTTTGGCATACGCTACCCCATTTATATACAAATCAGTTAACAGTCTATGAACATCGTTGTCATTTAATCCAAAATAGCCAGGGTCTATGCTGCGTCCATCAAGTCGTTAAGGAGACGCATTATGTTATTCGACCACTATTCCTTGCAGGCCCTATCGTTAAACAACCGTATCGTGATGCCGCCGATGACGCGTTCCCGCGCCGGGGCCGGTGATGTCGCTACCGATCAGATGGCGGAGTATTACGCCCAACGCGCCAGCGCCGGTTTAATTATCAGCGAAGGCACGCAGATTAGCCAACAGGGACAGGGTTATGCCTGGACGCCTGGCATCTATAATGAAGCGCAGATCGCCGGCTGGGAAAAAGTCACCGCCGCGGTACACCAGGCGGGAGGCAAAATTTTTGCCCAGCTCTGGCACGTAGGGCGTGTCTCCCATACCGTACTGCAGCCGGGTAATGCCGCACCGGTTTCTTCATCTGCAATTCAGGCTGAAGGAGTGAAGGTCTTTGTCGATGTCGAAGGACGCGGTCCGGAAAACGGCGTTGGTGAAATGGTGCAGCACTCGATGCCGCGCGCCCTGACTCGCGAAGAGATCCCGGCTATCATCGAACAATATGCACAGGCCGCGCGTAACGCTATTGCCGCCGGTTTTGATGGCGTTGAGCTACACGGTGCGAATGGCTATCTGATCAATCAGTTTATTGATTCTCGTGAAAACCAGCGTACCGATGAGTACGGCGGTTCGTTAACCAATCGCCTGCGTTTCCTCAAAGAAGTGGCGCAAGCCGTTGCCGATGCGATTGGTAAAGAGAAACTGGGCATCCGCCTGGCGCCGCTGACCACCTTGATGGGGTCGAAAGATGATACGCCGGAAGCCACCTATCTGGCGGCGGCCAGCGTCCTCAATGATATCGGCATCGCCTATATCCATATCGCCGAAGCCGACTGGGATGATGCGCCAGTGATGCCCGCTGCCTTTAAAGAAGCGCTACGACAGGTGTTCCGCGGCACAATGATTTATTCGGGGAAATACACCGTAGAACGTGCCGAAGAAGCGCTGGCCAAAGGCTGGGCCGACCTGATTGGTTTTGGTCGCCCGTTTATCGCCAACCCGGATCTGCCGTATCGTCTGCAGCACAACCTGCCGCTCAATCAGCCAATCAGAGAGCAGTTTTTCGGCGGTGGTAAAGAGGGCTACCTCGACTACCCTACCGTCGACGCGAAGTAAACAGGATATATCGCTTCACAGTACTTAAATAAAAAACCCGGCAGCATGCCGGGTTAAAAATCAGACTTTCGACGTTTATATATAATTAATCAACGTGATTAATTATTTATACACTTCCGCCGTTGCTTCAAAGTTCGGCCCGTGTTCGCGCGCCGCGGTAATAATGTAATATTTACCGCCCTTCTCATCTGCCAGCTTAGAAAGCTGATCGTGAAGATCAGAAGGTGAAGAGAATTGCCCGCCAGACGGCCCCACAGAAATACTGCCCACGTGAGTCAGTTTGAAATGCGAAGCTTCTTCTTTAGTAATTAATTGCGCAGCAGAGGCGCCAAAGGCAACAGCAGAAAGAGCTAAAGCGACTAATACCTTTTTCATCCTACATTCTCCTTGGATTGAGCCTAATTGAGGCTCTTTCAGTATATACTCGTCATACTTCAAGTTGCATGTGCGTTGGCTTTCCTCGCTCACCCCAGTCACTTACTAGAGTAAGCTCCTGGGGATTCTCTGCGTCGCCGCCTGCCTGCAACTCGAATTATTTAGAGTATAGACACTAGATTAATAAGCGCGCTATTTATCGGATTATTTTTCACCGGCCACCGCGCTTAGTACCGCGACGGAACCCCTTCCGGACGGGTCTTAAAACGACGGTGCAGCCACATGTACTGTTCCGGCGCCATCAGGATACATTGCTCAATAATTTTGTTCATCCAGCTGGCGGTAGTTTCCGGGGAATCCAGCGGCGGCGTCGCTTCTGGCTGCAGCGCAATCAGCTCATACCCGGCGCCGTTGGGCTTTCTTCGCGGAACAAAAGGAACGATGATGGCTTTTGACATTCTCGCCAGCATCCAGGTCCCGGTGGTAGTCGCAGCATTATCAACATTGAAAAAGGGAACAAATACGCTGCTGGCGCGACCATAATCATGATCCGGAGCGTACCAGAGGATTTCTCCCTCTTTCAGTGACTTAACCATACCTTTCAAGTTCTTACGATCCAGCATCGTCTTGTTAGAACGCAGTCGTCCCCAGGTTTGTAGCCAGTCGATCAGCGGATTATCGTTTGGCCGGTAAACGCCAATCCCCGGCGTGAACATGCCAAACATCCGCGCGCCGAGCTCCAGAGTCAGAAAGTGAATGCCAATCAGCAAAATACCCTGCTTCTGTTCCTGCAGTTCAACGACTTCGTTGACGCCGCTGGTCTCGGTCCAGCGCTCGACGCGATGGGTCGGCCAGAACCATGCCATGCCGGTTTCCATCAACCCCATGCCCAGAGATTCAAAATTCTTAACCAACATTTCATGACGCTGCGCCGGGCTGAGTTGTGGAAAACAGAGCTCAAGATTGCGCTTCGCAATACGTACCCTTCCGCGCAAAAAATGCATGGATAAACGCCCTAACCCATGGCCCAGACGATAGATCAGCGGATAAGGTAGTTGTACCACCAGCCACAATAAGCCAATACCCAGCCATGCCGGCCAGTAACGCGGGTGTAATAATGAAAGAGAGAATTTGGGTAAATGCGACATCTGAGTATTGCTCTTCAGGATCCTTGATTTACATACCAGCGGGAGGCCTCAGTCCGAATTTGCGGATAAGGTACCCGATCCATAACATTTAGTTTTTTCCTATTCGTGCGGTAATACGCATACAAGCGTAGACTATAACCTGTACACTGCCCTGGTATTAAACGAACTATGTAACAAATTTATTATTAATTTTTTCGTACAGCGGCACGCAAACTAAAGTTTGCGTTATTCATCTTCAACAATAAATAAATAGCCTCCGAAGAAACGTCTTCGAAGGCTGAATATCGTTATGAACGAATGAAGGCCAGCAGATCGGCGTTAATCACATCCGCATGTGACGTGTGCATACCATGCGGTAAGCCCGGATAAATTTTAAGCTCGCTATTCGCTAATAGTTTGTCCTGCAAAATGGCGGCATTTTTATAAGGAACGACCTGGTCGTCGTCACCCTGCATAACCAGCACTGGCACCGTAATCGCTTTCAGATCTTCTGTCTGGTCGGTTTCAGAGAAGGCTTTAATCCCTTCATAGTGGGCTTTCGCGCTACCGGTCATCCCCTGGCGCCACCAGCTTTGAATGGTACCTTGCGAAACCTCTGCGCCATCGCGATTAAAGCCGTAGAACGGTCCACTGGCAACATCGAGATAAAACTGCGAGCGATTGGCGGCAAGCGCCTTGCGGAAACCGTCAAACACTTCGATGGGCGTACCGCCAGGGTTATTGTCGGTTTTGACCATCAGCGGCGGTACGGAACTGATTAATACCGCTTTAGCTACCCTGCCCTGCGGTTGGCCGTACTTGGCCACATAACGCGCGACCTGGCCGCCACCGGTTGAATGGCCAACGTGGACAGCGTTATGCAAATCCAGACTTTCCACTACCGCCGAAGCATCGGCCGCATAGTGATCCATATCATGGCCTTCGCTTACCTGGTCGGAGCGCCCATGTCCACGGCGATCGATAGCGATGACGCGAAAACCCTGTGCGAGGAAAAACAGCATCTGGTTATCCCAGTCATCAGCGCTTAACGGCCAGCCATGGTGGAACACAATCGGCTGAGCCTCCTTCGGACCCCAGTCTTTAAAATAAATATTAACGCCATCTTTAGTTGTTACGAATGCCATATCAGGAACTCCTCTCTTGAAAATATGACAACTTCTCATTAACATTCAATTGGTTACATTCAGCGCTGATATGAAGCCTTTCCCTTGCTTGCGAAAAACCTCAATGGCAACGGCGCCATAAAGTGTAGAAGATGATGGCTCATTTAGCTCATCTCTCAGCAATTTAATATCAACGCAGCAACTAAAATACGCCATATACTGTTGAGCGTTAGTGCATATTACCTATTGATAAAATATGCCTTTCCGATATTTTTTATTTATAGATAAATATCAGTGCGTTATGTCAAAAAGAAATAATTAAAATATTTTCCTCTTATACTTACGTTTTACTGTAAATTTCTCTCAAATAGATTTCTTCAGATTATTCCCCGAGAAAAAAGAATAAACCAAATTCCACCGCAGGTGCGTCTCACTGACCTTATCCACGCAGAATATTTGCTATTAATTGTGAGCCAGGCAACGTCCTGAGCGATGCCCTTCCGCCAATGCTGTACAAACCGCAGAAAACCGCCATACTCAGGCGCAAAGCCTGTGATTTTCAAGGGGTAAAATTTGCCTGTAGCAATCCCGGATAGTAAAACGAATAAGAAAGGAATGACTGCGATGCACTACAAATTGGTTAAGCAACTCAAAGATGATAATACATTAAGAAAGAGCTTTATCGATTTAGCCATCAAAACGTTCGATCTTTCCTTTGACGCCTGGTATCAGCAGGGGTACTGGAGTGAATCCTATATCCCTTACGCTTTCGTTGATAAGAATAAAGTTATCGCCAACGCCTCCGCGAATATTATTGATCTGGTCTGGCAAAGCCAACCCCGACGCTATATTCAAATAGGTACGGTAATGACCAACATTGATTACCGTAATAAAGGGCTTGCCGGACAGTTGATACAACATATTCTTGATGACTGGCGTGACAAAGCGGATGCTTTTTTCCTGTTTGCCAACTCCACCACCGTCGACTTCTACCCCAAATTTGGCTTTACGCGGACCGACGAATATCAATATGTTGCGCCCGTTTCGCCGACTCCCGGCGACTTCCGTAAATTGGATATGGATAGTGCGCAGGATATCGCCCTGCTTAAGCACTACTACCAGAAATCCAACCCCTTTTCACAGCTACGAGTGGAAAATAACTTCGGTCTGCTGATGTTTTACTGTTCGGCGTTTATGAAGCATTTTGTTTACTACTCGGAGAAAAACCAGGCCGTCGCCATTGCGATGCAAAGCGCCCATGAGCTGATCTGCTTTGATATTTTTTGCGATGCCGGACAATCCATGGCGACCATTATCAATGAACTCGCCCAACCGCAATCGCAACAGGCGGTGCTCGGTTTTACGCCGAAGGAAGCGCGCCTTGGCGAGTACGAAAAAATAGACGGCGACGATATGTTGTTTATCTATTCGACTAAAGAGAACATCTTCCACGACAACAAATTAATGTTCCCGCTGCTGGCGCACGCCTGATGCCGGGCCGCAGGTCATCTATTTAACCTACGGCTGGTCGGCGTTGTTTCTTCCTGGAAAACAAAATAAACAGTACAATTAATTGTTGTTTTTTTGTTAAATCCAGGAGAAACGCCACTTGCCCCTTTTTGATCTGCAGGATCTCTACGCCTTTTTAGCCCTCAGCGAGCACGGCAGCTTTCGCTACGCCGCCGAGGCGATTTGCATTTCGCAATCGGCGTTAAGCAGGCGAATCGAGAAGCTGGAAACTGCTTTAGGGGTGAGATTGTTTGAAAGAACCACTCGCCGGGTGACGCTCACGCAAACCGGCAGAGCTTTCGCTCCAAAGGCGCAGCATCTGCTTTCCGAATTCGAAGATGCCCTGGACGGCATTAGCGACCGCGCGGCTTTCGGCAACGGGCTGGTGACGGTCGCCTGCGTTCCTTCAGCCGCCAACTATTTTATGCCCCAGGTCATTACGCAATTCCGTCAACGTTTTCCTAAGGCGCGGATCAAGGTTATTGATACCAGCGCCGGAAATGTTTATAGCGCCGTGCAGAATCACCAGGCGGACTTCGGCCTGAGTTTTCTCTCCGAAATCGCGTCCGAGGTGGTGTTTACGCCGCTGGTTCATGAACGCTACCTGGCGGTTTGCCGACGCGACGATCCGCTGGCACAACGTCATAGCCTCAGCTGGCAGGAGTTTTTTAATCGGGATTACATCTGGCTCGATAAGATCTCCGGCAATCGTCATCTGCTGGACGGCGCCCTGAGCAACGTAGGGCCACGACGCACTGCGGTTTGTGAAACCCGCCATGTCACGACGATGCTGGGTATGGTGGATGCCGGCCTTGGTATCGCGGCAATACCGGCGATGGCGCTGCCGGCCTACGCGCACCACGCGTTAGCCAGTATTCCGCTAGTGGAACCTGAAGTGAAAAGGCAGGTGGGACTGATAAAAAAAGCGGGCAGAGCGTTACCCCCTCTGGCCGCCGAACTCGAAAAAGCCATTACTGATTTTTACCATCCCACCGCATGATTAGCCCTCTTCCGGTAATTCACAAGCGTTGGAGGGTAAAGGATCCATGCCTGTGCGACGAATTTCCGCCTGCGCCGGGACTGAAGCCAGATAGCACAGCAACTGCTTCGCCTGCGACTGCGCGGATGAATCGGCAACCACGGCGCCCGCGAAGCGAGTAACGTATTGCACTTCATCCGGCAGACGGCCAACGAACGTCACGCCGCTGACCGGCAACAGCTCGCTAACCTGCTGAAACCCTATCGCGTAGTCCCCTTTCGCCACCAGCGAAGCAACGGGGATTTTTTCGATCATTTTTGCTTTGGGGCTTGCCTGCGCGGCGATATCCAGTTTTCGGAACAGTTCCTTTTCAACATAACGCCCGCTGGCGCTATCCGAATAGGCGATGGATTTCGCCTGCAGCAATGTTTGTTTCAACGCGGCGACGCTACTGATATCCGGCACCGGGGCGCCCTTTGGCACAACGGCGCCAATTCGTGAGTCCGCCAGTTCAATACGCGACCCCGGCATCACTTTGCCCTGCTTCTGCAAATCATCCAGGGCGTATCCCACCATTATCACCACATCCGCTTTTTGCCCTGTCGCCAGGCGGTTCGGTATCGCCTCCGCGGATTTCCCCATCGAGGGACCATGAATGATATGTAAGGTATTGCCGCTTTTTTGCTGATAGTCGGGCGCCAGTTTATCCAACGCCGCGGAGAAGCCGCCGGAAATCATCACCGTGATCTCCTGCGCGGCGGCAACATGCGCATAGCCGCAGGTGAATATCACTAACGAGAAAACCCATGATTTACGTTGCATATTCACCTCTTAACCTAAAGAATTTTGCGTTTTCAATGACTGTCGGGAAACGCGTTGATAGAGATACAGCGTCGCCAGTAGCGCGCAGATTGCCGCAAAACTCATCCAGTAGCCGGGCGCCGCCTTATCCCCGGTGACTTTAATTAGCGCGGTGGACATCGCCGGCGTGAAACCGCCAAACAGAGCGGTCGCCAGGCTGTAAGCCAGAGAAAAACCAGCGACCCTGACCGACCTGGGCATAATTTCCGTCAGCGCGGGGATCATCGCGCCGTTGTAGATGCCGTAAATAAAAGAGAGCCACAGCAGCACGGACAACATCATGGCGAAGTCGGGCATGCGGGCCAGCAACGATAACGCAGGCCAACTGGTGAAAATAGCCAGCAACGTCATGCTGACCAACACGGGTTTACGCCCAAACTTATCGGAAAGCATGCCGCCGATAGGCAGCCAGATGAAATTAGAGATAGCCACCAACAGCGTGACCAGCAGGCTATCCGAGGCGCTTAATAACAGCACGTTTTTGCCAAAGGTTGGCGCGTAGACCGTGATCAAATAGAACGCGGTAGTGGTCATGGCCACCATTAACATCCCCGCGATCACCACCCGCCAGTTTGCCAGCAGAATCGTCAGCGATTGTCCTAACGTCGGATGTTCCTTACGCTCCGAATACTCCGCGGTTTCATTCAGGTTGCGGCGTAAAAAGAAGATGAAAGGCACGATCAGGCAGCCAATCGCGAACGGAATTCGCCATCCCCACTGATGCAAACTCGACTCACTGAGCAGCATATTGAGCAGATAGCCCAGTGAAGCGGCCACCATAATCGAGACCTGCTGACTGGCGGATTGCCAGCTGGTATAAAACCCTTTACGTCCTGGCGTCGCCATTTCAGCGAGGTAAACCGAGACGCCGCCCAGCTCAGCACCGGCAGAAAAACCCTGCAACAGTCGGCCGCACAGCACCAGCGCCGGTGCCCACAAACCGATAGTCTGATAACCTGGCACCAGCACGATCAGGATGGTCCCCATCGCCATAATCGACAGCGTGCCGATTAAGCCTTTGCGTCTGCCGACCTTGTCAAT
The DNA here is from genome assembly GCF_051207495.1 of Klebsiella sp. K-3. Taxonomy (NCBI): domain Bacteria; kingdom Pseudomonadati; phylum Pseudomonadota; class Gammaproteobacteria; order Enterobacterales; family Enterobacteriaceae; genus Klebsiella; species Klebsiella sp. K-3. The sequence continues at coordinate 231,744 of NZ_JBPNXF010000001.1, read as the reverse complement.
CCAGGCGCCTAACACCACCGCGCCCACGGGTCGCATCAGGAACCCGGCGCCGAAAACGGCGAAGGTCATCATTAAGGAAGCGAATTCATTTTCGGAAGGAAAAAAAGTATGGGCGATATAGGTGGCGTAAAAACCAAATAAAAAGAAGTCAAACTGCTCAAGAAAATTCCCTGAGGTCACCTGCAGGATCACTTTGGCCCTGGCGCGAAACACTGAAGTAGCGGCAGTTGCGGACATCACACTCTCCCTGATTAACTGAATAGTTAATTCTCATTAACATTTAGATAACCGTAAGAGTGCGGGAAGTTGCGAAAGAGAATAAGCGCATTTTGCGCATCTATTGATGCGTAAGACACATTAATAAAGTCGGCTATCTACGCGACACCAACAATGACGGGGCAAAGGGTCTTACCCCCCGCCCCGCCTCTAAACACTGATAGTGTGAACTCCGCTGCATTTCCCCCCAAGGCAATCCGGGCTTGAGCGGGCGTTTTAACGTATATCGCGCACGGCAACGTGATCCATATCGTCAAAGACCTGGTTCTCGCCGACCATCCCCCAGATGAAGGTATAAGCGCGGGTACCTACGCCTGAGTGAATCGACCAGCTTGGCGAAATTACCGCCTGCTCGTTATGCATCACAATATGACGGGTCTCCTGCGGCTGCCCCATCATGTGGAAGACGCAGGCGTCCTCATCCATGTTGAAATAGAAATAGACCTCCATCCGCCGCTCATGGGTATGGCAAGGCATGGTGTTCCACAGGTTGCCCGGCGCCAGTTCGGTCAGGCCCATGCTGAGCTGACAGGTTTCCAGCACATCCGGCACGAAATACTTATTGATGGTGCGGCGGTTGCTGGTCAGGTTGTCACCCAGCGTCACCGGCGCTACATCGGCAGGGGTGACTTTCTTCGTCGGATAAGTGGTATGCGCCGGGGCGCAGTTGTAGTAAAACTTCGCCGGTTTTGCGTGGTCGATGCTGGTAAACACCACCTCTTTCGCCCCCTTACCGACGTACAGCGCCTCACGGTGGCCGATTTCATAACATTGGCCATCAACGGTAATACAACCCGGGCCGCCGATATTAATCACCCCTAACTCACGGCGTTCGAGGAAATAGCTTACCCCAAGCTGTTTACCGACTTCTCCGCCCACCGACACGCCGCGCTGCACCGGCATAACGCCGCCAACAATAATGCGGTCAATATGGCTGTACACCATGGTGTATTCATCAGCCACAAACACGTGTTCAACTAAAAATTCATTACGCAGCCCCTGGGTATCCAGAGTTTTCGCATGCGCGCTGTGGATACTTTGTCTTACGTCCACGTTAGCCTCCAGGCAGATTCTTGAATGATAAAGCCCTCCTGCGGAGGGCGAAAATAAATTAGTGATTTGCCGATGGCGCCACGCTGGCGCCAGGCGCTTTCACCACCTGCGCGTTGCCAAAGCGTTTGGCATACAAGGCGGTAATAATCGGTACTAAAATCGCGGTGACGATGACGCTTGCCGCGACTAGCGCCGTCGCCGAAGCCGCCACCGGTTCAAAGGCCGGATTAATCTGCGCGATGATCACCGGGTTCGCGACCGCCGCGCCCGCTGCGGAAGAGGCCGCGACGCCAGCCGTCCCGTTACCGCCGCCGATAACCCGATCAGCAATAATCAGCGGGATGCCGGTAATGATGATGACCGCCACGCCAAGCACAATCCCCAGCAGTCCGGTATCCAGAATCACGCTCAGGTTGATGGTGTTGCCCAGCGCAAAGCCAAAGAACGGAATCAGCACCGGGGTGGCTTTGCTAAAGAAGGCGCGGAAGTCGTGGTCGAGGTTACCTAAGGCAAAGCCCACCAGGAATGGCAGCACCGCGCCGATAAAATGGTGGGGCTCGAAGGAAGCCAGTCCGGCGGAGCCAAGGATAACCATGGTCATCAGCGGGCCGGACTCCAGCGACATCAATACAAACGCGCCGGATTCTTCTTTACTGCCGTACTGATTCATCAGGCTGGCGTACAGACCGCCGTTGGTCATATCCATTGCTGAGACAATAGCCAGCACCGACAGTCCGGCAAAGAAACCGGTCTGGACGCCATTTTCCGGAATGACCATCGCAGCGATAAAGGCCACAATCCAGGCGACGGCAATTTTGGTGATCACTAGCGTGCCGGATTTACGTAATACGGTGCCGGTGGCGCGCAAATCAATCGATGCGCCGATACAGAAAAACCACACCGCCAGGATCGGCACCGTGCCGCCAATCATGCCTTTGGTGAATGAACCAAAGTAATTACCGGTATCCGGCGCCAGGGTATTGAGAAGCGCGCCAAGCAGCAATGGGACCAGCATCATGCCGCCAGGGATACGTTCAATGGTTGCTTTGATTTTCATTTTTTATCCTCATCTCCACCCCACCTGAACGGCAAGGATGTGACTTATTCTTTCAATAGCGTTTGAAAAAATTCTTTCTGTTCATTGCATTACGAACAGATGAGAAAAGTCAGGAGTCTCAGGGTTGTGCGCACCACACTGATACCATGCCGTTATCATTGATCATGTGAAATAATGATTCAACGAAAACAAAACAGTGTTTTAGTTACCGTCATCACATATCAAAAAGAAATCGAACGATGGATGGTTTATTGAAAACAAAAGGGAGGAGTAGCCACGACGTTGCGGCAATCAAAGAAAGGATGAGATGTTAAATAGATGTTTTAGTTAGTTCCGTGACCTACGCCGGACAAAGCAAGACACGACGGTCTTCGCTTTGCCCGGCCAGGAAATGTGCGTGGATCAACTACCGCGGTAGGTAGAGTAGCCATACTGGCTCAACAACAGCGGGATATGTAGCTTTTGGTTCTGTTCGGTTACGCTGAAAATAACCGGAATGACGGGAAAGAAGGTGCTCATATTATGACTTTTAAAGTAGTCACCGGTTTTGAAGGTCACTTTATATACCCCAGGTTCCATATTATCGGCCTGCGGATAGAGCGACTTGATACGGCCATCGGCATCCGTTTTACCGCTGGCGATATGCTGCCAGCCGCTGCCCTGCTGCTTATCGAGCTCAATCTGCACCCCTTGAGAAGGCAGACCGGTCTGCTGATTGAGAATATGTACGCTTAGTGTCCCTTCCGGCGCCGCAAGCGCGCTGAAGCTCAACAATGAAATAACGGAAGCGATAATTAACTTCATGAGCGATGACCTTATTAAGCAAGTGAATGTGTCATCACTATAGTCAGCGCGATGGGAAATAAAATTAAACTTTTCGTTATTAATTAACGGGTAATATCAGCACGGTACTACGCCAAAGTCTTGTGTTGGATGGAGGAATCGAGCGTAAGAGAAGCGATAATGGCACGCCCTACAGGATTCGAACCTGTGACCTACGGCTTAGAAGGCCGTTGCTCTATCCAGCTGAGCTAAGGGCGCACTGAGAAGTGGGAGCTTCGGGAGGTGCAATCGCGTGAAATTATACGGTCAACCTCCGGTGAGTCAATGCATTTTGCCGGGAAAAGACAGCAGCATAGCGAGCTTGTCGATTATTAACGCGATGTCTGGTTAAGGATTGTTCGCCCCGTTCGTTCGCGACTGGCCCCTTCCCCGCCACGGCGCGGAAAAATAGCCTGTTTTTCCCTCCTCGCGGTGGAAAACCGATAAAAACGCAAACGATAACTGACAGCGGGGCTGGCTTCTGACAAAATATCCGCATCCCCCTTTCGTAAAGTGACAGATGGAATCCTCTCTCTGATGGCAGCAAAAATTATTGACGGTAAAACGATTGCGCAGCAGGTGCGCTCTGAGGTCGCGGAAAAAGTGAAGGCTCGCGTAGCGGCCGGAAAACGCGCCCCCGGGCTCGCCGTTGTGCTGGTCGGCAGCAACCCTGCGTCGCAGATTTATGTCGGCAGCAAACGCAAGGCATGTGAAGAGGTGGGCTTCGTCTCCCGCTCTTACGATCTCCCGGAAACCACCAGCGAAGCCGAGCTGCTGGAACTTATCGACATGCTTAACGGCGATAACACTATCGACGGCATCCTGGTGCAGTTGCCGCTGCCCGCCGGTATCGACAACGTTAAAGTCCTTGAGCGCATTGCCCCGGACAAAGACGTCGACGGCTTCCATCCGTATAACGTTGGTCGCCTGTGTCAGCGCGCGCCGCGCCTACGTCCTTGTACGCCACGTGGCATTGTCACCCTGCTTGAGCGCTACAATATCGACACCTATGGCCTCAACGCGGTGGTGATCGGCGCCTCTAACATTGTCGGCCGTCCGATGAGCATGGAGCTGCTGCTGGCGGGCTGCACCACCACCGTCACCCACCGTTTCACCAAAAACCTGCGCCACCACGTCGAAAATGCCGATCTGCTGATTGTCGCGGTTGGTAAACCAGGCTTTATTCCGGGTGAATGGATTAAAGAAGGCGCCATTGTGGTGGACGTCGGCATTAACCGTCTGGAAAGCGGCAAAGTGGTCGGCGATGTAGTGTTTGAAGATGCAGCGGAACGCGCGTCCTACATTACGCCCGTGCCTGGCGGCGTTGGCCCAATGACCGTAGCGACCCTCATTCAGAATACGCTGCAGGCGTGCGAAGAGTATCACGACATTCAGGAGGCCTAAGATGGCGAATTTTTCTCTGGGCAAACACCCGCATGTTGAACTGTGTGATCTGCTGAAGCTGGAAGGCTGGAGCGAAAGCGGCGCGCAGGCCAAAATCTTTATCGCTGAAGGGCTGGTGAAAGTCGACGGCGCGGTGGAAACCCGCAAACGCTGTAAAATCGTCGCCGGCCAAACGGTGACCTTTGACGGTCAAAGCATTACCGTTATCGCCTAACCCTCTCTGGCGCCGGTCCCGGCGCCAGCGCTCTCCCGCTGGAAAATCAGAAAAATGCGGGGATGTAATTCTCAAATACCCTACTGATAATAGGCTTTTATTTGTAGAATATAAGCCAATGCCAACTATCGTCACTCATGCCGCTGTTCCACTGTGTCTGGGGTTAGGGCTGGGATGCAAAATCATTCCTCCTCGCCTGCTGCTGGCTGGCGTGGCGTTGGCAATATTGCCGGATGCCGACGTGCTGGCGTTTAAATTCGGCGTCGCCTACGGCAATATTTTCGGCCACCGCGGATTTACCCACTCTTTATTGTTCGCCTTCGTGGTTCCTTTGCTGTGCATGGTGATGGTTGGCAGGAGGTTTCACTGCGGGCCGGCGCGCAGTTGGGCATTTCTTAGCGTCTGCCTGTTATCCCATAGCCTGCTCGATGCCATCACCGATGGTGGTAAAGGCGTCGGCTGGCTGTGGCCCTGGTCCGATCAACGCTTCTTCCTGCCCTGGCAGGTGATTAAAGTGGCGCCATTCGCGCTATCACGCTATGCCACGCCTTATGGACATCAGGTGATCCTCTCCGAGCTGCAGTGGGTCTGGCTGCCTGGTTGCGTACTGGCGTTACTACTCTGGTTGTATCGTCAATCTATTCAACGTTAAGGGATTAACATGCATAAAACGACCATCCTCGCCGCTGCAGCACTGCTGGCGGTTTCTTCCACCATTCGCGCCGAGGATCATACCAACGCCTATGCCGTCTCTTCGACCATTACCAGTATCGGCAGTTCAGTGCTGGTGAGCGGCATCATTCTCTCCCCGGTCCTGCTTCCCGCCGCGCTGATCGCCGCTTCTGTCGACAAAAATAAAGAGCAGAAAACCGCGCTATTGACCACCAAAGATCTTAAGCAGAACACCGTCAAAATGGTGCTGCCGCTGCAGGTGGTCGAAGAGGCGGAGCTTAAAGCCGGGGACAAGCTGACGCTGGATAAAGCCCCGGAAGGCACCGGCGCGTTGCTGAAAAAAGAAGATAAAGTCCTGGCCCATATGGTGAATCAAGAGGACGCCTCGCTCTCCGCTAACCAACCGTTGTCGGCGAAATGAAGCGCCTGGCGCTCGCCTTGTGCCTGAGCGTGACATCAGTAAGCGCAACGGCCGCCAGCACCGATTGCGGCACGGGGTCGCCATCGGCGGAAACCATTGCCGCAACCATGCATCAGGCACAGTTGCTCAAACAACAATTAAATAGCGAGCCGGAAGCGGTGGTTATTTTAGTCCGCCAGGGTCAGGATATGTCCAGCCGCGGGTTAACCTGGTCCCATGCCGGCTACGCCCTGCGACAGCCCGATAACAGCTGGCGGGTTTATCATAATCTGAATACCTGCGGCACCGCGCGGTCAGCGCTGTACGTGCAGGGATTATATGAGTTTCTCGCCGATGAACTGGTTAATCAGCAGATAGCGATTTTACGCCCGCGCGGCGAACTTAACGCCGCCTTACAAGCGCTTTTGCACAGTCCTGTCAAACTGAACCTGTTCCACAGCCCGCGCTATAACCTGATCGCCTGGCCCTTCTCCGGGCCGTATCAGAACTCTAACGGCTGGCTGCTGGAAGTCTTTGCCCGAGCGGGCGATAGCAATATCTGGTCACGTGAACAGGCCAGACATTGGCTCTTACAGCAGGGTTATCAACCCTCGTTAGTTAAGGTCACGCTTTTCGAACGCCTTGGGGCAAAAATGGTTGCCAACAATGTTTTTACCGACGATCAGCCGGAACAACTATTGGCAAATGGCAAAGTAGGTTTAAACAGCGGCGATAGCGTTATTCAGTTTATTGCCCGTTACAGCCGCAAAATATCCTCCTGCCAGCATCTGAATCTGCCCGAATCCGTATGCGTTTTTCAGCCAACACCACTGGAAGTCAGTCCCTAACGCAAAAAGGCCACGCAAGCGTGGCCTTTTCATTAGCAATGGCGCTTACTTACGACGCCAGGTGGTACCCTGCGGACCATCCTCCAGCACGATACCCATCTCGTTAAGACGGTCGCGCGCCGCATCCGCCGCCGCCCAGTCTTTCGCTTTACGCGCATCCAGACGCTGTTGGATAAGCCCTTCGATTTCCGCCACTTCGCCATCATCGGCCTGCGCGCCGCTCTGCAGGAAAGCGTCCGGTTCCTGTTCAAGCAGACCCAGCACCGATGAGAGCTTACGCATATGGGCCGCCAGCGCGTTCGCGGCAGCCGCGTCTTCCGTTTTCAGACGGTTTACTTCACGCGCCATATCGAACAGTACCGAATAGGCTTCCGGGGTGTTGAAGTCGTCATCCATTGCTTCGATAAAGCGTGCTTCGAAAGCTTCGCCGCCCGCAGGCTGTGCAGATTTGTCGGTCCCGCGCAGCGCGGTGTACAGACGCTCCAGCGCCGAACGCGCCTGCTTGAGGTTCTCTTCGCTGTAGTTCAACTGGCTGCGATAGTGGCCGGACATCAGGAAGTAGCGGATGGTTTCGGCATCGTAGTACTTCAGCACATCGCGGACGGTGAAGAAGTTACCCAACGATTTCGACATTTTCTCGCGATCGACCATCACCATTCCGGAGTGCATCCAGTAGTTGACGTATTCGCCGTCGTGGGCGCAGGTCGATTGCGCGATTTCGTTTTCGTGATGCGGGAACATCAGATCCGAACCGCCGCCGTGAATATCAAAGTGATTACCCAGCTGTTTGCAGTTCATCGCCGAGCACTCAATGTGCCAGCCCGGACGCCCTTCGCCCCACGGAGACGGCCAGCTCGGCTCGCCCTCTTTCGACATCTTCCACAAGACGAAGTCCATTGGGTTACGCTTGACGTCAACCACGTCGACGCGAGCGCCCGCCTGCAGCTGGTCGAGATCCTGGCGCGACAACAGACCGTAGTTAGGGTCGGTTGGTACGTCGAACATCACGTCGCCGTTATCCGCCACATAAGCGTGACCACGGGCGATCAGCTGCTCGGTGATTTCGATAATTTCGGCGATATGGTGGGTGGCGCGCGGCTCGTTGTCCGGGCGCAGAATGTTGAGGGCATCAAAATCTTTGTGCATTTCAGCGATCATGCGATCGACCAGCGCGACAAAGCTTTCGCCGTTTTCATTAGCGCGCTTAATGATTTTATCGTCGATATCGGTAATGTTGCGCACGTACTTCAGCTTGTAACCAAGGAAGCGCAGGTAGCGAGCGACAACGTCGAAGGAGACGAAGGTGCGGCCATGGCCGATATGACAGAGATCGTAAACGGTAATTCCACACACGTACATGCCAACTTCCCCGGCATGAATAGGTTTAAATTCTTCTTTTTGGCGCGTCAGTGTATTAAAAATTTTTAACATCGAAGATTCCGTGTAGACGTGTGTGGATATAAGTCGCTTATTCTAACCCTAATTCAAACCGGAAGCAGCACACATTGCAAGGTGCATCGACCCCCGCGGTTATGCTATAACAGCCACCTATGTCATACCCAACCTTGGGTTCAGCACTACAATCATCGGAACAGGATGCAAAAATGGTTACTTTCCACACCAATCATGGCGATATCGTAATCAAAACGTTTGACGACAAAGCGCCGGAAACAGTTAAAAACTTCCTGGACTACTGCCGCGAAGGTTTCTACGACAACACCATTTTCCACCGTGTTATCAACGGCTTCATGATTCAGGGCGGCGGTTTTGAACCGGGCATGAATCAGAAAGCGACCAAATCTCCGATTCAGAACGAAGCCAACAACGGTCTGAAAAACACCCGTGGTACGCTGGCGATGGCCCGTACTCAGGCCCCGCACTCCGCCACCGCGCAGTTCTTCATCAACGTGGTCGACAACGACTTCCTGAACTTCTCTGGCGAAAGCCTGCAGGGTTGGGGCTACTGCGTCTTTGCCGAAGTGGTTGAAGGTATGGACGTGGTCGACAAAATCAAAGCGGTTGCCACCGGCCGCAGCGGCATGCACCAGGATGTGCCGAAAGAAGATGTTGTGATCAAAAGCGTCACCGTCAGCGAATAATTCGTGGCGACACTTTTTATTGCAGACCTGCATCTGCAAACAGAAGAACCGGCGATCACCGCCGGTTTTCTGCGCTTTTTAGCCGGCAGCGCCCGCGAAGCGGAAGCGCTGTATATTCTCGGCGACCTGTTCGAGGCCTGGATCGGCGATGACGATCCGAACCCGCTGCATCAGCAAATCGCTTCGGCAATCAAAGCCGTCGTCGACGCCGGCGTTCCCTGCTACTTCATCCACGGCAACCGCGATTTTCTCGTCGGCCAGCGCTTCGCCCGCCAGAGCGGCATGATCCTGCTCGCCGAAGAAGAGCGGCTGGACCTCTATGGCCGTGAAGTGTTGATTATGCATGGCGACACCTTATGTACCGATGACCCCGGTTACCTGGCGTTTCGCGCTAAAGTCCACACCCCGTGGATCCAACGTCTGTTTCTCGCCCTGCCGCTGTTTATCCGCCGCCGCATCGCCGCCAAAATGCGCGCCGATAGCCAAGCCGCCAACAGCAGCAAAGCGATGGAAATTATGGATGTGAATCCGCAGGCGGTAATTGACGCGATGGAGCGGCATCAGGTGCAGTGGCTGATTCACGGCCATACCCATCGCCCGGCCGTCCATGAACTGCTGGCCAACGGGCAGCCCGCGTGGCGCGTGGTCCTCGGCGCGTGGCACAGCGAAGGGTCAATGGTTAAAGTCAGCGCCGACGGCGTCGAACTCATCTATTTCCCGTTTTAATTTCGCCAACGATTTCCCTGTATTTCCGCAGACGCAACCGTTTTCCTTGCCGGGATATCGTGCTATTCTCTGTGGCCTCTAAAGCAGTGTGAAGCACACCCACAGGAGTTTTCAGACGCATGTCTTCCCGCAATAATCCGGCGCGTATCGCCATCGTGATGGGGTCCAAAAGCGACTGGGCTACCATGCAGTTCGCCGCAGAAATCCTTGATACCCTGAACGTTCCGCACCATGTTGAAGTGGTCTCCGCCCACCGTACGCCCGATAAACTGTTTAGCTTCGCCGAAGGCGCGGAAAACAACGGTTATCAGGTGATCATCGCCGGTGCGGGCGGCGCGGCGCATTTGCCGGGCATGATTGCAGCGAAAACTCTGGTGCCGGTGCTCGGCGTGCCGGTTCAGAGCGCAGCGTTAAGCGGCGTTGACAGCCTCTACTCTATTGTTCAAATGCCGCGCGGCATCCCGGTCGGCACGCTGGCCATCGGTAAAGCCGGCGCCGCTAACGCCGCCCTGCTCGCCGCGCAAATTCTCGCCCAGCATGATGCCGAACTGCACCAGCGCCTGAGCGCCTGGCGTCAGGCGCAGACCGATGAAGTGCTGGATAACCCGGACCCGCGAGGTGCGGTATGAAACAGGTTTGCGTCCTCGGTAACGGACAGTTAGGCCGCATGCTGCGTCAGGCCGGTGAACCGCTGGGCATCGCCGTCTGGCCGGTCGGTCTCGAAGCCGACCCGGAAGCGGTGCCATTCCAGCAAAGCGTCATCACCGCTGAAATCGAACGCTGGCCGGAAACCGCCCTGACCCGCGAACTGGCGCGCCATCCGGCTTTCGTCAACCGCGACGTTTTTCCGATCATCGCCGACCGCCTGACCCAGAAACAGTTGTTCGACAAACTTGGCCTCGCCACCGCGCCGTGGCAGCTACTGGCGGATAAAAGCGAGTGGCCTGCCGTGTTTGCCCGCCTGGGCGAACTGGCTATCGTCAAGCGCCGCGTCGGCGGCTACGATGGCCGCGGGCAGTGGCGCCTGCGCGCTGACGAAACCGCACAACTGCCGGATGATAACTACGGCGAGTGCATCGTCGAGCAGGGAATTAACTTCTCCGGCGAAGTGTCGCTGGTCGGCGCCCGCGGGCGCGACGGCAGTACGGTGTTTTATCCGCTGACCCGCAACCTGCACCAGGATGGCATTCTGCGCGCCAGCGTCGCCTTCCCGCAGGCGAATGCGCGCCAACAGGCGCAGGCCGAAAGCATGCTGACGGCGATCATGAACGAGCTCGACTACGTGGGCGTGATGGCCATGGAGTGCTTCGTCACCGCCGAGGGACTACTGATCAACGAACTGGCGCCGCGCGTGCACAACAGCGGCCACTGGACGCAAAACGGCGCTTCCATTAGCCAGTTTGAACTGCATCTGCGCGCCATTACCGATTTACCGCTGCCGCCGCCGGTGGTCAATAGCCCGTCGGTGATGATCAACCTGATCGGCAGCGATCTGAACTACGACTGGCTGAAGCTGCCGCTGGTGCATCTGCACTGGTACGACAAAGAAGTCCGTCCGGGGCGTAAAGTCGGGCACCTGAATCTAACCGACAGCGATACCGATCGCCTGAGCGCCACGCTGGAAGCGCTAAAACCACTCCTGCCGGTTGAATACGCCAGCGGCGTTTTCTGGGCGCAGTCGCAGCTTAATTAAGCCATTCGTGCCGGGGATTTGATCTATCCCCTTCCCCGGCACGCCCTTCGGCGCGTAGAATCCCCACCTCGCAGTAAGCACATCTGGTTTTAACTCAAAAGGACGACCCATGGAAAATGGGACACACTATCGCGCCATCCTCTGCGCGGATACGCCGCTTATCGACGTTCGCGCGCCGGTGGAATTCCAGCAAAGCGCGATGCCCGCGGCGATTAACCTGCCGCTGATGAACGACGAAGAACGCGCCGCCGTCGGTACCTGTTACAAGCGCCAGGGGCCGGAAGCGGCATTATCCCTCGGCCATAAGCTGGTCGATGGCGACCTGCGCGCCAGCCGCCTGAAGGCGTGGCTGACAGCCTGCGCCCGCTATCCACAGGGTTATCTGTGCTGCGCCCGCGGCGGCCAGCGCTCGCATATCGTGCAGAAGTGGCTGCGGGAAGCGGGCGTCGATTATCCGCTGATTGTCGGCGGCTACAAAGCGCTACGCCAGGCGGCAATACAGGCTACCGAGGAGCTGGTACAGCGCCCCATCGTGCTGATTGGCGGCTGCACCGGCAATGGCAAAACCCAACTGGTTTGCTCGCGCCCGGACGGTATCGATCTCGAAGGCCACGCCCACCACCGCGGCTCGTCATTTGGCCGAACGCTGCTGCAGCAATACCCACAGGCGACGTTCGAAAACCATCTTGCGGTCTCCCTGCTTAAAAAGGCGGAACAACAAACACGTTGGGTGCTGGAAGATGAAGGCCATATGATCGGCGCGAACCACCTGCCGGAGTGCTTGCGCATCCGCATGGCGCAATCGCCGCTGGCGGTGGTGGAGGATCCCTTTGACGTTCGTCTCGAACGGTTGCGCGAAGAGTACTTCGATCGTATGCATCGCGACTTTATTACCGCCTATGGCGAAGAGAAAGGCTGGCAGGAATATAGCGAGTATCTGCATCATGGGCTGTTTGCCATCCGGCGTCGGCTGGGGCTACAGCGCTTTGCCCAGTTAACCGAACTGCTCGACGCGGCGCTGTTGCAGCAGCAGCGTTCCGCCAGTACCGAGGCGCACTTCGCCTGGCTGGTACCGCTGTTGAATGAATACTACGACCCGATGTATCGCTATCAGTTGGGGAAAAAAGCCGGAAAAATCATTTTTCGCGGCAACTGGCAAGAGGTCGCCGCCTGGCTGGCGAAGTAGTTCCCCCAACCAGACGGCTTCCCGGGTAGCGGCTAGCGCCTTACCCGGGCTACCCCCGCTTAACGTAGCGCAAGCCGGGGAAATTCCCAGCTTGCGGCAACTCATCGTCAGAAGTCGTAGCGCAGACGCACCAGGTTCATATCGCCCAGATCATCGGTGCTGGAGGTAAACACGTGCTCGTAATCAACACGGAAACCGTAATCCAGCTGGAAGCTAATACCCAAACCGTTATCAATACGCTGATAGTTGCGGCCATTCACATACTCCAGGCGGTCGCCCATAAAGTACGGCTGAATAGATTTAACAGCGTATTGATTGATCGGGAATTTATAGCCGGCAAAGTATTCAATACCCCAGGCATCGCCGGCGAAGTAGTTATGAACATCGGTTTTCTTGGTAGTCAGGAAGTTCTGATACCAGCCGCCGCCGAAGGAGAAAGTCCAGTTATCCGGGGTCCAGCTCAGCGCGGTACCAACAATATTCTGGTCATAGGTTTTGCTATCGGAGCTTGACGGGTCGCGCATTTCGGCGCGGGTGTAGTTCCACGCGGTACCCCAGGTCAGGTCCTTCATGATGTGGTAATCCGCACCGATAGAACCGCCGCCTTTACGCTTGTAGCGTAGGCCATTACCCGGCAGATATTCGCTATCTTCAAACAAATAGGATCCGTACAGATCGACATCGCCCACGGTTTTCTTATATTTCAACATATTGCGTGAACGATAAGAACCATCGTAGTCGCCATTGATACCGTTACCCGGGGCCTGACCAATCATATCGTAGTCCCAGATATCGGTTTTCACGCCGACGACATCATAGTAAATACTGTTCTGCTGACCGTAGGTTAAGGTACCCCAGGTATCACTCTTCAGACCGGTATAGAGCATACGACGGGAGGTATTGTTCGCCCCTTCCGCGTAGTGATTGTCCCAATCGAACAGCGCCGGAATATTGACGCCCAGTTCGTAGTAGCTGATCCAGCTAATATCATCAAACAGATAGTAATCAGCCGCAAAACGGAAACGGGTGCCGCCATCGAAACCGTTACGCTTGTAGGAACCTTTATCGCCATCGCCGGTCATCATGTTGAACTGCGGACGAATACTGCCGCCGACGGTAAAGTTAAGGCGGCTTAACGGATCGCCCGCCTGCGGATCTTGTTTCAGCAGCGTAATCTCAGCCTGGGATGCAAAAGAAGTTAACGCTAATGCTGCGCCGATCGAGATCGCCAGCGCTTTTATTTTATGTACCATGCTTTTTCCTTGAGTAATAAGCAACCTTATATTTGCCAGTTGAATATTAACTGCGAATTAGCACGACGTGTTGTTGGGTTTTTAATGTTTTGTGCGCTTAAAAATCAAGGAATTATCATTTTGTGCCGTTAAAATAAAAGCGCCGCGAAATTGCGCGGCGCTTCATAAAAATGAAATCTATTTACTGGTTAAATTGTCGGAATAACGCTTTTCCTTTTAATAAGCGTAATCCCAACCATCCGCCGCACAACGATAATAATATAGCGCCGGATAATGGCAGCATAACCCACAGCCGCCAGTCCGGCGTCCATGGAAAATCAAACACTTTGGTTTGCAGCATCGCCAGCGCCACCTCGGCGCCAATGGCCGCCACCAGCCCCGACACCACGCCAAGCAGAGCGAACTCCGCCCACAGCGTGGTACGTAGCAAGGTTTTACCGGCCCCCAGCGTCCGCCAGACGACCAGCTCCTGATGCCGCTGACGCATCCCGACCTGCACCTGGGCCAGCAGCAATAGCACGCCGCAGGCGGTGACCAGCACCACCATGACCTCCAGCGCGCGACTTACCTGCGTCAACACCTGGCCTACCTGGCGCAGGATGGCGCCGATATCCAGCAGGCTAACGGTGGGGAATTCGCGATTAAGCTGGGTCAGCATCGCGTTGCCATTATCCCAGCGGAAGCTGGTGAGCCAGCTTTGCGGCTGCCCATCCAGCGCCCCTGGCGGGAAAATAAAGAAGAAGTTTGGCCGCAGGCTCTCCCAGTCAACTTTGCGCACGCTGGTCACCTTAGCGTTAAATTGCTGAGTGTCGCCGGTAAAGGTGACGCTATCACCGATCCTGACGCCCAACCGCTGCGCCAGCCCCTCTTCAATCGACACCTCGCCCGCCTTCGGCGGCCAACTGCCGGCCACCAGCGGATTATGATCCGGGCGCTGCTCGCTCCAGGTGAGATTAAGCTCGCGGTTTAGCGCTTCGTCTTTATTGCCCTCGGTGGTTTGACCGTTAATCTGCGTCAGCCGCGCGCGCACGATGGGGTAAAACTCCGCCGCCCGGGTCTGGTGTTCGGCAAGGAATGTCTTCACCGGCACTACCTGTTCGGGTGCGATATTAATCAGGAAGTAGTTCGGGCTTTCCGGCGGCAGCTGCTGCTGCCAGCGTTCGAGCAAATCGCCGCGTAACACCAACAGCAGAGCCAGCAGCATAAACGACAGTGAAAACGCCGCCAGTTGGCTCAGCGTTGACCACGGCTGGCGCAACAGGCGGTTCACCGCCAGGCGTAGCGGTAACGCTTTCAGCGTTAAGCGCTTGAGCAACCACAGCAAGGCCCAGCCTACCAGCCCGCACAGCAGCGCCAGCACCAGCGCCCCGACCAACACCGACCATAGCAGCGGACTACCGCCCATCAGCCAGGCTAGTCCGCCCACGACAACCGCGCAGACCACGGGAATATAGTGTTTCAGCGGCCAGACGTTAGCCACCACATCTTGCCGTAATACCCGTAGCGGCAGGGTCGCCAGCAGCAGCCGATAGGGCCGCCAACCAACCAGCAGCGAAATTACCACCATCGCGCCGATAGCCCATAGCCACGGCCAGCCGCTGGCCGGCGGCAGCGCGGCGGGCAGCACCGGTTTAAGCATCAACAGCAGGGCTTTTTCCAGCAGCAGCCCCATCGCGCCCCCCGCCGCCACCGCCAGCGCCAGCAACATCAGCCACTGACCGACGATAAGTTTACGTAGCTGCGCCCGCCCGGCGCCCAGCGTCTTAAGGATGGCGACCAAATCATAGCGGCTGCGGCAGTAATGCCCCATCGCGACCGCTACCGCAGCGACCGCCAGCAGCAACGTTAATAACGCGGACAGCAGCAAAAATTGCTGCGAGCGTTCCAGAGATTTCCCCAGCGCGCTATCATCCTGCTCCAGACCAATCCAGCGATGTTCCGCGCCAAGTTTCGGCAGCAGCCACCGCTCGTAAGCCGCCAGTTGCTGCGCGCTACCGGCGAACTTATAGCGCCAGGAGACGCGGCTGCCGGGCTGTACTGCGCCGGTTTTCGCCACGTCGGCGATATTCATCAGCAACCGCGGCGCCATCTGGAAGGGGTTGAAGCCGGCGTCAGGCTCCTGAATGACCTCGCCAGCGATGCGCAAGGTAGCGTCGCCAACATCAATGTTATCGCCGGTTTTTAGATTCAGCAGCGCCATCAGCCTTGGGGCCAGCAGGACGCTGCCGCGCTGCGGTTTTAATCCCGCCGGTGCGGTCTCCAGCGTGCCGTACAGCGGATAAGTATCATCAACCGCCTTCACGTCCGACAGCTGCGGGGTATCTACAGCGAAAGTCATGGTGGCGAAGTTCAGCTGTTCGCCGACGGTTAACCCTAGCGTACGCGCCTGGGCGAGCCACTCGGCAGGCACTTCGCGTGAACTGCGCAGGGTGCGATCCCCGGCCATGAATTCGCGGCTTTGCTGGCTAAGCCCTTTTTCCATACGGTCGCTGATTGAGCCCAGCGCCAGCACGCAGGCCACCGCCATGCTTAATGCCAACCAGACGATGAGCAGCGAAGGCGAGCGCCATTCGCGCCAGAACCAGCGGGCTATCATGCTTCCTCCTGCAGCTTGCCATCCACCAGGCGTAAGCGACGATCGCAGCGCGCCGCCAGTAGCGGATCGTGGGTCACCAGAATCAGCGTGGTACCGTGTTCGCGGTTGAGCGAGAACAGCAGATCGGCGATTTTATCGCCGGTGTGACGGTCGAGATTGCCGGTCGGCTCATCGGCAAACAGCAGCGCCGGACGGCCGTTAAAGGCGCGGGCCAGCGCCACTCGCTGCTGCTCGCCGCCGGAAAGCTGCGCCGGCAAATGGTGCAGCCGTTTGCCAAGCCCCAGTTGTTCAAGCAGCGCGCGCGCATCGCCACGGCTCTGGCTATCGCTGGCGCCGCGCAGCAATGCCGGCAGCTCGACGTTCTCAAGGGCGTTTAGCGTCGGAATCAACATAAACGATTGAAAGACAAAGCCTACGTGCTTTGCGCGTAGCCTCGCGCGCGCCTCTTCATCCATTTGATGCAGCGGCTGCCCCAGAAGAGACACTTCCCCGCTGCTGCCGTCGTCAAGCCCGGCGAGAATCGCCAGCAGCGTGGATTTCCCGGAACCGGACTCGCCAATCAGGGCGATGGTTTGCGCCGGTTTGACAACCAGCTCAACTCCGGTAAGGATGGACAACTGATGCTCTCCCTGACCGACGGATTTCTTAAGATGATGAACTTCAAGTATGTTTTCCGCTGGCATTTGCCTTTCCTGTTTATGGTTCTGTTTACCTGCCGCGCAATGGCGGCGGATACGCTGTTAGTGCTTGGCGATAGCCTGAGCGCCGGCTATCGGATGGCGGCGAATACTGCCTGGCCTGCTCTGCTCAATGATAAGTGGCAGGCCAAAACGACGGTGGTCAATGCCAGTATCAGCGGCGATACATCGCAGCAGGGCCTGGCGCGCCTGCCGGCGCTACTGAAGCAGCACCAACCGCGCTGGGTGCTGGTGGAACTGGGCGGCAACGACGGGCTGCGCGGTTTCCCGCCGCAGCAAACGGAGCAGACGCTACGCACCGTTATTCAGGATATCAAAGCGGCGAAGGCCCAGCCGCTGCTGATGCAAATACGCCTGCCCGCTAACTATGGGCGCCGTTATAATGAAGCCTTTAGCGCGATTTATCCGCAACTGGCCAAAGAGTTCGATATTCCTCTACTGCCCTTTTTTATGGAGGAGGTTTATCTCAAGCCACAATGGATGCAGGACGACGGCATTCATCCTAATCGCGATGCGCAACCGTTTATTGCCGACTGGATGGCAACCCGGTTGGCTCCCTTAGTTAATCATGACTCCTGAACGCCGGGAGTCATTCACAGGTAAAGTTATGCAAAAATCGGTTTTAGTTACAGGATGTTCCAGCGGAATTGGCCTCGAAAGCGCCCTTGATTTAAAGCGCCAGGGCTTCCGCGTACTGGCCGCCTGCCGTAAGGGGGAGGATGTCGCTCGTATGCAGGAACTGGGTCTGACCGGTATTTTGTTGGATCTTGATGACCCGCAAAGCGTCGAAAATGCCGCCGCCGAAGTCATCGCGCTGACCGATAACCGCCTGTATGGCCTGTTCAATAATGCAGGCTACGGCGTCTATGGCCCGCTCACCACCATCAGCCGTCAGCAGATGGAACAGCAGTTTTCCGCCAACTTTTTTGGCGCCCATCAGCTCACCATGCTATTGCTGCCCGCCATGCAGCCGCACGGCGAAGGCCGCATCGTGATGACCTCTTCGGTGATGGGCCTGATTTCCAGCCCCGGTCGCGGCGCCTATGCCGCCAGTAAATACGCGCTGGAGGCGTGGTCCGATGCGCTGCGTATGGAACTCCGCCACAGCGGCATAAAAGTCAGCCTGATTGAGCCTGGGCCAATCCGCACCCGCTTTACCAACAATGTTAACCAGACCGGCGACAAGACGGTAGAAAATCCCGGTATTGCCGCGCGCTTTACGCTCGGCCCGGAGGCGGTGGTGGAAAAAGTGCGTCATGCCTTCGTCAGCGACAAACCGAAACTGCGCTATCCGGTGACGCTGGTCACCCACGCAGTAGGCTGGTTAAAACGCCTGCTACCGGCCCGTGCGATGGACAAAATTATCCAGGGCTGAGTTGAAGCGCTGAATGTCGCCCCCATCTAAAACAGAAATCGACCAACGAGATACGCTCATGTCCGAACAGAATATTGTCAATATTACCGAAGCTAATCTGCAGCAGACGCTGCAGCAATCCATGAATGCGCCGGTGCTGTTTTACTTCTGGTCCGCCCGCAGCCAGCACTGCGAACAGCTGACGCTGGTGCTTGAGCGCCTGGCCGCCCAATATCACGGTCAGTTTACGCTGGCGAAAGTAGATTGCGACGCGGAGCAGATGCTGGCCTCGCAGTTTGGTCTGCGCGCGATCCCAACGGTGTATCTGTTCCAGAACGGCCAGCCGGTAGATGGTTTTGAAGGCCCGCAGCCGGAAGAGGCTATCCGCGCCCTGCTGGATAAAGTGCTGCCGCGCGAAGAAGAATTGAAAGCGCAGGAAGCGCTGGCGCTGATGCAGGAAGAAAAATACGCCGACGCGCTGCCGCTGCTGAAAGAGGCCTGGCAGTTGTCTAACCAGGATAGCCAGATTGGCCTGCTGCTGGCGGAAACGCTAATTGCCCTGCAGCGTTCCGATGAGGCCGAAGGTGTGCTGAAAACCGTGCCGCTGCAGGATCAAGACACCCGTTATCAGGGGCTGGTGGCGCAGATTGACCTGCTTAAGCAGGCCGCTGATACCCCGGAAATCCAGCAACTTCAGCAGCAGGTCGAGCAGAACCCGGACGACGCGGCGCTGGCGTCTCAGTTGGCGTTGCAGCTGCACCAGGTCGGGCGCAACGAAGAAGCGCTGGCGCTGCTCTTCACGCATCTGCAAAAAGATTTAGGCGCCGGCGATGGCCAGGTGCGCAAAATGCTGCAAGAGATCCTCGCGGCGCTCGGCACCGGCGACGCCCTGGCGGCGAAGTACCGCCGCCAGCTGTATTCACTGCTGTATTAATCAGAGGCGCTGACCCGGATAGCGCTACGCTTATCCGGGCTACAGATTACGCCGTGGTAGCCCGGGTAAGGCGTAAGCCGTAACCCGGGAATACTTACGGGCGCTTTTTCAACTGCGTCACCACCAATTGATGGCGGGCATTGAAGAACTTCCGGTAGGTCAGATAACCGGCAATAATCGTCGACAGGCTGGCGGTCGATAGCAACATAAACGTGACCATAATCTGATACTTAATCGCCTTCACCGGATCAATCCCGGCGAAAATCAGTCCCGACATCATGCCCGGTAAACTCACCAGCCCGACCGTTTTCGCCGAATCTACCGTGGGAATCAACGAAGCGCGTATGCTGTCGCGAATCAGCCGCGCGGAGGCCATCTTCGGCGTCGCGCCGAGGCTTAGCTTCTCCTGAATCTGCTGCTGCTCGCTGTTAAAACGCTGGCCCATATTGTTGTAGCACAGTCCTACCGCCACCATAGCGTTACCGGCCACCATGCCGGCAATCGGAATAACCTGCATCGGCACAAAGGCGATCGACCCCGAGAAGACCAGTACCGCCAACGTTAGTCCAGCGCCGGTGGTAATAGCGATAAACGATGAAACAAAAGCTTTGTCGATATATTTACTGCGCTTCTTCGCATTCCACGCCGCGTTGAAGCAGATAAACAGCACCATCAATAGCGTCAACACCTCATGGTTGACGTTAAAGATATATTTCAGCACGTAGCCGACGATAATTAATTGCACTATCGCCCGGCAAATACTCCAGATGATATCTTTTTCCAGCGCTAGCTTTTCTCGATAGCTGACGACGATCGCTACCAGCACCAGCACCATCGAGAGCGCCAGTGATTCGTTAGTAATATTATGCCCGTTCATTTTTCACCTCCTGCATTTTCCCGCCGGCAGGCTGTAGCGTAATGACTTCATCAGCATGGGCAATTTCGTTCTGGTCGTGAGTGACCCACAGAATGGCCATCCCTTTTTCCGTCGCGTAGCGATGAATAATCTCGTTAACGTTGCGCTTATTACTTTCATCCAGCGCGCTGGTAATTTCATCAAGCAGCAAAACCTGCGGTAGAAACTGCAAATTACGAATGAGCGAGACCCGC
Organism: Klebsiella sp. K-3; assembly: GCF_051207495.1. Taxonomy (NCBI): domain Bacteria; kingdom Pseudomonadati; phylum Pseudomonadota; class Gammaproteobacteria; order Enterobacterales; family Enterobacteriaceae; genus Klebsiella; species Klebsiella sp. K-3. The sequence continues at coordinate 211,349 of NZ_JBPNXF010000001.1, read as the reverse complement.
TGCTTTTCACCGCCGGAAAGCTCATTAATGGATTTCTCCAACGTGTTATCCGCCAGCCCGAATCGTTCGAGGTCGGCAATCAGCGCTTTAGGATCCGGCTGTTTGTTGCGGATCTGCCATGGGAAGACCAGGTTGTCATAGACCGAATCGCCGAATAGCGCCGGGGTTTGCGCGCAGTAAGAGACCTGCTGGCGATAGTTTTCTGGCGTCAGCGTAGTGATATTTTTGTCATTGAAAAAAATCTCTCCGCTGGTCGGGCTCAGCAGCGAGGCGATAATTTTCAGCAGCGTACTTTTGCCGCATCCGGATGGCCCGGTAATCAACTTAAATTCCCCGGCCGCAATCCGGAGATCGATATTATTCAGGATGACCGCGTCGTCGGTTTTAAAACCAACACCCTCGAGACGTAAAATCGCGTTATTTTCCTTCATTATATGTCCAGTTTATTTCCTCAAACCCAGACAGTTTACTCCAGTTTTCTTTCACCGGAACAAGGAGAAAGTTATACTCTGTTTAAACATGCGCCATTTCGCTGCGGCGCCCATCAGGCAACAAGACAGGAGGTTTTTGATGCTGATTTTTATCCCCGTTCTTATTTTTGTCGCACTGGTCATTGTGGGGGCGGCAGTAAAAATCGTGCCGCAGGGATATCAATGGACCGTCGAACGCTTTGGCCGCTACACGCAGACGCTGCAGCCGGGCTTAAGTTTAGTGGTGCCGTTTATGGACCGCATCGGCCGTAAAGTGAACATGATGGAGCAGGTGCTGGATATCCCTTCACAGGAGGTCATCTCCCGCGATAACGCCAACGTCACCATTGACGCCGTGTGCTTCATTCAGGTTATCGATGCGCCAAAAGCCGCCTATGAAGTCAGCAATCTTGAGCTGGCAATCGTCAATCTGACGATGACCAATATTCGTACCGTGCTCGGCTCGATGGAGCTGGATGAAATGCTCTCCCAGCGCGATAGCATTAACACCCGCCTGCTGCATATCGTCGACGACGCCACCAATCCGTGGGGGGTAAAAATCACCCGCGTCGAAATCCGCGACGTTCGTCCGCCTGCGGAACTTATCTCCTCAATGAACGCCCAGATGAAAGCCGAGCGAACCAAACGCGCCTACATCCTGGAGGCTGAAGGGGTGCGCCAGGCGGAAATTCTCAAAGCCGAAGGCGAAAAGCAGTCGCAAATCCTCAAAGCCGAAGGTGAACGTCAGTCAGCCTTCCTGCAGGCGGAAGCCCGCGAACGTTCCGCCGAAGCGGAAGCCCGCGCCACCCAGATGGTGTCATCGGCGATTGCCTCAGGGGACATTCAGGCGATTAACTACTTCGTGGCGCAGAAATATACCGACGCGCTGCAGCAGATTGGCGCCGCCAACAACAGCAAAGTGGTACTGATGCCGCTGGATGCCAGCAGCCTGATGGGCTCGATAGCCGGGATCGGCGAACTGTTGAAAGAGAGCAGCGCCGAACGGAAAAAATCATGATCGCCCTGATCCTCGCCCATCCGCATATTTTCTGGCTGACTCTCGGCGGGCTATTGCTGGCGGCAGAGATGCTCGGAAGCAATGGCTACCTGCTGTGGAGCGGCGTAGCTGGCGTCGTCACCGGCCTGCTGACCTGGGCTATTCCGTTCAGTTGGGAATGGCAAGGGACGCTGTTTGCCGTTCTTACCCTGCTGGCGGCCTGGCTGTGGTCAAAATGGCTGCGTAAACGTATGAGGCAGCAGCGCCCCGCCGACGCGCAGCTTAACCAGCGCGGCCAGCAGCTGGTTGGCCGTCGTTTCACTCTCGACAACGCGCTGGAAAACGGTCGTGGCCACGTCCGCGTCGGCGATAGCTCCTGGCCGGTGATTGCCGATGAGGACCTCGCGGCGGGCAGCAAGGTTGAAGTGGTCGCCATCGAAGGAATTACCTTGCGGGTAAGAGCCGCCGTCCGTTAAGCCTGCGCTTTGCGGTGACAGCAGCCGGAGAGGTTATCCATTATTGGACAATCCGCGCTGTCATCGCCTGGGCAGGCGTCCGCCAGCGCCAGCAGATGCGCGCGCATGTTTTGCAACTCGCGGATATGGTTCTCAATATCCGCGACTTTCTCCAGCGTTCTTTTTTTCACATCGGCGCTGTGCCGCGACGGATCGTTGAATAACGCCACCAGCTCGCGGCACTCTTCCAGATTAAATCCCACCTGCCGCGCCTGGCGCAGCAGCGTCAGTTCATCCAGATGCTTCTGACTATAGGTACGGTAGCCGTTATCGCTACGCAGCGGCGCCGTCACCAGCCCTTTCTCTTCGTAAAAACGAATCGCTTTGCTGGTTAAGCCGGTTTTTTTCGCCACATCGCTAATATTCATTTTTCCCCCTTGACCTTCCCCTTGCTGGAAGGTTTAACCTTCTTAATACTCGATGAAAGAGTGTGTTCGGTCAATCATTAACCGGAAATTATTCAGGAGTTATTTATGTCTAACACTATCGACCTGACGCTTGATGGCCTCTCCTGCGGCCACTGCGTTAAACGCGTGAAAGAGAGCCTCGAACAACGTCCCGACGTTGAACAGGCTGATGTTACCGTTACCGAAGCCCACGTCACGGGCAGCGCCAGCGCTGAAGCCCTGATTGAGACCATCAAACAAGCCGGATACGGCGCGGAGCTGAGCCACCCAAAGGCTAAACCGCTGGCAGAATCATCAATCCCGTCGGAAGCACTGACAGCGGCCACTCCCGAGCTTCCGGCAGCCCATGACGAGGATGACAGTCAACAGCTGCTGATCAACGGCATGAGCTGCGCCAGCTGCGTTTCCCGGGTACAAAACGCGCTTGCCGCGGTGCCGGGAGTCTCACAGGCGCGGGTAAACCTGGCGGAACGCACGGCGCTGGTAATGGGCAGTGCGTCCGCCGCCGAATTAGTGCAGGCGGTGGAAAAAGCCGGCTACGGCGCGGAGGCTATCGAAGACGATCTCGAACGCCGCGAACGACAGCAGGAAACCGCCATCGCCACCATGAAACGTTTTCGCTGGCAGGCGATTGTCGCCCTGCTGGTCGGCGTACCGGTTATGGTCTGGGGCATGATCGGCGATAACATGATGGTCAGCGACGACAATCGATCGCTGTGGCTGGTCATCGGCCTTATCACCCTCGCGGTGATGGTCTTCGCAGGCGGTCACTTCTACCGCAGCGCCTGGAAAAGCCTGAAAAACGGCACCGCCACCATGGATACGCTGGTCGCCCTGGGGACTGGTGTCGCCTGGCTATATTCAATGAGCGTCAACCTATGGCCGCAGTGGTTTCCGATGGAAGCGCGCCACCTGTATTACGAAGCCAGCGCAATGATCATTGGTCTTATCAACCTCGGCCATATGCTGGAAGCCCGCGCGCGCCAGCGCTCCTCGAAAGCGCTGGAAAAACTGCTCGACCTGACGCCGCCTTCGGCACGCGTCGTGACGCCTGAAGGCGAGAAAGATCTGCCGCTCGCGGAAGTTGAGGCGGGTATGACGCTGCGCCTGACCACTGGCGATCGCGTTCCGGTTGACGGCGTGATAAGCCAGGGCGAAGCCTGGTTTGATGAAGCGATGCTCACCGGCGAGCCGGTGCCGCAGCAAAAAGGCGATGGCGACGCCATTCATGCCGGTACCGTGGTGCAGGATGGCAGCGTGCTGTTTACCGCCAGCGCCGTCGGCAGCCAGACCACGCTGGCGCGGATTATTCGCATGGTGCGCCAGGCGCAAAGTAGCAAACCGGAAATCGGCCAACTGGCGGATAAAATCTCGGCGGTATTTGTTCCGGCAGTGGTAGCCATTGCGCTGATTAGCGCCGCTATCTGGTACTTCTTCGGCCCGGCGCCGCAAATCGTCTATACCCTGGTCATTGCCACCACGGTACTGATTATCGCCTGTCCATGCGCGTTAGGCCTGGCAACACCGATGTCGATTATTTCCGGCGTCGGCCGGGCGGCAGAATATGGCGTTCTGGTGCGTGACGCCGATGCTCTGCAGCGCGCCAGCGAACTCGATACGCTGGTGTTTGATAAAACCGGCACCCTGACCGAAGGCAAGCCGCAGGTGGTGGCCGTGAAAACCTTTGCAGGGGTTGATGAAACAACCGCGGTGCGTCTTGCCGCCGCGCTCGAGCAGGGTTCAAGCCATCCGCTGGCGCGGGCGATCCTTGATAAAGCCGCCGACAGCACTTTACCGGAGGTAAGCGGCTTCCGTACCCTGCGCGGGCTCGGCGTCAGCGGTGAAGCGGAAGGCCATCGACTGCTGCTCGGCAACCAGGCGCTGCTTAACGAGCAGCATATCGCCACCGCCGAGCTGGAAAGCGAGATGACGACACAGGCCTCGCGCGGCGCCACGCCGGTACTGCTGGCGATCGATGGTCAGGCCGCCGCGCTGTTCGCCATCCGCGACCCGCTACGTGAAGATAGCATCGACGCGCTGGCGCGCCTGCATCGTCAGGGCTACCGGCTGGTCATGCTGACCGGGGATAACCCGACCACCGCCAATGCCATCGCCAAAGAAGCGGGCATTGATGAAGTGATAGCCGGCGTGCTGCCGGACGGTAAAGCCGATGCCATTAAACGTCTGCAGAGCCAGGGGCACAAAGTGGCGATGGTCGGCGACGGTATTAACGATGCCCCGGCACTGGCGCAGGCGGATGTCGGTATCGCCATGGGCGGCGGCAGCGATGTCGCGATTGAAACCGCGGCGATCACCCTGATGCGCCATAGTCTTAACGGCGTGGCCGATGCTTTAGCGATTTCGAAGGCGACGTTACGCAATATGAAACAGAACCTGCTGGGCGCATTTGTTTATAACTCGTTAGGCATCCCGATTGCCGCTGGGATCCTCTGGCCGCTGACCGGTACCCTGCTGAACCCGGTGGTCGCCGGCGCGGCAATGGCGCTGTCGTCAATCACCGTGGTGAGTAACGCTAACCGCCTGCTGCGCTTTAAACCGAAAGAATAGGCACAGCCACAGGAAAACGGGCGGTGAGGTTACTCAGCGCCCGTTTATTTATTGGCGGCAATAAAAACCCGCGGGAAAGATGACGGCCACCACCAGATGCGCTAGCATGAATGCCTCACACTTCGGAGCGCGTATGGGCCTGTTAAACCGAATAAAAATGCTGTGGCGAGCCGCCGTCGGCTCGTCTTATTCCTGGCCTGCAATGGATATCGTCCTGCCCGGCGACCGTTATTTACACCTCGTCGGCAGCATCCATATGGGCACCCGCGACATGGCGCCGCCGCCGGCTAAGCTACTGAAAAAGATACGTCAGGCCGACGCCTTAATCGTCGAAGCAGATATCACCGGTAATGAAACGCCTTTCAGTAATCTCCCCTCCTATCCCCCGCTGGCTGAACGTCTGAGCGAAACACAATTAGCAGAATTACGCTCACGCGCCGGCGAACTGGGTTTGTCGGTCGATCTTTTCGATAGCCAGCCGCTATGGCAGGTGGCGATGGTGCTACAAGCCACTCAGGCGCAAAAGCTGGGGTTACGACCCGATTACGGCATTGATTATCAGTTGCTGATGGCTGCCCGCGAGAGCAACATAAGGGTAATGGAGCTGGAAGGCGCCGATAGCCAAATCGCGCTGTTACGCAATCTGCCTGACGGCGGTAAGGCGCTGCTGGAAGATACGCTGAGCCACTGGCGCACCAACGCCCGTTTACTGCAGGTGATGATCGGCTGGTGGCTGGAACAACCGCCGTCGCGCGGCGCGGAAACGCTGCCGACGACCTTCAGCCAGTCTTTATATGATGTACTGATGCATCAGCGCAACATAGCCTGGCGCGACACGCTGCTTGCCCTGCCGCCGGGGCGTTACGTCGTCGCCGTCGGCGCGCTGCATCTGTATGGCGAAGGGAACCTGCCGGATATGTTGACGTAAAAAAATGGCCAATATTGCTATTGGCCCGTCAAAGAGGAATTTCATCATTATTATTATCCCGGGATATACATCCCGGATCGTCTGATTGTCGCTCAAAGTGACCATCACTGCCAATACTATTGCGCAAGATGGTACTATTTTTTATACAACCCTCACGCGTATGCTGGTCATACGTTAGGTCGGTTGGTAAGAAGGATTACTATGACTCCCGCCGTTAAATTACTCGAAAAAAACAAAATTACCTTTCAGATCCACAGCTACGAACACGATCCTCAAGAGACCAATTTTGGCGATGAAGTGGTTCGCAAGCTGGGGCTCAATGCGGATCAGGTTTACAAGACGCTATTAGTGGCCGTTAACGGCGATATGAAACATCTGGCGGTCGCCGTCACCCCGGTTGCCGGTCAACTGGATTTGAAAAAAGTGGCCAAAGCGCTGGGCGCCAAGAAGGTAGATATGGCCGACCCAATGGTCGCACAGCGGATCACCGGATATCTGGTCGGCGGCATCAGCCCGCTGGGGCAGAAAAAGCGTCTGCCGACGGTGATTGATGCCCCGGCGCAGGAATTTGCCACCATCTATATTTCCGGCGGCAAACGCGGGCTGGATATTGAACTGGCGGCAAGCGATCTGGCGAAGCTTCTGGACGCGAAGTTCGCCGATATCGCCCGCCGCGATTAAGCACACCGTCCCGGATAGCGGCGCACGCGCCCTATCCGGGCCCCGCTAAGCGATGGCTTACTGCCAGCTGACCTCGCCCTTCGGCTCGTAGGCCACCGCATCCAGCGGCGAGTTCTTCTCGATATACTCTTTCAGCACCTCGGCATCGATAAAACCGGTATTGACGTATCCCGGTTTATTATCGATGTGCGGGTAGCCGTCACCGCCGGTGGCGTTAAAGTTCAGCGTCGCCATACGGTAAGTTTTCGCCGGATCAACCGGTTCACCTTTGATTTTCAGATCGTTAAGCTTGCCGTCTTTGGCAACGAAACTGACGTTGGCGAACTGCGGATAAGCGCCGGAATCCGGCTTCATCTGCGCGACGGCGGTCAGGTACTCAATCACCTCTTTACCGCTCATATCGACGTAAGTCAGCACGTTGCCGAACGGCTGCACTTTCATCACGTCTTTATAGGTAATATCACCCGCTTCGATGGAGTCGCGAATACCGCCGCCGCTCATCACCGCGAAATCAGCATTGCTGCGCGCCATCTGCGCCGCCAGCAGCAGACGCCCCATATTGGTTTGTACGAAGCGAACTTTGCTGCGATCGCCTTCAAGATGGCCGTTGACGCTGCCTATTTTCACCTGTAACTGCGCCTTGCCTTTATTCTGGAACGGCGTTAACAGCGAGAGCATCTGCGGGTTTTCGGCAATTTGCGGCGTATACAACACGCGCTCGCTCTGACCGTTGTCCCAGGTCACTTTCTTCTTCAGGTTGACCGGGATTAGCTGATAGTGCACCAGCTTCATCTCACCGTTGCGGAATTCAAAATCGGCGCGGCCGACATATTTTCCCCACTCGTGAGCCTGCACGATCCAGATGCCATTCTGGCGATCCGGCGCGCACGGGGTTCCGGGGACATAATCGACCTGCTTTTTATTCTCCGACGCCATGCATACCGGATCCTGCGAGTGGCCGCCGACGATCATCGCCAGCGATCCCGCAGGTAGGCTCCGCGCCATTTCAACGTCGCCCGGCGCGTTAGAGCCGTGATTGCCGTTGTCATAGTGGCCCATGTGGGTGGTCGCCAGAATCACGTCCGGCTTTTCATTTTGCTGTAATTCCTGGATAACCAGCTTGGCTTCTGCCGCCGGATTACGGAATTCGATATCGGTGAAATATTCCGGGTTGCCGATTTTCGCCGTATCATCGGTGGTTAAGCCAATCACCGCAATCTTCAGCCCGCCGCGCTTAAACAGCGCCCAAGGTTTAAACAGGCGTTCGCCGGTGCTTTTCTGATAGATATTGGCCGACAGGAAAGGGAACTTCGACCACTTTTCCTGCTGGCGCAGCACGCTGAGTGGGTTATCAAACTCATGGTTGCCGACCGCCATGGCATCGTAACCTATCAGGTTCATGCCGCGAAAATCAGGTTCTGCATCCTGTAAATCGGATTCCGGCACCCCGGTATTGATATCGCCGCCGGACAGCAGCAGGACGCTACCGCCTTCGGCCGCCACCTCTTTGCGGATACCGTCCACCAGCGTCTTCTGCGCCGCAAGGCCATATTCGCCATAGTCGTTGCGCCAGAAATGACCGTGGTGGTCGTTGGTGTGCAGGATGGTGATTTTATAGGTTTTGTCCTGCTCATAGGCCTGCGCTGACAGGCTTCCCAGCGATAAGGCGGCGAATAACGCCAGCGCCACGCCGCGTTTTAAATAATGCATGTTTCACTCCCTGACTTAATAACAAGTGCCGAAAGTATAGCGAGTCAGTCGCTTTGACAAATATGTTTTCAGAATTGCGACTTCCTTCAAACCTTGGGGACAGGTATGTTAGTCTGATAATAATTCTACCCGTCATACTTCAAGTTGCATGTGCGTTGGCTTTCCTCGCTCACCCCAGTCACTTACTAGAGTAAGCTCCTGGGGATTCTCTGTGTCGCCGCCTTCTTGCAACTCGAATTATTTAGGGTATCAACCTGCATTCTCTACAACAAATAGAACTCGCTGAAGTGAACCTATGACAACCAACCAATCCGCTCAGTCCTTACCCGGTACCGGCGCGCCGCCGCAAAAAGCGCGCACCTCATTTGGCATCCTGGGGGCAATCAGCCTCTCCCATCTGCTAAACGACATGATCCAGTCGCTCATCCTGGCGATTTATCCGCTGCTGCAGGCGGAATTCTCGTTAACTTTCGTGCAGATCGGCATGATCACCCTCACCTTCCAGCTGACGTCATCGCTTTTCCAGCCGGTGATTGGCTACATCACCGATAAACGCTCGATGCCGTGGTCATTACCGGTGGGGATGTGTTTCACCCTCTGCGGCTTAATTCTGTTAGCGCTGGCCGGCAGCTTCGGCATGGTGCTGCTGGCCGCTGCGCTTGTCGGCACCGGCTCTTCGGTCTTCCATCCGGAATCCTCACGCGTGGCGCGGATGGCTTCCGGCGGCCGTCACGGTCTGGCGCAATCACTATTCCAGGTTGGCGGCAACTTCGGCAGCTCGCTGGGGCCGCTGCTGGCGGCGGTGATCATCGCTCCCTACGGCAAAGGCAACGTCGCCTGGTTCGTGCTGGCCGCGCTGCTGGCGATCGTCGTGCTGTCGCAAATCAGCCGCTGGTACGCCGCGCAACACCGGATGAATAAAGGCAAACCGAAGCCGGTTATCGTTAATCCGCTGCCGCGTAACAAAGTCATCCTTGCCGTCTGCATCCTGTTAATGCTGATTTTCTCCAAATACTTCTACATGGCGAGTATCAGTAGCTATTACACCTTTTATCTTATGCATAAGTTCGGATTATCGGTGCAAAACGCCCAACTTCACTTGTTCGCCTTCCTGTTTGCAGTAGCCGCAGGTACGGTGATTGGCGGGCCTGTTGGCGATAAGATAGGTCGTAAATATGTAATTTGGGGCTCTATCCTCGGTGTGGCGCCATTTACCCTTATTTTACCGTACGCATCGCTGGAATGGACCGGGATCCTGACGGTGATAATTGGTTTTATCCTCGCATCAGCCTTTTCCGCTATCCTGGTCTATGCCCAGGAGCTGTTGCCGGGGAGAATCGGTATGGTTTCCGGCCTGTTCTTCGGATTCGCGTTTGGCATGGGCGGCCTTGGCGCCGCGGTGTTGGGGTTGTTAGCCGACCATACCAGCATCGATCTGGTCTATAAAATCTGTGCTTTCCTGCCGCTTCTTGGCATTCTGACGATATTCCTGCCTAATAACCATCAAAAAGCCTGAGTATCTGGCGGCCAAAGTGAAAGTTTGGCCGCCGCAATCCCTTATCCCATCAGCATTACGCCGCCATGACCTGCCGCCATTTTCCTGTCTGTGCTTTTTTCTGCCGTAATTCCAATTTTTCGCAAATTTCAATAATTATTCATAAACAAAACGAGCAAAAGTGTCATAAACTATTAATCGGTTTTTTGCTTTAAGTAGCGAAAATGGATCGGCTCACCACACGCAAGGAGACGGAATGCATCACGCAACACCGCTAATCACCACCATTGTCGGCGGCCTTGTGCTCGCCTTTATTCTCGGCATGATTGCCAATAAGCTACGTATTTCTCCACTGGTAGGATATTTATTAGCGGGCGTGCTGGCCGGTCCATTTACTCCTGGTTTTGTTGCGGATACCAAGCTTGCGCCTGAACTGGCCGAACTTGGCGTCATCTTGCTGATGTTTGGCGTCGGGCTGCACTTTTCGCTGAAAGATCTCATGGCGGTAAAGTCGATAGCCATTCCCGGGGCCATCGCCCAGATAGCCGTGGCGACGCTGCTCGGGATGGCGCTCTCTTCCCTGCTCGGCTGGTCGCTGATGACCGGCATCGTTTTTGGCCTGTGTCTTTCCACCGCCAGCACCGTGGTGTTGCTGCGCGCGCTGGAGGAACGGCAGCTTATTGATAGCCAGCGTGGGCAAATCGCCATCGGCTGGCTGATCGTTGAAGATTTAGTGATGGTACTGACGCTGGTGCTGCTGCCCGCTATCGCCGGAATGGTGGAAAAAGGCGATGTTGGGCTGGCATCGCTGGCGCTCGATATGGGTATTACCATCGGTAAAGTCGTCGCCTTTATTGCCATTATGATGCTGGTGGGCCGCCGTCTGGTGCCGTGGATCATGTCGCGCAGCGCGGCAACCGGCTCTCGCGAACTGTTTACCTTGTCGGTACTGGCGCTGGCGCTCGGCATCGCCTTCGGCGCCGTTGAGCTGTTCGACGTCTCCTTCGCACTGGGCGCATTCTTCGCCGGGATGGTGCTTAACGAATCCGAACTCAGCCACCGCGCCGCTCACGATACGCTGCCGCTGCGCGACGCCTTCGCGGTGCTGTTCTTTGTCTCCGTCGGGATGCTATTTGACCCGATGATCCTGGTCGAACAGCCGCTGGCGGTGCTGGCGACGCTGGCGATTATCATCTTTGGTAAATCCGCCGCCGCTTTCTTCCTGGTACGTATGTTCGGTCACTCGCCGCGTACCGCCCTGACCATCGCCGCCAGCCTGGCGCAAATCGGGGAATTCGCCTTTATTCTTGCCGGTCTCGGCATGGCGCTGGATCTGCTGCCGCAGGCCGGGCAGAACCTGGTGCTGGCCGGGGCGATAATTTCGATTATGCTCAACCCGGTGCTGTTTACCCTGCTGGAAAAATATCTCGATAAAACCGAAACGCTCGACGAACAGACGCTGGAAGAGGTGCTGGAAGACGAAAAACAGGTGCCGGTGGATATCTGCAACCATGCGCTGCTGGTCGGCTTTGGCCGCGTCGGCAGCCTGCTTGGCGAGAAACTGATGGCCCAGGGGATCCCGCTGGTGGTGATTGAAACCTCCCGCACCCGCGTGGATGAGCTGCGTGAGCGCGGCATCAGCGCCGTGTTGGGCAATGCCGCCAACGAAGAGATCATGAATTTGGCGCATCTCGACTGCGCCCGCTGGCTGCTGCTGACCATTCCTAACGGCTATGAAGCCGGTGAAATTGTCGCCTCAGCGCGGGAAAAATGCCCGAACATTGAGATTATCGCCCGCGCCCATTACGACGATGAGGTCGATTATATTACCGAACGCGGAGCCAATCAGGTGGTGATGGGGGAACGCGAAATCGCACGGGCGATGTTACGTCTGCTGGAAACGCCGCCGGCTGGCGAGATTGTTACCGGTTGATCCGACGCCCCGCTCGCGGGGCGTACTCTTATCCACGGGATTAACGGTCCCAGTAGGCCTCTTCCAGACTATCTTCCCGCTCCGGCAGGCCACGCGTTAAACGCGGTGAATGCTGATTCAGCACCTGATAGCTGACGCGGTTGGCGTATTTGCACACCTGCGCCAGCGATGAATAAGTCAGCCATTTGCATTTATGTTTGCTGGAGTTCGGCACGTTATTACGATGGTAGTTATTGGCGGTGATATCATGCAACAACGCCGCCAGCGCGCCGTCGCCTGCGCCGTTGGTGTTCATGATCTTCTCCGGGCCGCCCATATAAGGCGCGATGTGCGAATAGATACGCAGCGGATTAACACAATCCTGATGGCGCATCGCGCGGCTGAATTCATACTGGTTGAACTCGGCAATCGCCCCCGGCAGAAGTGGATGCTGCGTTTTACGCTTCGCTTCCTCTTCGGTGAAGCTCGCCATATAGAGACCCGCCGGTCCTGCGGTACATAGCACCAGGTCGACCCAGTCCAGCGCTTTATCCGCCGCGGTGAGCGGGTCGGCGATACCGGTCAGCGCTTCCGCTTCTTCTTCATTCATCGCCAGAATCGAAACGTGTTCCTTGAGAAACTGCTGCCACCATTGCGGGTTGTCGGCAATCACGTATTTCGTTCCCAGCGTCAGCACCACCGGCACATCATGCTTTTTGGCATACTCAATGGCTTTCATCGTCGCGTCCGGCATCGGCTCGCCCGGCTTACAGCGCACAAGGTAGGAGGTCAGCACCAGCGCGGAAGCGCCGGCAATCACCTCTTCCGGGATGCTTTCCGGACGCAGCTTGTTCATGTGGCCTGGACTGATGGCAAAGGTACGTTCGCCGCTATCGCTAATCAGCGTAAAACAGCGGCCAATGGCGCCATCGACGCCCTGCAGGTAGTTGAGATCGGTACGGCTGGAAGTATTGCACAGGTAGCGATAAGCGTAGCCGCCGATCTCAATGTTGCTGCACATCACGCCGAGCAGCACCGAACGGTCGTCCGCCAGCACCGAATAATTGTGCATGGTATTGCCAATGGTGCCGCCGGCAAATTGATGGGTGATCAGGCCGTCGCGTACCAGTTCCTGATACAGCGCTTCGGCGACATCATCTTCAATCACCAGCGAATGGCCGGCGCTCAGGCCGTAGCGTACGATAAACGCCTCATCCACTTTCGCTTCGATATCCACCAGCGTCTGGTCGATGCCAACCACCCAGGAGACGTTGGACTCATTTTCTGGCTGAATTTGTTGCAGCAGCGGATCGCGAGCGCTAACGGGGAAATAGTGTTTAGATTTGCGTTTACCGGGAAATTTCATAGTGGCGATTTAATGACAGGGAACAAGCGGGGAATAGTAGCATATTCCCCGCTACGCGTGCGATCAGCGATACGACGCGGTCAGGTTCACCATCATCTCAATATGCGCAGGATCGGCATTAAGCGCCGGAATATACTCATATTGCTTACCGCCGGCCTCAAGGAAAATTTCCCGGTTCTGCACCGCGATTTCTTCCAGCGTTTCCAGACAGTCGGCGGAGAAGCCCGGACAGATAACCTGAACGTGCTTTGTGCCCTTCTCGCCGAGCATTTTTAGCGTTTCGTCGGTGTACGGCGTCAACCAGGGTTCACGGCCAAAGCGCGACTGGAAGGTCATCATCACCCGCTCCGGCGGCAGCCCGAGCACTGAGACCAGCTCGCGGGTCGTTACCCGGCAGCGCTGCGGGTAATCATCGCCCTCATGGGCGTAGCGTTGCGGTATACCGTGATAGGAGAGCAGCAGCACATCCGGTTCGCCGTGAACGGCAAACGAAGCGCGCACGCTGGCCGCCAGCGCGTGGATATAGTCAGCGTCATCGGCATAGTCACGGATAAACGAAACGCCCGGGATGGCGCGCTTTTTCGCGAGGATCCGCGCCAGTTCATCCCATACCGCCGCCACGGTAGAACACGAATATTGCGGATACAGCGGCAATACCACGATATGGTCAACGTCCTGAGCCAATAGCTCATCGACAGCGCTTGCCAGCGACGGCGAGCCATAGCTCATCCCCAGGGCCACCGGGACATCCGGTAATCTGGCCGCCAGCGCCTGCTGCTGCTGACGGCTATACACCATCAACGGCGAGCCTTCCGCCATCCATACGGACTGATAGAGTTTCGCCACGCGGGGAGCGCGAATCGGCAGTATGATGCCGCGCAGCAGCGGCCACCACAGCAGACGAGGCGTATCCACTACCCGTTTGTCGCTAAGAAATTGTCGCAGATAGCGCTTCACCGCATCGGGCGTGGGCGCATCGGGAGTGCCTAAATTGGCTAGCAAAATACCTGTTTTCGTCTGATGCATTACCGCCTCTTAACCATTTGAATCGCTGACAATTGTAGCGTAAATGGCGTTAAACGGAACCAATCATAGCAAAAGGTAGAAATGAGAGGTGTTCTCATCCTGCCGCAGCAGGATGAGAAAGGGCTTAATTAGCCGAGGATTTTTTCCAGTTCGGCGCGCACGTCTGCCACCGCTTTGGTGCCGTCGACTTTCGCGTACTGGGTGTTACCCGCTTGCGCTTCTTTCTGATAGTAGCCGATCAGCGGCGCAGTCATCTGATGGTATTCCACCAGACGCTTACGTACGGTCTCTTCCTGATCGTCTTTACGGGTGGTCAGCTCTTCGCCGGTCACATCGTCTTTACCTTCAACCTTCGGCGGGTTGAATTTAATGTGATAGACGCGGCCGGAAGCAGCGTGTACGCGGCGGCCCACGATACGATCGACGATCAGTTCGTCCGGTACCGCGAACTCCAGAACGTAGTCAACGGCGATGCCGGCTTCTTTCATGGCGTCAGCCTGCGGGATAGTGCGCGGGAAGCCGTCCAGCAGGAAACCGTTACGGCAATCTTCCTGGGCGATACGCTCTTTCACCAGCGCGATGACCAGCTCATCGGTAACCAGTTTGCCGGCGTCCATAATGTCTTTCGCTTGTTTACCGAGCTCGGAGCCGGATTTTACCGCGGCGCGCAGCATATCGCCGGTGGAGATTTGCGGAATACCGTATTTCTCCATGATGAACTGAGCCTGAGTTCCTTTACCCGCGCCCGGAGCGCCAAGCAGAATAATACGCATTACGAAAATCCCCTCAAATGTCGTTTCAATTTTTCAAAAAACGCTAAACCATACCACCAGAACGGCCATGGCTCAAGGAAGGCGGTGCGGCTGAAACGGTTAATGGTGAGATATTTTACGGTTGAGGAAGATTAAGGCCCTCACCCCGGCCCTCTCCCGCAGGGAGAGGGAGAAAAGCCCCTCTGCGGCGAGCAGTCCCCTCTCCCTTTAGGGAGAGGGTTAGGGTGAGGGTAAAGCTTAGGATGCCAACAGTTGGTTCATACGACGGATGAACTGGTTAGGGTCCTCCAGCGTGCCGCGTTCCGCCAGCAGCGCCTGATCCAGCAGCAGCTCAACCCACTCGCCAAACTGCGCGTCGTCCTGGGTATCGGCGGCGCGTTTCACCAGCGGATGCGCCGGGTTCAGCTCGAAGATGTACTTCACTTCCGGCGCCGCCTGACCGGCAGCGGCGAACAGCTTCGCCATCTGGGTGCTCATTTCGTCGGCATCGGTGGTGACAATCGCCGGAGTGTCGGTCAGACGATGCGTCAGACGCACCTCTTTCACGCGCTCGCCAAGCAGGCCTTTCACGCGCTCAACGAACGGCTCCAGCGCTTTTTCAGCTTCTTTGGCGGATTCGTCAACTTCGTCCGCCAGTTTCTCCAGCGACTCGTCGGCTTTGGCGACCGACTGGAACGCCTTGCCGTCGAACTCGGTCAGGTAGCTCATCATCCACTCGTCAATGCGATCGGACAGCAGCAGAACTTCGATACCTTTCTTACGCAGCAGCTCGAGATGCGGGCTGCTCTTCGCCGCCGCATAGCTGTCGGCGGTGATGTAGTAGATCTTCTCCTGTCCTTCTTTCATGCGCGAAACGTACTCTTCCAGCGACACGGTCTGCGCGGAAGAATCGGTATGCGTCGTGGCGAAGCGCAGCAGTTTAGCAATGGCTTGCTGGTTGGAGGCATCTTCCGCCGGGCCTTCTTTCAGCACCAGGCCAAACTGTTTCCAGAAGGTCTGATATTTTTCGGCGTCGTCTTTCGCCAGCTTTTCAAGCATTTGCAGCACGCGTTTGGTCAGCGCGGTACGCAGGTTGCGGGTAACGTTGCTATCCTGCAGGATTTCACGCGACACGTTCAGCGGCAGATCGTTGGAGTCTATCAGGCCGCGAACGAAACGCAGGTAGTTCGGCATAAACTGCTCGGCGTCGTCCATGATGAAGACGCGCTGTACGTACAGCTTCAGGCCGTGCTTATGATCGCGGTTCCACATATCCCACGGCGCCTGCGACGGAATATACAGCAGGCTGGTGTACTCCTGCTTACCTTCGACGCGGTTGTGGCTCCAGGTCAGCGGATCGCTGAAATCATGGGCAATATGCTTATAGAACTCTTTGTATTCGTCGTCGCTGACTTCAGATTTGCTGCGGGTCCACAGCGCCTGCGCCTTGTTGATTTTTTCCCACGAAATAACGGTTTCGCCGTCCACGTCTTCGCGTTTTTCAATCTCAACCGGCAGCGCGATATGGTCAGAGTATTTGCTGATGATAGAACGCACGCGCCAGTCGTTAAGGAAATCATCTTCGCCTTCACGCAGATGCAGCGTGATTTCGGTCCCACGATCGGCTTTGGTGATATCGGCGACGGTATATTCGCCTTCACCAGCCGATTCCCAGAATACGCCGTTTTCCGGTTTGTCGCCCGCGGCGCGGGTGCGCACGGTGACTTTGTCGGCAACGATGAAGGCCGAATAGAAGCCGACGCCGAACTGGCCAATCAGCTGGCTGTCTTTCGCCTGATCGGAGCCCATTGATTCGAGGAACGCCTTGGTGCCGGATTTGGCGATGGTTCCGAGATGGTCAATGACCTCGTCGCGGTTCATGCCGATGCCGTTATCGGCGATGGTCAGCGTACGGTTGTCTTTATCAAACGATACGCGTACGCGCAGTTCGCCGTCGCCTTCATACAGATCCGGCTGGGAAAGCGCGCGGAAACGCAGCTTATCCGCCGCATCCGAGGCGTTGGAGATGAGCTCGCGCAGGAAGATTTCTTTGTTGGAATAAAGAGAATGGATCATCAGGTGCAGAAGCTGTTTCACTTCTGACTGGAAACCACGGGTTTCTTGTCCTTTCATGTAAGTCGACCTCAACAATGCCATTTATTATTAATGGAAATAACGTGTTGGGGAGGAGATGGGGATAGGTGCGAGATTTTTCAAGCGGAGGCGGCGAACGCAGCCTCCATTTGTTCAGAAAATAATCTTGTGACGCCCGGCCAGTGAGTGCGACAGCGTGGTGCCGTCGACCATTTCCAGCTCGCCGCCAACCGGAACGCCGTGGGCGATGCGGCTGGCGTCAACGCCATACTGCGCGCAGAGCTCAGCGATGTAGTTGGCCGTCGCCTCGCCTTCAACCGTTGGGTTGGTGGCGAGGATCAGCTCGCTGATTGACTCGGCTTCAAGACGTTGTTCAAGACGATCGAGCCCGATGTCATCCGGCCCGATGCCGTCAAGCGGCGACAGGTGGCCCATCAGCACGAAGTAGCGGCCGGAATACTGCCCGGTCTGCTCAATGGCGTAGATGTCCGCTGGACTCTCCACCACGCAGATCTGACCGTTTTCCTTGCGACGCGGATTGCTGCAAATATTGCACACCTCCTGCTCGGTGAAGGTGCGGCAATCGGCGCAGTGGCCGATTTCCGACATTGCGCGCGTCAGCGCCTGCGCCAGACGCATACCGCCGCTGCGATCGCGCTGCAGTAGCGTAAACGCCATGCGCTGCGCCGACTTGGGGCCAACGCCCGGCAGACAGCGAAGCGCTTCCATAAGCTGAGTTAACAGCGGGCTGGTTTGCATCAGAACGGCATCTTGAAGCCTGGCGGCAGCTGCATGCCGGCAGAAACGGAGGCCATTTTCTCTTTCTGGGTCTCTTCAATGCGGCGCGCAGCGTCGTTGAACGCGGCAGCCACCAGATCTTCCAGCATCTCTTTGTCGTCTTCCAGCAGGCTTGGGTCGATTTCCACGCGACGGCAGTTATGCGCGCCGTTGATGGTCACTTTTACCAGACCCGCGCCGGACTCACCGGTCACTTCCAGCTGCGCGATCTCTTCCTGCATTTTCTGCATTTTGTCTTGCATCTGCTGGGCCTGTTTCATCAGGTTACCCAGGCCGCCTTTTCCACCAAACATAGGCTTCTCTCTCAGTAAGTCATCGTTAAGGGTACTGAACGCCAGTCAGACTGGCGATCAAATGGGGCGGATACTCTCTTCATCCAGATCGGCATCGAAGAATCTCCGCAGGGTCTGGATGTTGTTATCCGCAATAATCGCCTCGCGCGCCTGCGCGAGCTTCTCTTCATAAATTGCCTGCCGCCACTCCAGCGGCGTACGCATCGCCGAATTATCGTCTTCAACGATGGTCAATTCAACCGGCGCGCCGTACAACACGCCCAGCGCTTCGGCCAGTTTCTGCTGTGCGCCGGCGGAATTAAGATGCCGCTGACTCGGGCGCAGATGCAGGCAAATGCGGTTGCCGTCCTGCTCTTTCCACGCGTTCAGCGCGACCTGCTCAACCAGTTTCGGTACCACCAATTGGCTCACTTCCGCCGCCCAGCTATCGCGCTCGACCGCTTCCACGGCCAGTTTCGCCGCCAGCTCCGGCGTTTTTTCATGCTCCAGCGCTTTTTTCAACGCTTTTGGCGTGGCGACTTCGACTTTGGTCTCTTCAATCGGAGCCGTCGATTTCCAGCGATAGGCTTCTTTTTTCGCCGGGGCCTGCTCAAGCGCGGCCGCAGCCGGACGAGCCTGTACGCGCTCGGTAATCGAACTCAGTCGTTCCAGCGCAGCGTTATTCACCGGCCGCGCGCGGGATGCGGCTGCCGGTTCACTCTTTTTTGGGGTGGTCGCTCCCGGGGTTCGCTGCAGCCGACTGCGCGCCGCCAGCACCTGGCTGGTGCTTTGCGGCAGATTCTGCGGCGGCGCTGATGGCGACGATACGGGCGGTGCCGCTTGTGGTACCGGCGCAGAGGTTGGAACCTGAACGGGCTTCACTTCCGGCTCCGGCAGCGGCTGGCGAGGATGAAACGCCAGCGCGCGCAGCAGCGTCATTTCAACTCCCATACGCCGGTCCGGCGCATAAGGCAGCTCTTTGCGGCCAATCAGCAGCGTCTGATAGTAAAGCTGCACATCAGCCGGCGGTACGGTACGAGCCAGCTCGCGCATTCGTAGCTCGACGGCGGCCATATCCGCCCCCAGCGCCGATGGCGAGAGCTGGACCATCGCGATACGGTGCAGCAGGCTTTGCATTTCCACCAGCAGCGCTTCCCACTCAACGCCGCGCGCGGCGGCGTCGCTGACGCCTGCCATCACGCGCTCGCCGTCGGCGGCCACCAGCGCTTCTATCAAGGATAGCGCCTGATCGTCATCGAGGGTGCCGAGCATTTCGCTGACGGACTGCGCGCTTAAGCGGCCATCGCCGCTGGCGATGGCCTGATCGGTCAGGCTTAACGCATCGCGCAGGCTGCCATCCGCGGCGCGCGACAGCAGCTGCAGCGCGCGCGGCTCAAACGCGATCTGCTCTTCGCCAAGAATGTGTTCAAGCTGATGGCGGATCTGTTCGACATCCAGCGCCTTGAGGTGGAACTGCAGGCAGCGGGATAAAATCGTCACCGGCAGTTTTTGCGGATCGGTAGTCGCCAGCAGGAATTTGACGTGCGCGGGCGGCTCCTCCAGCGTTTTCAATAACGCGTTGAAGCTGTGACGCGACAGCATGTGCACTTCATCGATCAGGTAGACCTTGAAGCGACCGCGGGCCGGCGCGTACTGGACGTTGTCAAGCAGATCGCGGGTATCTTCCACTTTGGTGCGCGAGGCGGCATCGATCTCGATCAGATCGACAAAGCGGCCTTGTTCTATTTCGCGACAGTTATCGCAGACGCCGCACGGCGTCGCGGTAATACCGCTTTCGCAGTTTAACCCCTTCGCCAACAGCCGGGCGATGGAGGTTTTCCCTACTCCGCGGGTACCGGAAAAGAGATATGCGTGATGGATGCGCCCTAACGATAAGCCGTTCGCCAGTGCGGTCAGCACATGTTCCTGGCCGACGACGTCAGCAAAGGTTTGTGGGCGCCATTTACGGGCTAAGACCTGATAACTCATGGGCTGGCTCTGAAACGCTGGAAGGTGAATTCACGAGGGGGTAATGCTATCACAGCCCCGCCGGATCGGCGAGGCTATGTGTCGGGATTTGCTTAGTGGCCCGGGAAAGGCACCAGGCTAAAGCAATTGATGCCCAGTTTTTCCAGGCGCTGTTCGCCGCCCAGATCGAAAAGATTGATAATAAAAGCGGCATCGTGAACTTCGCCGCCCAGGCGACGAATCAGCTTCACGGTGGCGTCAATGGTGCCGCCGGTCGCCAGCAGGTCATCAACGACCAGCACTTTATCGCCTTTTTTGATGGCATCAACGTGGATTTCCAGCTGATCGGTGCCATATTCAAGCTCATAGCTTTCGGCGATGGTTTCGCGCGGCAACTTGCGCGGCTTACGAACCGGAACAAAGCCAACGCCCAGCGCCAACGCAACCGGGGCGCCGAACAGAAAACCACGCGCTTCGGTCCCCACCACTTTGGTGATGCCGGCGTCTTTATAACGCTCGGTTAGCAGTTCAATGCTAAGCGCATAGGCTTTAGGGTCTTCCAGCAAGCTGGTGACATCGCGGAAAAGGATGCCCGGTTTCGGATAATCCTGGACGCTTTGGATGCTGTTTTTCAGATATTCAAGCTGCTGTGCAGTTGCGGTCATAAGTGTATGCCTGATTGAAACGGTGTTACCCACGGGCGTGCAAAATGGGCCAAAGAAACATTTGTTTAACCTTTGACCAGGCTTACCCGCGCTCGAAAACGCCAGAATTTACTGGCTGTCGCCAACAATTGCAACAGGCATTATTGCGCATCAGTGCTTTTGTTGCTTTGCGTCAACCACCGGAATGCGCCACATAAATATCAGCAGGCAGGCGAGGATTGCCAGCAACAGGATGCGCACCCACATAAGCTTAACCAGCCACAGAGAAATGGCAAAGGTCAGTAAAATCATGATAATGGCTCGCGGCTTGGCTCCCGGCGGCATCGCCCGGTATTGCTGCCAGTGGCGAAGATAGCCGCCAAACCACGAGCGATACAAAAGCCAGTGGTGAAAGCGCGGCGACGAGCGGGCAAAACACCACGCGGCGAGCAGGATAAATGGCGTTGTCGGTAACAGCGGTAAGAAGACGCCCAGCGTCCCCAGCACTACCGCCAGCCAGCCAATGATGATTAAAATAATACGTGGCATAATGCGAATCGTTATCAAGCAGATGTCGCTACTGTAGCACAGTTGCTGAGTAGGGAATGGAGGAGTTATTTGAAAACAACCCGGCTTTTACAAACGCTGAAAAATCAGCTGGCCGAGCTGGCGCTTCAGGTGGAGCCGCTGTCCAGCCACGCTACGCTGAGCCCGCGTTTCGACCGCCAGCTGTTCCGTACCCGCGACACGCAGATGCAGGCATATCTCGACGAAGCGCGGCACAATCTCGCCGAACTCCAGCATGCCGTTGAGCATCAGCATCTGCCCCAGGTCGCCTGGCTCGCCGAGCGGCTGGTGGCGCAAATTGCCGCCATTAGCCGTGAGACGGCGACCTGGTCGTTACGCCAATGGGACAGCGCCTCGCCGACGCTAAACCGCTGGCAACGCCGCCGCCTGCAGCACCAGGAGTATGAGCGCCGCCTGTTGGCGATGCGCAACGATCGTCAACGCCAGCTGGCGTCGGCAACAACCCTTGCTGAACAGCAACGGCTAACGAAAGAGGTCGAGGCCTATGCCGGGCGCCTGGCCCGCTGTCGCGATGCGCTGGAAAAAATTGAAAACGTACTGGCGCGTTTAACGCGCTAACAGGAGAGGATTATGTCGCTGGAAAATGCACCCGACGAGGTCAAACTGGCCGTCGATTTAATCATGTTGCTGGAGGAAAACCGGGTCAGCGCAAAAACGGTGCTGGGAGCGTTAGATATTATTAAGCGCGACTATGAAAACAAACTGAAAAATGCCCAACCTGACGCGCCTTTGTCAGAAGAATAAAACGAATCGGGGCGGCATATGCCACCCCGATTAGCGATTATGCGACGCCTGGCGCCGTATCATCCCCTTTATTATCGCGCTTCACTTCCGTCACTTCATCTCCCTTCTCGTTACGCAGATGAACTTCCAGCTGGTTGAAGGCAATATCGATATTGTTTTCACGGCACAGGCGATCGATCGAGCGGTTAAGTTCGTCCACAGCGTAGCTGCGATCGCGCAGTTCACGCACGTAGAGGCGCAGTTCATGATCCAGCGTGCTGGCGCCGAAGGTGGTAAAGAAGACCGACGGCGCCGGTTCCTGCATCACTTTCGGATGTTCATGCGCCGCCTGCAGCAGCACTTCTTTAACTTTATCGAGATCGGATCCATAAGCCACGCCCAGGCGAATCACCACGCGGGTGATGGTATCGGAGAGCGACCAGTTGATCAGCCGTTCCGTCACGAAGGCCTTGTTCGGAATAATCACCTCTTTGCGATCGAAATCGGTGATGGTCGTCGCGCGGATACGGATCTTACTGACGGTGCCTGAGAAGGTACCGATAGTGACCGTATCGCCGATACGCACCGGGCGTTCGAAGAGAATGATCAGGCCGGAGACGAAGTTACCGAAGATCTCCTGTAAGCCAAAACCTAAACCAACCGACAGCGCCGCGGCCAGCCACTGCAATTTATCCCACGACACGCCTAACGAGCCGAATACCGTCATCGCGCCGATGGCGATAATCGCGTAGTTGAGGATCGTCGTTATCGCATAGGAAGCGCCCTGGCGCATATTAAGACGCGACAGCACCAGCACTTCAAGCAGGCCCGGTAAGTTACGGATCAGCGCCCAGGCGACCATCGAGGCGACAATCGCAAACAGCAGGCTGCCCATGGTCACGCTTTTCATCACGCTGGCCCCGGCTTCAGTGCCGTTGTAGTGCCAGAGCGTAATGCTGTCGAGATAGGCGAACACGGTTATCAGATCGGACCAAATCGCCCAGAACAGCACCGCGAACAGCGCCACCATCACCAGCATGGTAATACGCAGCGTTTGCTGGTTAACCTGTTCGAGCGCGATCGTTGGCTCTTCCTGCGGTTCAGCGCCTTCCGCCCCTTCTTTCACCAGATGCTGGCGACGCGCCAGCGCCCGGCGCCAGGCAATACGTCGCGCCGCTACGCTCAGGCCGCGCAGCACGGTCTGGTACAGCAGGTTCCACATCATTACCAGATAGACGGTCTCAATCCAGCGGCCAGCCAGACGCAGCGTGGTATAGAAGTAACCGGTCGCCGTGAGGACCATCAGCGCGACGGGTACAATCGACAGCACGGTCACCGTCAGCAGGCGTAGGCTGTGCGACTCTTTGTCACGCCAGCTTTCGCGGCACATCGGCCACACCAGCACCGCAATCAGCAGCAGGTTGACGAAGATAACAAACTGCCCAAGTACATCGTCCATCAAATTAAGCGGAGAGAGCTCAGAAACAACCGACCAGAAATTCAGCGGCAGCAGCGCCAGGCTGACGCGGACGATCTGCCGTCGCCAGTGGCTGGTTAGCTGCGCGGGCATATTGAAATGCTTCACCGCCACGCCGTCTTTTTCCAGTACCTTCCAGCACAGGCCGAACACCAGCCAGAACATCGCCAGCTTCTTACTGTAAGCCCACAGCAGGTTGCTGACATTCAGCTGCATGGTCAGCAGGATAAGCCCGACGGCGAGGATGAGCAGCACCACCGGCAGCGCTCTGATCAAATCAATCAGGATCGCTTTTGGCGTGTTGAGCTGGGTATCGTTGCGTAACTGACCTACCTGAGAGGCCAGCTTCGCCTGGTAATCACGCAGCCACTGCAGGCGCCAGCGGATGAGACCGGCAATCAGCAGCAGCGGCAGCCCGGCAAGGAACGCGATAAACACCGCCGGCCAGGCTTTTTCCCAGTTGACGGTGATTTTCATCGATTTGAACTGGCCTTTCAGCGCTTCCGGGAAGGATTTAATCCACTCCCAATCCATCGGCTTATTGCTGTTCACCCAGAAAATCTGCTGGGTCAGAATTGATTTCAGATTGCTGGAGACGCTCATCAACTGCTGCTGGTTAATCTGCAGGTTGATGGCCATCATCAGCTGGTTCCCCAGCTGTTTGTTAAACTGGTCGAGCAATTCACGGCGCATGTCCACAACCTCCAACAGGGCGGCGTGAACCTCCGGCGTGACTTCGCTGCTATGGCCCTCTTCCAGTTTTGCCACGAAGGCATCGCTCTGGAATAACGCATCGCGCTGCTGGTTAACTTCAAACTGCTCCAGGCGTAGGTCGGCGATGCGGTTGGTCATATCCTGCAGCTCATCCGCTGATGGCAACGTTTGCTGCTGCTGATAAAGGATACGCGACAGCAGCAGGCTGCCTTTCAATACGGAAATCTGCTCTTTGATATCGCGTTCGGACTGCAGCGCGCGGTCGAGCCAGTTTTTGACTCTGATATTACGCTGCACCAGCTGGTTGCCGTTTTCGGTCGCCTGAATCAGCTTTTCGCTGAGCTGGTGGTTGACATCAAGCTCCTGCTTAACCAGCGGATTATTTTGGATCCGCGTAGTCTCCTCCGGCGAGACCGCTTCCTGAGCGGTTTTCTCGGTGAGCGTCAGTCGCTTGCTGTTCACCGCTTCCTGTAAGAGCTGTAGCTGATGTTCCAACCGGTTGCTGTGGGCGGTGACGTAGTCGCGCTGTTTCTGCAGCGTATCCTGCAGAACGGTATTGCCTTCCAGGCTCTTACGCTGCTGTTCGATCTCCGCATTCAGCAACGCCTGCTGCGCCAGCAGCAACCCCTGCTGCGTCGGGCGCAACGTCTCTTCGCCCGGCGCGGTGCCGTTGAGGCGGTTACGAATTTGCTGTAATTGCTGAGAGGCAGAATACATCGCGTTCTGCACGCGCTCCGGCTGAGTCTGCAGCGAAACTAATTGGCTGTTGTAGGTCGCCAGATCGTTCTGCGCGCTTTGCAGATCGTCGAGCGCCTGGGACACGCGCGACTCAAGCTGTCGCAGCGACAACGTGCTCAGAGTTTTACGGGTGACTTCATCATCAGGAACGTCGCTCAGCGCATTCAGACTGTCTACCGCCTGACGCATTTTCGCCGGCGCCTGTTCAACCTGCTGACGCAGTTGAACGGTTTCAGACTTTATACGTTCAATCTTATCGAGCGTTTCTAAAGTCTGAGTCAGGTCCTGCTGAACTAATTTTTCCTGCGGCGTGAGTTCTTTTTGCTTATTTAGCGTAGTGAGCTGGCTTTGAATGTCAGAACGGTCAGGTAAATCTGCAGCCTGAACCTGGCTGAAGCTCAGAGTGCCAACTATAAGGACCAGTGCAAAGACAATGGTGGAAATAGCATGAGGCCAACGATTTGTATGCTGCATAGTATTAACATGAATGGTTGCAAATGCCGGAGAATACCGGGGGTCGTCGCAGCGCGCAGAATAGCACTTCTCCCTGCGCACGAATAGCGGCAGAGATAAGTAAAATTTACCTTTATTTACTGCTGGTCGTCAGGCCACAATTGCAGACGGGCTACGCAACGATGGACAGGTTTGGTACATCTCAATGAGCGTGTCTACATAAGCGCGGGCTTCCGCATGGAGATTAAAGGTCTCGGGCGCAAAGAGCCAATTTTCCATTAATCCGGAAAGATAACTGCGCATCAGAATTGCCGCACGGCGAGTGAGTAAATTCGCAGGTAATTGTTGAGCAGTGATACACTCTTTTAATGTTTGCTCAATACGATCGTAGCTTTCAAGCCATAAACTGCGCTGTGCTTGTTGGACAACGGCCATTTCTCCGACAAATTCGCATTTATGGAAGATGATTTCCATCATCAGGCGTCTACGTTCCTCTACTACCGTCGCTTCGAGGATATAGACCAGTATTTCGCGAACAACTGACAGTGGATCGTTAGGGAATTTTGCCCGATACTCAACTTCGAGATCGCTAATGCTGGCGTCAGAGAGACTCCATATTTCATTAAACAGATCGGATTTGTTTTTGAAATGCCAGTAAATCGCGCCCCTGGTCACTCCGGCAGCTTTTGCAATCGCGGCCAACGAGGTAGATGATACGCCTTGCTGCGAAAACAAACGCAGGGCAACGTCAAGAATCAGTTGCCGGGTTTCAAGTGCCTGTTGTTTGGTTTTTCGTGCCATAGGTTGATGACTTTACAGAGGTTGCGTTTACATACATTTGTGAATGTATGTACCATAGCATGACCATAATAGAAAGACTGAAGTGGGTTTGTGGACGTTTGAGCCACTGAAAATTTGAAATTGGACACTCGAGGTTTACATATGAACAAAAACAGAGGGTTAACGCCTCTGGCGGTCGTTCTGATGCTCTCAGGCAGCTTAGCGCTAACAGGATGTGACGATAAACCGGCTCAACAAGGAGCCCAGCAAATGCCGGAAGTCGGTATTGTCACGCTCAAATCCGCACCTCTACAAATCACCACTGAACTTCCTGGTCGTACCAATGCTTATCGTGTCGCAGAAGTCCGTCCTCAGGTAAGTGGCATTATTCTGAAACGTAACTTCACTGAAGGCAGCGATATTCAGGCGGGGGTGTCTCTTTATCAGATCGATCCGGCAACCTATCAGGCAAGCTATGAAAGCGCCAAAGGCGACTTAGCGAAAGCCCAGGCCGCCGCAAACATCGCTCAGTTGACGGTTAAACGCTACCAGAAACTGGTTGGTACCAAATACATCAGCCAACAAGAATATGATTCAGCCGTTGCCGATGCTCAGCAAAGCAACGCCGCCGTCGTTGCCGCCAAGGCTGCTGTTGAAACTGCGCGTATCAATCTGGCTTATACCAAAGTGACTTCGCCAATCAGCGGACGCATCGGTAAATCTACGGTCACCGAAGGCGCGCTGGTGCAAAACGGGCAAACTACCGCGCTGGCTACCGTTCAGCAGTTGGATCCTATCTATGTTGACGTTACCCAATCGAGCAACGATTTCCTGCGTCTGAAACAGGAACTGGCGAACGGTAAACTGAAGCAGGAAAACGGTAAGGCCAAAGTCGAACTGGTCACCAATGACGGCCTGAAGTACCCGCAAGAGGGTACGCTGGAATTCTCCGATGTTACCGTTGACCAGACCACCGGTTCTATCACGCTGCGCGCTATCTTCCCGAACCCGGACCACACTCTGCTGCCAGGGATGTTCGTCCGCGCACGTCTGGAAGAAGGTATTAACCCGGATGCGCTGCTGGTTCCACAACAGGGCGTTACCCGTACCCCGCGCGGCGATGCCAGCGTAATGGTGGTCGGCGAAGGCGACAAAGTTGAAGTTCGCCAGGTCACCGCAACTCAGGCTATCGGCGATAAGTGGTTAGTGACCGAGGGTCTGAAATCAGGCGATCGCGTGATCGTCGCTGGCCTGCAAAAAGTCAAACCAGGCGTACAGGTAAAAGCGCAGGAAGTAGCTTCAGACAACCAACAGCAAACCGCCGGCAACGCGAACGCTCAGTCTGAACAAACCAAGTCTTAACTTAAACAGGAGCCGTTAAGACATGCCTAATTTCTTTATCGATCGCCCCATATTTGCATGGGTGATCGCCATAATCATCATGTTGGCCGGGGGGCTTTCAATTATGAAACTCCCCGTGGCGCAATATCCAACGATTGCGCCGCCAGCAGTGACGATCTCGGCCACCTACCCGGGGGCTGATGCGAAAACGGTGCAGGATACCGTGACACAGGTTATCGAACAGAACATGAACGGTATCGATAACCTGATGTACATGTCCTCAAACAGTGACTCCACCGGTACGGTGCAGATCACCCTTACCTTCCAGTCCGGTACTGACGCAGATATCGCCCAGGTACAGGTGCAGAATAAGCTGCAGCTGGCGATGCCGCTGCTGCCGCAGGAAGTACAACAACAGGGCGTGAGCGTGGAGAAATCCTCCAGTAGCTTCCTGATGGTTGTCGGGGTTATCAACACTAACGGCACCATGACGCAGGAGGATATTTCCGACTACGTGGGCGCCAATATGAAGGATGCCATCAGCCGTACCTCCGGCGTCGGCGACGTTCAGCTGTTCGGTTCCCAGTACGCGATGCGTATCTGGATGGACCCGACGAAGCTAAACAACTTCCAGTTGACTCCGGTAGATGTCATCAACGCCATTAAAGCGCAGAACGCCCAGGTCGCGGCAGGTCAGTTAGGCGGTACGCCGCCGGTGAAAGGCCAGCAGTTGAACGCCTCGATCATCGCCCAGACGCGTCTGACTTCCGCTGATGAATTCAGTAAGATTCTGCTGAAAGTCAATCAGGATGGTTCACAGGTTCGTCTGCGCGACGTGGCGAAAGTTGAGCTCGGCGGCGAAAACTACGACATCATCGCGAAGTTTAACGGCCAACCGGCTTCCGGTCTGGGGATTAAACTGGCCACCGGCGCTAACGCCCTGGATACCGCCAACGCCATCCGTGCCGAGCTGGCGAAGATGGAACCGTACTTCCCGTCAGGCCTGAAAATCGTCTACCCGTACGATACTACCCCGTTCGTGAAAATCTCTATTCATGAAGTGGTAAAAACGCTGGTGGAAGCGATCATCCTGGTGTTCCTGGTCATGTATCTGTTCCTGCAGAACTTCCGCGCCACGCTGATCCCGACCATTGCAGTACCGGTGGTATTGCTTGGGACATTCGCCATCCTGGCGGTGTTTGGCTTCTCGATAAACACCCTGACGATGTTCGGGATGGTGCTGGCCATCGGCTTGCTGGTGGATGACGCCATCGTGGTAGTAGAAAACGTCGAGCGCGTAATGGCGGAGGAAGGATTGCCGCCGAAAGAAGCGACCCGTAAGTCGATGGGTCAGATTCAGGGCGCGCTGGTCGGTATCGCGATGGTGCTGTCTGCGGTATTTATCCCGATGGCCTTCTTCGGCGGTTCAACCGGCGCGATTTATCGCCAGTTCTCGATCACTATCGTTTCCGCGATGGCGCTGTCGGTACTGGTAGCGCTGATTCTGACGCCAGCGCTGTGCGCCACCATGCTGAAACCGATTCAGAAAGGCGGCCATGGCGAGCACAAAGGCTTCTTTGGCTGGTTTAACCGCATGTTCGATAAGAGCACGCACCATTACACCGACAGCGTAGGCAACATTCTGCGTAGTACCGGTCGTTACCTGGTGCTGTATCTGATTATCGTCGTCGGTATGGCCTACCTGTTCGTTCGTCTGCCAAGCTCCTTCTTGCCGGACGAAGACCAGGGCGTGTTCTTGAGTATGGCGCAGCTTCCGGCGGGCGCGAGTCAGGAACGTACGCAGAAAGTCCTCGACGAGATGACTGACTACTACCTGACCAAAGAGAAGAACAACGTTGAATCGGTGTTCGCGGTTAACGGTTTTGGTTTTGCAGGTCGCGGTCAGAACACCGGTATCGCCTTCGTGTCGTTAAAAGACTGGAGCGAACGCCCGGGTTCAGAAAACAAAGTTGAAGCGATTACCGGTCGCGCGATGGCCCGTTTCTCGCAGATTAAAGATGCGATGGTCTTCGCCTTTAACCTGCCGGCGATCGTCGAACTGGGTACCGCTACCGGCTTTGACTTCCAGCTTATCGATCAGGGTGGTTTAGGGCATGAGAAATTAACTCAGGCGCGTAACCAGCTGTTTGGTATGGTCGCGCAGCATCCCGATCTGCTGGTCGGCGTGCGTCCTAACGGCCTGGAAGATACGCCGCAGTTCAAGATCGATATCGATCAGGAAAAAGCGCAGGCGCTGGGTGTTTCAATTAGCGACATTAACACCACCCTCGGCGCAGCGTGGGGCGGCAGCTACGTCAACGACTTCATCGACCGCGGTCGCGTGAAGAAAGTGTACGTCATGTCTGAAGCGAAATACCGTATGCTGCCAGAAGATATCGGCAACTGGTATGTACGCGGCAGCGATGGCCAAATGGTGCCGTTCTCCGCCTTCTCCACTTCCCACTGGGAATATGGTTCACCGCGTCTGGAGCGTTACAACGGTCTGCCATCGATGGAAATCCTCGGTCAGGCAGCCCCGGGCCGCAGTACGGGTGAAGCGATGGCGATGATGGAACAGCTGGCAAGCAAACTGCCTTCTGGCGTCGGCTACGACTGGACCGGTATGTCCTATCAGGAACGCCTGTCAGGCAACCAGGCCCCGGCGCTGTACGCTATCTCGCTTATCGTCGTCTTCCTGTGTCTGGCGGCGTTGTACGAGAGCTGGTCGATTCCGTTCTCCGTCATGCTGGTGGTACCGTTGGGTGTTGTTGGCGCGCTGTTAGCGGCAACCTTCCGCGGGCTGACTAACGACGTTTACTTCCAGGTCGGCCTGCTGACGACCATCGGCCTGTCGGCGAAGAACGCGATACTTATCGTTGAATTCGCCAAAGACCTGATGGAAAAAGAAGGCAAAGGCCTGATTGAAGCGACGCTGGAAGCGGTTCGTATGCGTCTGCGCCCAATCCTGATGACCTCTCTGGCGTTTATCCTCGGGGTAATGCCACTGGTTATCAGCTCAGGCGCAGGTTCCGGCGCGCAGAACGCTGTCGGTACCGGCGTAATGGGCGGGATGGTGACCGCGACGGTTCTGGCGATCTTCTTCGTGCCGGTGTTCTTCGTGGTGGTTCGTCGCCGCTTCAGTAAGAAAACTGAAGATATTGAGCATAACCATCCGGTTGAGCATCATTAATCTTGCTTAAGCTAAGGGCCGCGTTTGCGGCCCTTTTTCTTTAGGGGTATTTAAACGCACACATTGTTATTGTTTATTTTACGTTCTGACATATAATATACATTGATGAACGTTGTTCTATCTTTATCAAGATTTCCGTTATCGGCTTCACCATCAGGCTTTATTCAGAATATTCTTAATCACCAACAACTTCCCGACAACCTTCTCGCTGCAGGCAGGCGTCAATCAGATAAACTGATGATATATAAGGCTGACGTTCCAGTTTCGCCAAACATAAAAGGAATCCGTATAATAGGATCTGTTTTTTTAAGATAAATTAACCGTATTTATTGTAATTTTTCGTAATAGCACGGTGAAATGTTTTTGAGACTGGATTATAGTTAAATCACAGGATTACAATGTTTGAGCCTGGTCTTCATCCCACAACGGTGTTTGTTAGTCGTCGTTTAAACCACTTACAAGGGGATGTGTTATGGACGAGTACTCGCCAAAAAGACATGATATCGCGCAGCTTAGATATCTCTGCGAAACCCTGTATCATGACTGCCTTGCAAACCTGGAAGAGAGCAACCGCGGCTGGGTTAACGACCCCACTTCGGCGGTGAATCTTCAATTAAATGAATTGATCGAGCACATAGCAACTTACGCGCTTAATTATAAAATTAAGTATGCTGAGGATAATAAGCTGATTTCTCAGCTTGACGAATACCTGGATGACACTTTTATGCTGTTCAGTAGTTATGGCATAAACACAAGCGATCTCCAAAAATGGCGCAAATCAGGCAATCGCCTATTCCGATGCTTTGTCAACGCCAGCCGGGAGAACCCGGCGAGTCTTTCTTGTTAGAATTATTACATTCAAAAGGTGAAATGATGTCTGGTAAACCATTAACTAAAACAGACTATTTGATGCGTTTACGCCGCTGTCAGACAATTGATACGCTGGAGCGCGTAATTGAAAAGAATAAATATGAACTTTCCGACAATGAATTGGCGGTATTTTACTCAGCAGCCGATCATCGTCTTGCTGAATTGACCATGAATAAGCTATACGACAAAATCCCAACTTCAGTATGGAAATTTATCCGCTAGTTCATTTTCTGTCATTAATACAACGGCACCTCAACAGGGATTGATCAGAATATTAAACGTCTGAGTCCCGTATTGCTGCATATGAAACCGGTTTCGCTTTATACTGTTTCTTCTTTAACCAGGAGAAGACCATGAGCGAAGAGAAAAGGAAAATGATCGCCGGCGAGCCATATCTGGCTGGAGACGCCACCTTAAAAGCAGACCGCCTGCACGCCAGGCAGGTACTGCACCGTTACAATCACTCTGTGCCGGATGAACGCGAAATACGCGCCACGCTGCTGGCTGAACTTTTTGGCAAGGCGACCGACGCCTATATTGAACCCACTTTCCGCTGCGATTACGGCTATAACATCAGCCTCGGCGCCAATTTTTACGCTAACTTTGACTGCGTGATGCTCGATGTTTGCCCGATCCGGATTGGCGATAACTGTATGCTGGCGCCGGGCGTGCATATCTATACCGCCACCCATCCACTGGATCCGACGGAACGCAATAGCGGTATTGAGTACGGAAAACCGGTGGTTATCGGCCATAACGTGTGGATTGGCGGCCGGGCGGTTATCAACCCCGGCGTAACAATCGGCGACAACGCGGTTATCGCATCCGGCGCCGTGGTGGTGAAAGATGTGCCGGCCAATGCGGTGGTCGGCGGTAATCCTGCAAAAATCATCAAGCAGCTATTAACCGAATAATAGTAACTGTTATGCTTTTCTGTAACTGATCTGTTACTTTAACCCCAGTCTCCGGCAACATAAAATAACTGCCAAACTGAGCCGTAGAGCCTGAAATGCCGGGCTCTACGAAGAATTCGGGGATTAAAATGACAGAAATACAGCGCCTGCTAACCAACACCATTGAGGAACTGAACGAAAAAGAAAAACGCGATAATCGCCCGCGTTTTAGTATCAGTTTTATTCGCAATCACCCGTGGCTATTTGTCGCCATGTACGCCGCCTTTTTGGCCACTCTCGTCGTCATGCTGCGCTCTGAGACGCTGGTTGATTCCGTATGGCTGCTGGTCGTCCTGTTTGTTCTGTTGAACGGCTTTTTCTTCTTTGACGTCTACCCGCGTTACCGTTATGAAGATATCGACGTGCTCGATTTTCGCGTCTGTTATAACGGCGAATGGTATAACACCCGTTTCGTCCCTGAGCAGCTGATTGACGGTATTCTGCAATCGCCGCAGGTCGCTCATGAGCAGAAAGCCCAACTGCAGAAAATGATCGCCACGAAAGGTGAACTCTCGTTCTACGATGTTTTCACCTTGACCCGCGTTGCTGCTTGATTAGCCGGTTCAACGTCCGCAGCGCCGGTACGAAATGCGCCGCTGATGTATTACCATATCCCAACACCAGGCCGCTACGCGCGGTCTGCTGGTTAAGATAAAAGCGGCTTAGCGCCGCTGGTGCCATTTGATAACGTCGCGCCTGCTCGACAATTTGCACATCGTCGATGCCATCAATGGCGACGGTTAAATGCAGCCCGCCCTCTCCGCCCCAAATCTCATTCGCCAGCGCGAATTCGCTTGCGACCGCCTCGCGTAACAGCTGCTGACGCCGACGATACAACCGGCGCATTGAAGCCAGATGGCGCGCATAATGCCCCTCTTCGATGAACAGCGCCAGCGCACGCTGCTCCAGCCGATGGCCGCCGCGCAACAGCGCGCCGATCGCCTCCTGCGCCGCCTCGGCCAGCGCCGGAGGCATTACTGCAAATCCTATCCTAAGTGACGGGAAGAGCGTTTTACTGAAGGTACCAAGGTAAACCACCGGCGCCTGCGCCACCATGCCGAGCATCGCCTGAATGGGTTCGCCGCTGTAGCGAAACTCGCTGTCATAGTCATCTTCAATAATCCACGCATCATGCTGGCGGGCATACTCCAGCAACGCCAGACGGCGCCCGGCGCTCATCACCGCCCCGCTCGGATACTGGTGCGAAGGTGAGGTAAAAATAAGCCTCGGCGCCCGCTCTTCCGCGGT
Source organism: Klebsiella sp. K-3 (assembly GCF_051207495.1). NCBI lineage: Bacteria > Pseudomonadati > Pseudomonadota > Gammaproteobacteria > Enterobacterales > Enterobacteriaceae > Klebsiella > Klebsiella sp. K-3. Next base: position 177,671 of record NZ_JBPNXF010000001.1, on the reverse strand, counting down.
ATCTGGCCGCATGCCATCGCTATCAACCGCAATTCCCTTTATTTGCAGACCGGCTTTAATAAACACGCTTTTGGCGCCGAAATAACCGGGCTCTTCGACCCAGGCGGTATCCCCCGCCTCGCTCAGCAGATGCGTGCAAAGATTAACCCCCTCCAGCGCGCCTTCAGTGATCACAATTTGCCGCGCTGTGCAGCGAATGCCCCGGGATAAGGTCAGATGACGGGCAATCGCCTCGCGCAGCGCCGGTTCACCGGCCGCCTCCCCATACCCAAGAATCGTGCTGCCGTCCTCGCGCAGCACCCGATCGAGCAAACGGCGCCAGATAGCCAGCGGGAAGTAGTTCACCGCGGGCATGCCGGTAGTCAGCAACAGTGCCGGCGAATCCCGTCGCCCCGGCAGCGGTAGTGCGCGCAAGCGCTCAGGTAACACAACCTTTGGCGGCGTCGGTTCGCTTTCCACCAGCGTATTGAGCGCCGCGACATAAGTCCCCTGACGACTGCGGATCAGATATCCCTCTATCGCCAGCTGTTCTAGCGCGCTGTTCACGGTATTGCGCGATACGCCAGCACGCTGAGCAATAACGCGCGCCCCCGACAACCGGCTATGACTGAGTAGCTCGCCCTGTAAAATGGCCTCGCGCAGCGCCTGATAGAGCGCGCGCTGTAGCGTCGCGTCTCCCCGCTGCTGTATCCCGCGCGTCAGCAGGGTAAAAAAAGCATCGTCCGGAATATTCATCATGGCTCCTCGTGGCACCATCAAAAGATACCCTTATGGCCCTTTTTATGGAACCAGTAGACGTTTAATCTCAGGACTCTTCCCGCAAACAGGACTTGACCGATGACGCAATACAACCAATTTAACCAACTCGTTGGCGACGCTTTACCTGACTGGCAGCCGCGTCCCTGGCCGCAGCGCCAGACCTTGCAAGGACAGTCATGCCGCCTGGAACCGCTTGCCGTTAAACACGCGCAAGCGCTGTTCAACGCCTATCGACAGGCGCCTGATACCCGCGCCTGGACCTGGCTTTTGCGTGAACCGGAAAACAGCGTTGCCGAGTTCAGCGCCTGGATTGCCAGCATCAGCGAGCTAAACGATCCGCTTCACTTCGCGGTGATTGATGAACGCAGTGGGCAACCGGTCGGATCGCTAGCGCTGATGCGTATTGACGCCAAAAACGGCGTCGTTGAAGTCGGCCATGTTCACTTTTCGCCGCTGCTAAGCCGCAAAGCAATGGCCACCGAAGCACAGTGGCTGCTGATGCGTTATGTCTTTGAGTCGCTCGGCTACCGCCGCTATGAGTGGAAATGCAATAGCCTGAATGAACCATCGCGGCGCGCGGCGCTGCGCTTAGGCTTTCAGTTCGAGGGGCGCTTTCGACAAGCGCTGGTGATAAAAGGCCACAATCGCGATACCGACTGGTTTTCCATTATTGATAGCGAGTGGCCGCAGGTGGATAGCGCAATGCGTCAGTGGCTGGCCGCCGGTAATTTTGATGCCAACGGCCAGCAATATCGCACGCTGGAGAGCTTTCGCAAGCCTACGAATTAACGCCGTTTTTTACGCCCCTGCACCGCTTTAAAGCGCGGGTTACTTTTGCAGATAACGTACAACCGCCCTTTGCGTTTCACTATCTGGCAATCCGGGTGGCGCTGTTTAGCGCTACGCAATGAGTTCAGTACCTGCATATTTAGCTCCTTTTGGCATCAATAAAACCACCGAAGCGCTGACGGAAACGGGCGGCGCTACCTTCGGTGGCATGCGTTTTCTGCTTACCGGTGTAATACGGATGGGATTTAGACGAAACATCTAAGGTGACATACGGATAGGTCACGCCATCCAGTTCAATCTCACGCTCGGTTTTAATGGTGGATCCCACTTTGAAGTACTCGTTCACGCTCGTATCGTGGAAAACGACGGTACGGTAGTGCGGATGAATATTAGCTTTCATGGCGAACCTCAATCAATATGTTATAACATAACAATTAAGGTACACCGTTCATAGCTAAAGATCAACCATACGAAATTAGCGGCTTCAACGAGCACCACGCGGAGCCTCAATGGACGATGATTTGCGGCCCCCTCCCCTCCAAATCGCGGTATTCGCGATCCGAGTCTTTTTTCCGCTTTCGCGTATACTCTGTGCAATCCCCGTTAAAATAAGGACATACCCATGACGACTCGCCATTTAATGAGTCTGGTTACAGGGGTGCTTATTCTCGCTATCGTACTCCCCATCGCCCTAAGCATCTGGCTGGCAATGCGTCAGGCGCAGGCGCAGTTTTATAGCGAGCTCGACCACTACTCAAAGCGTATTGTGATGCGCGTGGAACAGGTCGCCACTCAGGCCAAAGAAGCATTACAAGAAGCCGATGCTCACAGCGCCACCGCCTGTTCACCAGAACATTTGCTGAATATGCGCCGCATTGCCTACACCCATCGCTACGTGCAGGAGGTACTATGGTTGCGTAATTCGGTACCGATGTGCTCATCACTTGAAGATCATCGGGTTTCAGTGACATTCCCACAACCCGATCACGTGACCGCCGACGGCTACAGTACCTGGCTTACCTCGATCAATGACCTCGGCCTGCAACATCGCATGACCGCCTTCGGCAACAAAAATCATATTGTGATGATCGACCCGATATCATTTATTGATGTTATTGCCAGCGGCCAGGAAAAGATCCATACGATATTATTCGGCTCTGAGCACGATCAGGTGGTGATCAGCAGCCAACCTCTCGATCCCGCGGTTTGGACGCGAATTAAAAACCTCCATAGCGAGACGCTAACGCTGAATGACACCGTCTATCGCGTGCATATTATCCCGGAACTGGGTCTTGGCGTCGCAAGTTGGTCGTCCACGCAGCCCCTGGATGCGCGCCTTCGCCAGCAGCTGCTGTTATGGCTGCCGATAGGGCTCTTTACCAGCCTGTTGACCTCTTTTTTACTTCTACGCCTGCTGCGCAGATTACGTTCGCCACGTTATGGCATGCTGGATGCGCTGCAATCCGATGCCATCCAGGTTTACTATCAGCCGATAGTCTCGCTGGAAGATGGCAAAATCGCCGGCGCAGAAGCGCTGGCCCGCTGGCAGCAGCCGGATGGCACTTTTTTATCACCCGATATCTTTATCCCGCTGGCTGAGCAAACCGGGCTTATCACCCGGTTGACCGAAGATATTGTGCGCAAAATCTTCGCCGACCTCGGCCCCTGGCTGCGCCAACATCCGCAGATGCATGTCTCCATAAATCTGTCGGTTGATGACCTGCGCTCGCCTACATTACCCACGCTACTCAAGGAGCAGCTGGCGCGCTGGGGAGTCAATGCGGAACAGATCCCTCTTGAGCTTACCGAACGCGGTTTTGTCGATCCGCAAACCACCCTGCCGGTAATTATTGGCTATCGCCAGGCGGGACACCGGATCTCGATCGATGATTTCGGCACCGGCTATTCCAGCCTCAGCTACCTGCAGACGCTGGATGTGGATACGCTGAAGATCGACAAGTCATTTGTCGATACGCTGGAATATAAGCCGCTGACGCCGCATATCATTGAGATGGCGAAGGCGCTGAATCTGGCGATTGTCGCCGAAGGGGTGGAAACGCCCGCTCAGCGCGACTGGCTGCGCGCGCATGGCGTCAATTACGCGCAAGGCTGGCTGTATTGTAAGGCGCTACCGAAAGAGGAATTTGTTCAGTGGGCGGAACATAATATTAAAGCGCATTAATTCATGTGCGGCGCGCTGGCAACCAGTCGCGCCGCCGGATTTACTCGTCAAGAATCGGCGCAAACCCACCGAAGATCATACGCTTGCCGTCAAAAGGCAAGCTATCGCTAAGCGCTTTGATCCGCGGGTCGCTCATCATTTTCGCATTGGCCGCATCCCTGATCTCCTTAGACGGGTACTCGATCCAACTGAAAACCACTTCCTCATCCGCCTGCGCTTTAACCGACATGCGGAAATCCGTCAGCTTCCCTTCCGGGACATCATCCGACCAACACTCCACCACGCGCGTGGCGCCAAACTCTTTAAATAGCGGCGCCGATTTTGCTGCCAGTTCGCGGTATGCCTCCTTATTTTCCGCAGGGACGGCAACGACAAAACCATCAACATACTTCATGAGTGAGTCTCCGAAGTGAACAGCGCCGGCGGCATATCCGTCGGCGTCTGAGTGATAAGTTTAGTCGCTGCTATCGCGAACGGCGATTTCAGGACGCCAGCTCCCGGCTTTTCACCGCCGCGCTGACTGGCCGCGGTTGACGGAACCAGGGTAAAAACAGCTGGATCAGCGGGCCGATAGCAAAGGCGTAAACCACGGTGCCGACCCCTACTTTGCCGCCCAGCAGCCAGCCAATTAGCAGCACCGAGACTTCGATGGCGGTACGGATACCACGCAAAGACCAGCCGGTTCGCGCATGCAATCCGGTCATCAGGCCATCACGCGGCCCGGGACCAAAACCGGCGCCGATATACATCCCGGTAGCTATCGCATTCATCACTACCGCGCCGGCTAGCAGCAGACTACGCGCGGGCAGCGATTCCAGCGGCGGAAGTACCGCGAGCGTGGCATCGGCAGCAAGGCCAAGCACGATGACATTGCTAATGGTACCGAGACCCGGCATCTGACGCAGCGGGATCCACAGCAGCAGCACCGCGGCGCCGGTCACAATAATCACCGTGCCGAAACTGATATTAAGCTGTTTCGCCACCCCCAGATGAAACACATCCCACGGATCGGCCCCGAGGTTGGCATGGACGAATAACGCCGTCGACACGCCATAGAGAACCAGACCAATATAAAGTTGTAGCAAGCGACGGACCATAAACACCTCAGTATGTATTGCGAATGCCCCCATCATCAGCAAAAATGGATTGGTAATTAATGGCCAGTTTTTTAAAAGTGGATCGCTATGTCAGTACGTCGTTTTGGAACACAATCACTGGTACGCCTGCTCGGCAACTGGCAGTCCCCTTCCTCGCGCGCGCCGCTGTGGCGGCAGCTGGCGGAAGCGCTGCGTCTGTTGATCCTCGATGGACGGCTGGCGCTGGAGACCCGTCTGCCCGGCGAACGAGAACTGGCGACGGCGCTAAATGTTAGCCGCACCACTATCGCCAGCGCGCTGGGGTTATTGCGAGAAGAAGGCTATCTGCAAAGTCGCCAGGGGAGTGGTTCACGCATTGCGCTACCTGCCGGTCCGCTACTTCCCGGCGAGCAGACGCTTTCGGCGCCATCGGTCAATCTCGCCACCGCCGCCCTCAGCGCCGGACCGGAGATTCATCAAGCCTACAGCCACGCGCTGACGCTGATGCCGCAGTATTTGTCCTATACCGGGTATGATCAGCAGGGGTTAGTCGATTTGCGCGCAGTCATTGCCCGCCGCTATAGCGAACGCGGCCTGCCGACGCAGGCGGATGAAGTGATGATTGTGAATGGCGCGCTGAGCGGATTTGCCCTGGTACTGCGTCTGTTAACCGGGCCTGGCGACCGGGTGGTGGTTGACGCGCCCTCTTACCCGATGGCGATTAACGCTATTCGCGGCGCCTCCTGCCGACCGGTAGGCGTCGCGTTACCGGAAAAGGGCTGGGACTGCGACGGCCTGGCGGCGACCATTGCGCAAACTTCGCCGCGGCTGGCCTTTATGATGCCGGATTTTCATAATCCCACCGGTCGCTGCATGGATAGCGAAACCCGGCAGCGCGTCGCCGATTTGGCCGCCAGCACGCGAACGACGCTGGTCGCCGACGAAACGATGGTCGATTTATGGTACAACGCCCCGCCGCCGGCGCCGCTGGCGGCTTTCAATCCGGAAGCGCCAATAATCACTATTGGTTCAGCGGGTAAAACGTTCTGGGGAGGACTGCGAATTGGCTGGATCCGCGCCCCGGCGCGGACTATTGCCTCGCTCATCCAGGCGCGGGATACGCTCGATCTCGGTTCGCCGCTGCTGGAACAGCTGGCTTGTTGTTGGCTACTTGAGAACGAACAAACACTGTTGCCGCAACGGCGGGCAATGCTGGCCGCGCGTCGTGATATGTGCGCTGCGTTGATGGCGGAATATTTTCCCCACTGGCGCTTTTCCGTCCCCGAGGGCGGGCTATCGTTTTGGGTGGAGCTGCCGGAGATGTTGGCAACGCAGTTCTCGGTGCGCGCTGAGAATGCCGGCATTCATATCGGCACCGGTACGCGATTCGGTCTGGAAGGTGCCTTCGACCGTTATTTACGTTTGCCTTTCACGCTACCAGATACGGAATTGCGCAACGCCTTCAGCATTTTACAACCGCTGTGGCAGACTCTTACGCAACAGAAAGAAATGGCGAGAACACGTAAAATTATATAATAAAATATCGACGGGCTGCGATCAGCCCGTCAAAAACCACCATCCATGATGAATATGAGATGTTTTATAAAATTGCAGTTCCATCTTGCCCACGCCGCATGTCATTACGATGACAGCGGTGTAGTGATTTCATTAATGCTGGCGCGGAATAGGAAAACCTTTTAGCGAAATAATAAAGCCATCGTCATCTTTTTTAATTTTTGCGCCGGTTTCACACCAGTCGGAAGCAATGCGAAAAAACTCATCACTACCGATATTCCAGTTCAGGCGCACGTGCTTAACGTACCCGGAACGCAGCAGGTCACAGGCTTCACTGTAACTGCTGGCTGTAGAGAATTGTTGTTTCATCTTTTCTTCTTCAGAAGTTTTCGTAATGCTTTGATTTCTTTAGGGGTTAACGGCGACGCTTCCTCTTCGGTATGCTGGTTATCAATATCCTCATGCGAAACCCCCGCCTCGTCTGCTGAATCAATGGCCGCAAGCGCCAATTGCAGCAGCTTCTCCGTAGCCGTGCCTAAATTCTCGTTATTCACTTCCGCATAATGACGCAGTTTATCTTTTAACTCTGCGTCAATTTTCACATTCAGAACTACTGTGGTCATGATCACGCTTCCCGTGCAATAAAATCATCATAATTAATACACGAAGTTAACATCTTGATCCAGAGATATTATTTATCCTTAATAATATCTGGTAATTCCAGGAAATAATTTGCCCATTATATATGACATGAAGATGACATTAGTATGTCATTATTATTTCATATTTATGACAATGCAAAATTAAGGAATGAAAAAGAGTCGTTTTAATCACGTAAAACAATAAATGAGGTGAAGCTGCCTATAATGGTAGCAGAGAATAAAAGCACATCAAATGAAGGGAAATTAAATCAGGACCGCCAGAATTGGGTGGGGACCCTGCCAGCTACATCCCGGCACACACGTCGTCTGCTCTGGCTGCTTCCTTCCGGACCTGACCTGGTAAACAGAGTAGCGTTGCGGGAGAACCAACAGAGCCCCCATTGAGAGCGTTGATAACCAACGCGCTGGCGCATTATCCCTATAGCACTCCTGAATTGCAAGCCACTCGCGTCCAGCTGCTGGTTTATTACGCAAAACGTTGGATTTCACAGCAAATAGTGCCTTCACAAGGCCATACGTCCCAGCAATGAAAAAGATTGCGAGCCCCATCGCGGCACACTTTACCGCAACCCGCCATACTTATTCGTCCTGTATCTTTTCAACGTGTAGCCGCTACGGTAATCGCATGACTCAATCGCCACGCCCCACCACCACCTTGCCCATGCCCGCCATTGATGGCGTAACCGTACCCTTTCACGGCATGAATTTTCTACGCCCCGAGCTGCTGCTGGATTTCGTCAGCGTCAGTCCCGCGCCGTTGTTATCAGTGACCCCCGTCGCCCTGCTCTTTTCCACGGTGGGCGTGTTGCAACACGTCGAGCTGCGTAAGCTGCCCGTTGAGGTCAAAGGCAAGGTGGTCTATCCCATTTCATCACTCAAATACCCGACGCTGCGCGGCAAACTGATTATCAATGCGCAATCACAGCGGCTGAAATTTCTTGAAAGCCTGATCGCTACCAGCCCGCATGACAATATTCACGGTATGCAGATCCTCGGGCTGGCGCTGGAATTCACCGTCCTTTGACGGCTGTACAGCACGCGGGCTAGCGCTTATTCTGGGCTTTTCTCACGCGAAGGAGTGATGATGGAGGACGCCCACGACAGCTTTCCCCAGCGGGTCTGGCAGATAGTCGCCTCAATTCCAGAGGGGTATGTCACCACCTATGGCGATGTCGCTCTGCTGGCGGGTTCACCGCGCGCGGCGCGTCAGGTGGGCGGCGTGTTAAAGCGCCTACCGGAAGGCTCAACCCTGCCATGGCACCGGGTGGTGAATCGCCACGGCGATATTTCTCTGACCGGCCCCGACCTTCAGCGCCAACGCCAGGCGCTGCTGGCGGAAGGCGTCCAGGTCTCCGGCAGCGGTCATATCGACCTGCAACGCTATCGCTGGGTATATTAAGGGCAAAAAAATGCCCCTGAACAGGGGCATGAAGACGTTTATTGCGCCATCGGCGCCATATCGTTAGCCACCGGCACTGGCGCATGCTGCACCGGCACCAGCACCAGATCGGCGCGATTACCGCCCTGGGTAATCACGGTCTGTACGGTATCGGTAATAAACATCAGTTGGCCATTTACTGTGATCGCCGAACTCAGCAGGATCCGCGCGTTCGGTTTGATATCCGCCTGGTTATACGGCAGAACAAAGTTGAACGGCGCCTGCTTACCTTCTGTGCGGACCGCTTTTTGCGACAATACGCGGGCTGGCGCATCGGCGAGCGACGCATCGGACAACGTCACGGTCAGTACCGCATCCGGCGGTAACGCTACGCGTTGGCGAATATTGATAGTCCCGGAAACATTAGGCTGTTGCTGCGAGGAGCTCAGTGAGGCAATGCCGTAAGGATCGGGTGCCGTCGTCTGATGAGCGGCGTTGCTGTTCGGGTTATTCGCACAGGCGGATAAGGCCGCAGCAACGGCGATAGCACTTAACATATAGGCAAATTTCATTATGTTCTCCTTTTCATCCCTTTAGTCACAGGAGTACGTCCTGCCATCACGATGGCTAAGACATTAGTATCGTGAATAAGTGTGGCACAGATCTCAGAATAATTCCCGGAAAGGGGCATTTATTCAGATTATTACACCCATCGGACCACTTGAGATTCCAGGTTATACTTGCCCTCAATATGCGCTGCGTCAGCGCCGCTATCAATAATTGAGGGTATCTATGAGTCAGGCTCTAACCAATCTGCTGGCATTATTAAATCTGGAAAAAATTGAAGAAGGGCTGTTTCGCGGGCAGAGCGAAGATCTCGGCTTACGTCAGGTCTTCGGCGGCCAGGTGGTCGGTCAGGCGCTGTATGCCGCTAAAGAAACCGTGCCTGAGGGCCGCCTTATTCATTCCTTTCATAGTTACTTCCTGCGTCCTGGCGATAGCCAGAAACCTATCGTTTATGATGTTGAAGTACTACGAGACGGCAACAGCTTCAGCGCTCGCCGGGTGGCGGCTATCCAGCACGGTAAACCCATCTTTTACATGACCGCCTCGTTCCAGGCGCCGGAACCGGGCTACGAACATCAAAAAGCAATGCCGTCAGCGCCTTCACCGGAAGGCCTGCCCTCTGAAACCGATATCGCTCGTAAGCTGGCGCATCTGCTGCCGCCACAGGCGAAAGAGAAGTTTCTCAGCGACAAACCGCTGGAAATTCGCCCGGTTGAGTTCCATAACCCGCTAAAAGGCCACGTTGCCGAACCCACCCGCCAGGTGTGGATCCGCGCCAACGGCGTAGTACCGGATGATATTCGCGTCCATCAGTCGCTGCTGGGCTACGCGTCTGATTTTAATTTCCTGCCGGTGGCGCTGCAGCCACACGGCGTCGGCTTCCTTGAGCCTGGTATGCAGGTCGCCACCATCGACCACTCAATGTGGTTCCACCGCCCGTTTAACATCAACGAATGGCTGCTGTACAGCGTCGAAAGCACTTCCGCCTCCAGCGCCCGTGGCTTTGTTCGCGGCGAATTCTATACCCAGGACGGTATTCTGGTCGCCTCGACGGTGCAGGAAGGTGTCATGCGTAACCGCAATAACTAATTCGCAACGGGCCCACGGCGGGCCCGCTCGCCCCCTAACGGCCAAGCAGTTCGCGAACATCGGCAATAAAATCCCCCAAAAGTCCGTTGCGACTCTGCCGCCGCCAGCACAACGTGAGCGTCGTTACGGCAAAGGTCTCTTCCAGCAGGCAATAACTGACTTCCGACACCAGCATGGCGCTTTGCGTCTCGGGCACCAACGTCACCCCCATCCCCATCGATACCTGGCCAATCGCCGTGGAGACATCGCGCGTGTACTGAATCTTACGGGGCGTAAAACCCGCCTGCCGACAGGCGCTGATGGCTGACCACCCCAATCCGACGCCGCTGGGATCCTGCTGAATGAAAAACGTCTCTTCCGCCAGCGCCGCAAGTGGAATAGCGCGCCGGCTGGCGAGCGCATGATGGCGAGGCACCACCGCTACCAGCGGCCGGGTCGCAATATCCAGCGACTCCAGTTCATCATATTGCGCGCCTGGCGAGCGGATAAACGCCAGATCGACCGTATCGCTTAAGAGCCCGGTTATCAGGTCGTTAACGTTATGCTCTTCAATCAGCAGATCGGCTTCGGGTTTACGTTGACGATAATTTCCAATTAACACGCTCAACGCCGGGTCGAAAATAGCAGAGCCAACGTAGCCAATTTTCAACTGCCCTTTGCGCCCCTGCCGCAAACTGCGCGCATTCTCGCGAAATTTATCGCAGTGGCCGAGGATCATCCGCGCCTCGGCCAGCAAAAATTGCCCTTCGGCGGTCAGCGCGACGTTGCGTCGATCGCGGGTAAATAGCCGCAATTCCAGCGCGTTCTCAAAACTTTTAATCTGCTGCGTCAGCGCCGGTTGCGTGATATGCAGACGCTGCGCCGCCCGGCCAAAGTGCAACTCTTCCGCCAGCACCGTAAATGCCTGTAGTTGTCGATAATCCATCACGTCCTCCCGAAAACACTGATAATAATCTCTTATTAAAATAAGGGGAAATGTGATTGGACTCTTATCGGTATCTGGTGAGAATGAATAGCCATTGCCAGAAACCTGAAGGAAGTATGATGTCTGAACAACAAAAAGTAACCGATCTGCGTTCTGCTTTGGCGCTACTAAGCCAGTACGATGATGAACTTATCTACACCGACGAACCCGTTGACCCCATTGCCGAGCTCTCCGGGGTGTACCGCTATGTCGGCGCCCACGGAACCGTACAGCGCCCGACCCGCGTTGGCCCGGCGATGATCTTTAATAAGGTCAAAGGCTACGATGATGTCAGAGTGCTTATTGGCCTGCTGTGTTCACGCCAGCGCGTCGCTCGTCTGTTTGGCACCACGCCGGAAAATCTGGCGTTTATGCTCAAAGACTCCGTGGCGAATCCTATCGCCCCAATCACCATCCCTCGCGACCAGGCGGCCTGCCAGGAGGTGGTACACCTGGCAAGCGATCCTGATTTCGATATTCTCAAAATTTTGCCGGCGCCGACCAACACCCCGGAAGACGCCGGCCCCTACTTTACCCTCGGCATGTGCTACGCCGCGGATCCGGAAACCGGCGATCATGACGTCACCATCCACCGCCTGTGCGTACAGAGCAAAGACGAAATCTCGATGTATTTCGTACCTGGACGTCATCTCGATACTTTCCGGCAAAAAGCCGAGGCGGCCGGGAAAGCGTTGCCTATCTCGATTAGCATCGGCGTGGATCCGGCGATTGAAATTGGCGCCTGCTTTGAGCCGCCGACCACTCCTCTCGGGTTTGATGAGCTCTCCATCGCCGGCGCTCTGCGTAATCAGGCCGTCGAGCTCAGCGAATGCGTGAGCGTCAACGCCCGCGCCATCGCCAATGCCGAAATCGTTATTGAAGGTGAACTACTGCCGGGCGTGCGGGTACGCGAAGATCAGAATACCAACAGCGGGAAAGCGATGCCGGAGTTCCCAGGCTACACCGGTAGCGCTCAGGCGGAAGTGCCGGTGATTAAAGTCAAAGCGATTACCCACCGCCGCCACCCGATTCTGCAAACCTGTATCGGGCCGAGCGATGAGCATACCAATCTTGCCGGGATCCCGACCGAAGCCAGCATTCTGCAAATGGTAGAGCGCGCACTTCCAGGCTTTGTGCAAAACGTCCACTGCCCCTCTCCGGGCACCGGTAAATATCTCGCCGTGCTGCAGGTGAAGAAACGCACCCCCAGCGATGAGGGCCGTCAGCGCCAGGCCGCGCTATTGGCGTTTTCCGCTTTCTCGGAGCTGAAGCACGTGATGCTGGTCGATGAAGACGTCGACGTTTTCGACATCAACGACGTGATGTGGGCGATGACCACCCGCTATCAGGGCGATGTCAGCACCGTGTTTATCCCCGGCGTGCGCTGTCATCCGCTGGATCCGTCATCCGACCCGGCCTTCAGCCCATCGATTCGCGATAACGGTATTGCCTGTAAAACCATTTTCGACTGCACCGTCCCGTGGAATATGAAAGCCCACTTCCAGCGCAGCCAGTTTATGGAAGTGGATGTTGACCGCTTTATCCCTGGCTTCAGTAAGAAATAAATTCCACGCAAAGAAAAAGCCTCCCATGCGGGAGGCTTTGACGCTTATGGAGATTGCTCAATACATCAGGCGTTGTAGGCGTTTTCGCCGTGGCTGTTGACGTCCAGCCCTTCGCGCTCCTGCTCTTCCGGTACCCGCAGGCCGACGGTCATCGCCGCCACTTTGAAGCCGATCCAGGCGACGACGGCGGACCACACCACGGTAATACCGATACTTTCCAGCTGTACCAGCAACTGATGCCCCATCGTTACGCCTTCCGCATAGCCGACGCCGCCAAGGGTGGTAGAGGCGAAGATGCCGGTCAGGATACAACCGATGATACCGCACACGCCGTGAACGCCAAACACATCGCATGGGTCATCGACGCGCAGCCAGCGCTTCAGCACCGTGACGCCCCACAGCCCGGCCAGTCCGGCGATGATACCGATAATCAGCGAGCCGCCAACGCCAACATAACCGCACGCCGGAGTAATGCCGACCAGACCGGCAATCGCGCCGGAGCAGGCGCCCAGCAGCGAGGGTTTGCCGCGGGTGGCCCATTCGCCGAAGGTCCAGGCCAGAATCGCGCCAGCGGTCGCCACGACGGTATTAACGAAGGCCAGGGCGGCAATTTCGTTGGCCGCGCTTGCGGAACCGGCGTTAAAGCCGAACCAGCCGACATACAGAATCGCCGTACCGGTAAAGACCATCGGCAGGTTATGCGGTTTAAACGCTTCTTTGCCAAAGCCCACGCGTTTGCCCATCATATACGCGCCCACCAGCCCCGCCACCGCGGCGTTGATGTGTACGACGGTACCACCGGCGAAGTCCAGCGCGCCATGGGTCGCCAGCAAACCGCCGCCCCACACCATATGCGCAATCGGTACGTAGGAAAGCGTTAACCATACCACCACGAAAATCAGTACCGCGGAGAAACGAATACGTTCCGCCAGCGCGCCGACGATCAGGCCTACGGTGATACAGGCGAAAGAGCCCTGGAAAGCGACGTGAATATATTGATAGAACGAGCCCATCAGCGCTTTCAGTTCAATATTCTTCAGCATCACCCAGTCGAAACTGCCGAAGAAGCTACCGCCGCTACCGAAGGCAAGCGTATAGCCATAGATAACCCACAGCACGCAAACCAGGCCAAAAGTCACAATGACCTGAGTGAGCATTGAGAGCACGTTTTTACCGCGAATCAGGCCGCCGTAGAACAACGCAATGCCGGGGATTGTCATAAACAGCACCAGCGCGGTGCAAATCATCATAAAAGCGTTGTCGGCTTTATCCGCCACCGCCGGTTCGGCCGCCAGCGCCAGTCCCGGAAGCAGCGCCAGCGCTCCCAGAGCCGTTTTCATCGTCGTTCTCATCATCTCTTCATCCCCATCGCTGTGTGGTCAGGCAATTACAGTGCCGCTTCGTCGGATTCGCCGGTACGAATACGAATCACGCGCTGCAGTTCGGCGACAAAAATTTTGCCGTCGCCAATTTTTCCGGTCCAGGCGGCCTTGCCTATCACCTCGACAACCTCATCCAGCTGATCGTCGGCAATCGCAATATCAATTTTTACTTTTGGCAGGAAATTGACGCTGTATTCGGCGCCGCGATAGAGCTCGGCGTGGCCTTTCTGGCGGCCGAAGCCTTTCACTTCCGTGACCGTCAGGCCCTGAATGCCGATGGAGGACAACGCTTCGCGAACGTCTTCCAGTTTGAATGGTTTGATTACCACGGTAACCAGCTTCATAAATCCCCTCCAGTCAGTATTTGATAGTGGCCGCAGCTAACACAGGAGATTAAGCAAGGGATATGCCAAAAATGAAAACGGGCCGTGAATCGGCCCGTTTATGGAGAAAAAAACGCGAGGATGTTACTGGCAAGACGGCAAATGGCCGCTAATGCGCAAAAATGCACCAATACGGTGCACACTCAGTGAGCAAGTTGCACCACTTCACGTCACCCCTGCCCCCATGCCTGCTGATGGTGCATCAGGCGCTCAGTGACTCCTCCTCAACGCTGGCGGCTAGCTCTTCGCCAGCCAGCTGTAGCTGGTACATCTGCCAGTAGCGGCCCTTCGCCGCCAGCAATTGCTGATGGTTCCCGCGTTCGACGGCCTGGCCACGATGCAACACCAGGATTGTATCAGCCTCGACGATAGTCGACAGACGGTGGGCGATGACCACCAGCGTGGTGTGCTCGCGCACTTTCGCCAGCGCCTGCTGGATAGCCTGCTCGGTACCGGAGTCGATGTTCGCTGTCGCTTCATCGAGGATCAGCACCTGCGGCGTCTCGACCAGCACACGGGCCAGCGCCAACAGCTGTTTCTGTCCCACCGATAGGTTATTGCCCTGCTCGCCCAGTTGGGTATAAATCCCGTCGCTCATTTCACGGGCAAGGTCAGCGAGCTGCACCGCTTCCAGCGCTTCCCAGACCTGCTGCTCGCTGATATCGCGGCCCAGCGTCACGTTGGCATAGAAGGTATCGGCTAATACCACCGGATCCTGTTGCACCATCGCGACGCCCCGACGTAAAGCGCTGTGGCTTAACGACGATAGCGGGCGACCATCGAGGCGAATTTCGCCTTTAGTCAACGGGTAGTACCCCATCATCAGGCTGGCCAGCGTGCTCTTGCCGCTACCGGTATGGCCAACCAGCGCCACAAAACCGCGCGAAGGAATATCCAGATTGATATCCTGCAGCACCAGCCGATCGTCGCGATAGGCAAAAGAGACGTTATCAATCGCCACCGCGCCGCTGCGTAACGGCGCGCTATCGTTACCCCAGCTCTGGCGTGGACGGTCCATCAGCTCAAACACGCGTTCGCCCGCCACCACCGCTTGCTGCAGCATCGACTGCTGGGTGGTGAGTTCGATCAGCGGTTCGTTAAGCCGCCCGAGGTAGCTAATAAAGGCATATAACACGCCGACTTCGATACTTCCGGAAGCGCTAAAACCAAACAGCATCAGCAGGCCGCAGAGGATCAGCGATGAAAACAGACTTAACAGCGGGCGCAGCAGGAAACCATCCAGACGCAGCGTTTGCATGCGCGCCAGATAGTGGCCGTAACTGGCTTCACGCATTCGCTCGCCGAATCGCGCCTGCTGGCGGAATTGCTGAATAACGCCCATACCGTTGATCACTTCGTTGAAGCCATCATTGATATCGGCAAGCCAGGCGCGCATGCGACGCACGATCGGCGTGCTGTAACGCTGATAGATAGCCATCACGATCAGCACCGCCGGGAAGATAGCCACCGCCACCAGCGCCATTCGCCAGTCGAGACTAAACATCGCCACCAGCATCGCGCCAATCAGCGCCGCGCTACGCAGCACCGTCGCCACGACCGTCACGTACAGGTCGCGGATCACTTCGGTATCGTTGGTAACGCGTGATATCAACTGGCCGACGGGTTGCGTATCAAACTCGCTTAACGGCTGACGCAGCGCGGCATCCATCACATCGCTGCGCAACTGCTGCACCACGCCGACCGCCGCCCGGTTAAACAGCAGCGCCTGGTTATAGTGCAGCGTAGCGGCAAGGATCTGCAGACAGATATAGGCCGCCGCCAGGCCGCTGACCAGCTTCACCGGTAGCGACTGTTTCGCCACCATGTTATCAATGAAATAGCTTATCAGCAGCGGGCCGCTGACTTCCGCCGCCGCCGCTATCCACATCATGATAACCGCAATGATAAGCGGCTTACGCCACGGCGAACCGTAGGCCAGCAGACGTTTCAGGGTCGGCCAGAGATCGGCGAAATTACGCATCTGTCGCCTCCTCATCCTGCGGCGCATCGTCGAGCGCCGCTTCCAGTTGCTGATAGCGGTACATGTCGCGATACCATCCCGACTGGGCGGCAAGCTGCTCATGGCGTCCGCGCTGGGCAATATGGCCGTGTTGCAGAACCAAAATTTCACTGGCTTCGGTTAATGCTGAAAGGCGGTGGGCGCTGATAATCACCGTCCGCCCTTCCCCCCACTGCCGCAGGTTATGCAAAATATCATGCTCCGTCCGCCCATCAACCGCCGACAGCGCGTCATCAAGGATCAGGATTTCCGCCTCCAGCAGCAGCGCTCGGGCAATAGAAATACGTTGTTTCTGACCGCCAGATAGCATGACGCCGCGCTCGCCGACTTCCGTTTCATAGCCCTGCGGCAGGCGCAGAATATCATCATGAACGCTGGCCAGCCGCGCGACGTGCTCGATTTGTTCCCGCGTCGCGTCCGGTTTACCCAAGGCAATGTTATTGGCCACGGTATCGGAGAACAGGAATGGGGTTTGATTGACCACCGCCAGCCGCCCGCGCCAGCTATCAAGCTGCAGGCGAGACAGCGGAATATCATGGAAACGGATCTCACCCTCGGTAACATCAAAATGGCGCTGAATAAGGGATAGAATGGTACTTTTCCCGGCTCCCGTCGGGCCGCAGATACCGAGCATTTGCCCCGGCTGCAGGGTGAAGTTAACCTTCTCCAGCGACGCTTTCGTCGCCTGCGGATAGATAAATTCACGCACCGCCACGTTAAGCGAACCGCGCCCCTCCGGCACCGTTTCGGTGCCATCGTTGACCACCGGCGCTTCTTCCAGCATCGAACGAATACGTCCATAGGCGGCGCTACCGCGCTCAACGATGTTAAACATCCACGCCAGCGCCAGCATTGGCCAAATCATCAGGCCAAGATACATGACAAAACTGGTTAACTGACCAAGGGTCAGCTCGCCCTGCAACACCAGCCAGCTGCCGCCGCCGATTGCCAGCAGGTTGGCCGCGCCAATGGCAATATAGATTGTCGGGTCGAAACGGGCATCAATACGCGCGACCCGCATGTTCTTCGCTCCGGTATCCGCCGCATCGGCGGCAAACTGCGCCGACTGGCGGTCCTCAAGGCCGAACGCTTTAATCATCCGTATGCTGGTCAGGCTTTCCTGCGTGCGATCGTTGAGGCTGGAAAAAGCCGCCTGCGCCACGCGGAAACGCTCATGCAGGGCATCGCCATTGCGTTTGATCGCCAGCGCCATAAACGGCATCGGCACCAGCGCCAGCAGCGTTAACTGCCAGCTGATTTGCGTCGACATCACAATCAGTACCGCACAGCCCATCACCAGTGAATCCACAAGCGTCAGGACGCCCTCGCCGGCGGCGAAGACGACGCGGTCAACATCGTTAGTCGCGCGGGCAATGAGATCGCCGGTACGGTGACGCAGATAAAAGGCCGGATGTTGGCGGCTGAGCTGGCGGTAGAAGTCTTCACGCAGTTCAACGGCCAATTGATAAGAGGCGCCGAAGAGCAGCACGCGCCAGACATAGCGCAGTAGATAAATCATCACCGCGATAACCACCAGCGCGCCGATCCACATCCACACCTGCTCTGCGGTGTAATGTTCTTTAGTCACGCCATCGACCACAATCCCCACCACTTTCGGCGGGATTAGCTGGAGTACGGCAATAACGGCAAGCAGAGCGACGGCGCCGAGATAGCGGCGCCACTCCCGGCGAAAGTACCAGCTAAGTTGAGCAAATAATCGCAAACGGTAAAATCCTGAATGTATAATTCGTGGCGGCAAAAAGCCGTTAATCAATAGGCAAGGCCGTGGTGTATTTTATCTGTTCCATGGCAAAACTCGAAGTGACATCCGACAGCCCCGGCACGCTGTTCACCAGACGTTTATAAAAGTCGTCATAGCGCTTCATATCCGCGACCTGCACCCTTAGCAGGTAGTCGTACTCTCCAGCCATACGCCATAAACCCAGCACTTCCGCCATTTGCGACACTTCGCTGACAAAACGGCAGTACCAGTCACTGCTGTGGTGCTGGGTTTTTATCAACACAAAGGCGGTTAACCCGAGCCCCAGCTTTTCCGCATCCAGGATGGCCACGCGCTCGCGCAGGATGCCTTCGTCCTCAAGACGCTT
Organism: Klebsiella sp. K-3; assembly: GCF_051207495.1. Classification (NCBI taxonomy): domain Bacteria; kingdom Pseudomonadati; phylum Pseudomonadota; class Gammaproteobacteria; order Enterobacterales; family Enterobacteriaceae; genus Klebsiella; species Klebsiella sp. K-3. The sequence continues at coordinate 159,232 of NZ_JBPNXF010000001.1, read as the reverse complement.
GAGCCGTTTCCAGCAGGGCGTGGTGGTCAGATTAACGGCATCCGCCAGCGCCTGCAAAGAGAGGGTGCAGTCAGTTTGCAGCAATGAGAGCAGCTTACGGTCAATTTTATCTAGCATAAGGCCACCAGAGAGAATAATTTACTCCCGTAATTGTAATTGAAAGGCCAAATAGCAACAATTTTTCCCGCACAATCCGCTAAGCTGGGCACAAAATGACAAACAGGAATCCGAGATGAACAGCGCCTGGGTAAAACATGCCATTAGTGAAATTAACGCCGACTATCAGCGTTCCGCCGATACACACCTGATCCGCCTGGCGCTGCCTGGTTTTCCGGGGATCCCTATTTATCTGAAGGATGAAAGTACGCATCCAACCGGTAGCCTTAAGCACCGTCTGGCGCGCTCGCTGTTTCTCTATGGCCTGTGCAACGGATGGATCAAAGAAGGCACCACGATTATCGAATCGTCTTCGGGTTCGACGGCGGTCTCAGAAGCCTATTTTGCTCGCCTGCTGGGCCTGCCGTTTATCGCCGTGATGCCTTCCTGCACGGCGAAGCGTAAAATCGAACAGATTGAATTTTATGGCGGACGCTGTCATTTCGTCGACAACGCCTGCGAAATCTACGCCGCTTCTGAAATGCTGGCGCGCGAGTTGAATGGCCACTATATGGATCAGTTCACCTTCGCCGAGCGCGCCACCGACTGGCGCGGCAATAACAATATCGCCGACAGCATTTTCCGCCAGATGACCCATGAGCCGTATCCGCAGCCGTCGTGGATCGTCATGAGCGCCGGTACCGGCGGTACTTCTGCAACCATCGGCCGCTATATTCGCTGCCAGGGTTACGAGACGCAACTGATGGTCGTCGACCCGCAGAATTCGGTATTCCTTGATTACTGGCAAAGCCGCGACGCCAGCCTGCGCAGCCCGGTCGGCAGCAAGATCGAAGGGATTGGCCGTCCGCGCGTCGAGCCATCGTTTATTCCCGACGTCGTCGATGAGATGCTGCGCGTTCCGGATGCCGCCAGCGTCGCTACCGCCCTGTGGCTAGAAAAGCAGCTTGGAAGAAAAGTCGGCGCCTCCACCGGTACCAATATGTGGGGCGTGCTGCAACTGGCCACGCGCATGCGCGATGAAGGACGCCAGGGTTCCATCGTCACCCTGTTGTGCGACAGCGGCGAACGTTATCTCGAAAGCTATTACAACCCGCAGTGGGTCGCGGCGAATATCGGCGATATTACCCCGTGGCAGACGCAGATTATGCAACTGAGCGGCGCACAATAAAAAAAGCCGGATAGAACGCTATCCGGCTTGCTGGTAGGGTCTCTCTATTCGGGGGAATAAGGAAGATCAGGATTATCCAGCCAATGTGTTAAAAAATGGGAAACAGCCTGATGACGGCAGTCTCCGATGATCGGTAGATGCGGCAGTTCAGCTTTGAGCTGCGGCATCGCGTTGCCCATAATGAACCCTCGCCCTACGCTACCGAGCATCTCGCGATCGTTCATTGCATCACCAAATGCCATGCAATCCTGCAACGTAAAACCTAAGTGCTGGCTCAGCACCGCCAGCGCGGCCCCTTTATTACAGCCGACCGGCAGCACCTCCAGACAATCCATCGCCGAGAAACAAAGAAACGCGCGATCGCCTAGCGCTTCATTTAGCTGGATCCGCAGACGGCGCAGATCGTCATGATCGCCGCAGAAACAGATCTTGGTGACGTGATGCGCCGGCATCCGTTTCGGATCGCGCAGTTGATAATGAAAGCCGCTGAAGGCGTGAGCTCGGAGCAGTTCCGGCCTTGCCTGGCCGGTAAACCAGCCGCCATCATTGAAAACGTGCATACTCGCCTGAGTATCCCACACGCTGTGCAGCACCTCTTCCGCCACTTCCGGATTTAGATCCTGGCGATACAGCTCTTCACCTTCCAGTGAATGGATGCGCGTGCCGTTACCGGTAATCAGAAAAGCATCAAGGGAAAACTCGCCGATCACATGGTGCATTTCCAGAGCATGGCGACCGGTGGCAAAGGTCAGGGCGATATCGCGTTCACGCAGCCGTCTCAGCGCCGTCAGAGTCTGTTCTCCGAGACGATGGTCCGGCATCAGCAGGGTGCCGTCCATATCAAATGCCGCTAATTTTGCCATGGTATTTTCCCCGATGTGTGATGGGTTTCGCTTGTGTTGCAGTATCGCCTGAGATATACGGAAGTAATAGTGAATAGATATTTTTTATTGTTCCGGGTTTTCGGCAAATGAGATTATTAAACCGATTAAATCAATACCAGCGGCTATGGCTGCCGTCGTCCGGCGCACCGCAGCAGGTGACCGTGGGCGAGTTGGCTGAACGCTGCTTTTGCAGCGAGCGTCATATCCGTACGCTGCTGCGTCAGGCTCAGGAGGCCGGTTGGTTAAGCTGGCAGGCCAGCTCCGGGCGCGGTAAGCGCGGGCAACTCAGTTTCCACAAGACCCCGGAAAGCCTGCGTAACGAAATGATGGAACAGGCGCTGAATAAGGGTCAGCAGCAAAACGCGCTGGAGCTGGCGCAGCTGGCGCCGGTTGAGCTGAAAGCGTTGTTGCACCCCTTCCTCGGCGGACAGTGGCAAAACAATACCCCGACGCTGCGTATTCCCTACTATCGTCCACTGGAACCGCTGCGCCCCGGTTTTCTCCCCGGGCGTGCGGAACAACATTTGGCCGGGCAGATCTATTCCGGCCTGACGCGTTTTGACGATAGCGACAGTACGCCGGTGGGCGATCTGGCGCACCACTGGCAGGTATCACCCGATGGACTGCGCTGGCACTTTTATATCCGCTCTACCCTGTGCTGGCATAACGGCGATACCGTGGAAACCTCACAGCTGCGGCAAAGACTACTGTTGCTACTGGAACTGCCGGCTCTCCGCACCCTTTTTGCCAGCATTAGCCGCATCGATGTCACCCACGCCCAATGTTTGACGATTACGCTGCATCGCCCGGACTACTGGCTACCGTTCCGTTTAGCCAGCTACTGCAGCGTGCTGGCGCATCCTGACGATCCGGCGCTCGGTAGCGGTCCGTTCCGAATAAAGCTTTTTGGCCCGGATCTGGTTCGGCTGGAGAACCATCCCCGCTACCATTTACAGCATCCGCTGATCCAGGCGGTAGAATATTGGATCACGCCGCAGCTATTCGAAAGCGATCTCGGCACCAGCTGTCGCCATCCAGTACAGATCACCATCGGCGATCCCGAAGAGCTCAATAATTTGCGCCAGGTGAGCAACAGCATCAGCCTCGGCTTCTGCTATTTGACCCTGCGTCAGAGTCCACGTCTCAGTAAAGCGCAGGCCCAGCGGATAATTTCGATTATCCACCGCTCGTCGTTGCTGGAAACGCTACCGCTGGATGAAGATCTGATTACGCCGAGCCATGAAGTGCTACCGGGCTGGTCCATTCCCCAGGGCCCGGAAAACCATGAGGTGCCGTTGCCGCCCCAACTCACCCTGCTCTATCATTTGCCGGTCGAATTACACACGATGGCTGAGCAACTGAAACTACGCCTCGCCACTCTCGGCTGCGAACTGACGCTCATTTTTCATGACGCCAAAAATTGGGACGGCTGCCGATATCTGGCGCAGGCCGATATGATGATGGGCGACCGGCTGATTGGCGAAGCGCCGGAATATACCCTTGAACAGTGGCTGCGCTGCGACACGCTGTGGCCCCATTTGCTGAGCGGGGCGCAATATGCGCACCTGCAGGCTACGTTAGATGCCGTGCAGGCGCAGTCCGAAGCGCGTAGCCGCAACGATGCCCTGCGCAACGTCTTCAATACGCTGATGGATGACGCCATCATGACGCCGTTATTCAAATACAATTACCGCATCAGCGCGCCGCCGGGGGTTAACGGCCTACGCCTTAATGCCAGAGGTTGGTTCGACTTTACCAGCGCCTGGCTACCGGCATCATCGGCGTGAGAGAGCTGGTCGCCGCGAGCGTCTGACGGTACCATATGGTTCTCACTTATTTAGTCAGGAATTGCCATGAAACGCGCCGTAGTTGTCTTCAGCGGAGGACAAGACTCAACAACCTGCCTGGTGCAGGCACTGGAACAGTATGATGAAGTGCATTGCGTCACTTTTGATTATGGCCAACGCCACCGCGCCGAGATTGACGTGGCTCGCGAGCTGGCGCTAAAACTGGGCGCGGTGGCGCATAAAGTGCTGGACGTTACCCTGCTTAACGAACTGGCGGTGAGCAGCCTGACGCGCGATAGCATCCCGGTACCGGATTACGAGCCGGATGCCGATGGTATTCCGAATACCTTCGTTCCAGGTCGCAATATTCTGTTTTTAACCCTGACGGCGATCTACGCCTATCAGGTTAAGGCCGAAGCAATTATTACCGGCGTTTGCGAGACCGACTTCTCTGGTTACCCGGACTGCCGCGACGAATTTGTTAAAGCGCTGCACCATGCGGTTAGCCTTGGCATGGCGAAAGACATTCGCTTTGAAACGCCGCTGATGTGGCTCAACAAAGCTGAGACCTGGGCGCTGGCCGATTATTGGGGCCAGTTGGATCTGGTTCGCCGCGAAACACTCACCTGCTATAACGGCATCAAGGGCGACGGCTGTGGCCAGTGTGCGGCCTGCAACCTACGCGCCAACGGCCTGAATCAGTATCTGGGCGATAAGGCCGGCGTGATGGCGGTCATGAAGCAAAAAACCGGCCTGGGCCAAGGGCACGAAGCTTAAGTTCAACCTCCCCGGTGGCGCTTCGCTTACCGGGGCTACGGATGCACCGCATCCCACCAGCCGGTAGCCCGGAAAAGGCCCGTCAGGCGCCGCCTCCGGGAATCGATTAGCACGAAGCTTCAGTTCAACGTCCCCGGTGGCGCTTCGCTTACCGGGGCTACGGGTTCACAGCATCCCACCAGCCGGTAGCCCGGAAAAGGCCCGTCAGGCGCCGCCTCCGGGAAACAATTGGCACGAAGCCTGAGCTCAACCTCCCCGACGGGTTCACAGCTCTCCTCGGTCCGACTGTTGTTAGCGTAAATTCATCTGGTCGAGCTTTTCGCGCAACTCCCCTTCCAGCGGCTGCGCCTTCTGCGTTTTCAGATCAATGCAGACAAAGGTAATCAACGCATCGGCCACCACTTCACCGTTAGGATTAAGGGTCACCACCTGACTTAGGGTGCCGCTTTTACCGTTCAACTGCTCAAGTTTACTGGTGACGGTAAGCACATCCCCGAGTACCGCCGGGCGACGATAATTGATATTGATGTTGACCACCACAAAAGCGATGTTATGGCTGGTCATCCAGTGAAACGCCGGACTACTCTCCAGCCCATCCCAGCGCGCCTCTTCAAGAAACTCCAGATAACGAGCATTGTTAACGTGCTGGTAAACATCCAGGTGATAACCGCGAACTTTAATTTGAGTCTGCATAGCGCACATGCCTTACTATTATTGTTGTTAATCAGGTAAGAGGTCACACCAGATGATGTAACCTCTTTAGCATGGCAAAGATTTGCCACTGTGCAAAGCAGCGGGTGAAATTAGAGCGTCAGATGTGACAGATTTCTCTCTACCAGTGAACTCCCCATCCCCGGAACCTGTTTAAGATCGTCGAGAGTCTTAAACGGTCCGTACTCTTCGCGGTAGCTGACGATTGCCTGCGCTTTCTTGAGCCCAACGCCATTCATGGCCTGTGCTAGCTCCTCCGCGCTGGCTGTATTAATGCTGGCCCGCGCGCCGACGTTATCCGTCGTTTTCGCTTCCGCCGGCATTTTCGTTTGCGGAGTCTGAATAGTCTCTTTTGCCGATACCGCCTTACCGCTCGCCGGTGCCGCCAGCGCCCCCTGAAAACCCGCCGTACAAGCCAGCAATACGGCGACAATAACCATTTTCATTCCTCTGTTCATGCTGTTATCTCCTTGTTTGTTGACAGCAAGGTCACGATAGCGGCTGCGAAAAAGGAGTACAAAAGGCAGATTGCGGAAATGGAAAAGGCCGCGAAAGCGGCCTTTGAGTGTTGCATCACGTTACCTCGTTTTGCGAGGCAGCGCGAAATTATTGCTGCTGGTCGACGAGGTCGCCGAGCTTGATTTTGGCTTCTTTACGCAGATTGCTCATCAGCGCTTCGAATGCGATTTGCGCATTATTCTGGGTAATACCCTGCACCATCGCTTTCTTCTGCTCTTCTGGCATAGAACCCGCTTTCACTTCATCCAGCGCCAGCAATACTACGTTGCCTTTGGCATCGCTGCCCACGCCGTAGCTCGCTTTATCTTTCTGCGGCAGCGGCAGAGAGAAGGCCGCCTGGCTCAGCGGATCCTGGCCGGTACGGGACAGGGTCTGCGCGGCGCCGAAGCTCAGCCCTGCGGCTTTCATCGCGTCATCGCCCTTGCCCGCTTTCAGGTCGGCCAACAGCTTATCGGCATCCAGTTTCGCCTGCTGTTCCGCTTTATTGCGCTTAACGATATCGGTCACCTGCGCTTTCACTTCCGCCAGCGGCTTAACGCTTTCCGCTTTGTGCTCGCTGATACGCAGAACGAAAGCCCGATCGCCGTCAACGGTAATGATGTCGGAGTTATTGCCCGGCGCGCCGTTTTCACCCACCAGACCACCATTAAAGATAGCATCGGCAACCGGCTTGAAGTTCAGCTCTTCCGGCAGGCTGTCACGACCAAACCAGCCGGTCTCAACCACTTTCAGGCCGGCGACCTGCGCCGCCCCCGCCAGGGATTCGTTATCATTGCTGGCCGCGTCGCTGACCTTCTGCTGTAGCGCGTAGTATGCATCCAGCGCTTTTTCCTGTTTCACTTTTGCCGCGATGTCGTTACGCACGTCGGCCAGCGGTTTTACCTGTGCCGGCTGAACATCGTCAAGACGCGCCACCAGGAAGCCTACGGAAGATTTGATCACCCCGGAAAGCTGACCTTTGTCTTTCAGGCCGGCATCTTTGAGCTCAGGTACGGTGGAAGCTTCTTCCATCCAGCCCATATCACCGCCGTTACGCGCAGAGATGATGTCGGTGGATTTCTCTTTTGCCAGCGTGGCGAAATCGGCGCCTTTTTGCAGTTCGGCCAGTACCGCTTTCGCATCAGCTTCAGTTTTAGTCTGAATCACGCTGTAGCGATTACGCTGCGGCTGAGTGAACTGATCTTTATGCTGGTCGTACCATGACTGGATTTCTTCGTCAGAGGCGTTTTCCTGCATGCTGGCGGCATCCATCTTGATGTAGCTCACGCGGAACTGCTCCGGCGCCATAAAACGGGCCTGGTTCTGCTGCCAGAAAGCGTTAATCTCTTCATCACTAACGGTCTGTTTCGCCGCCAGCGCGTTAACGTCGATAGTCGCTTCACGCACCACACGCTGCTGGGAGACCAGCGCCGCCAGTTGGTCGGACTCGCCCGGCAGCATGAAATCGGTACCGGCTACCGCATTGATCAGCTGTTGCGTCGTCAACTGGTTACGCAGCGCTTGCGCGTATTGATCGGTGGTCATACCCATTTGATTCACGATGCCGCTGAAGCGTTCGTTATCAAACTTGCCGTTCGACTGGAAGGCCTGGGTCTGGAAGATGGCCTGTTTCACCTGGTCGTCGCTGATGCTCAGGCCCAGCTCACGAGCATACTGGTCCAGCAGCGATTCATCGATCAGGCGGTTCAGCACCTGCTGACGCATGGTCTTCATGTAGTTTTCGTTGGCCGCCAGCTCAGAGAACTGATCGCCTAACTGCTGCTGCATGCGGTTACGCTCGCTGGCAACGGCATTTTCAAACTGCGCCCGGCCAATCTCCTGACCATTCACTTTTGCGGCATAGTTGTTGCCGCCGCCAATCAGGTAACCACTCACCCCGGTCAAAATGAACGAGACAATAATGATACCGAAAATAATCTTGAGCACGACGCTGTTGGCGGCCGTGCGTAGGTTGTCCATCATGGTGTAACAACGCTCCGCTGTAGATGACTTTAGCTCGCGCAGCATAGCACGTGATGCCTGCCGCGCGTGAGGACGTATTTTGACAAGAAAACGGGGCAATTGTCAGCCCACAAGTGCGCATAAACACACATAAAGTCGCGTTCTGGACAAATAAAAAAGGCACATCTCGCGATGCGCCCTTGTACTTCGTCACATTCCCTGACGGGAGTGCCGATTAGTTTACCGCGTCTTTCAGCGCTTTACCTGCACGGAAGCCCGGTACTTTAGCGGCAGCAATGGTAATTTCTTTACCTGTTTGCGGGTTGCGACCAGTACGGGCAGCACGCTCTTTAACAGCAAAAGTACCGAACCCTACCAGCGCAACATCATCCCCAGCTTGCAGAGATTCAGTAACAGAAGCGATCAAAGCATCTAACGCACGTCCAGCTGCAGCTTTAGAAATGTCCGCACCCGCAGCAATTTTGTCAATCAGTTGAGATTTATTCACTGTTCTCTTCCTCTCTTTATAATTTATATCGCACCAGAATCCTTCATGGCGCGACCGCGCAGCAGTTATATCAGGACTGTCATGCCCTTACAACAGAGTTGTCGATGACCCCTGCCAGCGATCTAAGTTAGCTACACAAAAAAAGGCTGGCAAGTACGAATTTACTCACCAGCCCCACTTTTCTTAACGCTATTTGCGCGATATCACTATTTTGCGCTTACGACCTGCATGCCAAACGGTTCATTTTGCAGAGCAAGTGTCAGAACTTCCTCGATTCGCTGTACCGGGTGGATATCCAAATCGGCGATAACGTTTTCCGGAATTTCTTCAAGGTCACGCTTGTTTTCGTAAGGAATCAGAACAGTCTTAATGCCTCCACGATGCGCAGCCAGCAGTTTTTCCTTCAGGCCGCCGATTGGCAGCACCTGACCGCGCAGGGTGATTTCCCCTGTCATCGCCACATCGGCGCGTACCGGGTTACCGGTCAGGCAAGAAACCAACGCGGTGCACATCGCCGTACCGGCGCTCGGGCCATCTTTCGGCGTAGCCCCTTCCGGTACGTGCACGTGAATATCGCGTTTTTCGTAGAAGTCCGGGTTAATACCGAGCTTCTCAGCACGCGCGCGAACCACGGTCAGCGCAGCCTGAATCGACTCCTGCATGACTTCGCCCAGTGAACCGGTATAGGTCAACTTGCCTTTACCCGGAACGCAGGCGGTTTCGATGGTCAGCAAATCGCCGCCCACTTCCGTCCACGCCAGACCGGTGACCTGACCTACGCGGTTTTCGCTATCCGCACGGCCGTAGTCAAAGCGCTGTACGCCGAGATAATCGTGCAGGTTTTCACCGTTAATCTCGATATGTTTCAGCGATTTATCAAGCAACAACTGCTTAACGGCTTTACGGCACAGCTTGGAGATTTCACGCTCCAGGCTACGAACGCCCGCTTCACGAGTGTAGTAACGAATAATGCCGATAATGGCGCTATCGTCGACCGTCAGCTCGCCCTTTTTCAGCGCATTGCGTTCGATCTGCTTCGGCAGCAGGTGACGCTTAGCAATGTTCAGTTTTTCATCTTCGGTATAACCGGAGAGACGAATCACTTCCATACGGTCCAGCAGCGGCGCAGGGATATTCATGGAGTTGGAGGTCGCCACGAACATCACGTCGCTGAGATCGTAGTCCACTTCCAGATAGTGGTCGTTAAAGGCCACGTTCTGTTCCGGATCCAGTACCTCCAGCAGTGCTGAAGCCGGGTCACCGCGCATGTCGGAGGACATTTTGTCGATCTCATCCAGCAGGAACAGTGGGTTTTTCACCCCCACTTTCGCCATTTTCTGGATCAGTTTACCCGGCATTGAGCCAATGTAGGTACGGCGATGACCGCGGATTTCCGCTTCATCACGCACGCCGCCCAGCGCCATGCGTACGTATTTACGCCCGGTGGCTTTGGCAATCGATTGACCCAGCGAGGTTTTACCCACCCCCGGCGGCCCAACCAGGCACAGGATCGGCCCTTTCAGCTTGTTAACGCGGCTCTGCACCGCAAGGTACTCAAGGATGCGGTCCTTGACTCGCTCCAGACCATAGTGGTCGGTATCGAGGATCTCTTGCGCCTGACGCAGATCTTTTTTGACCTTGCTACGGGCATTCCACGGCACCTGCACCATCCAGTCGATGTAGCCGCGCACGACGGTAGCTTCCGCCGACATCGGGGACATCATCTTCAGCTTTTGCAGTTCCGCTTCAGTTTTTTCTTTCGCCTCTTTCGGCATTTTCGCCGCGTCGATCTTACGCTTCAGCGCTTCGTTTTCGTCCGGGGCGTCATCCATCTCGCCGAGCTCTTTCTGGATGGCTTTCATTTGCTCATTCAGATAGTACTCACGCTGAGATTTTTCCATCTGCTTTTTCACGCGGTTGCGAATGCGTTTCTCAACCTGCAGCAGATCGATTTCAGATTCCATCATCGCCATCAGATATTCCAGACGTTCATTCACGTCGGACATCTCCAGCACGGACTGTTTGTCCGCCAGCTTAAGCGGCATATGCGCAGCGATGGTATCCGCCAGACGCGCGGGATCGTCGATGCTATTGAGCGACGTCAACACTTCCGGTGGGATTTTTTTGTTCAGCTTGATGTAGCCTTCAAACTGGCTGATAGCCGTACGCACCAGCACTTCCTGCTCACGCTCTTCAATGACCGGAGAAGCAAGGTACTCTGCTTTGGCGGAGAAGTGCTCTCCGTTATCAGACAGCGCAGTAATACGCGCACGCTGCAAGCCTTCCACCAGCACTTTCACAGTGCCGTCCGGCAGCTTCAGCATTTGCAAAATTGACGCCACGGTCCCGACGGTGAAAAGATCGTTTACACCCGGCTCATCCGTCGACGCTTCTTTCTGCGCGACCAGCATGATTTTTTTATCATGGTCCATGGCCGCTTCCAGACAACGGATAGATTTTTCCCGCCCTACAAACAGGGGTATGACCATGTGCGGATAAACCACCACATCGCGCAACGGCAATACGGGGATTTCAATGCGTTCAGAACGCTCAGGATTCATAGAGCTCTCTCTTAGTTTAAAGTCCGCCAGGTAGCCGACGACACCTTCATTAACGCGTCGCCGTTAATATGTAATCCAGTATATGGGGATGTATTCCATACATTCAACGGCGGGAACACAGGAAAAATAAAAGGGGGGATAAAATCCCCCCTTTTTGCTTAACTGCTTGTGTCGGTTGGCGAATTATTCGCCAGATGCCTGCTGCGCTTCCGGCTTGCCGTAGATCAGCAGCGGCTTGCTCTGACCTTCGATCACCGACTCGTCAATCACCACTTTTTCGACATCTTCCATGGACGGCAGATCGTACATGGTGTCGAGCAGGGCGGCTTCAACGATTGAACGCAGACCACGGGCGCCGGTTTTACGCGCCATCGCTTTCTTGGCTATCGCATCCAGCGCTTCATCACGGAATTCCAGCTCAGCGCCTTCGAGGCCAAACAGCGCCTGATACTGCTTAGTCAGGGCGTTTTTCGGCTCTTTCAGGATCTGAATCAGCGCTTCTTCACTCAGTTCATTCAGCGTCGCGACAACCGGCAGACGGCCGATAAATTCCGGGATCAGACCAAACTTGATCAGATCTTCCGGCTCGACCTGCGCCAGCAGCTCGCCTTCGCTGGCTTTGTCAGATTTCGCTTTAACCGTCGCGCCAAAACCAATGCCGGAGCCGGTTTCTACACGATGGGAAATCACTTTGTCCAGGCCTGCGAACGCGCCGCCGCAGATAAACAGAATCTTGGAGGTATCGACCTGCAAGAACTCCTGCTGCGGATGTTTACGCCCGCCCTGTGGCGGAACAGCGGCTACGGTGCCTTCGATTAGCTTCAGCAGCGCCTGCTGAACGCCCTCGCCGGACACGTCGCGGGTAATCGACGGGTTATCCGATTTACGGGAAATTTTGTCGATTTCATCGATGTACACGATGCCGCGCTGCGCTTTCTGCACATCGTAATCGCATTTCTGCAGCAGCTTCTGAATGATGTTTTCCACGTCTTCACCCACGTAACCCGCTTCGGTCAGCGTGGTGGCATCGGCCATAGTAAACGGAACATCCAACAGACGCGCCAGCGTTTCAGCCAACAGCGTTTTACCGGAGCCGGTCGGCCCGATCAGCAGAATGTTGCTTTTACCCAGTTCTACGCCATTGCTGGTGTCGCCGTTGCGCAGACGTTTGTAGTGGTTGTATACCGCCACGGCCAGCACTTTTTTCGCCTGTTCCTGGCCGATAACATAATCGTCCAGATGGTGGCGAATTTCGTGCGGCGTCGGCAGCGCGCTGCGCTCGCGGTGCGGAGCGACTTCTTTAATCTCTTCGCGAATGATGTCGTTACATAAGTCAACGCATTCGTCGCAGATATACACGGATGGCCCGGCGATCAGCTTACGCACTTCATGCTGGCTTTTGCCGCAAAAAGAGCAGTACAACAGTTTGCCCGAACCATCTTTGCGTTTATCTGTCATGAGTCCAAACCTCTTCTTAAGTTCTTTGTGCCGCAGATGACGACGCAAATGCCATTCTCAGGCGCAAGTCGCGATCACGCGTTGTGCCGCCCAGTAGTTAAAACAAGTATAGCGGCACCCTTACGCCACGGGCATCAATTACGATGGGTCAAGATGGAATCGACCAGGCCGTATTCCACCGCTTCCGACGCCGACAGGAAGCGGTCACGCTCGGTATCGCGCTCGATCTGCTCAAGGGATTGACCCGTATGATGCGCCATCAGTTCATTCATGCGCCCTTTCACTTTCAGAATTTCACGGGCGTGGATTTCGATATCCGTCGCCTGGCCCTGATAGCCGCCCAGCGGCTGGTGAATCATCACGCGGGAGTTCGGCAGGCAGAAACGCTTACCTTTCGCCCCGGCGGTCAGCAGGAAGGCGCCCATTGAAGCCGCCTGCCCCATACAGATAGTGCTGACATCCGGCTTGATGAACTGCATGGTGTCGTAAATTGACATCCCGGCGGTGATCACGCCGCCCGGAGAGTTAATGTACAGGTAAATATCTTTTTCTGGATTTTCCGCTTCCAGAAACAGCATCTGCGCCACGATCAGATTAGCCATGTGGTCTTCCACCTGGCCGGTCAGGAAAATAACGCGTTCCTTGAGCAGACGGGAATAGATATCAAAAGAACGTTCACCGCGTGAGGTCTGTTCAATGACCATCGGCACCAGGGCCATATGGGGTGCAAAGTTATCTCGTTCGCCACTGTATGACATTTCCGTCTCCTGGATTAATTTTGAAAAAACCTGCTGCACTGATTGTAACCTTATGGACGGATTATCAGCCAGAGTTTCTATCCGCAGGGCACTGATACGTTGAGCTGGTCATTATTTCTGACGCTGCGGATGCAGATACGTCCCCCGGTTATGGGGATGGCGCAGCCATAATTCAAGCATAACAACCTTTTGGAGTAACGCTATCACTGAAAATGTGTTTTAGCACTCATCCTAAGCCTATCATTGCAATAAAAAAACCCGCAGCCTTTCGGCAACGGGTTTTTGCGCGAACTTTAAACAGCCGGGCGAAATTACGCCTGCTGGTTCATCAGTTCGTTGAAGGAAGTGGCTTTTTCAGACACTTTAGCTTTCGCCAGCACGGCTTCAACAGCCTGCTCTTCCAGCGCCACGTTGCGCATGTTGTCCATCAGCTCTTTGTTTTTGCTGTAGAACTCAACCACTTCTGACGGATCTTCGTACGCGGAAGCCATCTCTTCGATCAGGCCTTTCACGCGCTCTTCGTCAGCTTTCAGCTCGTTGGTGCGAATCACTTCGCCCAGCAGCAGGCCAACAACTACGCGACGTTTAGCCTGCTCTTCGAACAGTTCGCGAGGCAGTTCCAGAGCCTGTTTCTCGTTACCGCCGAAACGCTGAGCAGCCTGACGACGCAGTACGTCGATTTCGCTGTCGATCAGAGCAGCCGGAACGTCGATGTCGTTCGCTTTCACCAGGCCTTCGATAGCCTGAGATTTAACGCGGTTACGCACGGCGCCTTTCAGCTCGCGTTCCATGTTTTTACGCACTTCAGCGCGCAGACCTTCTACGGAACCATCTTCAACGCCGAAACGTTTGATGAATTCAGCAGTCAGTTCCGGCAGCTCGCGTTCTTCAACTTTTTTCAGGTTGATAACGAACTTAGCGGCTTTACCTTTCAGGTTTTCAGCGTGGTACTCTTCCGGGAAGGTCACGTCGATGGTGAACTCTTCGCCAGCTTTGTGGCCTTTGATACCGTCTTCGAAGCCCGGGATCATACGACCCTGGCCCATCGCCAGTACGAAGTCAGACGCTTTACCGCCTTCGAACTCTTCGCCGTCTACGGAACCGGTGAAGTCGATGGTAACGCGATCTTCAGCGTCAACGGCGCCTTCTTTTTCTTTCCAGTTCGCCTGCTGCTTGCGCAGGGTGTCCAGCATGCCGTCAACGTCAGCGTCGGTGACTTCAACAACCGGTTTTTCAACTTCGATTGCGTCCAGACCTTTCAGTTCAACTTCCGGATACACTTCGAACTCTACCGCGTAGGTGAAGTCTTCGCCCAGCTTGTATTCGCCCGGAACGTAGTTCGGCGCGCCGGCCGGATTAATTTTCTCTTTGATGATCGCGTCAACGAAATGACGGCTCATCAGGTCGCCCAGCACGTCCTGGCGAACGGAAGCGCCATAACGCTGAGCAACAACATTCATCGGCACTTTGCCTTTACGGAAGCCGTCAATGCGAACTTTTTTCGCTACGTTGACCAGCTCGCTTTTGACAGCATTCTCGATGCTGTCAGCGGCGATAGTAATCGTTACACGGCGCCCAAGGCCCTGAGTGGTTTCAACTGAAACTTGCATCTTGTTACCTCAAAAAAATCACAGTGCTCGGTCAACTCTGGAAGCGCGTGTAGGTGGCTTCGCAGAACCGGGATGCCCTCTTCAAATCAGAAACACATTCCCTGTCGTCAGAATCATCCCGAAGACATTCATATATAAGACGCGGCATTATAGCGGCATCACTTTTGTGAGTCGAGAACGGTTGTCACCCACTGCTGCGGGGTTTTTCACATTTCCCGCTCAAATTTGTCTGCAAAAGCGCGAACTTTGCGCATTTTCCAGGCAAAAGAAAACGGCCCGCAGGCCGTTTTTGCTAAATCTTCACGCAACATACTGGAAAAGCGCCAGCGGTTGCAAATGTGATTTTTACGCGATGCTCCCCGCTCCGCGGCAGGGCGGAGAGGCAAAGACGGTATCCTGTAGCCCTTCCCACTCTTTAATCGTATAGGTATGCAGCGCCAGCGCGTGCACGGTGCTTGACAGCTCCTCGGTCAACGTACCGTAAATCATACGATGACGATTAAGGAAACGTTCGCCGGTGAAGCGGTCGCTCACCAACACCACTTTAAAATGACTTTCAGAGCCCGCAGGGACGTTGTGCCGATAGCTTTCATCCACGACTTCCAGATACATCGGGTCGAACGCTGCTCTAAGTTTTGCTTCGATCTGCTCACGTATCATCATGAATTTTCTCCTCCGACAACGCTGAGATGCCGCCTTTCCCTTTAAATGTTAGCCGCTTTTACCGCTTCCATTGGCAGAAAACAACAAAAAATTAGCATTCCTCTGATATTTTCACGCAAAAGTATCAGGTTTACTGATATCTCCAGGCCAAATCGCCACCGGAAATGGGACGAGGTCATAAAACGCACAACACGATGATTTTCCACTCGTAGCCACTTCCCCTCACCGTTGGCGATGTTATGATGGCGGGAATTTTCCTTAAACACCCTAACTACTTCGAGTTGCAGAAAAAAGCGCCCACGATAACCCCGTAGCGCCTGAAACCTGAATTATGACGGGTATAACAACACCGTGCGTTGAGACCCTGAACATGCTGAAGAAAATTCTATTCCCGTTGGTCGCGATGTTTGTACTGGCAGGATGCGCCACTCCACCGACGACCATTGAAGTATCACCGAAAATCACCCTGCCGCAGCAGGATCCGAGCCTGATGGGCGTTACCGTCAGCATTAACGGCGCGGACCAGCGTACCGATCAGGCGCTGGCGAAAGTCACCCGCAACAACCAGTTGGTGACCCTGACCGCCTCTCGCGACCTGCGCTTCCTGCTGCAGGAAGTGCTTGAGAAGCAAATGACGTCGCGCGGCTACATGATTGGCCCGAACGGCGCCGTCGACCTGCAGATCATTGTTAACAAACTGTATGCTGACGTCTCACAGGGCAACGTGCGTTACAACATCGCCACCAAAGCGGATATCGCCATCGTCGCCACCGCCGCTAACGGCAACAAGATGACTAAGAACTACCGCGCCAGCTACTCCGTTGAGGGCGCTTTCCAGGCTTCCAACGAGAACATTGCTAACGCGGTTAATAGCGTGCTGACCGATACCATCGCCGACATGGCGCAGGACACCAGCATTCACGACTTCATCAAACAAAACGCTCGTTAATAAAATAGCAGGCCCGGTTCACTCCGGGCCTGCTCTATATGCCATGTCCAATCACTACTTGCGTATTTTTCAGCAACCCAAATCAGCTATTTTGCTGATCCTCGGCTTTGCTTCTGGTTTACCTCTCGCACTGACTTCCGGCACGCTGCAAGCATGGATGACCGTTGAAAATATCGATTTAAAAACTATCGGCTTCTTCTCTCTCGTCGGTCAGGCCTACGTGTTTAAATTTTTGTGGTCGCCATTAATGGACCGCTACACGCCGCCGTTTTTAGGCCGCCGCCGCGGCTGGCTGCTGACGACTCAGCTTGCGCTACTCGTCGCCATCGCCGCGATGGGCTTTCTTGAACCTTCAACGCAGTTGCGCTGGATGGCGGCGCTGGCTGTAGTTATCGCCTTTTGCTCCGCGTCGCAGGATATCGTCTTTGATGCCTGGAAAACGGACGTCCTCCCGGCGGAAGAACGCGGCGCCGGTGCGGCGATAAGCGTGCTCGGCTATCGCCTGGGGATGCTGGTATCCGGAGGGTTAGCGCTCTGGTTGGCCGACCGTTGGCTGGGCTGGCAGGGGATGTACTGGCTAATGGCCGCGCTGCTTATTCCGTGCATTATCGCCACGCTGCTGGCGCCGGAGCCCAGCGACGTCATTCCGGTACCGAAATCTCTTGAGCAGGCCGTTGCCGCGCCGCTGCGCGACTTCTTCGGCCGCAACAACGCCTGGCTTATCCTGCTGTTAATTGTCCTTTATAAGCTTGGTGATGCCTTCGCCATGAGCCTGACCACCACCTTCCTGATTCGCGGCGTTGGTTTTGATGCCGGTGAAGTCGGGATGGTGAATAAAACGTTGGGCCTGTTCGCCACCATTGTCGGCGCCCTCTACGGCGGTGTGCTGATGCAGCGCCTGACGCTGTTCCGCGCCCTGCTAATTTTTGGCCTGCTGCAGGGGGCCTCCAACGCCGGATACTGGATCCTCTCGGTCACCGATAAACACCTTTATTCGATGGCGGCGGCGGTATTTTTTGAAAACCTGTGCGGCGGGATGGGCACCGCGGCGTTTGTCGCCCTGTTAATGACGCTGTGTAACAAGTCGTTTTCCGCCACTCAGTTTGCGCTGCTGTCGGCGCTGTCGGCGGTAGGTCGCGTTTACGTTGGGCCGATTGCCGGCTGGTTTGTCGAAGCGAACGGCTGGCCGACGTTTTATCTTTTCTCCGTCGTTGCCGCCGTGCCGGGGATTTTGCTCCTGCTTCTGTGTCGGCGTACGCTGGAATATACTCAACGAACGGAAAGCTTCTTGCCGCGCACGCAATACCCTCAGACTTACGCCCTGGCGCTGGTTATCCTGGCGGTAGGTTGTTTGATGCTGGCGATATGGCTGCTGCTGTTGGCGATGAACGCGCTGGATTACACCTCTTTCTCCTTCCTGCCAGGCCTACTGGAAGTCGCCGCACTGACCGCTATCGGTGGTATTTTGCTCGGCGCTGTTCTGGACTATATGGCGCTACGCAAAACGCAGCTGATTTAATTTTCGCCAAACCGTTAATAGCCGTTTTAATTACCCGAGGTAATTATAACGGCTTATTAGCGATTTTATTTTCCCAGGGAGCTGATTTGTTGTTTTGTGCGTTTTAGATTTCTGGAAATTATTGACAATTTTTACGCGATTCTTTAATTAATTTAACCGATTCAGCAGCGTTACTTTATTTTAACGTTTTCTTTATGTCTTTTATTTGATAATTAATTGTTAATTATTTGTGTTATTTTTACGATGTTTATACTCGTAACTCCATAAGCATTCCCTTTCTTATCCCTTTCGTTATAGATCCAGCGTAAATCAGGCTTTGCAAGCAATTACGTCACATTCCGTAACATATGTGACAATCCAAGCAGAACCCGCTAACACAGAACTGACACAGATCCAATCGTGTTTACAGTAATGCAACCTTACCGTAAAATGCCCATACACTTTAAACGCCACCAGATCCCGTGGAATTGAGGTCGTTCAATGAGACTCAGGAAATACAATAAAAGTTTGGGATGGATGTCATTAATCGCAGGTACTGTATTACTCAGTGGTTGTGATTCTGCGCTCCTTGACCCAAAAGGACAGATTGGACTGGAGCAACGCTCTTTGATTCTGACGGCATTCGGCCTGATGATGATTGTCGTTATTCCCGCCGTCTTAATGGCAGTAGGATTTGCCTGGAAGTATCGCGCGAGCAATAAAGATGCGAAGTATAGCCCGAACTGGTCACACTCCAACAAAGTTGAAGCTGTGGTCTGGACGGTTCCTATTCTGATCATCTTGTTCCTGGCCGTTCTGACCTGGAAAACCACTCACGCTCTGGAGCCAAGCAAACCGCTTGTCCACGACGAGAAAGCAATCACCATCGAAGTTGTATCGATGGACTGGAAATGGTTCTTTATTTACCCGGAACAGGGTATCGCTACCGTCAACGAAATCGCCTTCCCGGCGAACGTACCGGTGCACTTTAAAGTCACTTCCAACTCCGTGATGAACTCGTTCTTTATTCCGCGCTTAGGTAGCCAGATTTATGCGATGGCCGGGATGCAGACTCAGCTGCACCTCATCGCTGATGAAGCAGGCACTTATGACGGTATCTCCGCAAGCTATAGTGGCCCGGGCTTCTCTGGTATGAAGTTCAAGGCTATCGCCACCCCGGATCGTGCAACCTTCGATCAGTGGGTAGCAAAAGCGAAACAGTCCCCGAACTCCATGGACTCCATGGCTGCATTCGACAAAGTGGCTGTGCCTAGCGAAAACAACAAAGTGGAATACTTCTCTAACGTGAAACCGGATTTGTTCAAAGACGTTGTTAACAAATTCATGTCTCACGAGAGCATGAACATGTCTAAACCTGAAGGCGAGCACGCTGCGCACGAAGGGATGGAAGGCATGGACATGAGCCACGCGGAAACCGCTCACTAAGGGGCCGAGGAAGAAAACGATGTTCGGAAAACTTACACTGGATGCAGTGCCCTACCACGAACCTATTATCGTGGTAACGGTTGCTGCAATCATCGTCGGGGGACTGGCGATACTGGCAGCGATCACTTACTTCGGTAAGTGGTCCTACCTATGGAACGAGTGGCTGACGTCCGTCGACCACAAACGTCTCGGTATCATGTACGTTATCGTGGCAATCGTCATGCTGCTGCGTGGCTTTGCCGACGCCGTTATGATGCGTAGCCAGCAGGTACTGGCTTCAGCCGGGGAAGCAGGATTCCTGCCGCCTCATCACTACGATCAGATCTTTACCGCCCACGGCGTTATCATGATCTTCTTCGTGGCAATGCCAT
Organism: Klebsiella sp. K-3; assembly: GCF_051207495.1. NCBI lineage: Bacteria > Pseudomonadati > Pseudomonadota > Gammaproteobacteria > Enterobacterales > Enterobacteriaceae > Klebsiella > Klebsiella sp. K-3. The sequence continues at coordinate 139,506 of NZ_JBPNXF010000001.1, read as the reverse complement.
TCGTTATCGGCCTGATGAACCTGGTGGTTCCGCTTCAGCTCGGCGCGCGTGACGTTGCGTTCCCGTTCCTCAACAACCTGAGCTTCTGGTTCACGGTTGTGGGCGTGATTCTGGTTAACCTGTCTCTGGGCGTCGGTGAGTTCGCACAGACCGGTTGGCTGGCGTATCCGCCGCTTTCGGGAATTGAGTACAGTCCTGGCGTAGGGGTCGATTACTGGATTTGGGCGCTGCAGCTCTCCGGTATCGGTACTACCCTGACCGGTATCAACTTCTTTGTGACCATTATCAAGATGCGTGCCCCTGGCATGACCATGTTCAAGATGCCGGTATTCTCCTGGGCATCTCTGTGCGCCAACATCCTGATTATCGCCTCCTTCCCAATTCTGACCGTCACCGTCGCGCTGCTGACCCTGGACCGCTACCTGGGCACCCATTTCTTTACCAACGATATGGGTGGCAACATGATGATGTACATCAACCTGATTTGGGCCTGGGGTCACCCGGAAGTGTACATTCTGGTTCTGCCGGTATTCGGGGTCTTCTCCGAAGTCGCAGCAACCTTCTCGCGTAAACGTCTGTTTGGTTACACCTCGCTGGTGTGGGCAACCGTCTGTATTACCGTTCTGTCGTTCATCGTTTGGCTGCACCACTTCTTCACCATGGGTGCCGGCGCGAACGTAAACGCCTTCTTCGGTATTACCACTATGATTATCGCGATCCCGACCGGGGTTAAGATCTTCAACTGGCTGTTCACCATGTACCAGGGCCGCATCGTCTTCAACTCGGCGATGATGTGGACTATCGGCTTCATCGTTACCTTCTCCGTTGGTGGGATGACCGGCGTTCTGCTGGCGGTACCGGGCGCAGACTTCGTACTGCACAACAGTCTGTTCCTGATTGCGCACTTCCATAACGTCATCATCGGCGGCGTGGTATTCGGTTGCTTCGCAGGTCTGACCTACTGGTGGCCGAAAGCCTTTGGTTTCACCCTGAACGAAACCTGGGGTAAACGCGCATTCTGGTTCTGGATCATCGGCTTCTTCGTAGCATTTATGCCACTGTACGTGCTGGGCTTCATGGGGATGACCCGTCGCCTGAGCCAGGACATCGATCCGCAGTTCCACTCCATGCTGGTAGTTGCAGCATGCGGCGCGGCGCTGATCGCTTGCGGTATCCTGTGCCAGCTGATTCAGTTCTACGTTTCTATCCGCGATCGCGATCAGAACCGTGACCTGACCGGCGACCCATGGGGCGGCCGTACTCTGGAGTGGGCAACCTCTTCTCCACCGCCGTTCTATAACTTCGCAGTCGTTCCTAACGTTCACGAACGTGACGCGTTCTGGGAAATGAAAGAAAAAGGCGAAGCGTACAAGCAACCTGCGCATTATGAAGAAATTCATATGCCGAAAAACAGCGGCGCGGGCATCATCATTGCTGCATTCGCAACGGTGTTTGGCTTCGCGATGATCTGGCATATCTGGTGGATGGCGATTGTTGGTTTCGCCGGCATCGTAGTGACCTGGATTATCAAGAGCTTTGACGAGGACGTGGATTACTACGTACCGGTTGCGGAAGTCGAAAAACTGGAAAATCAGCATTTCGATGAGATTAACAAAGCAGGGCTGAAAAATGGCAACTGATACTCTTGCGCACAATGCCCACGCGCATGAACACGGGCACCATGATACAGGACCGATGAAAGTCTTCGGTTTCTGGATCTACCTGATGAGCGACTGCATTATCTTCGCTACGCTGTTCGCAACCTATGCCGTTCTGGTGAACGGCACGGCTGGCGGCCCGGCGGGTAAAGATATCTTTGAACTGCCGTTCGTTCTGGTTGAAACCGCACTGCTGTTATTCAGCTCCATCACCTATGGCATGGCGGCTATCGCCATGTACAAAAACAACAAGAGCCAGGTCGTTTCCTGGCTCGCCCTGACCTTCCTCTTCGGTGCAGGGTTCGTTGGTATGGAAATCTATGAATTCCATCACCTGATTGTTGAAGGTATGGGTCCGGATCGTAGCGGCTTCCTGTCAGCGTTCTTCGCGCTGGTTGGTACCCACGGTCTGCACGTCACCTCCGGTCTGCTGTGGATGGCGGTGCTGATGGTTCAGGTATCGCGTCGCGGCCTGACCAACACTAACCGTACCCGTATTATGTGCCTGAGCCTGTTCTGGCACTTCCTGGATGTGGTGTGGATCTGCGTGTTCTCTGTTGTTTATCTGATGGGGGCGATGTAATGAGTCATTCTACCGATCATAGCGGCGCTTCTCACGGCAGCGTGAAGAGCTACATGACAGGGTTCATCCTGTCGATCATTCTGACGGCTATCCCGTTTGCAATGGTTATGAGTGGCTCTGCCTCGCATGCAGCGATTCTGGGAACCATCCTGGTCACGGCTGTGGTGCAGATTCTGGTACACCTGGTGTACTTCCTGCACATGAACAGTAAATCAGACGAAGGTTGGAACCTGACCGCGTTTATCTTCACCGTAATCATCATTGCTATCGTAGTTGTCGGCTCCATCTGGATTATGTGGAACCTCAACTACAACATGATGATGCACTAAGAGCGGCGAGTATGTTTAAGCAATACCTGCAAGTAACGAAACCAGGCATCATTTTTGGCAACCTGATCTCCGTGATCGGCGGTTTCCTGCTGGCCTCCAAAGGCCACATCGACTATCCGCTGTTCGTCTGGACGCTCCTCGGAGTATCCCTGGTGGTCGCCTCGGGTTGTGTTTTCAACAACTACATCGACCGTGATATCGATCGTAAGATGGAACGGACGAAAAACCGGGTGCTGGTCAAAGGGCTGATCTCGCCAGAATCATCGCTGGTATACGCCACCTTGCTGGGTATTGCTGGCTTCATGCTGTTGTGGTTCGGCGCCAACCCGCTGGCCTGCTGGCTTGGCGTGATGGGGTTTGTGGTTTATGTCGGCATCTACAGCCTGTACATGAAACGCCACTCCGTCTACGGCACGCTGATTGGCTCACTCTCCGGCGCTGCGCCGCCGGTGATTGGCTACTGCGCGGTAACCGGTGATTTTGACAGCGGCGCGGCGATTCTGCTGGCGATCTTTAGCCTGTGGCAGATGCCTCACTCTTACGCCATCGCGATCTTCCGTTTCAAGGATTATCAGGCGGCGAATATTCCGGTTCTGCCGGTAGTGAAAGGTATCTCCGTCGCGAAAAACCATATCACGCTGTACATCGTGGCCTTTGCCGTGGCAACGCTGATGCTTTCCCTTGGTGGTTATGCCGGATACAAATATCTGGTCGTCGCTGCCGCCGTAAGCGTCTGGTGGCTTGGCATGGCGCTGCGCGGGTATAAAGTGGCGGATGATAAAGTCTGGGCACGTAAGCTGTTCGTCTTTTCCATCGTCGCCATCACCGCGCTGTCAGTCATGATGTCTGTCGATTTCATGGTGCCGGATTCACATAATCTGCTGGCTTACGTCAGATAAGATTACGCTAATGTGAAATGAAAAGAGCCTCCGCTAGTCGGGGGCTTTTTTATGCGCCAACATCGGATTACTTCATTAATACCGCCCTCCCCTCACTTTTCTACTTCATTTTCTTCACTCATCACGCAGCTAAAAATTGAGGAAAAAATTGAGCATCGCTAACCGCCGCCCATCTCGCGCCATTAGCGGAGATGGTGCTAGCCTTGCACGGTAGGCAAACGTCTACAAAAAATATGGATTTTTAATAGCAAGGAATAACAATGAAAGAATTAACATTCAACGAAATGGAATCTGTCTCAGGTGGTTTCAACCTGGTGAGCGCTGCAACTGGCTTCGCCAGCTTTGTCGCTAATTCTGCAGCAGGATTTACCTCATTTGCGCTGACCTCCGGTCTGGCTTTCGCCTCTTTCGTTGGCGATAGCGCAATTGAATTTGGTAAATTCCTCCTTGGACAAGCAAACTGGGAAAGCGTAGTCAGCACCGGTCAGGAAAACTGGGCAAACTTCGTTTCCACTGCTGGAAACAGCTGGAATACTTTCGTGAATAACGCCGCAACCGACTGGAACAGCTTCCTGGATCAGGCTGCGTCCTAATCGGTATAATGATAAGGGCAGGTTTCATTTCTGCCCTTTCTGTTGTTTTAACGCTTTTATTTAGCGCTTCACCATTTTAGCCTCTGGTTCTCATCCCTTCTTCTATTACGCAACACAGTCGTAATATCTGCTAAACAAACATTTATTTACGCGTCCTTATCCCCCCACTACACTAGTCACAGTTTTTATATTGAGGTGGTAATGAACGATAACAAAATGACGCCAGGAGAACTGCGCGCAACCTGGGGTTTAGGGACCGTGTTTTCACTGCGCATGCTCGGCATGTTTATGGTCCTGCCCGTTTTGACCACATATGGCATGGCGCTGCAGGGGGCTAGCGAAGCGCTGATTGGTTTGGCTATTGGTATTTACGGGCTCGCCCAGGCCGTCTTCCAGATCCCGTTCGGCCTCCTGTCTGACCGCATTGGCCGTAAACCGTTAATTATTGGCGGTTTGCTGATATTTGTTATCGGCAGCATCATCGCCGCGCTGACCGATTCCATCTGGGGCATTATTCTTGGCCGCGCGCTGCAGGGCTCTGGCGCTATCGCCGCCGCCGTCATGGCACTACTTTCTGATTTAACCCGCGAACAGAACCGTACCAAAGCCATGGCCTTCATTGGCGTCAGTTTTGGCGTAACCTTTGCGATCGCCATGGTGCTCGGCCCTATTGTCACTCACCAGTTAGGATTGCATGCGCTATTCTGGATGATCGCTATTCTGGCCAGCCTCGGTATTTTGCTGACTCTATGGGTAGTACCAAATAGCCACAATCATGTACTGAACCGTGAATCTGGCATGGTAAAGGGCTGCTTTAGCAAAGTGCTTGCTGAACCTAAACTCCTCAAGCTGAACTTCGGCATTATGTGTCTGCACATCATGCTAATGTCGACTTTTGTTGCGCTGCCAGGACAACTGGAGGCCGCTGGTTTCCCGGCCGCCGAGCACTGGAAAATTTACCTGGTGACCATGGTCATTTCCTTTGTCGCCGTGGTGCCATTCATCATCTATGCGGAAGTGAAGCGCAAGATGAAACGAGTGTTCCTGTTCTGCGTCGCCCTACTCCTCATCGCTGAAATCGTACTCTGGGGCGCAGGTGGCTATTTCTGGGAGTTAGTCGCAGGGGTGCAGCTGTTCTTTCTCGCCTTTAACCTCCTGGAAGCATTATTGCCTTCATTAATTAGCAAGGAATCGCCAGCAGGGTATAAAGGCACGGCAATGGGTATTTACTCTACCAGCCAGTTTATCGGCGTGGCCATCGGTGGCGCCCTCGGCGGCTGGGTCGATGGTTTCTTTGATTCACAAACGGTGTTCCTGCTTGGGGCCCTGCTCGCAATGTTATGGCTGCTGGTTGCCAGTACCATGAGCGAACCACCTTACGTGAGCAGTCTCCGAGTTGAGATCCCGGACGATGTCATCATTAATGATGAACTACAGCGCCGTCTGTTGTCGAAACCTGGCGTTGAGCAGGTCATGATTGTCGCTGAAGAACGTTCAGCCTACATAAAAATTGACAGCAAAGTAACCAACCGCTTTGAGGTTGAACAGGCTATTATCGCAACTTCGTAATCGCCCCCCATTTCTACGCTCTAAACAATAAGTTGAACGCGCGGCCACACAGAAGATACCTTCGGGTATCTTCTGTTATCAAATATGAATTGACGTAATAAGCCCCCGCACTTTTCTAATTCTGTTTTGTGAAGTTTAATTCACATTAAAACTAATAGATCATTTAAATATTCACTATTATATAAAAAACCCTCTGATTAGTATATTGCCCGGTGTGCATAGGCACATCATTAACAATTCATTAATCTAGGATGGAATTAAAAATGAAAGAATTAACCGCAAACGAAATGGAATATGTCTCTGGTGCAGGCATTATCGACCTGCCTTGCGCTTTGGTTGATTTCACCATTCAATCAGCGCTGGGCCTGGTAGCAGCAGGTATTAATGCTGGTATGATTCTGGCCTCCTCCGCACTGGAAACCACTATTGATTTGGTTTCCAATATTCTTGGCGGTTCGCCATCTAGCCTGGGAAGCATTATAACCGACCATATCAACTCCCTGCTGTATGCTGAATCAGGGGTTTGGTCAAACTTTGTTTATAATGCTGCTACTGACTGGGGTGGTGTTGTTGATGCCCTGCAGAGCTAAATAGCATATGGCCAGTCAGTTTCTGACTGGCCATATTTTTTGATGTTAATTATTATTTTCACCACATCTGAGATACATATCACATGCCGTCATGTAATCATCATGCCATCGCCAGTAAACATGTAAATAAAAATAACCTATCGCAGGTATCATACATAATATGAAATATGCATAAAAATACATTTCCCACCCTAATAATTTCAGTAACAGGCTTAAAGTGAGGATCCATAACAGTTGAAGAATAAAGAGAATAACTAACCGTAACCACAGCGGTTTCCTATAAATCAGGGTAAGTGGAATAGTTTTCGCCAGATTCACATCAAACTCTTTCTGAAAAAGCCGTCCTAAAAAAGTATAGCGTCTGGAGGGATGAGCAAAAATTAAATTGACCACCAGTATCGCTGAACACAGAATCAACATAGCGACTATCAACTTTGCTGAAAAAAAACCATTTGATAAGGAAAAATCCTCATCCTCTACCAACGGACTGACAACCCAAAAACTGGTTAGAAACGTGACGGTAACGTTCAAACAAGCATAGTGGTGGAGATTACGGTATTTAAGCGTATGCACAGTTGCCTGCTGTAACTGCTTGACGTAACAATTCCTGGCGAACCAGCACATCATATAGACCATTATCGGCACAAAGATGACAATACAGGCCATCGCGGCAATGCTTGAAAAAAAGAGTAGAAATCCTCTAACAACCAGGTAGCACCCCAGTAAACAGCAAGCTGTAGCAACGAGCGGATGCCATAGTATTACCTCAAATTGCGAGTACTTTTTCCCTTGAAACCATGAAAAGTTAATATTTTTTATCGCATATTTGTATGACCAATAACCTTTAAGCTCATAAACAAAGCTAAACATAGTTAACGAAAAAATGGCGCTTACGGGAAATGCATCTTCCACGGTCAACAGATACCCTCTGTTTTTAACGTAGAATGCAATCAGCAGTGTACAAATAAAGTACAAATAGGGCAGAAGCGACCGATCCTGACGTCGAATAAAAGTTAGATAATCCGGTATCATGATAGCCTCGTTACGCCAACAACATTTTTCGACAATGAATATAATTCTCTGCAGAGAAGTCGTCGAAGTCATTTAGCAATTGTCCAAGATAAGCTTTATTACTGATTTCAACGAACCTGACGAGGGGGATATGTTGTAGAAAGGCAGTCATAGAGGCAGTCCACTGTACCCGGTGGGTCAAATGCAAAGAAAGGTTCTCTCTAATTTGCTGCGGGTTAGATTCTTCCCGTCCGGTGACATTCATCAGTACAGGATAATTTGGCCGTACAATTTCCACCATCTTCAGCGCATCCCGCATGGGTTGAACTCCCTCAGCCATCAGAGGCGTATGCCAGGCTCCGCTTACGCTCAACTTTACCGTCTCCAGGCCTGCTCCCATCAGTACCCCGGTGAATTCACTTAAATCTGGCAGCGTACCGCCAACCACCTGCTGATAGAGGCTGTTATCACAACTCACGACAACCGGACTCCCGGAGTCGTTAATTAACTGGCTTACCGTTTTAAAATCGGCGCCTCTCACGGCCAGCATTGTACCTTTACGAATTTTGCTTAAATTATCCATGATAGTTGAGCGCGCCAGGATTAACTTGAACACATTCTCCAGCGTTAAAGCGCCGGCTGCATAAAGCGCGCTATATTCACCCACGCTATGCCCACACGAGCCAATAATGTTAGCGTCACAGAATTGCTCAGCATACAGACTATAGAGCGTGACATTAATAGCCGTCACCGCTGCCTGTTGCGTCGTCGTTTTCACCAGACGATTCATCGGCCCTTTCTGACATAACCGCCGAAGATCCAGCCCTGTTACATCGCTGGCGCAGTCCCAGATTCGCCTGGTGGTTGCGTTTAGATCCCATAAATCTGCCCCCATTCCTACCGTAGGGTTTCCCTGACCGGCGAAAAGAAGTACCGTCGGTTGCTTTGATAACGTTGTCATAGACAATATGTCCTTATAAATAGTATTTAAATCCGACATAGACTCCGAGGGTCTCGCCAAAAAGGGCGAACTCTGAATCACGACGACCTAATGCGCTATAAAACCCCGTATAGACTTCTACCCTTTCGCCCAACCCTTTTAGCGGCTTAATGTAATGGGTTCCAATTAAGGAACTACCATCGACTACGTTCATCACCAGATAGGGTTGAAGGGTTGAATGATCTGCATTCTGTAAACTTAACCATGAATTAATATAATGTCGCCCTTGTAACATTCCTTTGTTTCCTGTATTACTTATTTCTGACCCCATTAGATACTTATAATCATCAAATACTTTATCTAATCCGGTAATACCGGTTTTCTTACTTAACAGCCTAATAAAATCAGTTTGCTCCCGCCATGCCGATTTCGAGTACCCTTCACTCTGATAATAGTATTCGATACCCAATACGCTAAAAAGGTCAGTGGTATACTGGCCGCCAACGGCTAATTCATAGTTTGTTTTATCATTCTGGGAATAAAGCGATGAAGGATATTTCCCAGATAATATCTCATCTCGTTTTTCACGGGAAAAATGACGCCATTGTTGCGTTTTGTGTAAAGCCGCCTCGACGTTGACAACAAACTGCGGAGTTAGATTGTAGCTATCTGCCAGAGCCAATGAAGGAGAATCGCCAAGCATCATATCTGCTGCCAGTCGATGATTAACAAGACGATAATCGGTGTAAGTTAATAAATAATACTCACTACTGTTGCCCCGTTGATTGGCCGTCCAGTTACTGGATGACTCATAATATTTATCAATACTCACTAATTTGGGCATGATGGTAAGCGAGAATGCATAATCACGAAACTCTGCTGAAACTCGCCCTCCCCAAAACGGCTCATGATAGGAAGAGTTAAACGCCGGGTCGTAAATTCGGGTAGGTTTAAATCCGGCATAATAAGTTGTCAGCAATGCGGCAGGCGACCTCAAATGAAAAGCGCCGGGATCCGGTCTAAGCTTTCCGCCTTCAAGACTGACGCTTTCGGATAACGTTGCGTTCAGCTTTAACCTATCGATTAAGCTTTTAGAGCGACTATCGTCTTCTTCGAATAGCCCGACACCTTTCATTGGTTGATATCCTAAGCCATACAATGAAAGATCCAGAACCAACATATCATCAATAATGTCGCAAGTGCTAGAAGCATTGATTGAAATATTATTGTAGGCATTATCAGTCGTATAAGGATTAGATCCACTGATACGCCATAAAGACTCATTTCTATGCGTAAAGGATATTTGCTCCGTCAAAACTAACTGGCCATTACGCTGTATCTCATCCGCGGAAAGACAGTCAGCCATTCCCAACAATGGTATGAACGTTAGAATTAATAGTAATGCAGCCAGAAGCAATTTCACTTTGCTTCCCTCTGAATATACTCCTTCGTGAAGTGAAATTCCGGTAAGGATTCGAGGCGAACGTTGCTATACTTCATGACAGAATATCCCTTTTCGTTGCGAGTATTCTGCACAATAATTTCTGTTGGCCGGTTCTTTCCTAATACCATTTGATAGTTTTTATACAAAACATTCTTGAGTAATTGATTATCAAGTGAGTAATACGATGCCTTAAATGGTCGGTACTCTGCATTTTTTCTACCAGGTAAATCACTTTTGGATAAGTAATGGCCTCAGATTTACGGGTAAGAGATAAGCGATAGCAGACTTTATCACCACAAGGTTCCTCGCCCTCGAGCGTAGAATCATAGGCATATTCGAAGTTCGTTACGATAACATCGCCATTAGAGATCTGGCCTATTAATCGTTGTGAACGCGAAATGGGAACTGGCCTGCGAAGTTCCGGTGTATAAAACCATAAGTCATACCAATCAGATAACATAACTTTACCTTTATCTCGCGGAGGATAGGTAAAGCGTATAAGTGAACGAGCGTCAGCTTTCTTACCGCTTTCGGGCTTAATAAAACGCATCGAAATATCGAGAGATTGCTTATTTTCGGGTTCCTGCATTCCCTCTTTGATTTCCAACACGGTTACTTCATAGCGGAAAGGTTCATTTGGAGAACGAACCTCATCAGCCTTGCGAATTATTTCCAAAGCCTGCTGGTCAACTTTCGTCGCTTGCGCCGCAGATGAATACAGTAATACTGCCAAAGAGCATAAATACCACACACCAATTTTCATACTAGCCTCTATGAAGATTTAAATGCATCAGTAATATTAAGCCGCGATGCACGATATGCAGGAATGATGGAAGCCACGGCTGATGTTAAAATTGGCAACGTTAAGGTAAACCAAATTAACTCTGCATCATTGGTTATAATAAATGCAGTATATCCAACAGACTGGCCAGGTGAAGGCGGCATCGCAATACCGGAAATATTAATAATTGATGCAATGGCATAGCCAAAAGCAAGACTACCTAATGCACCTAAAATACCTATATATACACCTTCCAACCAAAATAAAAGCGTCACACGGCTGGACTGTAAGCCGATGGCTCGTAGTGTGGTGATCTCTTTAGTCCGTTCAACGATATTCATGGTCATTGAATTACCGATCATGAATACCACGATAAGTGCCACGATAACTTTGATAAAAAAATAGATACCAGATAGCATGCCTTCAACTTGCTGGTAAAAAATAGAACTTTCCTTCCAGTCCTTAACAATAAGAGGTAAATCCTGTTGAGCGATAAACTCTCGCATTTGAATAATAAATGGCGCGACATCATCATGTTTTAATAAAATAACTATTTTACTCACGCCATTGGTTCCCATGATTCGCTGCGCAGTATCAAGAGGTATCTTTAATACAACATCATCATAATCCTTAATCCCCGACTCAAAAATACCACGAAGCTTTACTGAAATAGCGCCCTGTCCTCCTGATACATTAACCGCCAGGATATCAAGCCAGTCACCATAATGGCTATCAAGTGTTTTCGCCAGACCGCTTCCGATCGTAATTTCATTATGTTTTACGCGAGATAGATCGCTTCCATAAACTATCTTATCAAATGCTCCTAACTTTAGGGCTGGTAATGGCTCAACGCCTTGTGCTGAAAAATAATTTGATGTTTCGCTTTCATAGTGAGAGATAATCCCGCTAAACTCAAGCTGACCGGAAATTGTCGAAATAGCATTAGAAAAATAGGTATTTTGCAATATCTTATGTTTTAGTGCACCATAGTCAGCAATAAGGCTCTTATTCTTATTGGCTGTTTCAAAGTAGGATTTATTATAAATTTGCACATGGCCAATATTCGTTCGTATCGTCTGCTCTTTGAGTATCCAAAAAGAGTATTTGATAAAACCGCCATATAAAAATATCGCACCACCGCCTAAAATAATTGCAAAAACCGTAGACAGCGTTCTACGCTGATGTCGTAGTAAATTCAAGAATGAAAATTTAGCATCACCATAGTTGAAAATGATATTATAAATCACAAAAAGCAATAGCAACACTACAATACCATTAATGAATATCACATCCCTTGACATTTAATCACCTTTAATAACCGGAACAATAACCTGCAAAACTTCAGCCATTTCCCAGGGGGGTGGATTGTTATTTTCATAATCGATTTTAAGGTTTTGGCCCACGCTTCTCAGCTGCTGAAGGAGTTGTTCTTCTTGTTGTTTGTTATGGCACTGGTGGAGCGCTCGTAAACGCATCTCGTTTATCTTTCTAACAATCTCGGCGCTGAATTTATCTTTATTCCTCATCAGCGAGTCGGTATCTTCAATCGTAATCACGCAGCGCCCCAAATTAGCCGGAAGCCACGCATCAACACGCGCACGTAAGTATCTGATCAGAAAATTATCTTCATGGGTATCGACCGACTCATCCAGATAGAAAAATCCCGTCTTTGCATATTCAGAAGCGTGAATCAAATCATTAACATTCTGATAATGAGCGGCTTGCCGTAGCATCCCCCATGAATAAAAAATCAGCACACCAACGTTATTAGTGCGTTCATATTCTTTAAACAAATGTGTAGTGATCGATGCTAATGACGCTGGCTCATGTGGAAACCCATCCTGTAACACACGATTGGCCACAGGTGTGGCTACCGATTCAGCGAATGCTGAAAATGTAACCGCGGTTAAACACAGAAGCAAAACTCTACAAAGATTGCTTCGCTGAATCATATATTATTGCTCCATCTTTAATTTCCACTCTCCGACGCGCTCGTTCTTGTAGCTGAGTCGAATGTGTGGAGATAATAAACGTCGTTTCCGTTCGCCGATTAATATCTAACAGGAGGTCGAGAATCGCATCGCCAGTAGCCAGATCCAAATTTCCGGTAGGTTCATCCGCAACAATGATTTCAGGGCTATGTGCTAACGCTCTTGCAATCGCGACACGTTGCTGTTGGCCACCTGATAATTGGCCTGGTTTTCTCTCCACTAAATGGGCTAAATCAACACTATCGAGAAAATGTAAACTCCGCGCTCTCGCCTCTTTTGCACTGAAATGTCCATTCAGCATTAGAGGATAAAAAACATTATCAAATACACTCAGCACCGGAATTAAATTGAAAAACTGAAAAATAAACCCTAAATGACGACTGCGTAGGGACGCCAAATTCTTTTCAGACAACGCATTTAGATTTTTCCCAAGAAAAAAAACATGGCCCGTCGTAGGTTTATCAATACCTGAAAGTATATTAAGCAGGGTACTTTTACCGCTACCTGAAGGGCCACATAATGCCAGGAACTCACCTTTTACAACATCAAGATTGATATCCTTCAGTGCAGGAGTCATATTATCCTGAGATCCATAATATTTATGTATGCCGTACAGAGATATATCGGGTAGTTCTGTTATATTACTGCGCATATAGCCTTCTATTAGTACCAGGTGTCAAAGTAAGCATAGCCACCGGCGACTCCGGGGATAACGGTTCGAAGACAACCATTATGCAAAGCATGTTGTGTAATGTATTGCCAGCTCAAGGCGGGGGTCATGCAGCCACTACAACCATAACGAGTAATGAGATCGATTCCGTTGTTAGAGGGTGGCTTTGATTTATTGATACCACCGGCATAGGCAATAAAGTCAATATCATTATTGTTTTCTGATTGCGATACAAACAAGCTACCTGGCCCATTAGGTATATATGGGCCACAATTCACTCGCAAATGACTTTCCCTTCTACTAAATATAAAGCACCCCACTCTTTCAATAGAAAAATTTACACCTGGAACATACTTATGCGGTTTTTTTGTTTCACAATGGCGAAGGCTTTCTGCCGTAAACGCCAACAAGGGCACCGCACGGTAACCTCCGCAGATCACTACAAAATCAAATACATCCCAAGCAAGATAATCTTGAGCTAATGCCATTGCCTGGAATAGAGAATAGTTTTCACCTCGTATTTTACAAGTCACATTATTAATAGAGAACTTCTTAATTATATTCTTAGGTAAAGTATCAATAGTTGATAAATTAAGGCTACTTATATTGTATTCAAAAACGCCTGATTCGCCCCATGAATCAATATAGATAAAGGCGGTGCGTGATTTCAAAAGCAACATTCGCTCTTTTGCTGACAAGCTATGTAATGCATCATCCGACACCCTTTCCATAGCATTAATATAAGGTATATGATCTGGCCGCCTTGTGATTTCACGATTATATATTTCGGCTCGTGTGCCAAAGCGTTTAAATCGCCAACCATTTGCTCCCGTGGCCTTCAACGCTGTATTGAATGAATGTGATTCCCAAACATTTAACCAGTTTGGGTAATATAAATAAAACGGTTCTTCAGGTTCAATAAATGAATATGAAGACAAATACATTTTACTATTCATATCAGCCACAGTGCTTATTCAAGTTAGTCATTAATAAAGCGACAACTGAGCCATCGACGCCTAGTCCGGTCTTCAGAAGATGTTTTTTCTCATGTTTTCTCACCCCTCCATCTACAGAGATATGGTGAGCGACGTCATCTATGATTTCATCATTAATAACAGGAAAAATTAACTCACTCGTGATGAGTAAATGATAGCCAATAATCAAGTCTATTAGTCCAGACCCGGTTGCGGTATAACCAATCTGCCCCTTATAGGCCAATATGGGAAGCGGGGTTTCACCAGCAAACATAGCGATCGCTTTTGCTTCAACTTTATCACTGGATGAGGTTCCATTACCATGGGGGATAAACCCACAAAGGTCTTCTTTTCTCACCCCGACATCATTTAATAGTGAATTAATCAACTTGAAAATACTGGTACTTTGCCAGGAAGAGTCATTACTGCGACCAGCATTGATTTGCTTGTATGCCGAAGTAATACACACGCCCGGACTTTTTCCGCGCGCCATTCGGTGCTGATGACTTTCCAGTAACATAACGCTATAGCCTTCAGCAAAATGCACACCATTGCTGTTTACGCCGAAGGGTTGGACAATTTCACTATCTAACATCCCCTGACTTGCCAGAAATCCGAGATCCTGATATTTGATTTTTGAGATATTAATGATAAGCCCTAGATCGATTCCCCCACTCTCTATTGCCCTGGTAACCAAATGAATCGCCGTCAGTGACGAGTTACTTGTACAATTCATATTTGGTGGCAAATAGTGCAGTCCATACCTCTGTCCAATCGTATAGGAAACATTATCCTGCGACATATTTTTCACAGAAAGGTTTTTAATGGAGGATGTTACCGAAACATCTTCCATGTCATTGTAATTATAGAAGTTCCTGTAATCCATGACATCAACACGAGGACCTATTCCGGTAATGTATACTCTAACCCTATTACCTTTCAGACTGTCATTACTAAGACCAGCCTGAAGCAAGGCGTCATCGATAAGTTTGTATACCAGTTCAAAAGCGCTATCGTTTTCTCGTTGTAGTTTCGCAATGAATATATTCCCCGCAAATCCACATTCTCTAGCTTGGTTATCTGATATAAACCATGGCGACAAATGCACCCGTTTGCCTTGCTGCAGATGCCGAATTAACAGCGAACTATTCTCAGCATAAGGCAAGCATACACTGAAGCCAGAAATAATAGTTCTCCCACTCACCTTATTATCCTTTAATGACGATAGCGTAATAATTCCCACCTTCGGTAGCGCCAATCAAAAGAACATATTTGATAGTTATTTCTCGCGTTTCATTGACAAAATTAATTCTTTTATCGGCAAAAGTTTGTGTATAGGGAATAGCAGGAACGGATTGTCTTTGAATACAATCAAGAATCACCGCAAGATTTAAAAGCCCTGCAGATGAAGCAACAAAGCCAAAGAATGCGTTATAATTCACTACTGGCACATGTGGATTATGGCAATGGAAAGAATTATAAATCGCATTAATTTCTATTATTGAGCTCACTTCGCTACCATTACTGGTTCCACAGACTAGATCAATTTCCTTTGCGGTAATACCCGCGTCTGCAAGCGCGCGCGCGATCGCCAGAGACATCGCGATAGATTTTTCTTCAATTTGCGTTGCATCAAAGTAGGTATTACTGCATGACTTACCGTAACCCGCAATTTCCCCCAGTACTTCAGCGCCACGGGAAGCAGCGGCAAGCGCGTCTTCCAATAACAGCATACAAGCACCCTCACCCGGAACATATCCATGCGCTTCTTTGGCATATATCTGATAGTCAGCGGCATTCGACGTCATATGAATCTTATTGGTCACCGCATCCATATACAGAGACATCGACGGAAAGTGTTCATCAGCCCCACCAACAATGACCTGCGGCTGTAGTTGCTGACGAACAATTTCGTAGCCATAGGTCAATGCGCCAAGTGCCGCATTTTCACCGGTCGCTAACGTTGTCGTATATCCTTTTATACCTTCTGAAATCCCACAAAACGTCGTCATCGAGTTCATCAGTGAACCAGGGAACTCTGATGTGCGTACTTTGCGCGGGTCAGGTTTTAAACTTTGTAAGTACTTATAGGTAGTTTCTTGCGGTCCACGGGCCATCCCCAGAACCATTCCCAGATCATCGCCATCGCGTTTAATCTTACGTTTCGCCAAATTCAGCGCTTCTGAAAGTGCCATCAGCGCAAACGTACCGCCGCGTGTTGCTTTGCGCGGGTCATAGCGGCGTAGATGTTTACGTGGTTCGAGGTCTTTCACCTGATAAGTTTTAAAGTGCTTTTCTGACTCCGGTTGTTGATAGGCCGCGTCTTGATATTCTGCGCCAAATATTTCCGCAAATTGATGGGTTTTTGCCACAACGTCCAACAGCGCTTTAGCCTCATCGAGAGTGTCATCAGGAAAGACTACGCCGCTCAACTCCACCGTTTTGTCGCCTTCATGGATATAGCGAAGAATTTCATTAAGAGTATGTCCAATAGCCGATACGGCACCTATCCCAGTTATGGCAACACGTTTAGCATCATAGGTGGTAAGAGGAACTGAACATGGTTTCGTACTGACAATCATGCAGCAATTATTACCGCCGAATGCGTAGTTATTCTTCATAAAGATGTTGATATCTTTGTGTCGAAATTCATTCGCAACGTAGTCCAGATCGCAGTTAGGGCGCGGCTGCGAAAAATTCAACGTTGGCAGAACATGCTTCTGCGGAAGGGTGACTAAGCATGCAATGAGCTCGACAATACCGGCGGCGCCAATATTGTGACCAAAATAGGATTTAGTTGAGCTGATCAATATATGTTCGGCGCCAGAGAAAACTTTCTTCATCGCCAGAGTTTCTATTTGGTCATTAGCTTGCGTCCCCGTACCATGCGCATTAACGTAATCAATTTGCTCCGGTTTGAGACCTGCATTCGCCATAGCTTTTTGCATAACCTGCACTGCGCCGCTGGCGCGCGGATCGGGTCCCGTTTCATGATATGCATCACACGAGGTGGCGTAAGAGAGAATTTCTCCGAGAATCGTCGCGCCGCGTGCGACGGCATGCTCATACTCTTCCAGTACTATTGCCCCTGCTCCTTCGCCAATAGACATCCCTGAATGTCCCGAAAATGGCGAACACGATTGCGGGTGCATAACATTCAGAGCATAAAAACCAGCAAAGGTTGGTAAATAAATGGGTTCCGTTCCAATAGCCAGCATAGCCTTGCTTTTGCCATTTTGAATGTAATCAAAAGCCATGCCGACGGCGTTCGGGCTCGCCGTACAAGCTGTTGCGACGAGTTCCACTCCCCCCTTCAAACCCAATAAGGTAGAGGCGCTGGAACAACACGATGAAAAGCTGCCTGAAAAAAGAGCCTTACGTAACGAAAAGTCCTGAATACGCTGCTCAAATAGCGGAAGGAAAGCTTCAGTACCCGCCGAAGAAACGCCAACAATCAGCCCCATCTGTTCCAGGCACGGTCGATTGGTCGCCAGTCCTGCCTGCTCGAGCGCTTCCTTGCCAACTTTGTAGGCCCAAAGCGCAGCATTATCTAGCGATGAGATAACCTCTTTTGATAATTCGGGGCAATGAATTTGATGCAGCATTTCAGCCGCACGAGCGTTCGCAAACCATTTAGAGAAACGCGCACTATCAGCGATGCCATTTTTTTTCTCCAGCAGTGCTTGCCTGAAGTCTGTTATATTGTCAGCCAGAGACGACAAAATCCCCATGCCGGTAATAACCACTCTTTTTCTGCTCGTTTCCATAATTTTATTTTCTATCCCGATTTTTATTCTCTACCGACCGATGCTGGATACAATATTGTCGTCGCTAAATGTTATACCGTGACAAGCGCGCTCTTTGCTTTCGACGCATCAACATAGCTATGTGTTGTTGGGTTAACCAATAAGCTCAAATTATAAATAAATGGTAAATTTTGTGTTTTTGCGGTGATTTCGCCATTTGCGGTTTTAAGGCTAAAACCTGCAATATCAGCTAACGCATAACCCTCATCAATAAGGGCAAGCGCAATCCATGCTTGCCTTGCCGGAGAATATGCTGCATTGACAATAACTCCAACCTGACATCCATTAACTATCACCAGATCATCTGAGTCGATCCGGCTACATTCATCGCAGGGGGAGATCCCAACAAGCTTACGTTTTGCGCCATTTCGCGATAACTCCACTACTGCATTCTTACCAATGAAGTCCTCTTTGTCATACTGGATAGCCCACTGCATTTGTAGTTCAACAGGATTACAGGAATAGCGAGGATAAATACTTTCATCCCATCCTGTATTTTCAATCCTCACCAAACGTTGAAAATCTAAGCCACCGGTTTTCAGCGAATATCTGGCGCCTATTTCTTGTAATTTCATCCACATCGTGACAAGCGTTGCTTGTGCGCCAATCAATTGATATGCGAATTCGCCATGTTTTCCACAACGAAAAATCATTAGCCCATCATCGGTGTTCATATATTCATAATAAGGCAAGCCAATGATATCAAAACCATAAACCTCAGCCATTACCTCCCAGGCATACGGCCCTTCCAGCATAATGACGCCCCAGTCATCTTCTTCCATCGATTTTATCTCAGGAATTTCCTGGATATCTAAATCATCGGCCTTTATAAGGGTTTCATTCAGGATATCTACAACTTCTTTCGCGATGAGATTCTCGGATAAAATATAATAACCTTCAGCGGCACACAGAATATAAGCATCACCGCGGATGGTTCCATCTGCGTTGAGCAGCAAAGAATAAATACCCTGTTCATCACGAATGATTGATACATCAGCAGAGACCATATAGTTCACAAGCGCCCATGCATCTTCACCCATCACGCTGGTAATGGACATATGAGAATAATCTACCAACAAGACATTTTCACGAACGGCTTTATATTCTTCAAAAACATCATGATATGAAGATGGTACGCATTGATGATTATAGATGCCCATAACCGCATTGTTTTTAAAATGGAGGTCAGAAAGTAACTTCATAGAATGCCCTTCAATGTAACTGTTTCAATTCAGGATGCTTTTTTCTTTAGTATGAAAGATGCCAGATTATTTATACTTCGCATATAAGCGGGATCATCGCCTTCCGATACCTGGATGTTGAAGGTTTTATCAAGCATAACGATAATTTCCGTTGCATCTACAGAGTCAAGTTTCAATCCGTTACCAAACAATGGCGTGTCATCATCTATTTGATGAGCCTCACGCTGAACATTTAGACGTTGAATAATTTCGCTTTTAATCGTAACGATTATTTTTTTCTTTCATTGATTTCATCATGGATGTTTGTCACACCGAATCTCCTTGGAAAACTAAATGGTTTCTCTAAAGTTAATAATGACGCCCTGACTAATGACTCTTTTGCCAACGTTGGCTGTAACTAAATAATGTTTAAACCCGCGTTCATCAGAAAATGAGAGTTTACTTACCACTTCAATCGTATCTCCCGGGTAAGCCGCTTCTTTAAACTTCAGGTTCTGTGAGGCTAATACACCCCGTACCTCAGCACGCCTTGTATGTATTATGTTCAACATATCCGGATGCTTGATATAAGTATGGATGTCACGCAATGTCCTGAGCTCTTCTCCCGTGTGATGTTGATAAATGTCACAGATATCAGTGAGGAAAGAATAATACTCGCTTGCCTGGCCAAATATTTCAGAAATGATAGCCCCCGGCATAATGGGGTCTTCTGGAAAATGCCCAAGCAGATAAGGATCATTATAAGTTACATGTTTTATAACTTTGATGAAGCCATTCTCTCCATATTTATAATCGACTATTTTATCTACCATGAGTAGAGGTTGACGCCAGCCGCCCATGGCAAGAAAAATTTTTGGCGGTATCGAATACTTAGACATAAATCACCGCATTACCATGCCACCATCGACCACGATGGTTTGCCCTATGATGTAGCTGGATGCCGTAGAGCTTAAATAAACAATAACGTTGGCTACTTCGTCACATTTCCCGAGTCGTTTTAAGGGAATTGAATTAGTCACTTCACGAACAACTGTACGTGGAACCTTCTTCGCCATTTTGGATTCAATCATCCCCGGCGCAACCGCATTAACGCGTACGCCCCGAGGCGCCAGCTCAGCTGCAAGAGTCCTGGTGAAACTTAATATTGCACCTTTTGATGCGCTATAGTTTGCCTGACCAACGCTTGGTACAAGAGCAGCCACAGATGCGACATTGATAACCACAGGGCTTTCTGCGGAACGTAATAACATTAATGCTTCTTTCGTTAACCGGAACAGGCTAAGTAAATTAATGTTGATAACCGAATAAAAATCATCAAAGGTCATTGATGCAAAAAGGCTATCCTTGACAATGCCCGTGTTATTCACCAGCACGTCCAGTCTTCCGGCTTCGATGGCCAACTGCTTACACAACGCAATGACTTCTTCCTGGCTTGTGAGATCACACGGAAAAATATTAAGTAAATCACCATTAGCATGATGTTCTTTCAGAGAAAGCAAGGGCTCGACATTTGATTTATATAACGCATAAACCGTGCATTTTTGCTCAAGAAATTTCCTACAAATTGCAAGACCTATATCGCCGCTGGCACCAGTAATCAGCACTTTTTTACTTACAAGATCGCTATACCTATACATTTTACATAAATGCCTTTAATTAATAGATTATGGTTGCGGCTATCGCATATGTCCGGCAGTGAGAAATACTTAATGATATATTCATAATCTTTTGTTCGTTAAGTATGTACTTTACCCTCCCTGACAATAGAAACTCAGGTTTTCCATTTTCGTCATGGACAACCTCGATGTCATGGAACCGAATTCCGTGACTAAATCCATACCCAATAGCTTTTACCAGCGACTCCTTAGCAGCCCAAAAGCCTGATACTCGTTCGTAATTAATGGCAGTAATACCAATATCTTTTATTTCATTATCCGTAAATACTCGATGAAGAAATCCTGACTTATCATTAGCAATAGCTTTTTCTATTCTTGCCACTTCAACAATATCTGTACCAATACGCATTGCAGAGTTCCCGATGAATTAAATCTGGTACGCAAGATTGAAATTAATTTTATATTTATCGACATCCAAATCATGGGGATAGATAAAGGGCGCTGATATCGAACCATCATACTCCAAAGCTCTGACACTCCCTTTGACACCTAAAATACCACCCATTAATTTCTTGCCGCTAAGATTTTGTGAAGGTAACTCACCAATTATTTGACCGTAATCAGCACCGATATAAGGTATGAGACCTTTATATCCTGTAACAACATTTAGCGTGTTTTGTAAAAAGAAGCCTTTATTGCCATAGATACCATCACTGTTTTGAAAGCCACGTACACTCCAACGATCGCCTATCGTGAATTGATCTTGTAACGTCAAATTATCTGGTGAGTATTGGGCGCCAAAATTAAGTTCATAATAGGCGTTAGTTGGCAGCATTGTTAACCATTTCACGTAATTCACATTAAGGTTCACAATCTGACTTTTCTTACTAACAGTGCCAGTGCGCATATCAGGCGTGTCGGTACCGCCAAAAGCTTTGGTAAACCGCTGCCAGCTCAGCGTTGAGTCCAGCGCAGCTCCGGTAAAGTTTCTCTTATAATTTAAACCTAACCGTACATTACCCATATCACGTTTTTGCAGTACCAGTTCTGTCCCGCCCAATGTGTAGTCATATTTACGTCTGATCAGTTCAGCACTGGTAGACAATTTTGAGTTCACATTGCGGTATAGCATTCTATTGCCCTTGAGACTGAAGTATTCCGTCTCTCCAACATAATCAAAAGTATATGCACCGATATCTATACCTTGATGGGATTTACTTTTACTATAATAAAGACTGAATTCAGAATATCCGAATGGCACACTATAATAAGTACTCACGTTCTTATAACCACCAGTGTGGCTACCTGTTCCTGCCAGATAAAAAAGATCACTCAAGCCTGTAACATTATATAAATAACTTGTCCCACCTATAAGTTCACTACCAGTACTCTTATCCCCGAAATTATTATAAGAAGCCCTTAAGCTCCACTTTTTTTTACGCTGGGGATTTATTAGCACTTTGCTTGTACCATTTTCAGCGCCTGGTAGGATGTTTATCTTGACATCCACTTCAGGGGTTCTCTGGATATTTTCCAGCCCTTGCTCTAAATCTCTGATGTTTAGTATATCGCCATCTGAAAACGGTAAAATCCAGCTGCTTACATCATTATCAGCCACAACAATCTCGGAAATTCTTCCTGGAACTACCGTCAGATTTAATTTTTTCGTTGACAAATCCTGTGAGGGAATTTCAACTCTCGTGGTTATATACCCGGCATTTATATAATAATCCTGGAACAGCACAGCAGCCTTTTTGAGCCCATTCATTCCCAGGCATTTACCAATCACCTTATTTTTTATTTCCTTTAATCCATTGTTATCTAAAAAGTCATTATTAAGAATCAATTCATTGATCTGAAAACAAGGTGTTTCTTGCGGGAATGTGCTATCAGTGTGCTTCTTTGTCGTGGCATCAGAATACACATCTTTCTGCTCTATTTTTCTGTCTTGTAAGGACGCATTATCGTTACTTTGCTGTTCTTTTATAAGTCGCCCTAACTGAACATCAGCGGCGGTCACGGGTAGCGTGGCTAAAAAAAGAGAAGCAATGATAAAGGTGTATCGAATATCCATTTCATATCCTGATAATGTGAAAGCAGTAATCCCTTACTGCTTTCACCCACTACCTAATTTATTTACCGACAACGGTACCAAATACGTTTACAACATTGGCTGTAGTCTCAAACCCTTGAGCCCCACCTAATACAGCCCAGAAACCGGTGTTGACGATTTTCTTAGCATTGATTACCGCCTTACCCGCTGTATAAAGATTGCCATAGTTGTAGATGTTATTACTTGCAGTGACATTCAACTGGCTATCAGCAACTAGGTTTGACCAGTTTGAGATATTTTTAGCGGTGACATTAGTAGTCTTAGCTGTAATATTCGCGCCGAGATTATTAGTCAAGTCATTAGCAGTGGTGATATTAAGCGTATTACCCGCTGCAATGTCGCTGTTATTAGTAATAGTTTTGCCAGTCAGATTTAAATCACCACCTGCATTAAAGGCGTGATTATTTGTCAGGTAACCGGAAGTATTTACTGTCAGATTGCCTGCAGCATTCACCCATCCAGTGTTATTATAGTCACCAGTAATATTAATTAAAATATCACTATCTGAAGAGATGATGCCGGTAGCGGTATTTTTAGCAACAGAACCACTTGCTTTTGATGATATCGCAGTTGCGTCAATCTGCATATTTCCTGAACTATAAATTGTTGCGTAATCAGCAGCCACTTTCTTCGCAGCAATCGTCATCTTCCCTGAATTAGCAACAATCTGCCCTTTGTTACTTGCGAGAACGCCAGTCAGATTAATATTTACATCACCGGTTTGCGCAATGATACGACCTGATTCGTTATTCAGGCTTTTCGCCGTAATATCAACACCCTCGCCGCCAATTAAACCACCTTGTTGGTTTCCATAACCGAAGTATTGGCCGACATAGAAGCCAAACTTGTCGCTATCGGTGCTGGTGATTTTGCCTGCCGCATTAAGCGCTAGTTTTTGATCAGCAACCATCATAGTATACTTAGCATCGATATCAGCTCCGGACTCAATACTGATATTTTTTGCTTTAATGACTGAACTATCTGTGCTCACGGTGTTGGCTTTGATAGTAACATCACCGTTTACTGAAGTTATCACTCCCAATCGGCTGTAGTAATTATCGAGATCGATATTTACACCATCTCCGCCGTTAATACCGGATTGGCTGGTATTTATGTCGCGACCAGTAATTGAAACAGTCTTACTGCTTTCAATTTTACCCATATAGTTATCAATATCACTGGTGGTTTGGATGCTCACATCACCATCTGAGGCAATTTCGCCAGCCCAGTTGAATAAGTAGTCAGCAGCAATCTCGATGCCGTTACCTGAGACGATGCCCAAGGATTCACCGCCCGTGGTATCGGCCGATTTGTTGTCGTTGTTTTTAACTGCTTTAGTTGTCGTTAATTTTACAGCACCAGCACTGGAGCGGATCAAACCAGTTACGTTTTCAATGTTTCCAGTACTTTCAACTTCGACATTGCCCGTTGAATCAATAGTGCCGCCATTATTGGTTAACGATGTATTTTTCAGGCCAACATAGCCAGCATGAATCTGACCGTCGTTATTATTAAAATCACCTGATTCGATTGCAACGACACCCGCCTCAATACCCGCCGTTTTAGCTTTTCCGGTATTGGTAAAAGAATTACCACTGGTATTGACAGCCAGCGTTTGTCCGGCAGCCAGTTTACCATTACTATTATCGAATTTACCGCTGGTAATATAGTTATTAGTGGTTGCTAAAATATTGCCACCGTTGATATTACTAACTTTATTACCCGCAGTATCAATAGCGATCATTTTATCGCTGTTGATTTTCCCTGCACTATTTTCTAAAACACCGTTGGTGTTCAGGGTGATATCACCGCTGGATTGAATAACCGCATTGTTGTTAAGCAGTTTACCGTTACTGGTAATATTAATACCGCTATCCCCGGCAGAAATCGTTCCCAGATTACGTACGCCTACGCCGCTTTCAGTGCTAACAAGGCTAATTTTATTCGCATACATACCACCGAGCTTAGAAACATCCACACCATAGGTACTTGCGTTACCGGTAGGCGTTACGGAGTCGGTGACTACACCGTCGGCGTTGACCGCATTACTCCCCGCGACGATCTTAAGCTCACTGGCAGAAAGCGCGCCATTCACAACGATACTACGCGCCAGGATTTCGGTTGGTGATTCGCTCTGAAATCCACTTACAGTAATCGTTCCGCCATTAACCGAATAGCCATTTAATAACCCATCGTCACCTATCTTTGGCGTACCCGTGGTTAATGTCCCTTTTTCAGCATTGATGAACCCGCCTCCCTGAGTCGTGATGCCATTAGGGTTGGCAATGATCAAGTGAGCGGAATCACCGGCAACTTCCATCATACCATTAATGGTACTGGCATTCGTTGAAGTCACCTCATTAAGAATAACCATTGCGCTGCCGTCCGTAAGGTTCGGGTTGGCTGCAATCTGTCCGGCCAGTACGGACTGTGCTGCGCTTGTCGCGTTATTAAAAATGACGCCTTCAGCGCCAACATTCAGCGTGTCGTATACGTTATGCGAAAGGCCATTGCTATTCGGTTTCGCGATATTAACAATCGGCACCCCATTGGAAGCTTCAGTAACGCTGCCATTTTTAATAGAAATTTCCGCTTGCGCCATTACGGGCATCAGCAGTAATAATGACGCTGCAATCGGGTTTAATTTCACTGACCTTTTTTTGTTTTCGTGGTATTTCATATGAACCTTTCTAAGATAGTATTGATTGAGTGCAGCCATAATGAATAACCTGCACTTATGCAGCGTTACTCACTCTGACTATTTTAAGTACGCGTCATGTGTACAAAATCCCTGTGAAAAGCACGTAAACTCATCAAATGTTATATGCAGCTCTATTCAACAAATTAATTTTAAATACATAAAAATGTATTTCTGCGCCCACCTACGCCGAATGCATATACTTACCTGGAACAAAGAAAGCTGATTCAATTCATACAAAATATGAGACATTCCCTGTCCACGCATCGAGCGTAATAATTCGTTTCAACGCTGGTAGCTCATCATTTCTCATCTCGCCTGCTAAACCAAGTCGAAATATGTTTTAGCGACACACAGTAAACAATGACATACACAACCCCATATCCTTACTCCGTTACAGTTTCCCCGATTAAAATAATGAATAAAAAGTGAATTCGTTCCATACAGAAGCAACTTCCTTTACTTCATGATTGAGATCAATACTGCATGCCCACTTCTCGCGGGTATTATTCATTCTCAAGTTTGAACCGATCAGTATGAATTCATATTCATGAATTTTAATTTGAGAAAATAATCAGAAAATTTAACCTGGCGTTGATAATGAAACAAATATGCTGAACGCCTTGAGGAAGGATTAAAAAACAGGTCAGAAGAGTTAAGTAGTAAGATTTTTAGTTGCCGGAGAACGGCTTAAATCTTCTCCGGCATCGACATCAGGCTTTGCGTGTTAATCGCGGAAGTTCTTGAACTGGAATGGCTGGCCAAGGTCGCCACCGCGCACTAAGGCCATAACCGACTGCAAATCGTCACGAGATTTACCAGTGACGCGAATTTCTTCGCCCTGGATCTGCGTCTGTACTTTGAGTTTGCTGTCTTTAATCAGTTTGACGATTTTCTTCTGAATCGCACTTTCAATGCCCTGCTTCAGCTTAGCTTCGACAAACCAGGTTTTCCCGCTATGTACAAAGGCTTCCGGCACATCGAGCGAACTTCCCTCAATGCCGCGCTTGAGTAGCTTGGCGCGAAGAATATCCAACAGCTGATTGACCTGGAAATCAGACTCGCTCAGTACCTTGATGGTTTTACTGGTTTCGTTCAGCTCAAAGGTGGCTTCAACATTACGAAAATCAAATCGTGACTCGACTTCGCGGCTTGCGTTTTCGACCGCATTACGCGCTTCCTGAAGATCGACTTCAGAGACAATATCGAAAGATGGCATCTTTTCCTCTCCTTCCGTTTCTTTTGCGTTGCATAATACCCACAACGCGGCATAACTCAACTTGTTATCCCGGAAGCTTAGCTGATAACGCTATACTTTAGCTACAAGCGCCTGGGAAGTCGCAGGTGAGGAGGAATAATGAAAGTAACCGTACTGGGATGCGGTGCACTGGGACAATTATGGTTAACCGCGCTGTATAAAAACGGACATGAGGTCCAGGGCTGGTTACGCGTCCCGCAACCATTTTGTAGCGTTAATCTTATTGAGACTGACGGTAGTAATTTCAATGAATCAATGACCGCTAACGATCCTGATTTTCTCGCCACCAGCGATTTGCTACTGGTGACGTTAAAGGCATGGCAGGTTTCGCAGGCGGTGAAAAATCTGGCCGCTATATTACCGGCTTCAGCCCCTATTTTGCTTATTCATAACGGCATGGGCACCTTGAATGAATTAAAAAGCATCAAGCAACCTCTGTTGCTGGCGTCCACCACCCACGCCGCCCGCCGCGATGGCAATGTCATCATTCATGTCGCGCAGGGGACTACCCATATCGGGCCTGCTAAAAGCTATAGCCAGGATTACAGCGGCCTCGCTGACATCCTGCAAAATGTACTTCCGGATGTCGCCTGGCACGACAACATTCATCCGGCATTATGGAGTAAGCTGGCCGTCAACTGCGTCATTAACCCCCTGACCGCGCTGAAAGATTGCCGAAATGGCGATCTGCGTGATTTCCCGCATGAGATCACTGCCATTTGTCAGGAAGTCGCAGCGGTGATGGAGCGCGAAGGAATTCATACATCGGCGGAAAACCTGTTATTGTATGTGAATCAGGTCATTGAAAGTACTGCAGATAATATTTCATCGATGTTGCAGGACATCCGCGCACAGCGGCATACGGAAATCGACTATATCACTGGTTTTCTGCTTAATCGCGCACGCGCCCACGGCCTGCCTGTGCCGGAAAATGCCCGTTTATTTGAGCAGGTAAAGCGAAAGGAGAATATTTATGAACGCGTCGGCACTGATTTGCCTCGCCCCTGGTAGCGAAGAGACCGAAGCGGTCACCACTATCGATTTATTAGCGCGCGGCGGCGTGAAAGTGACCACCGCCAGCGTCGCCAGTGATGGCAATCTGACCATTGTCTGCTCGCGAGGCGTGAAGCTCGTCGCGGATGCGCCGCTGGTCGAAGTCGCCGATGGCGATTTTGATATCATCGTTTTGCCTGGCGGAATTAAAGGCGCCGAGTGCTTCCGCGACAGCCCTTTACTGGTAGAAACCGTAAGACAATTTCATTTATCCGGGCGCATCGTGGCGGCAATCTGCGCCGCGCCAGCGACCGTTCTGGTGCCACATAATCTGTTTCCTATCGGCAACATTACCGGTTTCCCGGCGCTAAAAGAGCAAATCCCCGCCGAACAGTGGCAGGATAAGCGCGTCGTTTGGGATCCAAGGGTTAATTTGTTGACCAGTCAGGGTCCAGGAACATCCATTGATTTCGCTCTCAAAATGATTGACCTGCTGGTTGGCCGTGAAAAAGCGCATGAAGTTGCTTCGCAGTTGGTCATGGCTGCTGGCATCTATAATTACTACGAATCCTGATAGCCGGTCCGCGCAGCGGACTGGCGCCCCTTATTTCCTGAGGAGCCGTAGCATGTCCCGTAGCGCAACCGATTCTCGTGACCTCGTCATCAGCCGCTGGCTCAGCGCCCCCACTGCAGCTCTCTGGCGCGCGTGGGCCGATCCTGTATTACTCAAAACCTGGTGGTGCCCGAAACCGTGGTATACCGACGTCCTGGCTTTTGATTTGCGTCCTGGCGGGGCTTTCCATACCGTGATGCACGGCCCTGACGGTGAACGTAGCGATAACCCCGGCTGTTTTCTTGAAGTCATTCCGCAGCAAAAAATAGTTATGACCTCAATGCTAACTGAGAACTTTCGCCCGGCCGTTACCCCTTTTGCCATGACGGCTATTATTACCTTTGCGGATGAAAACGACGGTTGTCGCTATACGGCAACGGTACTGCATGCGGACGCGGAAACCCGAGAGCAGCATGAAAAGATGGGATTTTTTGAAGGCTGGAATATCGTTATCGATCAGTTGAGTGCACTGGCGATGACGCTACGCTAACCCCCAGATGTAAAAAAGCCTTCCCTAAGGGAAGGCTTTTTCATCAGTACAGGTGAATTACGGGCGATACACTTTCACGTTAGTAAAGCCCTGCTCACGCAGGTACAGCGCCTGCAGACGGCTCATCACACCCCGTTCACACCACAACAGCCAGGTTTTACTCTGATCGAGGTTGCCAAATTGGGTGCTCAGTTTATAGAACGGCAGCGAAACAACATCGACGCCTTCCACTTTCAATGGTTTATCATCCTGCTCATCGACAGAACGAATATCGAGAATCACGTCGTTCGCGCTGAAGCCGCTGACGGTTTCGACTTCCACCACGTCCTGCTGCGTTTGCTGAGCGATGTCGCGAATGTCGATGTTATTCGCTTCCTCAACCACTTTATCCAGAATGCTAAAATCGAAGTTTTCTTCTTCCGCTTCGATCTTCGCTTTTACCGCTTTCACGGTTGGGCTCTTCGAGATAACGCCGCAGTATTCCGGCATGGTGCGGGCAAAATCTTCCGTGCCGATTTCGCGTGCAAGATTGATAATGTGTTCTTTATCATGCGAAATCAGCGGACGCAGGATCAGCGTGTCGGAGACATTGTCGATAAGACGCAGGTTGGTCAGCGTCTGACTGGATACCTGGCCCAGCGCTTCGCCGGTCACCAGCGCCTGCACGCCATAACGCTCAGCAACTTTCGATGCCGCACGCACCATCATACGTTTGAGCACCACGCCCATCTGGCCATCATCGACTTTTTCAAGGATTTCGCCAACCACCGGCTCAAAATTGATTGCCACGAAGCGAACACGATGAGAGCTGCCGAAGCGGTTCCACAAATAGTGCGCCACCTGGCGAACACCGATTTCATGCGCGGCGCCGCCGAGGTTGAAGAAGCAGTAGTGTACGCGACAGCCGCGACGCATCAGCATATAGCTGGAGACGCCGGAGTCGAAGCCGCCGGAGATGAGCGACAGCACATCTTCCTGAGTACCGATAGGGAAGCCGCCAATACCTTCATAGCGCCCTTTCACCAGCAACAGACGATCGTTTTCGATCTCCAGATTAACCGTCACGTCCGGGTCGGTGAGCTTCACGCGCGCCGATTCGATATGCTGGTTCAGGCCGCCGCCAACGTAGCGCTCAACCTCAATTGAGGTGAATTCATGTTTACCACGGCGCTTCACACGTACGCAGAAGCTTTTGCCTTCGAGCTGCTCGCGCCACAGCGGTAATGTCTGCTCAAAAATATTGTGCAGCGAGGTGAAAGGAACGTCTTCCACTTCCAGAATATGGTGAATGCCCGGGATACGGGTCAACGCGTCGCGAATAGCCGGTCGCTGGTTTTCGTCTTTCGCGCGAACTTCGATATGATCCCAATGACGAACGACGGCGAGCGTCTCATCATAGTTTTTGAGAACGTTACGAATGTTCCCGGTTAAAATTTTAATAAAGCGCAACCGCACAGATTGGCTTTTGATGGTGATTTCCGGGAACAATTTAATGATAAACTTCATAGCGACATTAGTTCGTTGGCAAGCCCGACGGGGCTTTAAGCAAAAAAATTGTACAGGCGCAACACAGCGTCTGCATCCAGGGCGCGGAGTATACCATCATTGTTCGCTTTTCGCCTGGCATTGCGCATTTTCGCAAAAATGTATCCGTAGGGTGAATGCCGCGAGTTTGCTTAACCGCCCGACTCCGTTACCATACTGATAGCCATCGAGACATAACAAGAGTCTATATTCACTATGCCAAAGAAAAATGAGGCCCCGGCCAGCTTTGAGAGCGCTTTAGGCGAACTCGAGCAGATCGTTAATCGTCTGGAAAGCGGCTCACTACCGCTGGAAGAAGCGCTCAGCGAATTTGAACGCGGCGTGCAGCTCGCGCGCCAGGGGCAGACGAAACTGCAACAGGCCGAACAGCGTGTCCAAATCCTGCTGGCCGATAGCGAAGATGCGCCGTTGACTCCCTTTACGCCGGACGCTGAATAAATGGACTTCCCGCAACAATTACAGGCCTGTGTCTCCCAGGCCAATGACGCGCTGCGCCGTTTTATCTCTCCGCTGCCGTTTCAGAACACTCCGCTGGTTGAAGCCATGCACTATGGCGCATTATTAGGCGGTAAACGCCTGCGCCCTTTCCTGGTTTACGCCACCGGCGAGATGTTCGGCGTTAGCCGTTCTACGCTGGATGCCCCAGCCGCCGCCGTCGAATGTATTCATGCCTACTCACTGATGCATGACGATCTGCCGGCGATGGACGACGACGATCTGCGCCGCGGTCAACCCACGTGCCACATCAAGTTTGGCGAAGCGAACGCAATTCTTGCCGGCGACGCCCTGCAAACGCTGGCATTTTCTATACTAAGTGATACGCCGATGCCGGAAGTGCCGGATCGCGACCGTCTGGCGATGGTTTCCGAACTGGCCCAGGCCAGCGGCGTCGCCGGAATGTGCGGCGGTCAGGCGCTGGATCTCGAGGCGGAAGGCGAACAGGTCAATCTACAGGCGCTGGAGCGAATTCATCGCCATAAGACCGGAGCGCTTATCCGCGCGGCGGTTCGTCTTGGCGCGCTGAGCGCCGGCGAGCGTGGCCGTCAGGCGCTGCCAGCGCTCGATCGCTTCGCTGAGAATATCGGCCTCGCCTTCCAGGTGCAGGATGACATTCTCGATGTGGTAGGTGATACTGCGACTCTTGGCAAACGTCAGGGTGCCGACCAACAGTTAGGCAAAAGTACCTATCCGGCGCTTTTGGGTCTTGAGCAAGCCCAGCAGAAAGCGCGCGATCTGATTGCCGATGCCCGCCAGGCTTTAGATGAGCTGGCAGCGCAATCGCTGGATACCACGGCACTGGAAGCGCTCGCGAATTACATTATTCAGCGCGATAAATAAACAATAAATGAGTCTCTGATGAGTTTTGATATTGCCAAATACCCAACCCTGGCGCTGGTAGATTCCACCCAGGAGTTGCGCCTGCTGCCAAAAGATAGCCTGCCTAAGCTTTGCGATGAGCTGCGCCGTTATCTTCTGGACAGCGTGAGCCGCTCAAGCGGCCATTTTGCCTCTGGCCTTGGCACGGTTGAACTGACCGTGGCGCTGCACTATGTCTACAATACGCCTTTCGACCGCTTAATCTGGGACGTCGGCCATCAGGCTTACCCGCACAAAATTCTCACCGGCCGTCGCGATAAAATCGGCACTATTCGCCAGAAAGGCGGGTTGCATCCGTTCCCGTGGCGCGGCGAAAGCGAATATGACGTACTGAGCGTCGGTCACTCCTCTACCTCTATCTCCGCGGGTATTGGGGTCGCTATTGCCGCCGAAAAAGAAGGCAAGCAGCGGCGCACCGTTTGCGTCATTGGCGATGGCGCGATCACCGCCGGGATGGCATTTGAGGCGATGAACCACGCGGGCGATATCAAACCAGACATGCTGGTGGTGCTGAACGACAATGAAATGTCGATCTCAGAGAATGTCGGCGCGTTGAACAACCATCTGGCGCAGCTGCTGTCCGGCAAGCTGTACTCTTCGCTACGTGAAGGCGGCAAAAAAGTCTTCTCCGGCGTACCGCCGATTAAAGAACTGCTTAAGCGTACCGAAGAGCATATTAAAGGTATGGTGGTGCCCGGCACGCTGTTTGAAGAGATGGGCTTTAACTACATCGGTCCGGTAGATGGCCACGATGTACTGGGTCTGGTCAATACGTTGAAGAATATGCGCGATCTGAAAGGACCGCAGTTCTTGCACATCATGACCAAAAAAGGCCGTGGATATGAACCGGCTGAAAAAGATCCCATCACCTTCCACGCGGTACCGAAATTCGATCACACCAGCGGCGTGCTGCCAAAAAGCAGCGGCGGCCTGCCAACCTATTCGAAAATCTTTGGCGACTGGCTGTGCGAAACCGCGGCGAAGGATGACAAACTGATGGCCGTCACCCCGGCGATGCGTGAAGGTTCGGGCATGGTCGAGTTCTCGAAGAAATTCCCCGATCAATATTTTGATGTCGCCATTGCCGAACAGCACGCAGTCACCTTTGCCGCCGGGATGGCGATTGGCGGCTATAAGCCGATCGTGGCGATTTACTCAACCTTCCTGCAGCGCGCTTACGATCAGGTGATCCATGATGTCGCCATTCAAAAGCTGCCGGTACTGTTTGCAATCGATCGCGCGGGCATCGTCGGCGCCGACGGTCAGACGCATCAGGGGGCATTCGATCTCTCCTTCCTGCGCTGCATTCCGGAAATGGTGATCATGACCCCGAGCGACGAGAATGAATGTCGCCAGATGCTCTACACCGGATACCACTATAACGACGGCCCTAGCGCAGTACGCTATCCGCGAGGCACAGGTACTGGCGCGGAACTGGCACCACTGGCGTCGCTGCCGATCGGGAAAGGCGTGGTGAAACGTAACGGCGAGAAGCTGGCAATTCTTAACTTCGGGACTTTACTGCCGGAAGCCGCTCAGGTTGCGGAAAAACTCAATGCGACGCTGGTCGATATGCGTTTTGTGAAACCGCTTGATGAGGCGCTGATCCTGCAGCTTGCCGCCGATCACGATGTGTTGGTCACGCTTGAAGAGAACGCCGTCATGGGCGGCGCTGGCAGCGGCGTCAACGAGCTGTTGATGGCCCACCGTCGCGCGGTACCGGTGCTGAACATCGGCCTGCCGGACTTCTTTATCCCGCAGGGGACTCAAGAAGAAGTTCGCGCCGACCTCGGCCTGGATGCCGCCGGTATCGAAGCCAAAATCCGCGACTGGTTGGCATAATTGCCCATACCGCTCCTGCTATGCTTAAAGGATTCCCTTTAAAGTAGCAGGAGCGTCTTATGCACTACATCCCTCTTGGCGATACCCATCTTCGCGTTTCCCGACTCTGTCTTGGCTGCATGACCTTCGGCGAGCCTGACCGCGGCAATCACGCCTGGACGCTGCCCGAAGAAAGTAGCCGTCCACTGATTAAACGTGCGCTGGAAGGCGGAATTAACTTCTTTGATACCTCGAACAACTATTCCGATGGCAGCAGCGAAGAGATCCTTGGCCGCGCGCTGCGGGAATATGCTCGCCGCGATTCGGTGATCGTCGCCACCAAAGTTTATCATCAGGTCGGCGATCTGCCGCAGGGGCTGTCACGCGCGCAAATCATGCGATCCATCGACGATAGCCTGCGCCGTCTGGGAATGGACTATGTCGACCTGTTGCAGATCCACCGCTGGGATTACGCCACGCCGATCGAAGAGACGCTGGAGGCGCTCAGCGATGTCGTTCGCGCCGGGAAAGCGCGCTATATCGGCGCATCATCTATGCATGCCCGACAGTTCGCCCAGGCGCTCGCTCTGCAGGAACAGAACAATTGGGCACGCTTCGTCACCATGCAGGATCACTACAACCTGATTTATCGCGAAGAAGAAAACGAGATGTTGCCGCTATGCCAGCGCAAAGGGATTGCGGTCATGCCGTGGAGCCCGCTGGCGCGCGGCCGTTTGACGCGGCCATGGGGAGAAACGACTGCACGCCTCGTCTCTGATGAGTTCGGTAAATCGCTGTATAGCGCCACCGACGCCAATGATGAGCAGATAGCGCAGAAGCTGGAGGAAGTGGCTGAAGAATTAGATGCCAACCGCGCACAGGTGGCGCTGGCCTGGCTCTTAAGCAAGCCCGGCGTGGCTGCGCCGATTATTGGCGCCTCGCGTCAGGAACAGCTGGATGAGCTCCTGCATGCCGTCGATTTAACTCTGACGCCGGAACAGATCGATAAGCTGGAAGCCCCCTATCGGCCCCACCCAATCGTCGGCTTCAAGTAACGCCGCAATTTAAACCCCGGCCGTGCCGGGGTGCAGATTTAAATTATACCTATCGGCCAGTGGTGGCCTATCAGATAAAGTACGCCGGCGGAGATCACCCCGGCGACGATATCGTCGACCATGATCCCCATTCCGCCATGGATGTTGCGGTCGAACCAACGAATTGGCCATGGCTTCCACATATCGAAGATACGGAAAATAACGAAACCGGCTGCCACCCACTGCCAGTCCATCGTCGGTAACGCCATCAGGGTGATCCACATCCCGACAAACTCATCCCAAACGATGCTGCCGTGGTCATGGGTGCCCATATCTTTGGCCGTACGGTGACAAAGATAGACGCCGATACAGATGCTCATCATCACCACCAGCGAATAGAGCTGCCAGGGGAGAAAGGTCATCAGATACCAGAACGGAATCGCCGCCAGCGACCCCATCGTTCCCGGAACCACCGGACTCAGCCCGCTACCGAACCCGGTCGCCAGCAGGTGCCAGGGATTGCGCATATTAAGGCGGCTTTTCGCCTCGTCTCTACTGCGTGCCAAAATGATCGTACCCCTTTAAATCCAATTTAATCGGCTTACCCTCACGGGTAAACTGCAGTCCATCTGCTTCCGCCACGATCTGGCCGATACAGGTAAAACGCGCGCCTAGCTGACCAATCGCGACATCGAGCGCCCCGCGGTTGAGCTCAGGTACGGTAAAGCACAGCTCATAATCTTCGCCGCCGGCGAGCGCCCAGCGCAGCGCCTGCTCAGGATCAACCTGGCGCAGCATGGCATCGGAATACGGCATCGCATCGAGATCGATACGCGCGCCGCAGGCGCTGGCCTTCAGGATATGACCAAGGTCAGAAATCAGACCGTCAGAAAGATCGATCGCTGAATTGGCCAGATCGCGCAGCGCCTGGCCCTGCAGTACGCGGGGCATCGGACGCAAATGGCGCGCCAGCAGGTAATCGGCATCCGCTGGCGAATCAACCGTTAACCGGTCCTGTAAAAGCGCCAGCCCGGCGGCGCTATCACCGGGCGTGCCGGTGACATAAATCCAGTCGCCTGGCTTGGCACCGGAACGCTTCATCGCGCGGCCCGGCGGTACAAAGCCGTGGATACCCAGCGTCATCGATAGCGGCCCACGCGTGGTGTCGCCGCCGATTAGCTGCATATCGTAATAGTTAAGCTGGACAAACAGACTGTCGCTAAAGGCTTCAAGCCACGCTTCGTCTGCTTCCGGCAAAGTGAGCGCCAGCGTCAACCACGCCGGTTCCGCGCCCATCGCCGCCAAATCGCTCAGGTTCACCGCCAGCGCTTTATAGGCCAGGTCGGCAGGGTCGATGTCGGCTAAAAAGTGGTTGCCCGCCACCAGGGTGTCGGTGCTGATTGCCAGCGTTTTTTTCTCAGGGATATTCAGGAGCGCGCAGTCATCGCCGATGCCGGTTTCAACATCAAGGCGGGCGCTTTTAACGCGATCAAAATAACGGGCAATCAGGGAAAATTCGCCGCATGCCATACGTTATGCCTCAGCAAAGAAAAGAATAAGGCCGGGTTCGCAGGATCTGATCCTACAAAGCCCGGCCTGCAGTTTACTTTTTGCGGGGACGGATTACCGGGGCCGCTTTATCCAGCACGCCGTTGACAAACTTGTGGCTATCTTCAGCGCCGAAGGTTTTCGCCAGCTCGATAGCTTCGTTGATAGCCACTTTATACGGCACGTCGTCACGCTTCGACAGCTCAAACAGCGCAATACGCAGTACCGCTTTTTCTACCTGACCCAGCTCTTCCAGCTGGCGCGACAGGTATGGCTTCATCAGACCGTCGAGATACGCGCTGTTAGTCGCCACTCCGGACAGCAGTTCACGGAAATACAGAACGTCTACATCTTTTACATCCTGTTCCGCCAGGAACTGGTATTCAACATCAGCGATGTCGTTCTGGGACAACTGCCAGGAGTAGAGCGCCTGGACGGCACACTCACGGGCGCGGCGACGAGCAGCAGGTTTCACGGAATTCCCCTTACAAAAAATCAGGCCTTGATGGCTTTCAATACGTTAATCATTTCCAGCGCGGTCAGCGCGGCTTCTGCGCCTTTGTTACCGGCTTTGGTGCCAGCGCGTTCGATGGCTTGTTCAATACTTTCAGTAGTCAGAACACCGAAGGCTACCGGGATTTCACTGTCCTGAGCGACGTGCGCCAGGCCATTGCTTGCACCGCCAGCCACATATTCAAAGTGGGCGGTACCGCCGCGAATCACCGTACCCAGCGCGATCACCGCGTCATATTTACCGGTTTTTGCCAGTGCGCCAGCCGCCAGCGGCAGCTCATACGCGCCTGGAACCCAAACAACGGTGATGTTTTCATCTTTTACCTGACCAATGCGCTTGAGGGCGTCAATCGCGCCTTCCAGCAGGCTGTCATTGATAAAGTTGTTGAAACGCGCAATGGTGATGGCGACGCGAGCGTCCGGGGTAGCAACGTTAGCTTCAATAATGTTCATACTCTTCCTTCGGGTTCATGTGCCCCGCAAGGGGGGCGGATTTTATCATAATATTCTGGGCGCTGCTTCCTAATATTAGGAATACATCACGCAGTCGTTAAATGCAGGCAGACATCGGGTCCGACCTGACGTATCTCGTTGAATTTGAAATGGGGGGCCTGGCTCAGTTTCTCAAGCCCCGGCAGCGCGCATAAACCGCGCGCGTCACTGCCTAACAGTTTAGGCGCAATGTAGACGATAAGCTCATCCACCAGCCCGGCCTGTAGCAAAGCGCCGGCCAGCGTCGGCCCCGCTTCCACCCAAATGCTGTTCACCTGCTGTTTACCAAGCTGCATCATCAGCAGCACGAGATCGAGATGGCCGTTATGTTCCGGCACCAGCAAGGTACGCACATTGTCAGGCCAGGTACGTTCATCGGCATGGGTGCGGGCAAACAGGGTTTCACCTTGCTGATGAACAATTCGATGCTCCGGCGTGACGCGGTTTTGGCTATCGATGACGATACGCAGCGGTTGACGCAGATTTTCCTGCGGATAGAGCGCCTGCGTATCGGCGCTCAGCTCTTGCCAGCGCACGGTCAACGCCGGATCGTCCGCCAGCACGGTCGCGCTGCTGGTCAGAATAGCGTGGCTCTGCGCGCGCAGGCGCTGCACGTCGCGCCGCGCCTGCGGCGAGGTGATCCACTGGCTTTCGCCGCTGGCCATCGCCGTACGGCCATCAAGCGAAGCGCCCATCTTCAGTTGGATCCACGGAAAACCGGTGCGCATCCGCTTCAGAAAACCTTTATTCAGCGCTTCCGCTTCATTCATCATCAGCCCATGGCTGACGTCAATACCTGCCTGCTGCAGGCGATACAGGCCGCGACCGGCCACCTGCGGATTCGGGTCCTGCATTGCCGCTACCACACGAGCAACGCCCGCGGCGATCAGCGCATCGCAGCACGGCGGCGTGCGGCCATGGTGGCTGCAGGGCTCGAGAGTGACGTAGGCGGTCGCGCCTTTGGCTTTCTCGCCGGCCATACGCAGCGCGTGCACTTCGGCGTGCGGCTCGCCGGCCCGATAGTGGAAGCCCTCGCCGACGATCTCGCCGTCTTTTACAATCACGCAGCCGACGTTGGGATTAGGATGGGTAGTAAAGCGTCCGCGCGCGGCAAGCTTCAGCGCTCGCGCCATGTACATTTCGTCCTGCATGGCTTAGTCCTGTAAACGGGCGATTTCTTCGCCGAACTCTTTAATATCTTCGAAACTGCGATAGACGGAAGCGAAGCGAATATAGGCGACCTTGTCGAGCTTCTTCAGCTGTTCCATCACCAGATTACCGATCATTTTACTCGCGACTTCACGTTCACCGGTGCCGCGCAGATGGGTTTTGATGTGATTTACCGCCATTTCAACGTCATCGGCGCTGACCGGTCGCTTTTCCAGCGCTTTCAACATCCCGCTACGCAGCTTGTCTTCGTTGAAAGGTTCGCGCACGTCGTTGCTTTTTACCACCCGCGGCATTACCAGTTCCGCCACTTCAAAAGTGGTAAAGCGTTCATTGCAGACCAGACACTGCCGACGACGACGCACGGAGGAGCCTTCGCCGACCAGGCGAGAATCGATGACTTTGGTATCCACGGCGAAACAGAAAGGGCAATGCATGGCGCGTCCTGACAGGTAGTTAATCTGAAGGGTAGTTTACCCTGAAGTCAGCGGACTACAAAGAAAGAGCTTTTGAGACAAAGGATCTATGGTAGGCCAATTCAGTTTAGCTACCATTAATCATCCTCTGTAAACGGAATCCTGACCATGACAAGACGTTACCTACAACTGGCTATCATCGGCAGCCTGTTCACCCTTACCGCCTGCGCCCAGCAAAGCGAAGTTCGTCAGATGAACGAGAGCGTCAGTACGCTGAGCAAAGAGATGACCCAGCTGAATCAGCAAACGATAAAAATCACTCAGCAAAACGCACTGAATGCTAAATCCACCAGCGGCGTCTACCTGCTACCGGATGCTAAAACGCCGGCGCGGCTGGAGAGCCAGATCGGCACCCTGCGCATGTCAGTGGGCAGTATTACGGCCGATGGCGACGGTTCGCGCCTGACCTTACGTATCCAGGGCGAGTCTAACGATCCGCTCCCGGCCTTCACCGCGACCGTCGCTTCCGGGCAGATCACCGGTACCACCCACAGCTATCAGGAAGTCAACGTCCAGGATCAGCTGATTAGCGCCCCGGCCAGCATCCTGGCGCCCAGCGATGTCGATATCCCGCTGCGCCTGAATGTGACGCCTGATAAAGTCGGCTTTATTCGTATCCACGATATCCAACCTGCCAGCGCGCAGTAAGCGCTCACGCCGGGCAAAACGGCCCGGCGCCCCAGTTTTCATCTATCGAAGTTATCCATTTACAACTTTTCATAAGAGTTCATTAGAAATCGCTCCTGAAGGCGATTTTCAGTAGCATTTTGTCAAGAAATGCATAGAATCGTGAACGCAATCGATTACGCATGTTCTGGTTATGTGAAACAACACGTATTTTTGTGAGCAATGATTTCTATAATAGACCCCCACAGAAAGACGAAATATTTAGCAACGCTTCGGCAATTTTCTTAACGCCTTTTGGCTTAATTTAAACAGTGGCATCAACATGAAAAAAACATTACTGGCAGCGAGCGCTGTTGTGGCGCTTTCCGCTTCTTTCACCGCTGGCGCGGCAGAAACTGAAAAACCGCAGTACCTGTCTGATTGGTGGCACCAGAGTGTGAACGTGGTCGGTAGCTACCACACTCGTTTTGGACCGCAGATCCGTAACGATACCTATCTGGAATACGAAGCGTTTGCTAAAAAAGATTGGTTTGATTTCTACGGCTATATCGATGCGCCGGTCTTCTTCGGCGGCAACAGCACGGCGAAAGGTATCTGGAACAAAGGCTCCCCGCTGTTTATGGAGATCGAACCGCGTTTCTCTATCGACAAGCTGACCAACACCGATCTGAGCTTCGGACCGTTCAAAGAGTGGTACTTCGCGAACAACTATATCTACGATATGGGCCGCAACGACTCTCAGGAGCAAAGCACCTGGTATATGGGTCTGGGTACCGACATCGATACCGGTCTGCCGATGAGCCTGTCGCTGAACATCTATGCTAAATACCAGTGGCAGAACTACGGCGCCTCCAACGAAAACGAGTGGGACGGCTACCGCTTCAAGGTGAAATACTTCGTTCCGCTGACCGACCTGTGGGGCGGTTCGCTGAGCTATATCGGCTTCACCAACTTCGACTGGGGTTCTGACCTTGGCGACGACAACTTCTACGATATGAACGGTAAGCACGCGCGTACCAGCAACTCTATCGCGTCCAGCCACATCCTGGCGCTGAACTACGCGCACTGGCACTACTCTATCGTCGCGCGTTACTTCCATAACGGCGGCCAGTGGGCTGATGATGCTAAGCTGAACTTCGGCGACGGCGACTTCAGCGTACGCTCTACCGGCTGGGGTGGTTACTTCGTTGTCGGTTACAACTTCTAAGCGCCTTTTCCTGTAACAGAGCGCCCGGTGCGCGTTTACGCCAACCGGGCGTTTTTTTATCGCTCCTCACATCTCACCTTGCGTAAGAAATCACTCAATGAACGGTCGGCGCACTCGCTGAAACGACGCTCGGTCGCCCTTACCTCCAGACAACGGTCGAGTCGAAAGTTACGATAATCACTGCGCAGTTCGCACCAGGCCACCAGCAGCCAACGCTCCCCCCAGAAAAATAGCCCCAGCGGCAGCACTTCACGCCGCGTCACCTGACCGGATTCATCCTGGTAGTGAAGCTGTAATACCTGCTGATTGGATACAGCCTGATGGATAACGTCAAAATGGGTTTTAGCATAACGATGCGCGCCAAGGTCGGGGGCAAACAGCCGGGTCTGCTCCGCTTTGCGCCGCCTCTCTTCCGGCAAAATCGCCAGCATTTTTTCCTGGGCTGACTCCAGCGACTGCGAAAGCGCATCGCCGCCCCAGGTTTTTAACAGTCGAATCGCCGCAATGAGCGCTTCGGATTCTTTGGTGGTCAACATGAGTGGCGGCAGGTCGTAACCCGCCAGCAGACGATAACCGCTCCCGGCCTCCCCCTCAACCGGGACGCCTGAGAGCGAGAGGTCGCGGATATCGCGATAGACGGTACGCTCCGACACGCCCAACCGTTCCGCCAGCAGCGCGGCAGTAGTTAGCCGCCTGCCGCGCAGGATCTGCACTATCTGAAATAAACGGTCGGCGCGTCGGGTCATTTCTCGTTTCGCTAAATAGTCAGGTTAAACCGGTTGATGCAAACCTACACGGTTGCCTTCGCTGTCGGCAAACAGGGCGATGGTACCAATATCATTCGGCAGCGCCAGCGGGCCAAATACGCACGCTCCTCCCGCCGAGGCGATACGATCCAGCGTCGCGGCAAGGTTGTCGGTATGCAGATAAATAATAGCGCCCTGCGGCGATGGCGCGATACCGTCAAATTTAGCCAACGCGCCGCCGGGGGCCGGGTCCTGATGTGGGAAGACGGCCAGGTCCGCGCAATCCATGGTTTCACGACGTAACGTCACCTGCATTACCGGCTCATAAAACGCGACGGCGCGATCCATATCTGCGACCGGAATTTCAAACCAGTTAATCACGTTGTTCATACTTCCTCCTGCTCGTTAGTGAGTTCACAAGCAGTGTACGAGAGGGCTCCTGACAGCATACTGTCAGCAGTGTGCTAAACGGTTTTCAGAATTTGGCATATCAGGTTGTGGGTATACTCAACCTGCGCAGATATCCCTGTTTGAAGGGTTATTGCAAGCGCAGCGCCGCCGGGCAATATCCGCGGATAAGGAGCCGCTTTTGCGCCGGATGGCAGCTGCGCCTTATCCGGCCTACGGTCCGTGCGGCCTGCCGTTAATTTATTCACCATGCTGGCTGAAACTGCCGGTGTTGGTGGCCTCAAAATCGCTGAGACGTTCCCGGAAGGTCGGAGCAGCCCGCATAGATGCGGGCTGAGGGCCGTGATTTGCAGAGATAAATGTTGCAGGTAGCGAGTTGCCTGGCGAAGGTTTACTAAGTTTGTTTTATGCTGAAGATGAAGGCAGAGGCGAGGTTTTCTGGAGAAATCAGGGCTAAAGAGGCGATTTTTCCGCACTTGTAGCCGAGGCCGGATAATTTTGGCAAAAAAAATCCCGGCCACAAGGCCAGGATTGCTTTATCTCAACTGAACCGATTACGGCAGAATAGACGGCTGATCCGCCCCTTCTTTTTCGACCTTCTGCTGGATCAGATGCTCGCGCTTCATGCCCAGTTTCAACGCCAGCGCGGACGCGACGTAGATAGAAGAAGCCGTACCGATGGATACACCGATCAGCATGGTCAGCGAGAAGCCTTCCAGAATCGGGCCGCCGAAGAGGAACAGCATCAGGATCACCATCAGGGTGGTACCGGAGGTGATCAAGGTACGGTGCAGCGTCTGGGTCAACGACACGTTAAAGATTTCGTACGGCGTACCGCGACGGATCTTACGGAAGTTTTCACGGATACGGTCCGATACCACGATACTATCGTTCAACGAGTAACCGATGACCGACATCAATGATGCGACGATGGTCAGGTCAATCTCGATATGGAACAACGACAGCACGCCCATGGTAATCACCACGTCGTGCGCCAGTGCGATAACGACCCCTGCCGCCAGTCGCCATTCAAAGCGGAAGCCGACATAGATAAGGATACACACCAGCGCCGCAATCAGCGCCAGAGCGCCGGTTTGCGCAAGGTCCGCGCCCACGCTCGGGCCAACGAACTCAATACGTTTCACCGTCGCGCTTTGGCTGGTCGATTCGTTAATTACGTTAACGACTTTGCTGCCCAGCTCCTGGCTGCCGTTGGCATCGTGTACCGGCGGCATACGCACCATGATGTCGCGGCTGCTGCCGAAGTTCTGCAGCTGCGGCTCCTCAAAGCCCGCTTTCTGCAGCGAATCGCGCAGCTGGTCCATATCAACCGGTTTTTCGAGGGTAATTTCAATCACCGTACCGCCGGTGAAATCGAGACCCCAGTTAAACCCGCGGACGCCGATGATGGCGATCGACACAATCAGCAGAAAACCTGAAATGCCGAAGGCCCAGTAGTCCCAGCGCATAAAGTCCCAGACTTTACGGCCGTGGTTCAATTGTTCAACAGTATATTCCTGTGCCACAACGCACTCCTCAGATAGACAGCTTTTTCACGCGCTTGCCGCCGTACAGCAGGTTCACGATGGCACGGGTGCCGACGATAGCGGTAAACATTGAGGTCGCGATACCGATACCGGTAGTAATCGCAAACCCTTTAATGGCACCGGTACCGACCGCGTACAGGATGATAACCTTAATTAGCGTCGTCACGTTGGCGTCGAAGATAGAGCTAAATGCGCCCTTATAACCTTCGTCAATCGCCTGCTGAACGGTACGTCCGTTGCTCAGCTCTTCTTTGATACGCTCGTTAATCAGTACGTTAGCATCGACCGCCACCGCAAGGGTTAAGACGATACCCGCGATACCCGGCATGGTCAGCGTTGCCCCAGGAATCAGGGACATAATGCCGACAATCAGCACCAGGTTAGCAATCAGCGCGGAGGTCGCAATCAGACCGAACTTCTTATAGAAGAAGATCATGAACAGGATAGAGACCACCAGACCGGCCAGACACGCTTCCAGGCCCTGCTTGATGTTCTGCATACCCAGAGTTGGGCCGATAGTACGTTCTTCAACGATCTGAATCGGCGCAATCAGGGCGCCCGCACGCAGCAGCAGAGAAAGCTGACGCGCTTCGGTCGGGTTGCTGATACCGGTGATACGGAAGCTATTGCCAAGGCGAGACTGGATATTGGCGATGTTAATCACCTCTTCCTCTTTCGCAAGGATAGCGCGACCGTTGGCATCTTTCTTACCGCTGTCTTTGTACTCCACGAACAGGGTCGCCATCGGTTTACCGATATTGTCCTTGGTGAAGTTAGACATGATGTTGCCACCCGCGCTATCGAGCGAGATGTTAACCTGCGGCTGGTTGTACTCGTCCATGCTGGAAGTGGAGTCGGTGATATGGTCGCCGGTCAGGATCACGCGCTTATACAGCACCACCGGACGGCCTTCACGGGTATCTTTCACTTCCGAATCGCCCGGTACGCGGCCAGAAGCGGCTGCGGACTGATCGACGTTGGTGTTCACCAGACGGAATTCCAGCGTCGCGGTCGCGCCAAGGATTTCCTTCGCACGCGCGGTATCCTGGATACCCGGCAGTTCAACCACGATACGGTCGGAACCTTGACGCTGAACCAGCGGTTCGGCCACGCCGAGCTGGTTTACACGGTTACGCAGAATGTTGATGTTCTGCTGAACGGCGTATTCACGGGCTTCTTTCAGACGTTCGTCGGTCATCACCGCTTTCAGCGCATTGTTACCCTGGCTTGAAATAACCAGATCGCGATGGCGCGGGCTGAGATAAGAGATAGCCTGGTCGCGCGCCGCGCTGTCGCGGAAGACGATGCTCAGACCGTAGTTGTCTTCCTTACGCACGGTGGAGTAAGGAATGCCTTTGTCACGCAGCTCGCTGCGCAG
Organism: Klebsiella sp. K-3; assembly: GCF_051207495.1. Classification (NCBI taxonomy): domain Bacteria; kingdom Pseudomonadati; phylum Pseudomonadota; class Gammaproteobacteria; order Enterobacterales; family Enterobacteriaceae; genus Klebsiella; species Klebsiella sp. K-3. The sequence continues at coordinate 94,799 of NZ_JBPNXF010000001.1, read as the reverse complement.
GCTATCGATGTTTTGTTCCTGCAGTTTGCCTAATGCGGTGTCCATGTCCACTTCCATCAGGAAGTGGACGCCGCCGCGCAGGTCAAGACCCAGCTTCATCGGCTCGGCATACATCGCCGCCAGCCAGCGCGGGGTAGCAGGAGCAAGGTTTAGCGCCACGACGTATTTGTCACCCAGCAGATTAACCAGCGCTTCGCGCGCTCGCAGCTGAGTGTCGGTGGTGTCGAAGCGCGCAAGAATTGCGCCCTCTTCCAGTGCCACAGACTTCGCGGTGATTTTTTCTTCTTGTAAAGTTTTCTGGACCTGGATCAGCGTTTGCTCACTGGCGGCGACGCCGCGCGCGCCAGTGATTTGAACAGCCGGATCCTCACCATACAGGTTGGGAAGCGCGTAAATCAGGCCGACGATAATCACGACGACCAGCATAACGTACTTCCACAAAGGATAACGGTTTAACACGGCAGTTCCCTTAGGGAAAATGGTAATTACAGCGCCTTCATGGTGCCTTTCGGCAGAACGGCAGCTACGAAGTCACGTTTGATAACCACTTCGGTGGTATCGTTCAGCGCGATAGCGATGTAGCCATTTTCCGCGACTTTAGTCACACGACCAACCAGACCGCCGTTAGTCAGGACTTCATCACCTTTGGCGATAGAGCTCATCAGATTCTTGTGCTCTTTAGTACGTTTCTGCTGTGGGCGCAGGATCATGAAGTAAAAAATCAGACCGAACACCACCAGCATCAGAATCAGAGACATTGGGCTGCCCTGCGCCGGCGCGCCGGTTGCTGCTACCGCATCAGAAATAAAAAAGCTCATTGAAATTCCCTCATTATTAAAATTAATCAACGTTCAAAGGAGGAACGGAACGCCCCTGACGTTGGTAAAAATCGGTCACGAAGCTCTCTAATTTACCCTCTTCGATAGCCTTGCGTAAACCAGCCATTAAACGCTGATAGTAGCGCAGGTTATGAATGGTATTGAGGCGCGCGCCCAATATTTCGTTGCAACGATCAAGATGATGCAAGTAAGCACGTGAATAATTGCGACACGTATAGCAATCGCACTCAGCATCCAGCGGCGATGTATCGCTTTTATGCTTCGCGTTGCGGATTTTCACTACGCCATCGGTCACGAAGAGATGGCCGTTACGCGCGTTGCGCGTCGGCATAACGCAGTCAAACATATCGATGCCGCGACGTACCCCTTCCACCAGGTCTTCCGGTTTCCCGACGCCCATCAGGTATCGCGGTTTATCTGCCGGGATCTGCGGGCAAACGTGCTCCAGGATACGGTGCATGTCTTCCTTCGGCTCGCCGACAGCCAAACCGCCGACAGCGTAGCCATCAAAGCCAATCTCTACCAGACCTTTCACCGAGATATCTCGTAAATCTTCGTAAACGCTGCCCTGAATGATGCCAAAGAGCGCGTTTTTGTTGCCGAGACCATCGAAACGGTCACGGCTGCGCTTCGCCCAGCGCAGAGACATCTCCATCGAACGCTTAGCGTAATCCCAGTCTGCCGGGTACGGCGTACATTCGTCGAAAATCATCACGATATCGGAACCGAGATCGTACTGAATCTCCATCGATTTTTCCGGATCGAGGAAAATCGGATCGCCGTTGATCGGATTGCGGAAGTGCACGCCCTGTTCGGTGATCTTACGGATATCGCCAAGGCTGAAGACCTGGAAACCGCCGGAATCGGTGAGGATCGGCCCTTTCCACTGCATGAAATCATGCAGGTCGCCGTGCAGCTTCATGATTTCCTGGCCCGGGCGCAGCCACAGGTGGAAGGTGTTGCCGAGGATGATTTGCGCGCCGGTGGCTTCAACTTCTTCCGGCGTCATCCCTTTGACGGTGCCGTAGGTACCAACGGGCATAAAGGCTGGCGTTTCAACCACGCCGCGATCAAACACCAAACGGCCGCGACGCGCGCGGCCATCGGTGGTATCAAGTTCAAATTTCATTATTGCTCCTGCGTCAGAAAAACAGTCCGACGTTTAAATACTCGCCGCGGAATGATTCCGTGGCTAAAAAATGCGTCAAGGCGTCAGAAAGCCGGCGTGTGGCCTTTTTAGGGACGCTCAGAAATAGCCTGCGGATTGTACGTGATAAACATCGCGTCACCGTAGCTAAAAAAGCGATATTTTTGTTCTACCGCAGCCTTATAGGCGTTCATGGTATGCTGATAGCCAGCGAAAGCGGAGACCAACATAATCAGTGTGGATTCAGGGAGATGGAAGTTAGTCACCAGCGCATCGATGACTTTGTACTGATATCCCGGATAGATAAAGATCTGCGTATCGGCAAAGAACGGCTCAATCAGGCCATTTTTCGCCGCCTGCGCCGCGCTTTCCAGCGAACGCACGGAAGTGGTGCCGACGGCGATGACGCGGTTACCGCGCGCTTTCGCCGCCAGAACCGCATCGACCACATCCTGCGGCACTTCCGCATATTCAGAGTGCATGATGTGCTCTTCGATGCTGTCAACGCGCACCGGCTGGAAGGTTCCTGCGCCAACGTGCAGCGTCACAAACGCCATCTCAATGCCTTTCGCGCGCAGCTTTTCCAGCAGCGGATCGTCAAAATGCAGGCCGGCGGTCGGCGCGGCGACCGCGCCCGGCTTGGTGCCGTAAACCGTCTGGTACAGCTCGCGATCCGCGTCTTCGTCCGGGCGGTCGATATACGGCGGCAGCGGCATATGACCGATGCTGTTCAGGATATCGAGCACCGGGCGCTCATCGTTGAATTCAACTTCAAACAGCGCGCCGTGGCGCGCCAGCATCGTGGCGTTAATGCTTTCGTCATCGCCTAACAGCAGCTCCGCCCCCGGCTTCGGCGCTTTAGAGGCGCGAATATGTGCCAGAATACGTTTATCATCCAGCATGCGCTCAACCAGCACTTCAATCTTGCCGCCGCTGGCTTTACGCCCAAACAGACGCGCCGGGATCACCCGGGTGTTGTTAAAGACCAGCAGATCGCCAGGGTTGAGCTTATCGAGCAGATCGGTGAAAGTACCGTGCGTCAGCGCGCCCGTCGGCCCGTCCAGCGACAGCAAGCGGCAGCTACTGCGCTCCGGCTGCGGATAGTGAGCAATCAGGGATTCAGGTAATTCAAAGGAAAAATCGGTAACGCGCATGACGATGACTCAGACTAAATAAAGAGGCGGGTAGTCTAGTGCCGGGCGGGTCTTCCTGCAACCGTTACCCTATTCAACGCTGGATATAATAGCGGAATACCATGATTAACCAGCAAGAACGGCATGACCGTGTGAAGGATTGAAGTCGATATGAATTTTCTCGCGCATTTACATCTCGCCCATCTTGCGGATAGCTCGCTGCCGGGCAACCTGCTGGCCGATTTTGTCCGCGGTAACCCGCAGGGCGAGTATCCTGCGGATGTGGTTGACGGCATTTATATGCATCGGCGTATAGATGTAATGACCGACAATCTGGCGGAAGTTAAAACGGCGCGCGAATGGTTTCGCCCCGAGACCCGCCGCGTCGCGCCAATTTCCCTCGACGTCATGTGGGATCATTTCCTGTCGCATCACTGGGCGCAGCTGTCGCCGGATCTGCCGCTAAACGAGTTTGTGCGCTACGCCCACGCGCAGGTAGCGCAAATTCTGCCGGATTCGCCGCCGCGCTTTGTTAATCTCAATGAATATATGTGGTCCGAACGCTGGCTGGAACGTTATCAGGATATGGAATTCATTCAGCGCGTCCTGAACGGTATGGCCAGTCGCCGCCCGCGCCTCGATGCGCTGCGTGATTCATGGTACGACCTTGATAACCACTATGGGCAACTGGAGCAGCAATTCTGGCGTTTTTATCCGCGAATGATGGAGCAGGCGAAAAAGAGAACGCTGTAAAACCTTGCGCTTTCTCACAAAACGATTATTCTGAAAGCGCTATTGAATAATTATTAATAGGCAAAACCTATCTCATCGATTGTCAGCGCCGCATTGAGTTCCTGCCCGCCTCTGCCTATACTGGCCCGCGTTGCGTTCCAATTAACCTTAGTAATAACAGGAGAATCATATGGTTCTGGTTACTCGTCAGGCTCCGGACTTTACCGCTGCAGCAGTATTAGGTAACGGCGAAATCGTTGAGAAATTCAACTTCAAACAGCACACCAACGGTAAAGCTACCGTCCTGTTCTTCTGGCCAATGGACTTCACTTTCGTTTGCCCGTCTGAACTGATCGCTTTCGACAAGCGCTACGAAGAATTCCAGAAACGCGGCGTAGAAGTGGTTGGCGTTTCCTTCGACTCCGAGTTCGTTCACAACGCATGGCGTAACACCCCGGTAGACCAGGGCGGTATTGGCCCGGTTAAATACGCGATGGTTGCCGACATCAAACGTGAAATTCAGAAAGCTTACGGTATCGAGCATCCGGACGAAGGCGTTGCGCTGCGCGGTTCCTTCCTGATCGACGCTAACGGCATCGTTCGCCACCAGGTTGTTAACGACCTGCCGCTGGGCCGTAACATCGACGAAATGCTGCGTATGGTTGACGCGCTGCAGTTCCACGAAGAGCACGGTGAAGTTTGCCCGGCTCAGTGGGAAAAAGGAAAAGAAGGTATGGCCGCATCTCCGGAAGGCGTAGCTAAATACCTGACCGAAAACGTATCCAGCCTGTAATCGGCTAGACGTTTCCATAAAAAGGCTCGCCAATGCGAGCCTTTTTTGTACCTGTTATATTCGCTGTAGTCCCGGTAAGCGCGGCGCCACCGGGCAAAAGTATCAGAACGCGAAGCAAGAACAGCCTAATACGCCCCAGAAAGCCTGCTCATCCGCCACCGGAATCGACGACTTGCGCGCAATATCATGCTGATGTCCGTGCACGCCGCAGCTGCCGCAGCACTGGTGCATCTGCACTACCGCGCCAATCTTCGCGGCCGCAGGCGGCGCCGAGCGATAATGCCCTGGCACTTTTACCACCGGCGACCACTCCGGCAATACCGGAATTGGCGGCGGCGCCAGCGGCGAGAAATGACCGGCCGCGTACACTACCTTGCCATCCACTACCGTCAGCACTGACTCTATGCCCTTAATTTCTTCTTCGGCAACGCTGAAGTAGTCTTTTGACAGCACCACCAGGTCAGCCAGTTGCCCTTTCTCAATGCGTCCTTTTTTACCCTGCTCGCTGGAGAACCACGCGCTACCGGCGGTCCATAGCTCAAGGGCGACGTCGCGCGGCAGACGGTTGTTATCGTCGTACATCGCCATGCCGCCGACGGTACGCCCGGAAACCAGCCAGTACAGCGCGGTCCACGGGTTATAACTGGCGACGCGGGTCGCATCGGTCCCCAAGCCTACCGGTACGTCCAGTTCCAGCATTTTCGCCACCGGCGGCGTATGTTTCACCGCCTCTTTGCCGTAGCGATCGACGAAATATTCCCCCTGGAAGGCCATCCGGTGCTGTACCGCGATGCCGCCGCCTAATGCCTTCACACGTTCAATATTACGTTCGGTGATGGTCTCGGCGTGATCGAAGAACCAGTGCAGGCCGTTAAACGGAATATCGCGGTTCACCTTCTCGAACACATCCAGCATTCGGCTAATCGACTCATCGTAGGTGGCATGCAGACGGAAAGGCCAGCGGTGTTCCACCAGATGACGCACCACCCGCTCCAGCTCATCTTCCATGCCTTGCGGCAGATCCGGCCGCGGCTGCAGGAAATCTTCAAAATCCGCCGCCGAGAAGACCAGCATTTCACCAGCGCCGTTGGCACGGTAGAAATCGGTGCCCTGCCCCGGCTTCAGCATGTCGGTCCAGCGCTCGAAATCTTCCAGCTCCTGCTTCGGCCTCTGGGTAAAGAGGTTGTAAGCGATACGCACGGTCATCTGCTCTTTGGCGTGCAGTTGCTCGATAATTTCGTAATCTTCCGGGTAGTTCTGGAAACCACCGCCGGCATCGATAGCGCTGGTTAAACCTAAACGGTTCAGTTCGCGCATAAACTGGCGCGTGGAGTTAACCTGTAGATCGAGCGGCAGCTTCGGTCCTTTGGCCAGCGTGGCATACAGGATCATAGCATTCGGTTTGGCGATCAGCATCCCGGTCGGGTTGCCGTTGTTATCGCGAACGATCTCGCCGCCCGCAGGATCCGGCGTCTCTTTGGTATAGCCAACGGCTTTCAGCGCCGCGCGGTTAAGCAGCGCGCGATCGTACAGATGCAGCACGAATACCGGCGTGTCAGGCGCCGCTTCATTCAGCTCTTCCAGCGTCGGCATGCGGCGTTCGGCAAACTGGAATTCGCTCCAGCCGCCGACCACCCTCACCCACTGCGGCGACGGCGTGCGATCGGCCTGATCTTTTAGCATACGCAGCGCATCCGCCAGCGAGGGCACGCCTTCCCAGCGCAGCTCGAGGTTATAGTTCAGGCCGCCGCGAATCAGGTGCAGGTGGGAGTCGTTAAGACCCGGGATCACCGTATGGCCTTTAAGATCGACAATTTGCGTCCCCTCGGCGGCGAACGTCATGATTCGATCGTGGCTTCCGGTCGCGAGAATTTTTCCATCGGCGATGGCCACGGCTTCCGCCAGTGGGTTCGCGCGATCGAGCGTATGAATCTGACCGTGGGTCAGAATCAGTGTGGCAGTTTGCGACATAACGCACTCCTTTAAGCTGGTTGAGCTAGTTTTTTTTCAACCAGCCGGCAAACAGACGGGTCACGATAGGCATCCACAACCAGACCACCAACGCAACCACCAGGGCATCGTTTATCAGATGCAGTAACAAGCTTCCCCGTAACTCCGGCAGCGCCATGCCGGTCAGCCACGGCACCAGGTTGGTACTTGGGAAGATGACCAGCAGGGTTATCAGAAACTGTTTCCAGCGCAGCGGCTGGCGAACATTAGCCGCAGGTGGGGTAAACCAGAACGCCGGTTCGGTGCGGATTTCGGTACGATCGCCATCATTGAGAAACGGCGCGATTTCCGCGACTAACTCGCGACGGGTTTCCGACTGCGTCCAGGCATAGAGATGTTCTATGGTGTCGAAGCGAATAATCACGCTCCAGAGATTTTGCCCAGCCGCCGGACGGATCACGTTGGCGCCAAGATGGCCGGGAAACTCCGCCGCAACCGGCATGATTTTGCCCAACCATGCTTCATAGCGCTGGCCGTTTTGTGGATCGAGATGATGACTGATGACCAGCGTCACTGATTTCTGTTGCGCCATTAAGAGTTCCTTGCTTCAGGGGAATGACGGGATTTCTCCCGCCATCAGCCATAAATGACAATACACAAAATCATTCATGCCGCATTGAGGCGGCAAGATTGCCCGCCCTCGAGCACTGACATCAGCCAGTGACCGGGGCGGGCAAGCGAAGCCAACAAAGAGGCAGCTTGCAGGATGAAGTGTTTTAGGCTTTACGTTCCGGCGCGCCGTGCACCATGGTATAAGCATAATCCACGCCCATACCGTAAGCGCCGCTATGTTCGCGAACCAGATCCATCACCGCATCGTAAGTCTCTTTACGTGACCAGTCGCGCTGGTACTCCAACAGAACCTGCTGCCAGGTCACCGGTACCGCGCCGGCCTGCACCATACGGTCGATGGCGCGCTCGTGAGCGTCAACGGAGGTACCGCCGGAGGTATCGGTGACCACGTACACTTCATAACCTTCTTCCAGCGCCATCAGCGCCGGGAAGGTCAGGCACACTTCGGTCCACAGCGCGGAAATAATCAGTTTTTTACGTCCAGTGGCTTTCACCGCATTAACAAAACCGGCGTCTTCCCAGGAGTTCATAGAAGTACGTTCAATTGGTTTCACTTCAGGATGAACCGCCAGCAGTTCCGGCCAGATATAGCCGCTGAAGCTTTTGGTTTCGACAGAGGTATAAATAACAGGAACGTTAAAAATCTTGCCCGCTTTGGCCAACGCGACGGTGTTATTTTTCAGCGTCTGGCGATCGATATTGGCCACGCCAAAAGCCATTTGCGGCTGGTGGTCAATAAATATAAGGGTGGAATTAGACGGATCAATCAGTTCACGAATAGACATAACACATCCTATTAATCAATTAGTTAGGAAGATAATACACTGCCGTTGTGCTGTGCTGATTGTGGCCAATAACGCATGATGAGTATAGTCAGTAATTTCTAACGAGTTATTAAAGAAATCTTTCCGTTTTAATTCACTTGAGTAAAAATAGTGACCGTTTGAATAATTAAAAAAAGACTAATCAAAAAATTACGGGGAACTGTTCTAATTTATTCACTGGAATTGAACATCGGCCTTCGGTAAAACAACATTATTATTAGACTGGCGGATCGAGACTAATGCGTTTAAACCTTGATGTACTTTTGATTCTTGATGCTCTGGATAGACATGGCTCTTTCGCGCTGGCGGCCGAGTCGCTATTTAAAACCCCCGCCGCGCTGAGCTATATGATCCAAAAACTGGAAAACGATCTGAACATCAGTCTGCTGGATCGTTCCGGGCACCGGGCGAAATTTACCGATACCGGTAAAATGATGCTGGAAAAGGGGCGCCTGCTGCTCAATGCCGCCAACGATCTGGAAAAACAGGCACAGCTACTGAGTTCCGGCTGGGAGCGGGATCTGGCGATTGCGCTAGACGACTCTTTTCCTTTCCAGGCCCTATTGCCGCTGATTGAAAAGTTTTACGCGCAATATCCGCAAACCCGGCTCAACTTTACCCACCATACTCTGGCGGGCTCGTGGGAAGAGCTGACTCACAACGGCGCGGATATTATTCTTGGGGCGATTAACGAACCGCCGACCTCCGCGGAATGGTCATGGAAAATGCTCGGCGCGATGGACAACGTGTTCGTTGTCGCGCCCGGCCACCCGCTGGCGGAAACAACCCAGCCGCTGACCAACAAACAGCTCAGCCTGCATCGCGCGGTGGTTATTAGCGATAGCGCCCGCTACTGTCATCCACTGAACAGCAACCTGCTCGATGAGCAGGAGCAAATCCGGGTCGATGATTTCGCCACCAAAGTCGCGCTCTTGCGCGCCGGTTTGGGATGCGGGTTCCTGCCCCGCCACATCGCCCGCCCGTGGCTGGAGAGCGGTGAGTTGCTGGAGAAACCGGTGATTTCGAGCCGTGAGAAAGATATTACCTATATGGCCTGGCGTAGCGGCAATAACGGTCTGGCTCAGCGCTGGTGGCGAGAGGCTATTCTCGAAGACAGCTGTCTGAGCCAGCTCTACCGTTAACGGCTACACCAGACGCTTGCGGAAATCGCGGGCAGACTCAGCACATCATCGTGCATGTCGCCCGCGCCTTCTTTACGCTGCCACGTTTTCCCCTCCAGCAATGGCGATACGTCGATTACCACCTCGCAGGCGTGACCGCGGTTTATCGCCACCAGCACCCGCTGCTGTTTATAAACGCGAACAAAGACCACCACGTTATCTTCCGCATAGATGACCTGGCAGCCGCCGTAGCGCAGCGCCTGATACCCCTTACGCAAGGTAGTCATACGCTTATATAACGCCAACAAGGTTTCATCCTGCAGCGACGGATCCCATGGGAAGGGTTTACGGCAGAAGGGATCGTTGTTGCCATCGACGCCGACTTCATCACCATAGTAAATACACGGAACGCCCGGCCAGCAGAACAGCCAGACCACCGCCAGCGGCAGTCGCGCCACATCTTTACCCAGCAAGGATTTGAAACGCGCGGTATCGTGGCTATCCAGTTGGTTAAACATCCGCAATTGCTGCTGATGCGACAGCCCGGCGCGATAGTTGTCCATCCACGCCATACAGGTTTGCGCATCGATGTGCTGCGGATCGTAGGAAATATCGGTATTAGCGAGGAACCCCCACAGCGGGAAGGTAAAACCGCGATAGTTCATCGCCGCGTCTTCGGCATCAGCCTGCAGCCACTGACGCGCGTCGCCAAAATGCTCGCCGAATACAAAAGCCTCCGGCTGCTCCCGCTTCGCCGCCTGGGTGATACCGGCAATATGGCGCAGGTTATTACGCGCCCCGCCATCTTCGCCCAGCATATGCACCACGTCCAGCCGCCAGCCATCCATACTCCACGGCGCTTTTAACCAGTGCCGCACCACGCTGTCTTCGCCCGCATAGATTTCGTTAACCAGGCTCGATGAACGGTAGTCAAGTTTTGGCAGACTGGCGTAACCCAGCCAGTTATGCGCCACCCCTTCCTGCGAAAAATTAAACCACTCACGCCAGGGTGAATCCGGCTGATGGCAGGCGCCATTGCTCGCCTGCTGGTGGCGATCGAACCACGGGTGCGAATCACCGGTATGGTTAAACACGCCGTCGAGGATTAGGCGCATCCCTTCACGCTGCGTATTGTGGCGCAGACGCAACAGCGCGGCATCGCCGCCGAACTGCGGATCGACACGGCGGTAATCAGCGGTATCGTATTTATGTACGCTGGGCGCGACGAATACCGGGTTAAGATACAGCGCGGTCACGCCAAGCTGCTTCAGATAGGGAAGTTTCTCGCTAATACCGTCGAGGTCGCCGCCATAAAAGGTCGAACCGCCCGCTTCGCCGGTCAACGGCTCGTCCCACGCTTTTAGCACAATATTCTGGCCTGCGGCATGATGGTAATAAACCAGGTCCTGCCCGGCTTCTCGCGCCTCGCTACGGGCAAAACGGTCGGGAAAGATTTGATAAAAGACCTGATCGGCGACCCACTGCGGGCCGCTATCTGGCACATCAACCGCAAACTGTTCCAGCCGCGCGGGCGGAAAACGCTGGAAACCCTGCGGCGTAAACCACAGCTGGCGGTCAGCCCACAGCAGCTTAAAGCTATAGCGACGGCGCGGCTGGCCGTTCATCAGGTTTATCTCTCCACGCCAGGCGACGACATCGGCGTGTGGGGATTGGCGCAGGCGCTGCATGGGCAACGACAGCTCTTCATTGTCTTCTTCCGCGCGCAGCGTAATTCGCTGCGGCATTGTTTCGCCGCTTAGCCACAATGTGATAACGAGTCGTTCCTGCTGCTCTTTAATAAAAGGAGCAACCGGCAGGTGCCAGGCCTTCAACATCATCATTCCTCTTTTTGCGTAATGGCCACACCTTGCCACAGTGAACAGGCGTATAACTCATCATCAATAGAATAATTGGGGGAGGAGAACGGAGGAGGATGTGATTTTCCGGGCCGCGGCTAAGCCGGACCCGGAAGAGCGGAGAATTACTGCGCCTGGGCTAACTGGCGATCGCGGCGGGTCTTAATTTTCCAGCCAACCAGCAGCAGCACGATCCACGCAAAGCCGACGTACAGCGAAATGCGGGTATCCGGATGGTAGCCGATAAGCGCGATGATAAAGACCAGGAACAGCAGGCCGACCACGGTAGTAGCTACGCCGCCCGGCACCTTAAACTTCAGCGCTTTCACCTCTTCCGGCGACAGGCGACGACGGAAAGCGATTTGCGACAACAGGATCATAATCCACACCCACACGGTGGCGAAGGTCGCCAGCGAGGCAATCACCAGGAAGACGTTTTCCGGCATGATGTAGTTGAGATAGACCGCAAACAGCAGCGCCACGGTCATCACCAGCACCGTCACCCAGGGCGTACCGCGACGCGACGTTTTGGCGAACACCTTCGGCGCGCTCCCCTGTTCGGCCATTCCGTGCAGCATACGGCCAACGCCAAATACGTCGCTGTTAATCGCCGATAGCGACGCGGTTAACACCACGAAGTTCAGGATGCCGGCGGCAAAGGTAATTCCCATATGCTGGAAGGTCAACACGAACGGGCTGCCGTTTGTGCCCACCAGGTTCCAGGGATAGATAGACATAATGACGAACAGCGTCCCCACGTAGAACACCAGGATACGCATCGGCACCGAATTAATCGCCCGCGGAATGGATTTTTCCGGATCCTTCGCTTCACCGGCGGTGATACCGATAATCTCAATCCCGCCGTAAGCGAACATCACCATCTGCAGCGACATCACCATTCCCAGCCAGCCGTTACTGAAGAAGCCGCCGTTACTCCATAAGTTATGAATACCGGTTGGCTGACCGCCGTTGCCAATACCCCAGATGATGATGCCGAAACCGGCAAGGATCATGATTATAATCGTGGCGACTTTAAAGAATGAGAACCAGAACTCCAGTTCGCCGAACACCTTCACGCTCATCAGATTGACGGCGCAGATAATCAGCACCACGCTCAGTACCCATATCCAGTGCGGCACCGCCGGGAACCAGACGCCCATATAGATACCGAAGGCGGTCACGTCGGCAATCGCGACGATCAGGATTTCAAAACAATAGGTCCAGCCGGTGATATAGCCGGCCAGCCCGCCGAGGTTCTCCTGCGCATAACGCGAGAAAGAGCTGGCGGAAGGGTTATGCACCGACATTTCGCCCAGCGCGCGCATGATGATATACGCCGCCACGCCGCCGATAATGTATGCCAACAATACGCTCGGCCCCGCCATTTTAATGGCGTCTGCCGAACCATAGAACAGGCCGGTACCAATAGCGGAACCAAGGGCCATAAAGCGAATGTGCCGGGTACTTAGCCCGCGCTTAAGCTTGTTACTACTTTCCATCGTGTTCCATGCCGTTTTTCTCGTTTGTGCTTTGCGGGGGCAAAACGCAAAAGGGAATGACCAAAAAAACAAAAAACCACGGGACCTTAAGTCCCGTGGTTAAACACCTGCGTAAAGCGTCGGTTAGTGGGCTTTTGAGACCACCGGGCTACCCGCTGCGCGATCGATGATCGCGGCCAGCACAGCCATCACCGCGGTTGGCAGCAACCATGCCAGACCTTGCGCTGCCAGCGGCAGGCTCGCGGTCCATTGCGGCAGGATATCTGCGAACGCCGATGCTTTAACACCGTCAATGATACCAAACATCAGGCTGATAAACATTGCCGGCGCGATAACGCGGGAGGAATTATGCCACCAACCGCGGGTAAAGCTTAATACCACCAGTGCGATACACGGCGGATAAATAGCGGTTAACACCGGAATCGAGATCTGAATCAGATGGCTGAGCCCCAGGTTAGAAACCGCCATGGAGAACAGGCCGAGAATAAACACCAGCGAACGATACGACAGCGGCAGATACTGCGCGAAGAACTCAGCGCAGGCGCAGGTCAGGCCAACCGCGGTGACCAGACAGGCGATAAATATCAATGCCGCCAGCAGGAAGCTGCCCGCGCCGCCGAAGGTATGCTGCACGTAGGAGTGCAGAATAGCCGCGCCGTTTGCCGACTGATCGACCAGCGTCGCGCTATCGGAACCCAGGCGGAACAGCGCCAGGTACAGCAGCGTCAGGCCCACGCCGGCCATCAGACCAGCCCAGACGGTGTATCGGGTCAGCAATCGGGCTTCGCTAACGCCGCGGGAACGCGCGGCATTGACGATAACGATACCAAAGACCATCGCCCCCAGCGTGTCCATGGTCAGATAGCCATTGACGAAACCATTAGAGAACGGCGCGGTACGATAGGCTTCCATCGCGTCGCTAATCGGGCCGGCCGGCCAGATAACCGCGGCCACCGCGAGCACGACCAGGGCGATAATTTTCAGCGGCGCCAGGAAGTTGCCGACGGTATCCAGCAGTTTGCCCGGATAGAGGGAAACCAGAATCACCAGCGCGAAATAGATAACGCTATAGATAAGCAGCGGCAGCCTGCCGTCGCCGGTCAGCGGGGCAATCCCTACTTCAAATGAAACGGTGGCGGTACGCGGGGTCGCGAACAGCGGCCCAACCGCCAGATAGCACACCACGGCCAGCAGAATGCCCGCAACTTTGCCGATTGGCGAGCTCAGACGCTCAACGCCGCCGCCGACTTTCGCCAGCGCGACTACCGTTAGCACCGGCAAACCCACGGCGGTAATCAGGAAGCCAATGGCTGCGGTCCAGACGTGTTCGCCGGCCTGTAAGCCAACCATCGGAGGGAAGATAATGTTGCCTGCGCCAACGAACAGCGCGAAGGTCATAAAGCCCAGCGCGATGATGTCGCGAGATTTTAACTGATGGGTCATAAATTCATTACTGCCTGTGGATGTGGTGTTGTAAAAAACGGAAAAATACCGTGCCTTCCTTTCGGGATGATACAGCGGCCATTGCCTGTAAACTCAGCGAGATATGCTCTCGAAGCGGCGTGGAAAAGAATTGTTTTTTGAATTACCACGCAAAAGCAGTCTTACCGGGACTGCATAGGGGGCAATTTAAACGCTTATAACGTTTTAAAGCAAGGTGGGATCGTAAAACCAGATGATTATGCTAACTATGATTTTGAACCTGGATTAATTGACCATAACGACGCAAAACGCGTGGCTAATCATGCGAACAATAAATAACCAGGCGTTCGTTTAATACGCAACGAAAAGTTGACTGCAAATGAAAATGACCAGCCGAAGCTGGTCATTGGCAAGGAAAGCTGACAGACGCCGCCTCAGGCGCCATTTTTGGCAATTAAACGTTCCGGCAGCAGGAAGCTAAAGCGCGTTCCCTTCCCGACCGTACTTTCGATTTCCAGCCGGCTTTCATGATGGCTAACCGCATGTTTCACAATAGCCAACCCTAAACCGCTGCCGCCGGTTTGCCGGGAACGCGCCTTGTCGACGCGGTAGAATCGCTCGGTCAGCCGGGGTAAATGTTCAGGCGCGATACCAGGGCCGTTGTCCTCAACGCTAAACAGCACGCCGTGTGGCGCCCGCTGCCAGCTGACGTGAATCTCAGTTCCCGCTGGCGTATGGTTAACGGCGTTGTACACCAGATTAGAAATCGCGCTGCGCAACTGCTCTTCGTTACCCATCACCTGGAGCGTTTCGTCGACGCTAAAGTGCAGCTGATGCTTACCCTGGCTAAGGGTTTGCGCCTCGCGCTCAACCACCCGCAGCATCATCGGGACGTCGATTTTATCATTCATCGCCAGCACCGGCGCGGCTTCAATACGCGAGAGCGTCAGCAACTGCTTCACCAACCCTTCCATCCGCTGCGTTTGCTCACGCATGGTGTGCAGCGCTTTTTCCCGCGTCGGCCCTTCCAGCACCTGCTCCTGCATCATCTCGAGATAACCCTGCAGTACGGTGAGCGGCGTGCGCAGCTCGTGGCTGACGTTGGCGAAAAAGTTGCGCCGCGCGCCTTCCAGCTGGTGCATTTGCGTGACATCGCGCGCCACCATCAACCACTGTTTATCGCTATAAGGCATCACGCGAATTTCCAGATGACGGGCGTTATTGAGCACCAGATTAAGGGGCTTGGTGAAATCACGGTTTTTCAGATAGTTAGCAAACTCAGGGTAGCGCAGCAGGTTGAGGATATTCTGCCCGCTATCGTCCGGCCAGCGTAGATTAAGGATTTGTTGCGCCAGGCCATTACACCAAAAGATGGCGCCCTCTTCGGTGGTGAGCACCACCGCATCGGGTAAGGATTCCGCCCCGCTGCGAAAGCGCTTGATAAGGCTTCCCAGCTCGCGGCGACGTTTTTTATTACGCATCTGCATTTGATGCAGACCATACAGCAGCGGTTCCCAACTGCCGCTTCCCGGCGGCGGCGTCATACTGCGGTCGACCCACAGCCACCATGACAGACGTAACAAATTCCAGAAATGCCAAATAAGCAACCCGGTCACCGCCGCCAGTAAAAACCACGGCAGATGACCGAAAAATGCCCCGAGGATCAGGGCCGGGATACAACATAAGAAAAGCTCAAGCGCCAGCCTTTTCCATGACAGCCGTTCCAGCACGGGTCACACTCCTGTCAAAATTCAGAAACGGGCGGAGAAACGATATCCCGTGCCGCGAACCGTCTGTACCATCCGGTCATGGCCGCTATGTTCCAGCGCTTTGCGCAGGCGGCGAATATGCACATCCACCGTCCGGTCTTCAACGTAAACGTTGGTTCCCCAAACGTGATTCAGCAGCTGCTCACGGCTGTATACGCGTTCCGGGTGGGTCATAAAGAAGTGTAATAATTTAAACTCGGTCGGCCCCATATCCAGCGGGTTTTCACCGGTCATGACGCGATGCGAGGAGGGATCCAGGCTCAGCCCCTGCATCTCAATCACCTCTTCGACCGCCATTGGCGAAATACGCCGCATCACCGCCTTAATTCGCGCCACCAGCTCCTTCGGCGAAAACGGTTTGGTAATGTAATCATCCGCGCCGGTTTCCAGACCGCGAACGCGATCTTCCTCTTCGCCGCGCGCCGTCAGCATCACCACCGGAATATCGCGGGTCATCGCTTCGCGCTTAAGCTGTTTAATAAACTGTAGCCCCGATCCGCCCGGCAACATCCAGTCGAGGAGAATCAAATCAGGCCAGGGTTCATTGAGTTGATTCACCGCACTGTCAAAATCTTCCGCCTCGACGGGCTGAAAGCCGTTTTGCTCCAGAACAAAGCAGACCATTTCGCGGATTGGAGCTTCATCTTCAACGACCAGAATTCTTCTCGCCATTATTTACCCTGTGTTTTTTAGCCATCAGTATAGAAGTGCGCGGCCATTATGCGTCAGATTTGTGACAGATTTATGAAAAAATGACCGTCTGATGAATGCGGATTTTTAATGATGACACGCACTTAACGCATCCAGTCTCACCGTAATAGGGCAAAAGGAATACGGGCGGCGGGATCGACGTTATAATGGCCGCCTGGCTTTTATCGCAACGGAATTTTTATGCGCATCCTTCATACCTCCGACTGGCACCTCGGCCAGAACTTCTACAGCAAAAGCCGCGCGGACGAACACGCCGCCTTTCTCGACTGGCTGCTGGCGCGCGCGCAGGAACACGAGGTGGATGCCATTATCGTCGCTGGCGATATTTTTGATACCGGCTCTCCGCCGAGCTACGCCCGCGAACTGTATAACCGTTTTGTCGTTCAGCTGCAGCAAACCGGCTGCCAGTTGGTGGTGCTGGCGGGCAATCACGATTCGGTGGCGACGTTAAACGAGTCGCGCGAAATTCTCGCCTTTCTGAAAACCACCGTGGTCGCTAACGCCGGCCACGCGCCCTTTATCTTACCGCGGCGCGACGGCACGCCCGGCGCGGTCTTCTGCCCGGTGCCGTTTTTGCGCCCGCGCGAACTGGTGGTCAGCCAGGCTGGCCACTCCAGCGGTGAAAAACAGCAGCAGTTACTGACCGCCATCAGCGACTATTATCAGCAGCAATATCAGCAGGCCTGCGATCTGCGCGGCGAACGCGTATTACCGATCATTGCCAGCGGCCACCTGACCACCGTCGGCGCCAGCAAAAGCGACGCGGTCCGTGAAATCTATATCGGCACCCTCGACGCCTTCCCGGCCAACCGCTTCCCGCCCGCCGATTACATCGCGCTCGGCCATATTCATCGCGCCCAGGTGGTTGGCGGCTGCGAGCATATTCGCTACAGCGGTTCGCCGCTGCCGCTGAGCTTTGATGAAACCGGAAAAAGCAAAAGCGTTAATCTGGTCTCGTTCAGCGAAGGCAAGCTCAGCGAGGTGACGCCGCTGCCGGTGCCGATCACCCAGCCGCTGGCGGTATTGAAAGGTGATTTCGCCAGCATCAGCGAACAGCTTCAGCAGTGGCAGGATAGCGCGCAGCAGCCGCCGGTCTGGCTGGATATCGAAATCACCAGTGATGAATACCTGCACGATATCCAAAGAAAAATTCAGCAGCAGACCGAATCGCTGCCGGTGGAAGTGCTGCTGGTGCGCCGCAGTCGCGCCCAGCGTGAACGCATTCTGGCCGGCGTTCAGCGAGAAACGCTGAGCGAACTGCAGGTTGAGGAGGTGTTTGCCCGCCGCCTGGCGCTGGAAACCCTTGATGCTCCGCAGCAACAGCGGCTGGAGCAACTGTTTACGGAAACGCTGCATAGCCTGAACGGTGAGGAACACCTGTGAAAATCCTGAGCCTACGCCTGAAAAACCTCAACTCGCTGAAGGGCGAATGGAAAATCGACTTTACCTCAGAACCATTCGCCAGCAATGGGTTATTCGCAATTACCGGGCCGACCGGCGCCGGGAAAACCACCCTGTTAGATGCCATCTGCCTCGCGCTGTACCACGAAACGCCGCGCCTGAGCAGCGTATCGCAATCGCAAAACGATCTGATGACCCGCGACACCGCCGAGTGCCTGGCGGAGGTTGAATTTGAGGTACGGGGCACCGCCTATCGCGCCTTCTGGAGTCAGAACCGCGCCCGCAACCAGCCGGATGGCAATCTGCAGGCGCCGCGCGTTGAGCTGGCGCGCTGCGACGACGGTAAAATTCTTGCCGACAAGGTCAAAGACAAACTGGAGCTGACGGCATCGATCACCGGCCTCGACTATGGGCGCTTTACCCGTTCAATGCTGCTTTCGCAGGGGCAATTCGCCGCTTTCCTCAATGCCAAACCGAAAGAGCGCGCCGAGCTGCTGGAAGAGCTCACCGGAACGGAAATTTACGGGCAAATTTCCGCGCAGGTCTTTGAAAAACATAAACTCGCCCGCATTGAGCTGGAAAAGCTGCAGGCGCAGGCTTCCGGCGTCGTACTGTTAAATGATGAGCAAGAGCAGGCGCTACAACAAAGTTTGCAAGTACTTACTGCTGAAGAACAGCAACAGCTTGCCGAACAAACCCGTCAGCAAAATGGCCTACAGTGGCTGCGCCGCCGTCAGGAGCTAAACGCGGAAGCCACCCAGGCGCAGGCCGCTTTACAGCAGGCGTTACTGGCGCAGAAAGCCGCCGCGCCGCAGCTGGCTGCGCTCCAAGCCGCGCAGCCGGCAGAGCAACTGCGCCCAATATGGTCGCGGCTCCAGGAACACAGTACCGCGCTGGCGCAAACCCGCCGTCAGGTTGAGGAAGTAAATACTCGCTTACAGGACAGCCTGCGCCGTCGCGCCGGGATCCGCCAGGCTGCCCAACAACGGCTGGCTCAACTTGAAACCAGCCAGCAATCGTTGAATGAGTGGCTTAAAGCGCACGAGCGATTCCAGCAGTGGAGCACGGCGCTGGCGGGCTGGAAAGCCACCTTCCAGCAGCTTAACCGCGACGCTCAGCAACAGTTGACGCTACAACAGCGCCTGCAGGATGCCAGCCGCAAGCTCGGCGAATTGCCGGCCACCGCGCTAACCCTCGATGCGCAGCAGGTCAGCCGCGAGCTGGCACAGCATGCCGCCGCCCGCCCGCTGCGCCAACGGCTCTCAACCCTCCATCGCCAGCTGCAACCGCTGTACCTGCGCTTGCAGCAGCTGCAGAGCGCGGAAAACGCATCGCAGCAGGAAAAAGAGAAGCTTGAAGCCGCGCTACAACAGCGGCGTCAGGCGTGGAAGGAAAAAAACCAACAATTCAGCGATGTAAAAGCCATCTGCGAACTGGAAGCGCGTATCGCCGGGCTGGAAGCCGAGCGCGCCCGCCTGCAGCCAGGCGCGCCTTGTCCACTGTGCGGTTCCGAGCATCATCCGGCGGTCGCGGAATACCAGGCGCTGGTGCCCGGCATCAATCAAACTCGCCGCGACGCGCTGGAGCGTGAAGTGCGACAGCTGGCGGAAGAAGGCGCGCAGCTGCGCGGCCAGCTTGAAGCACTGCTTAAACAACAGCAAAAAGACGCTGACGAGAAAACATCGCTTCTGCAGCAGGAGCAAGCGCTCACCTCTCAATGGCAAGACACCCTCGCGGAATTGGCGATTGCGCTGACGCCGCAGGATGATATTGCCGGTTGGCTTGATAGCCAACAGCAGCATGAACAGCAGCTGTATCAGCATCAACAACGTCTGGCCTGGCAGGCGCAACAGCAGGAGAGCCAGCAGCAGCTGCAGCAGTTACAGCAGGATCTCGAACAACGCCGTAGCGCGCTGCATGCAGAGCTTGCTGTGTATTCGCTGGAACTGCCGCCTGCCGCGGAGGCTGACGGCTGGCTGGCCCAGCGTGAAGCCGAAACCCGCGGCTGGCAGGCGAAACAAAATGAAGCCGCCGCCCTGCAGGAACAGCGCCAGCAGTTAACGCCGCTGCTGGAAACCCTGCCTGAGTCAACGGAAACCGCGGATCCCGCACCGCTGGAGGGCTGGCGGCAGGTGCATGATGATTGCCTGGCGCTACAGAGTCAGTGGCAAACGCTGAGCCAGCAGGAAAGCCAGCAGCAGGCGCTGGTGAAGGAAAGCGAAAAGCAGTTTACCGCCGCGCTGGCCGCCAGCCCGTTTGTCGATCGGGCTGCATTTCTTGCCGCTCTGCTTGACGAGGCAACCCGCCAGCGGCTGGAACAACTCAAGCAGACGCTGGAAAAAGACGTTCAGCACAACCAAACGCTGGCCCTGCGGGCGCAGGCGTCGCTTGAACGCCATCAGCAACAGCCGCCCGCCGATATTGATATTAATCAGCCGCTGGAGCAGCTAGAGAATAGGCTGGAGCTGCTGGCGCGCCAGTTGCGGGAAAACAGCGCCCGTCAGGGGGAGATCCGCCAGCAGTTGAAGCAAAACAGCGATAACCAACAGCGCCAGCAATCATTGCGCCAGCAGATGGAACAAGCCGCGCAGCAGGTCGAAGACTGGGCGTGGCTGAATGCGCTCATCGGTTCAAAAGAGGGCGATAAGTTCCGTAAATTCGCCCAGGGACTGACGCTGGATAATCTGGTGTGGCTGGCTAACCAGCAGCTCAACCGCCTGCATGGTCGCTACTTGCTGCAACGCAAAGCCAGCGAGGCGCTGGAGCTGGAAGTGGTGGATACCTGGCAGGCCGACGCGGTGCGCGATACCCGCACGCTTTCCGGCGGCGAAAGCTTCCTTGTGAGCCTCGCGCTGGCGCTGGCGCTATCTGACCTGGTGAGCCATAAGACGCGGATTGATTCGCTATTCCTTGATGAAGGATTCGGCACCCTCGATAGCGAAACGCTGGATACCGCGCTGGATGCGCTCGACGCGCTTAACGCCAGCGGCAAAGTTATCGGCGTGATTAGCCACGTCGAGGCGATGAAAGAGCGTATCCCGGTGCAGATTAAAGTGAAAAAAATAAACGGTCTGGGATACAGTCGGTTGGAGAAAGCGTTTGCGGTAGAGTGAAGTCTTCCCCTCTCCCACTGGGGAGAGGGAATGAGATCATAGCGGCCACAGCCATGCCGCGCCGCGTACGCCGCTGGAATCGCCGTGCATCGCCTGGCGAATCGGCGTCTCGCATTCTCCGCCGAATACCCACTGCTTCACCAGCCCCGGTACCGTTTGATACAGGCGTTCGACATTGCTCATCCCGCCGCCTAACACAATGACATCCGGGTCGAGGATATTCACCACATGCGCCAGCGATTTCGCCAGCCGCTGCTCGTAGCGGCTAAGCGCCAGTTCGGCCTTTTCGTCACCGTCACCCACCAGGCGCATAATCTCGCTGCCGGTTAACGGTTTTCCGCTCAGCCGCTGATAGTCGGTGGCGAAGCCGGTGCCGGAAATAAAGGTTTCAATACACCCCTGCTTGCCGCAGTAACAAGGGACCTGTTGGCGGTAGATCAGCTCATCTTCATCCATCCACGGCAGCGGGTTGTGTCCCCATTCGCCGGCAGTGCCATTGCCGCCGATATGCGCGCGCCCGTTCAACGCCACCCCCGCGCCGCAGCCGGTACCGATAATGACCGCAAACACGGTTTGCGCCCCCGCGGCCGCGCCATCAACTGCTTCCGAAACCGCCAGGCAGTTAGCATCGTTGGCAAGCCGGACCTCACGATTGAGGCGCTGGCTGAGGTCTTTATCGAAGGGTTGTCCGTTCAGCCAGGTCGAGTTGGCGTTTTTCACCACCCCGCTATACGGCGAAATCGAGCCGGGGATGCCCATACCGACGGTGCCGCGCTGCCCGGTCGCCTGCTCGGCCATCTCCACCAGCGAGGCAATGGTCTCGATGGTCTGGCGATAATCCTCCCGCGGGGTTGGCAAGCGGTGGCGAAATAACTGCTGGCCCTGCTCACTCAGGGCGATAACTTCTGTTTTTGTTCCACCTAAATCAATACCAATACGCACAGTCTGCTCCTCACCCCGATTAACAATGCAAGCATAGCGACAATTCGCTATCATGCCCGCCTGATTTAACGACAAAGCCGTGGAAATTATCATGCTGTGGTTCAAAAATTTAATGGTTTACCGTCTGAGCCGCGATATCGAATTGCGTGCCGAAGAGATGGAAAAACAGCTGGCCGAGCTGACATTTACCCCTTGTGGCAGCCAGGATATGGCGAAAACCGGTTGGGTATCGCCGATGGGATCGCACAGCGACGCGCTGACGCATACGGCAAACGGCCAGATCGTTATCTGCGCCCGTAAAGAAGAAAAGATCCTGCCGTCGCCGGTGATCAAACAGGCGCTGGAAGCGAAGATCCTCAAGCTCGAAGCCGATCAGGGCCGCAAGCTGAAGAAAACGGAAAAAGATTCGCTGAAAGATGAAGTTCTGCACTCGCTGCTGCCGCGCGCCTTTAGCCGCTTCAGCCAAACGATGATGTGGATCGATACCGTCAACGGCCTGATCATGGTGGACTGCGCCAGCGCGAAGAAAGCGGAAGATACGCTGGCGCTGCTGCGTAAAACGCTGGGCTCGCTGCCGGTGGTGCCGCTGACGCTGGAAAACCCGATCGAGCTGACGCTGACCGAATGGGTGCGCTCCGGTAGCGTGGCTCAGGGCTTCCAGCTACTTGACGAAGCCGAATTGAAAGCGATGCTGGAAGATGGTGGCGTGATCCGCGCGAAGAAACAGGATCTGGTGAGTGATGAGATCGCCGTACATATCGAAGCGGGTAAAGTGGTCACCAAACTGGCGCTCGACTGGCAGCAGCGTATCCAGTTTGTGATCTGCGACGACGCATCGATTAAACGTCTGAAGTTCTGCGACGAATTACGTGACCAGAATGAAGATATTGACCGCGAAGATTTTGCGCAGCGTTTTGACGCCGACTTTATTTTAATGACCGGCGAGCTGGCGGCATTGATTCAAAATCTGGTGGAAGGCCTGGGCGGCGAAGCCCAACGCTAATGCGTCACCTTCCTGCCGGGCCCGCAAAGTGGACGCGGCAGGAAGGTGCTTAAATTACAGATAACGGCACAGGTAGGAAGTTGGTTCAGCCACCTGCAGGTGGAATTCGCTATTACCCGGCACGTTAAACACTTCGCCTGCCGCATAAACTTTCCATTCCGTTTCCCCAGGCAACAGTACGTTCAGTGCGCCGCTGACCACGGTCATCTCTTCCGGCTGAGCGGTGCCAAAGGCGTATTCACCCTCTTCCATCACCCCAACGCTGGCGCGGCCGGTACTGCTGCTGGTGAAGCCGATAGATTTCACTTTCCCTGAAAAATACTCATTGCTTTGAAGCATAAACAAGACCTTATCATCGTTGGTTGAAGCTTCAATATAGGGGGCGCTCCTTGCCCCTGTCACGTAAAATTAATCGATAACGTCGGGTTAAACTAATAGTTCTGCCGCCAGTCGCGAAACCAGCACATTTGACAATAATACCGGGACATCCAGCGCCTTTTGTAATACGTCGCGGTGATGCTGATGATAGCCAAGACAGTCGAGCACCAGTACATCCGCCCCCTGTTCGACTAAACCTCTTCCTGCATCCAGCAAATCGCTATCGCTGCCGCCCATCGGATTCGCCAGCGCATAGTAAGGCGTATTTTCTAAAGTGAGCCACTTTTGTCGCTGCAGGGGCAGGACTTCTTCAACGGGTACAATCACGCCCACCTGATGGCCATCGACAATCGATGCCACCAGCGGCGGAATAATCCGTTCAGGCTCAAGAAGGATAGCGTTGTGCGTCGCAAGGCCGCTCAACTGCTCGGAACTGAGAAGAAGAATGACATCATATTCCTGCCGATCCAGCATCTCGATAACGCAGCGCAGATCGCGCTCCACCTTTTGGCGGGAGACTTCCACCAGTTGGTTGTCATTGAGTAAGGTCAGCAGCCCCTGGTCGCCGGATTCCACGGCATAATCTTCCATAACGTCTTCACGCGTCATTTTACCTAACAGGCTAATATGGGTGATCTGCTCTTCCCTGATATGTTCGGTTAACAGCGGCAAAACTTCCGCCACCGGCGCTACGCCAATGGTCAAAATTGCCATCGTTGCACTCATATCATGTACCTTTTCACTACCACTGCTTCAACACAGGCTTTTCACACACGACATCCGCCCCCCTGGTGAGTAAAAATCAACCGTCGAGAAGCGTAGCAGCTCAGCGCCGCTGCGGAATGTAAAGATTCCAGAAGTTTCAGAGTCGCTCC
This sequence comes from Klebsiella sp. K-3, assembly GCF_051207495.1. Classification (NCBI taxonomy): domain Bacteria; kingdom Pseudomonadati; phylum Pseudomonadota; class Gammaproteobacteria; order Enterobacterales; family Enterobacteriaceae; genus Klebsiella; species Klebsiella sp. K-3. Next base: position 70,658 of record NZ_JBPNXF010000001.1, on the reverse strand, counting down.
TGAAAAATCCGTATGTTAGGTATTCATTAGTACCATTGATGAATTAAAAATGTGAGCTGGGCCCGGTATTGCCATCTTCATGACGCAAACCGGGCCGGGGGATTAGGTTTTCTCGGGATCTTCGTAACGCCGTTTGGCGTCTAACGCTTCCTGCTCGGAGGGATGTTCGCTGATTAGCGAATCGGGTGTCGGGTAATCCGCACGCAGCTGATACCAGGTGACCGTCTGACCCGCGGCGCCTTTTTCGACGGCGACAACGCGTGCTTGTCTCGGATAAGGGGGTCTGTTTGGCATTGTTCTTCCTTTTTCGGCTGTCAGAACAATTAAGTATAGGCTCCGCTTTCCCCCCTGACCCAGGTAAAATCCTAACTTACCGTCACATCGCACAGCATGGTCATAATCTGTTCAACCACCGCATCCGGCGTCGCGGTGGCGTCTACGGTATGATGGGCGGTTTCGCGGTACAGGGCTTCCCGCTGCGCCAACACTTCGCCGACTTCCTCGCGGACGGGCTTACCGGTCAGCGTTGGGCGTTGTTCCGCCTGCGGATAAGCTTCCAGCCGCTCAATCAAGGCGTTAACAGAAGCCTGCAGATAGATCACGATGCCGTTTTCACGCATAAACAGACGATTGCGTTCAGCAAGAATAATCCCTCCGCCGGTCGCAATCACCGTATCCGGCAGCGTAACGGCCTTCAGCGACAGCGTCTCCAGTTCACGAAAGCGCTCCCAGCCCTCTTTCTGCACGATTTCCGCTACCGTGCGTTTCTCATGAGCCTGTAAACGATGATCGGTATCGGAAAACTGGAAATGCAGCGCGCGCGCCAGGGCATGGCCGATCGTCGTTTTACCGCAGCCTCGCGGCCCGATGAGAAAAATTGGTTGTGTCATTACCGAAGACCCCCTGGTTCCGCGTGTCGCGGAGAAATAAAGGCGAAAAGTACGCCATGATACCTGCAAATGCCTGCCACGATAACCGTAAAATAATCGTTACATTTTTTAGGGAACCCTATTTACCATAGAGTTTGAATGGATTCCGCATGTAAACTTATCATTGCATTTAGTGTTATGCCAGCTTTACTTAAAGTCGAAGGATTATTTTTTATCCATCGTTTGCCGTAAACGGTAACACATTTCTGCACAGCTTTACGCTGCAACATATTTACAACACCGGCCGACCGTCGCACTCTGACGGTAAATGACCCGTGTGACAGAGGAATGTATCATGCAATCTGAAGAACAACGCCTTATTGATGGCCTGTTTTCCCGTTTAAAAGAGGCCGAGACGCACAGCGCATCGCGCGACGCCAGCGCCGAGGAGCGGATTGCCCAGCACGTAACCCAGCAGCCGGCGGCCCCGTACTATATGGCGCAAACTATCCTGATTCAGGAAGCGGCTATCAAACAGCTTAACGACCGCATTCAGGCGCTGGAGGCGCAGGTTAGCCAGCTGCAGGCGGCAAAACCGAGCAGCGGCGGCTTCCTGTCGGGCCTGTTCGGCGGCGGCCAGTCCCGCGGCGCCGATCCGATTCCCGGGGCCGAGCAATATGGCCGCCCGCAGGCCAATAACGCGCAACCGCAGTATGCGCCGCAGCAAAACTATGCCCCGCAGGCGGCCGGGCGCAGCGGCGGCGGCTTTATGGCGGGCGCGCTACAAACCGCGGCCGGGGTGGCAGGCGGCGTGGTGCTGGGCAATATGCTGACCAATATGTTCAGTGGTTCACATCCGCAGGAGATCGTGAACATCATCGATGAACAGCAGCCGCAGCAGCAACAAGACGTCAGCCCGGCGCTGGATAATAACGCCGCCGAGGATCCGTTCCGCCAGCAGGACGATCCTTTCCTGGCGGACAACAACCCCCTTGACTCCGATTTCGACGCCGGCTTCGGCAATGACGATGATTTCGGTAGCGATGATGACAGCTGGGTTTAATCCTGCTGGCGTTTAACCGCCAGCAGCCACTTTTCCAGCTCGGCGGCGAATAACTGCCGATCGCGCTGCGATAAACTATCCGGGCCGCCGGTCTGTACGCCGCTGGCCCGCATCGTCTCCATAAAATCACGCATCGTCAGGCGCTCGCGAATGGTCGCCTCACTGTAGCGCTCGCCGCGCGGATTCAACGCCGCGCCTCCTTTCGCCAGCACTTCCGCCGCCAGCGGGATGTCAGCGGTGATCACCAAATCGCCCGGTTCACAGAGACGGACAATCTCGTTATCGGCAACATCAAAACCCTGTGCCACCCGTAGCGCGCGGACGTAGCGCGACGGCGGAACCCGCAGCGACTGGTTGGCGACCAGCGTCAACGGCGTCTGCGTGCGTTCGGCGGCGCGGAACAAAATTTCTTTAATGACATTCGGACACGCGTCCGCATCTACCCAAATCGCCATTTCGGCTCCTGTCGTTGGCAAAGGTTGCGACATTGTCGCCTGCTTTTCTCCCCCAGAAAAGCGCCAGGATGATAAGCTAGTGGGATCGTAACGAAAAATGCAGAGGGGAAAGGTAATGGATAAGAAAATTGGCTTTATCGGCTGCGGCAACATGGGTAAAGCCATTCTCGGCGGCCTGATCGCCAGCGGACAAGTGCAACCGGCGCAAATCTGGGTCTATACCCCATCGCCGGACAAAGTTGCCGCCCTGCATGACCAATACGGTATTAATGCGGCGGAAAGCGCGCAGGAAGTCGCTCAGGTCGCCGATATCGTCTTCGGCGCGGTGAAGCCGGGGATCATGACCAAGGTATTAAGCGATATCGCATCCAGTCTGAACAAAGATTCGCTGGTGGTTTCGATAGCCGCAGGCGTCACGCTGGATCAGCTGGCGCGGGCGCTGGGCCACGATCGCAAAATTATTCGCGCCATGCCGAACACGCCGTCGCTGGTGAACGCCGGGATGACCTCCGTAACGCCAAACGCGCTGGTCAGCGCGGAAGAGATCGCCGAGGTGTTAACCATTTTCCGCTGCTTCGGCCAGGCGGAAACCATCGCCGAACCGATGATTCACCCGGTGGTTGGCGTCAGCGGTTCCGCGCCGGCTTACGTCTTTATGTTTATCGAAGCCATGGCCGATGCCGCCGTTCTCGGCGGTATGCCGCGCGCGCAGGCCTACAAATTCGCCGCGCAGGCGGTGATGGGGTCAGCGAAGATGGTACTGGAAAGCGGCGAACATCCGGGTGCGCTGAAAGATATGGTCTGCTCGCCGGGTGGCACCACCATTGAAGCGGTTCGCGTACTGGAAGAGAAAGGTTTCCGTTCAGCCGTTATCGAAGCAATGGCAAAATGTATGGAAAAATCAGAGCAACTGAGCCGTTCCTGATAAGCCTTAAAGAGACTACGGGTGAGGCGCCGCCCCACCCGTCATCTTATTTCTTCAGGCAGGTACTCATAAACTTATTACGATCGTCACCCTTCAGCGATTTCGACGACGCTTCTTTGCTACAAGCGCTCATCTTCTGCTGTTGAGGCGTCAGCGTCTTGCCGGCCGCTGGCGCATCTTTCTTCAGGCAATTGCTCATAAAAGCTTTACGTTCATCACCCTTCAGCGACTTTGACGCCGCTTCGGTATTACATACGCTCATTTTCTGCTGCTGAGGCGTTAACGTTTTATCTGCGGCACTTACCGCGGCAACAAAGACCAAACCAAAAAGTAGGGTTACCAGAAATGTTATTTTCATCACACCATCCCTCTGTTAGTGGATCTCTGTAAGTCTGGTCGCTATCAGCAAAAAAACCAGCCGGTAACGTAAATTCGTTACCGGCCGCGGGTTATTTCAGACCCAGCGCGTCTTTCATGGTGTAAAACAGATCGGTCTGGTCGGTGAGCCCCACCACGTTGCCCGCATGCGGTCCGTATGCGGCAATGCGCAGTTGGGTACCGGTGTGCTCCATTGACTCTTCTTCAGAGTTGCCATAGCTCATCACCATTACCGCGCCATCTTTAGTAGTCAGCGTCTGGGTCAGGCCCGGCGCTTTCGTGTCTGCCGGGATAATCTGGCTGGAGTGGGCGTGATCGGCGGTGACGATAACCAGGGTATTGCCCTCTTTTTTGGCAAATTCCAGCGCTTTCTGTACCGCTTCATCGAGGTCAACGGTTTCGCCAATCTGGCCGCAAGGGTTTGCGGCATGGTCCTGTTTATCGATAGACGCCCCTTCAACCTGCAGGAAGAATCCCTTTTCATTGTGGCTCAGGAGGTCAATCGCTTTTTCAGTCATCTGCGCCAGCGTCGGTACGGAAGCATCGCGTTTCGGGTTTGGCGTACAGGTTACCGGCGGCTTGTCGATATTGCCGTGATAAGAGGCTTTCGGGCCTTCCCACCGCACCGGCATATTGCCGTCGGAGAACAGACCGAGCAGCGGTTTACCCTGATTAGCTTCGCTGATAGCGGCGAGAGAGGCGGCGTCGGTCACAATCTGATAGCCGCGAGCGACCGCCTGCTCATGCAGGGTTTTCCCCTGCCACTCCCCCGCGGTCGCCGTTTCAGCAAAGGTCTTCGCCCCGCCGCCTAAAGAGACATCCGGACGGGCATTCAGCAGTTGTTCGGTGATAGAGCCCTTACCGCCTTTTTCCAGCGCGTTGCTGGCGCATTTTTCGCTGGTCACGCTGGGACCATAGCATTTACGCGAGGTCACATGGGCAACCTGCGCCGCCGGCGTCGCATCCTGCAGTTCAGCCGTCGAGACATTGCCGGTGGCAAAACCCGCGGCTTTCGCCAGCTCAAGGATGGTCTGATGATCTTTTTCGTGGATATCAACGCCCAGCGCGCCGTTATAGCTTTTCACGCCGGTGGTCCACGCGGTTGCCGAAGCGGCGGAATCCGTCACGTAATCCGGTTTGCCGGTTTTTTTATCCAGAGAATAATGGGTATATTGGCCCGTCAGCGGCAGGGCATCAATACCTTTAAAGAAACCGCCGGCGCCTTCGGCATAATTTCGTGCGGCGGTAATTTCTGAATCGCCCATACCATCGCCAATGAGCAAAATAATATTTTTCGCCGGTTTATTGATTAACGAAGCGCGCAGCGCTTCGGTCTGATCGCCCGTTAAACGGCGCGCGCCGCCTGGGGTCGTGATATCGCCCTGCGCCGCGCGATTTTCCAACACCGGCGAAGAAGTGGTTTGCGCATGAATAACCGGGGGAGCCAGCAGCGGTAACAGGGCAATAAAGAGGGCAGATAATTTCACTTTGTCGTCTCCATGTAAAAAATACTTAAAAAACAAAACGAGGGAGACTTTATAAAAGTGGTGTGACAGAAAAATGACAGCATCCTTACTGGTCACATGATTAGTTACGAGGATGCCGGAGCAGCTTTTTTATATATTGCTGCAGAAGCTGGGTGTCACGGTCGTCCACCAGCGGCCCGGGCTTTACCTGCTCCATTGCGGTTTCGATATCCTGAATCAAACGTTGCTGCGCATCCTCAGCCATATGGCGCAGCAGCGCGGTGACGACAATTTCCAGCGCCTCAACCTGTACCGTCAGTTCTTTTGCCTCTTCTTCTTTTTGCGCCAGATTGACCAACAGCTCGGCAATGAGATTTTTCATTACGCATTATCCTTAAGCAACATCCATAATGGCCTAGTTATGTCATACATCGGCATATCGATACCAGAATTATTTTCAAATAATAGGGTTATTCCTGCAATAATATTCAGCGAAACGTTTTTATTACCGCCAGGCAACAAAGGCAAAGCCCCTATTATTAATAGCCAAAAGATAATTCTATAACCAAATTTAATAGTAAATAATAAAATGGAATATGCGTCGCACTATTTAAGGATAACTAAAGGTAATGGTTAATAGCTATATCAGCTGATTAATATAAGGCGCCCTTATGAGCGCCCAATATTTTTATTTAAACGGCCGCGCGGCGGCTACGGCGTAACATAATCGCCAGTTGCCAGATATTAATCAGGACAATCAACGCAGTGGCAATAAACACCCAGCGGAAACCTGCCATTGCCGAGACCGAAGCGCCAATGAGCGGCCCGGCGACATTACCCAGATACATAAATGACTGGTTATAACCGAAAATACGCCCGGTGACGTTATCGCTGCAGTATTTCAAGAGCAGCGTCTGGACCGCCGGTAGCATCGCTCCGTCGGCAAAGCCCAGCAGGAAGCGCAATACTCCGAGCTGCAGCGGCGAGGTCACGAACGACATTGCGAAGAACATCACCACCGCGCAGCATAACGTCGCCAGCAGAATACGCGACGTCCCGATGCGATCGCCGAGTTTTCCCAGCCGAGGTGCGGAAATCAACGCCGAAATGCCCGGTACGGCGGCAATCATCCCCGCCAGAAACGCGATATTGTTGCTGTCTGGCGCCATCGACTTGATAAATAACGCCAGAATCGGCCCGATAGAGCCGTTACACAACTGGATAACCAAGGTTGTGAAAAACAGGCTAATTACCAACCCCGGATGCGTTAGCGTAGCAAAGACCGCTTTGCCGCTCAGACGCTCGGCTTTGCTTATTTGCGGCCGGGCGCCTTCTTTAATCAGAAATAACGTCACAAGGAAGCTGACCGTCAGTAAAATCGCGGTAATGAAAAACACCGCCCGCAGGCCGACGTGGTCGGCAAGAAAACCGCCGAGCAGCGGGCCGCCGATCACGCCACTTATCTGCGCTGTCGAGAGGGTACTCAGCGCCCAACCGCTGCGTTCACGCGGCACCTGCGAGGCCACCAGCGCCATGGCGTTGGGTATATAGCCTGAGGTCAGCCCCATTACCGCCCGCAAAATAAATAGCTGCCAAACGTTGGTCGCAAAAGCCTGTAGCAAAATCGCTATCGCCATGCCAAGGGAGGCGCGCAGCAGCATGAGTTTGCGCCCTTTGCGGTCTGCCAGGCTCCCCCACATCGGCGAGACAATCGCCGACACCAGGAACGTGACGCTAAAGGTCAAGCCCGACCACATCGACAGCGCTTCGTGTGAGGTAACGCCCAACTGAGAGACATACAGCGGTAAGAAGGGCAGAATTTGACTGATGGCGAGTCCGGTGAAAAAGCAGCCGAACCAGACAGAAATGAGATTAACCTTCCAGGATTCCATAACAACGCGTATTCATTAGTGTTTCGTTAATTATTATCTAGCTTAGCAATTTCCGTCTTCGCACGTAGTACCAGAGATGCGCATGCCGCGAGTTTGGTGTTTTATCGCCCTGACCGCGGAGTAGACAAACATAATCGAAGATAACCGCATTTTCGTCAGTGCGATGTGCTGACGCACACCGGCGCATAGCGGCGAATGCGCAGCATTTAACCCTCTGCGGCAAAGGGTAAAGATTCAGGCAGCCATCTCGCTAAAACACATGCTATGTTATGTGTTTTGATGTAATCAGGATGGAAGTTGAAATGGCTAAAATGAGGGTTGGGATCGTTTTTGGCGGTAAGTCGGCAGAACATGAAGTGTCGCTGCAGTCAGCCAAAAATATCGTCGAAGCAATTGATAAAACGCGCTTTGATGTTGTGCTGCTGGGAATCGATAAACAGGGGCTTTGGCATATCAACGATGCCAGCAACTATCTGCTGAACCCGCAGGATCCCGCCCATATCGCGCTGCGCCCATCGGACGTGACGCTGGCGCAAATTCCCGGTCGCGATGCCCATCAGTTGATCAACGCCGATAGCGGCCAGCCGCTGGCGGCCATCGACGTCATCTTCCCGATTGTTCACGGCACCCTTGGCGAAGATGGCTCGCTGCAGGGGATGCTGCGGATGGCGAATTTGCCGTTCGTCGGATCCGATGTGCTGGGCTCCGCCGCCTGCATGGATAAAGACGTCACTAAACGCCTGCTACGCGATGCCGGTCTGTCGATTGCGCCGTTCATCACCCTGACTCGCGCCAACCGCCAGCAGTTCAGCTTTGCCGATATCAAAGCGAAGCTGGGGCTACCGCTGTTTGTGAAGCCCGCGAACCAGGGTTCTTCCGTCGGCGTCAGCAAAGTGAAGAGCGAAGAAGAGTATCTGCAGGCCATCGCGTTAGCCTTTGAATTCGACCATAAAGTGGTGGTTGAACAAGGGATTAAGGGCCGTGAAATCGAATGTGCCGTGCTGGGCAATGATTATCCCGAGGCCAGCACCTGCGGGGAGATCGTACTCAATAGCGAATTCTATGCCTACGATACCAAGTATATTGATGATAAAGGCGCGCAGGTGGTGGTTCCGGCAGCCATCGCCCCGGAGATCAACGACAAAATCCGCGATATCGCCGTCCGCGCTTACCAAACGCTCGGCTGCAGCGGAATGGCCCGCGTGGACGTCTTCCTGACGGAAGATGACGAGGTGGTGATCAACGAAATCAACACGCTACCGGGCTTTACCAACATCAGTATGTATCCGAAGCTGTGGCAGGCCAGCGGTCTGGATTACACCAGCCTGATAAGCCGCCTGATCGAGCTGGCGCTGGAGCGCCACGCTGCCGACCGCGCGCTGAAAACCTCAATGAACTAAGCCTCTTTCCCGGGTAGCGGCGTATCGCCTTACCCGGGCTACCACGTCGTTATTACGCCTCTTCTGCCGGACGGCGGCGAATAACAAATCCCGCCAGCCAAAAGCTCACGACCCACGTCGCCAGACCAACGGCATAAGATTGCCAGCCCTGCGCGTCAAACCCCAACAGCCCTACCACGCCATTGAGAATAAAAATTAACCCCAGCGCAAACGCGTAGTAGTGCCAGTCACGGCGGATTTTGTCGGTCAGCTTCATAACGACTCCTGCAGAAAAAAAACATCATCGCATAGCCGCCCGCCGCGCCAACAAGATTGTTCGCACAATGCGAAGCCGCTCTCCCTTTTGGGGCAATGCGGGCCCGCCGACAGTTTTGTCAAAACAGGATTATTCCTGGCAGAAATTACCAGCAATCTGATACAGGGAAACGACCGGCGCTGCCAGAATTCCTGTCTATAGAGCTGGAGGAAAAACCAGCGGAACAGGTGTTGCGGAGGTTTATATGGCTGAATTTACGTTTTCAAAGACGCTGATGGGGAGCAACAAAAAGAAGGTATCGATCACCAGCGGTAACATTGCCTACGCGCTTTTTGTTCTGCTGTGCATCTGGGTCGGCGCGCAAATGTTGAGCATGCTGGTACACGCGCCAGGCGTATTCGAACATCTCATTCAGATTCAGGATACCAACCGCCCGCGTATTGAGATTGGGCTCGGCGTCGGTACCCTGTTCGGTTTAATTCCATTCCTGTTTGGTAGCCTGCTGGTCGGCGCGCTGGGGCTTATCCTGCGCTGGTACCATAACCGTTAACGACGCGCCATACAGCTGGCGCGGCGATCGTCGACCCGCTTAGCAAACCACGCGGTAGTAAGATTGCGGGTGATTTTCGGGCTCTCAAGCTGGATCCCTGGCAACATCTCGCGCGGAAGCGTTTTCCCGGCCTTTTTCTCGGCGATTTTGAATATTTTCTTATACAAATCGCTCTCTTCAAACGCCAGGCTGTCACCCTTCTTCAGTTGACGATGGATATCGCTATCGCTCATCCCCAACTGCCCGGCTAAACGGCGCACCGCCAGCTCAGTCGTTCCGGGTTCATCGCTGTCATAACGAATAAGATCGCCATCCAGCGCCAGCTTAACGCCGGTGGCTTTAACCACCGCATTCTGGAAGGCGGCATTACGGCTGGCATACCAACCGGCATTGAAATCAGCAAAGCGGTACAGCGGCACACTGTAGTTAGCCGGGTAGTTCAGCAGATGATAGGTGCCGAACCACAACCCGCCACGTAGACTGAAAACCTCCTGGCGCACGGTGCCGTCCATTTTCCACGGATAACCATCGGTGTGCTGCTGGGCAAAGGCGATGCTTACCTGCATCGGCCCGCCGGTATGCACCGGATTGAGGGAGCCGAACAGCTTCTGGCCCATCGGCACCATGCCAATGAAGTCATCAAAAATCGCGCTCAGCTGTTTTTCCGTTTTGACGTTATCGAGGCGCTCGCTGTAACTTTTACCGTTCGGCGAGGTGATTTTCAGCGCGGTATGCACCAGAAATACCGGGATATGCATTTTCTCCGCCCGGCGGTCAATTTCCTGCCAGGCTATTTTGCTTAGCCCCGGCACCGCCGGATCGGCCTGATAATTTGATTCCTGCTGGGCGACCGCCAGCACCGAACAGACATTTTCTTCCGTCGGCGCCAGCTTCTGGCTGTCAAAGGTTTTGGCAATCGCCTGCGCCCAGGCCTCGCGGTCTTTGACGCTAGCGGGCATTTTTTGCCGCACCACGGCGGCGACATCCACCGGCTTCTCGCCTTCTTTCAACTTAGGCGCCTGCTGGCTGGTACAGGCGCTCAGCACCAACCCGGCCAGCAGCGTTAAAGAGAGTGAAACACTGCGAGAAACCTGCGCCATAAACCTTCCTTGCATTCATTAATTAACGGTTGAAGAGACTTCCTGCAGCCCTTTGTTATCCAGTTCGCGCTCAAAGCTGCGCAGACGTTTATAGATGGACATCAGTTCCACCAGCGTGGTCCACGAACTAATCAGATACTGGAACGAGCCGCGTACCTGGCCGAACACGTTGGTGATCTGGGTCATCAGGCCGAGCGTAATCGTACCGGCGACAATCGACGGAAACAGCAGGAACAAGCCGAAAACGTTATCCACCTGCAGGTAAAGAATACGGGCGATATTGAAATACATATAGTGGAAATAGAGACGGAAGTAGTTGTGGCGCACCGCGCTGAACAGCTCGCGCACGGTCGGCGGCGTGGCGCGGTTGGCGTCGTCCTCGCCATACACCAGCTCTTTACGATAGGCGGCTTCTACGCGCTGGTTTTTAAATTGCAGGCCCGGCAGCTTGATCCCGACCACCGCCAGCAGCCCGGTTCCCATTAGCGACCACACGATAGCGGCGATCACAAGTCCATACGGTAAATGACCAACGATCGGCAGGTCCGGCACATGCGCCGACAGCGAAACTAGCACCGGCAGGAAGGCGATCAGGGTCATTACCGCATTAATAAAGCTTACGCCCATATCTTCAAGCGTCGCGGCGAAGCGCATGGTGTCTTCCTGCACACGCTGAGCGGCACCTTCGATATGGCGCAGATGCTGCCAGTGCTCCATATAGTGTTCGTTCATCGCGGTACGCCAGCGGAACACATAGTGGCTGACGAAGAAGTTATTCAGCACGCCAATCACCACCGCAATCAGCGCGATACCGAGAAAAATACCAATCTCGTGGTAGAACTGATTGATGCTGACCTTATGGGGCGTGGCCAGCGCGCTCTGAATCAAATCATAGAACGGCGCATACCAGGCGTTGATCGCCACCCCAACTTCCACCAAAAACCAGGTGACAAAAATAATCAACGAGGTGCCGAGAATCGACCAGTATTGCCAGCGATGCGGGCTATAGATAAACCAGAACAGCGCGAAGGCGCCGACGCAGAACAGGTAATACGCGTAAAACACCAGATAGTTGAGCGACCAGAACCGCGCCGCGCTGATGGCGACATCCTGCGATGCGCCGGTTATCCGCAGCAGCCAGTCGCCGCCGCCCGCCTGCCAAAAGATCACCGCCAGCAGCGACCAGATAAAGGCAGAAATAAAAAACGGCCCCGGTTTGGGGAAAAAAGCTTTAAACATCGTACTCTCCTGCTAACTTCTTATCGTTCTGTTTTTGCTGTGTACCACACGTACGCCCGCCGCAACGCGCGGCGGCGAAGTAAAGCGGACCCATGATGAGACCGGATATCAGCGACTTAGTTCGTCTGCCATTCGGCAAGAATTGTTTCTACGGGTTTCACGCGTAAAGGATTACCAGGGAGGATGAAGGTCCGCCACACCTCGTTATAGTGAGCGATCAGCGTTTTGGCTTCAGCGGCGGCGCGGTTAGCGGTGGTATGGGCATCTTCGGCGATGGTGATGGCATAGCCGCGGCTGGCGCCGTTTTTGATGGTGGTATCGACGCAATAATCGGTCGCGCAGCCGCAAATAACAAAATCGTGAGTTCCGCTCTCGCGCAGCACCTGTTCAAGATCGGTTTTATAAAATGCATCACAGGCCGTTTTGGTGACGTAGCGCGCCCCGGCGGGTTGCGCCAGTTCAGGCAGCAGCGCAAACCCCTCGCTTCCCTCTTCCAGGCCGCCCGCTTCAGCGTGCTGAATGAAAATAACGCTATCGGCGGCGTGAATCAGGCGATTGATTTGCGCCACGCAGCGTTCGCGATCGATACGCGGCGTCTCGAATACGCCGTTTTGCATATCCACTACCATCAGAACCCGTTGAGATGCCATCACCACTCTCTTTTATAAGATGAATAAGAGCTTAATCATACGCGTCAGGCGGAAAAGCAGATATCTGAAAGCGGAAAAAAGTCATTTTTACGCACCGTTACGCTTTTCTGTGAAATATTGTCGTTATTCCCACTTTGCTCGCCGCGACTTCGTAGTATAAATACGGTGTATATTCCCCTAATAAACGATGGATGCCTCCGTTGAAACGTAGTTTGCTCATTTTTGCTGCGCTGTGCGCGGCGTCGTGGACCTCAGCCCAGGCGGTTCAGCCGAGCGTTGATCCGGTATTTACTTCTGATGTGGTCGACCGCTTCGCCGAACATATTTATTACGGCAGCGGCGCCACCGGCATGGCGATGGTGGTTATTGACGGCAACCAGCGCGTATTCCGCAGCTTCGGCGAAACCCGTCCGGGTAATAATCAGCATCCACAATTGGATTCCGTTATCCGTATCGCCTCTCTGAGTAAGCTGATGACCAGTGAAATGTTGGTGAAACTGCTCGATCAGGGAGTGGTTAAGCTTGACGATCCGCTGAGTAAATACGCCCCGCCTGGCGCGCGCGTGCCAACCTACCAGGGTGTACCGATTACGCTGGTCAATCTCGCGACCCACACCAGCGCCCTGCCGCGCGAGCAGCCGGGCGGCGCGGCGCATCGCCCGGTTTTCGTCTGGCCGACCCGCCAGCAGCGCTGGAACTGGCTGTCGACGGCAACGCTTAAAACCACGCCGGGTTCGCAGGCGGCCTATTCCAACCTGGCCTTCGACCTGCTAGCCGATGCGCTATCGACCGCCGCCGGTAAGCCTTACCCGCAGCTGTTTGAAGAACAAATCACCCGCCCGCTCGGCATGAAGGACACCACCTTTACGCCATCGCCGGACCAGTGTCAGCGCCTGATGGTGGCGGAGAAAGGCGCCAGCCCGTGTAATAACACCCTCGCGGCCATCGGCAGCGGCGGTGTGTATTCGACGCCGGGCGATATGATGCGCTGGATGCAGCAGTTCCTCTCTTCAGATTTCTATACCCGCGGCCAGCAGGCCGATCGCATGCAGACGCTGATTTATCAACGTACCCAGCTCACCAGAGTGATTGGCATGGATGTCCCGGGTAAAGCCGATGCGCTGGGTCTGGGCTGGGTTTACATGAAGCCGAAAAACGGCCATCCGGGTATTATTCAGAAAACCGGCGGCGGCGGCGGATTTATTACCTATATGGCGATGAACCCGCAGGCTAACGTCGGGGTCTTCGTGGTTGTGACCCGTTCCGCGTTGACCCGCTTCAGCGCCATGAGCGACGGCGTCAACGACCTCGTCAGCGCCTTAAGCGGCGTGCAGCCGAATATGGAAACCGCCAGCCAGTAATCGTTGCGGGATGTTTTGCCACTGATTGTTAAGGATCGTTTTGGCGAAACATCCCGCTGTCGTTTGCGGTACACTACCTTCTTTCATTTCACAAAATCAGGCAAACCATGACAGATTTAATCACTCGCCCACGCCGCCTGCGTCAATCCGCCTCGCTGCGCGCCATGTTTGAAGAGACAACACTGAGTTTGAACGACCTGGTGTTGCCGATCTTTGTTGAAGAAGAAATTGACGATTACAAAGCCATCGAAGCGATGCCTGGCGTCATGCGTATTCCGGAAAAACATCTGGCGCGCGAAATTGAGCGCATCGCCAACGCCGGTATTCGTTCAGTGATGACCTTTGGTATTTCCCACCATACCGACGCGACCGGTAGCGATACCTGGAATGAAAACGGTCTGGTGGCGCGCATGACCCGTATCGCCAAACAGGCGGTGCCGGAAATGATCGTCATGTCCGATACCTGCTTCTGCGAATATACCTCGCACGGCCACTGCGGCGTGCTGTGCGAGCACGGCGTCGATAACGATGCGACTCTGGAAAACCTCGGTAAGCAAGCGGTTGTCGCCGCGGCCGCCGGCGCTGATTTCATCGCGCCTTCCGCCGCGATGGACGGCCAGGTACAGGCGATCCGCCGTTCGCTGGATGCCGCAGGCTTTACCAATACCGCAATTATGTCCTACTCGACCAAATTCGCCTCATCGTTCTACGGCCCGTTCCGTGAAGCCGCCGGTACCGCGCTGAAAGGCGATCGTAAAACCTACCAGATGAGCCCGATGAACCGTCGCGAGGCAATCCGCGAGTCGCTGCTCGATGAAGCGCAGGGCGCGGACTGCCTGATGGTGAAACCGGCTGGCGCCTATCTGGATATCCTGCGTGATATCCGCGAGCGCACCGACCTGCCGCTCGGCGCTTATCAGGTCAGCGGCGAGTACGCGATGATCAAATTTGCCGCGCAGGCTGGCGCTATCGACGAAGAGAAAGTGGTGCTGGAAAGCCTTGGCGCAATTAAACGCGCAGGCGCGGACCTGATCTTCAGCTATTTCGCCCTCGATCTGGCCGAGAAAAAAATTCTGCGTTAAACCTTCCCTCTCCCCGGTGGCGCTAACGCTTACCGGGGCTACCAACCAAATGCCAAATCGTAGATATTATTATCAGTTTGCAACTGTTTCATTCCTGGAGAAACAGTTATTCTATGCTGTTTCCGGGCACATTGCGCTCCCGAAATGTCTTCTGCGTTATGTCTCTCATGGCATAGGGAGCGCACAGGGGGCGGCCAGTCGCCGCCGCCCCCTGTACCCCCGGGCTCTGGCCACCAACACCGGCAGTTTCAGTAGCCATGGATACAAGGGTAGAGCTCTGCAGCGCGCAATGGCACGGACTGTAGGTCGGGTAAGGCGTAGCCGCCACCCGACAAAAAAACGGCGCTGCGGGTCGCCCGGATGAGGCGTGAGCCGCTATCCGGGAAACCTCACCTGCTGAGACCGAATCTTCACCGAATTGTAATCTGAACGACATCTGCGCCTTCTACTGTCTGGGCAGGACAGAGGAGGAGTCACTATGTTTAGTCTCGACAACGTTCTCGATGACCTGTGGCCACAGGCAAGGCTCGCCCCCTGGCAGAAAAAGGTGTTGAAAAAGCTTCTACATGAAGAAGAGTTCCAGCAATTTGCCGCCCGCCATCGTCACCTGAAAGGACTGGATACGGTCGAACAGGTCCTCGAACATCTCAATATCCGCTGCGCTATCCCGGCGCATGACCTTGAACAAATCCCCGAACATGGCCCGCTGGTGATTATCGCCAACCATCCGACCGGCACGCTCGATGGACTCGCTCTGCTCTATGCAGTCTCCCGCGTACGGCGCGATGTCAAAGTCGTCACTAACCGCATGCTGACCCATCTTGAACCGCTGAGCTCGCTGTTTATTCCGGTGGATAATATCAACGGCCGTACCGCCAAAGCGGCGCTGCAGCAGATGGATCAACAGCTTCAGCAGGGCGGCGTGCTGATCTTCTTCCCGGCGGGGGAAGTCTCGCGTCTGACCCGCCGCGGCATCCGTGATAAAAAATGGCATCCCGGCTTCATCAAGCTGGCGGCGAAATACCGCGCGCCGCTGCTGCCGGCCTGGATCCGCGCCCACAACAGCCCGCTGTTCTACGCCAGCGCCCTGCTCTCCGATAATCTGCCGCTGCTGCTATTAATGCAGCAGATGTTTCGCCGCCGCGATAGCAGCTTGCCGTTACGCATTGGCCAGCAAATCGCGTGGTCATCGTGGCATCAGCCGCCGCTTTCCGCCCGCGAACTGGCGGACCGGTGCTACCGCCACGTCGAGCGCCTCGGTAAAGGACATCCCGGCCTGTTTAAAAGCGAAAGCGCGATCGCCCGCCCGGAAGACCGCGCGCTGCTCAAACGCGAGCTGGCAAAAACCGAATGTCTGGGCAAAACCGCGGACGGTAAGCTGATTTATCTATGGCAGCGCAACGGTCAGGAAGAGGCGCCGCTGCTTCGCGAACTGGGCCGTCTGCGGGAGATAGCCTTCCGGGCGGTCGGCGAAGGCAGCGGCAAACGCCGCGATATCGATAGCTACGATGATGACTACCTGCACCTGATTTTATGGGATGAAGAAGATCTGGAGATCGTCGGCGCCTACCGTTTTATGCCTACCGCCATGCAACTGGAAAAACGGGGACTGGAGGGCATCTACAGCTACAGCCTGTTCCACTACGACGCGCGGATGGACGATATTCTACAGCACGGGATTGAACTGGGGCGCAGTTTCATTCAGCCGCGCTACTGGGGACGCCGGGGGCTGGATTATCTCTGGTCAGGCATCGGCGCCTGGCTGGCGCGAAACCCGAACTATCGCTATCTTTTTGGCCCGGTCTCGATTTCAGGCGGACTGCCGCCCGATGCCCGCGATTTGCTGGTCGCCTTCTACCGCTTATGGTTTCCGGCGACGCATCCGCTGGCCAAATCCCGCCGCCCCTACCCAGCTTCGCTACCCGAGGTGCTGGCGCAGTTTGGCGGCGAGAATTACACCGAAGACCTGACGCGGCTGAAGTCGCTGCTCGGCAACCTCGGCTGCGGCATCCCGCCGCTGTATAAACAGTACTCGGAAGTGTGCGAGCCGGGCGGCGTGCAGTTTATCGATTTCGGCAGCGACCCGGACTTTAATCACTGCGTCGATGGGCTGGTGCTGGTGGATTTAACCTACCTGAAAGCCAACCGCTACCAGCGCTACATCGGCGCGCATCTCTAGCCGTTTATCCCGCCCGGTAGAACGGCTTATCGCCAAGAATTGTCGCGCGGTGCATGATGCGCCGCTGCGGCAGATAGTCGGCGTTAGCGTAATGCTGCGTCACCCGGTTATCCCAAATCGCCACGTCGTTCGGCTGCCAGCGCCAGCGCACCTGGAATTCCGGTTTAGTGACGTGAGCAAACAGGAAGTTCAGCAGCGCCTCGCTCTCTTTCTCGCTGACATCCACAATGCGGGTGGTAAACCCTTCATTGACAAACAGCGCCTGCTTACCGGTTACCGGATGGGTACGTACCACCGGGTGCAACAGCGGCGGGTTCTTCGCCACCGCCTCGCGCCAGCGCTGATGCTCCGCTTCCGTCTTGTTGTACTTGTACTCCTGGAACGATTTGCGGAAATCGTGCTCCGCGCGTAACCCGCTCAACAGCTGGCGGAACGGTTCGGATAGCGCCTCCCAGGCGGCAATACCGCTGGTCCACAGGGTATCGCCGCCGGTAGAAGGTAACTCCTTCGCCGCCAGAATCGCCCCTGCCGGCGGCGTGTCGATAAAGGTCACGTCGGTATGCCAGTTATCGTTGTCCGGCGGATTATCGTTATGGGTATCCAGTACGATAATTTCATCCACGCCCGGCGCATGCGGATAGACCGGATGAATATGCAAATCGCCAAAACGTAACGCCAGATCGCGCTGCTGTTGCGGGGTGATATTTTGCTCGCGCAGGAACACCACCTGATGGCGCAGCACCGCGTGGTATAGCTGCTCAAACTGATTGTCGCTTAACGGACGGGTCAAATCGGCTCCGGCCACCTGCGCGCCAATATACGGCCCCAACGGGGTAATGCTCAGACGTTCACTCATTGTACTTCTCCATGCCAGGGCGTCAGGCGGCGCTGCAACGCGCGCAGTCCCAGTTCCAGAACAAATGCGATTATCGCAATCACCGCGATCCCGGCTAACACCACATCGGTCGCCAGGAATTCACCGGCGGATTGCACCATAAAACCTAAGCCGCGAGTGGCGGCAATCAGCTCCGCCGCCACCAGCGTCGACCAACCGACGCCAAGGCCAATGCGCAGGCCGGTGAGAATTTCCGGCAGCGCGCCCGGCAGGATCACCAGCCACAGCACCTGAGCGCGACTGGCCCCTAAAGACTGCGCGGCGCGAATACGGACCTGCTGCGCGCTTTTTACCCCCGCCAGCGTCGACATCACTACCGGGGCAAAAATCGCCAGATAGATCAGTAAGATTTTCGGTGTTTCGCCAATGCCGAACCAGATGATCACCAGCGGCAGCCACGCCAGCGGCGGTACCGGACGATACAGTTCGATCAGCGGGTCGAGGATCCCGCGTACCGTTTGGCTCAATCCCATGGCGATCCCCACCGGTACGCCGACGATCGCCGCCAGTACCAGCGCGATGGCGATACGCGTCAGGCTCGCCGCCAAATGCTGCCACAGGGTCGCGTCCATAAAGCCTTGCGGCCCGGCAATGGTGAGTAGCTTCTGCAATACCTGCCACGGCGAGGGTAAAAACAGCGGGCTAATCAGCTGCAACGCGGTCACCGCCCACCAGATAGCCAGCAACACCGCCAGCGTCGCTACGCTAAGGGTCAACTGCCGTGATAGCGGCCAGCGCCACTTCAGCGCGCGCTGGCGCGGTTTATCATTGAGGACCACGCTCATGAGAAAGCCTCCCGTTGTTCGAACACCCGGCTAAGCACATATTCGCGCTGGGCGATAAATTGCGGATCCGATTTAATGCTACGGCAGGATTCACCGGCGACAAAACGGCGGCCAAACTCCAGCGGCAGGCGTTCCTGCACCCGCCCTGGCCCCGGCGACAGCAGCACCAGCTCGCTGGCCATAAATACCGCCTCTTCGATATCGTGGGTAATCAACAGCACCTGCTTGCCGGTTTCATGCCACAGGCGCAGCAGCAGGGTTTGCATCTGCTCGCGAGTAAAGGCATCCAGCGCGCCGAAGGGCTCATCCAGCAGCAAAAGCTGCGGATCCGCCGCCAGCGCGCGCGCAATACCGACGCGCTGACGCTGGCCGCCGGAAAGCTGCCAGATAAAGCGTTTTTCCGCCCCCTGCAGGCCGACTTTTTTCAACATCTGCGCGGCGATTTCCCGGCGTTGGGTCTTTTCAACCCCCGCCAGCTGTAATCCCAGCGCGACGTTATCCAGCACGTTGCGCCACGGCAACAGGCCTTCATTTTGAAACACCACGCCGCGATCGGCGCCCGGCCCGTCGATGCGACGGCCTTCGAGAGTGATGCTGCCGTGCTGGTAAGGCACGAATCCGGCAATCAGGTTCAGCAGCGTGGTTTTGCCGCAGCCGGAGGGGCCCAGCACCACCAGCAGTTCGCCGCTGTCCAGCGTCAGGTTGATATCCGCCAGCGCTGGTTTACCGCCATAATCAGCGGAGAGATGCGAGATTTGCAGCATCGGAGCCTCCTTTTATTTCACGAAACGGTCGGTAACGAACTGGCTATAATCGGTTCCTGCGGCCGGCACTTTGCCCTGCTCTTTGAGGAATTTCGCGGTATCGATAATCGCCTGGTTCACCGGGCCGTTAAGCTCCTGCGCCTGCTGGGCGGCGGTAAGATAGGTATTGCCTTTGACTAACACCGGCACATCCGCCTCCGGCACGCCGCTCAGTCGCGACAGCTTGCTGAGATTTTCCGGCTGCTTCAGCCACGCATCCGGGTTGGCGATATAGGGCTGCTGCGCGTCGATGGCGCTTTTAGCGAAAGCTTTCACGATTTCCGGATGCTGCTCGGCAAAGTCTTTACGTACGACCCAGACATCCAGCGTCGGCGCGCCCCATTGCCCCACCTGCGCGGAGTCGGTCAGCACCTTGCCCTCTTTTTCCAGTTCGTTAACGGCTGGCGCCCACACGTAAGCGCCATCGATATCGCCGCGCTGCCAGGCGGCAATAATCGCCGGCGGCTGCAGGTTGATAATCTGCACCTGACCCGGTTTGATTCCCCAATGTTTCAGCGCGGAAAGCAGGCTGTAGTGGGTGGTCGAAATAAACGGTACCGCAATGCGTTTGCCAATCAGATCTTCCGGCTTAGTGATATCTTTTTTCACCACCAGCGCTTCGGAATTCCCAAGCTTTGAGGCCAGCAGGAACACTTCAATCGGTACTTGCTGAGTGGCGGCCACCGCCAGCGGGCTGGAACCGAGGTTGCCGATTTGCACATCGCCTGAGGCCAGCGCGCGTACGATGCTGGAGCCGCTGTCGAATTTACGCCAGTCAACGGTAGCGCCGCTGGCTTTGGCGAAGGTGTTGTCCGCCTGGGCGACTTTCGCCGGTTCAGCGGAGGTTTGATAGGCGACGGTGACGTTAACCGCCTGAGCCTGGAAGGCAGCGAAAGCCAGCGCCGCCAGAAGAGTAATTCGCGATGTGAATGCCATAGTGTCTGCTTCCCCTTAGTTGTTATGGGTGCAGTATTTCCGGCATCAGCGTGGAGATGAAGTAATTAAAAATTCTGCCTAATAGCGAATCGTTTTTAGAAGAAAATCGGGATTAGATAGTTAAAAACAGGGATTAAAGAAATGGGTTCCCCCGGCTCGCGGTACTGGTAGCCCGGATCAGGCGCGGAGCGCCGCCATCCGGGGGGAAAGAAATACAGGTGTTAGCGGCCCGCCGCCAGCGCGGCGATATCCTGCGGCGTGGTGCGACAGCAGCCGCCAATCAGCCTGGCGCCAGCCGCCAGCCACTGCGGCAGATAGGCCGCAAGCGTCGCGCAGGCTTCGCCGTGATGATGCCAGGTCTTGGTCAGCGCATCATAGTGCTCGCCGGAGTTAGGATAGACCACCAGCGGCAGCGACGTCAGACTGTGCAGGTGCTGCAGCGCGGCGGTGGTATTTTCCAGCGCGATACAGTTAATCCCCAGCGCCAGCACCTGAGGATTATCGGCCAATACCGCAACAACCTCGCGCAGCGGCGTGCCGTCACTGAGATGTTCGGCATCGCGCAGGGTCAACGAGAACCAGGCGCGGGCGCGCGGGTAGTCACGCAGCAGCGCCGCCAGCGCCGTGATTTCGGCAAACGACGGCAACGTTTCACAGGCCAGTAGATCCGCCCCGGCATCCAGCAGCGCTTCGACGCGCGGACGGTGGAACGTCTGAAACGCCTCCGCGCTGCGCTGATAATCGCCGCGATACTCAGAGCCATCCGCCAGATAAGCGCCATATGGCCCGACCGACCCGGCCACCAGCAGCGTTCCCGCCTGCGGGTTTTCCGCCAGATACGCCTCGCGGGCTTTACGCGCCAGCTCGACGCTTTTACCTATCAGCGCCTTCGACTGCGCCTCATCCAGTCCGCGGGCGGCAAAGCCTGCCGGTGTTGCCTGATAGCTGGCGGTGATCGCCACCTGTGCGCCAGCGCGGAAATAGTCGAGATGCACATCGCGGATCAGCTGCGGGTTTTCCAGCAGTACCTTCGCCGACCATAAACTATCGGCCAGATTGCAGCCGCGCGCTTCCAGTTCCGTCGCCATCGCGCCGTCCAGCAGCACGAACGGTTGCGTTTCAAGGATAGCGGTTAGCGGATTATTCTGCGGCATGTTGCGGCTCCTGAGTTAATTTCCGTGTACGAGTCAGATAGTAAGCACCATAACACAGCGCGACGAACGGGATCCCGCACCACAGCGCAATACGCTGGCTTGGGTCAAAGGCCAGCCCCACGCAGGCCACCAGGCAGAGGACAAACCCCAGCGCCGGCACCAGCGGATACCACGGCGCGCGATAGTGCAGCTCGCTTAACGCTTTGCCCTGCTGCAGATGGCGGCGGCGGAAGACAAAATGCGACGCGCAGATGCTCAGCCATACCGCGACCACCGCAAAACCGGAAATCGCCGACAGCGCAACAAACACCGTATCCGGCGCGACTACGCTGGAAAATAGCGCCAGCACGCCGCCCAGCATGCTCACCGACAGCGCGGTTAGCGGCACGCCGCGTTTATTCACTTTGGCAAAGCAGGCTGGCAACGTCTTCTCATTTGATAGCGACCACAGCATCCGTCCGGAGGCATACAGGCCGGAGTTGGCCGCCGACAAAATCGCGGTCAGGATCACGAAGTTAAAAATATCCGCCGCATAAGGAATGCCGACCTTTTCAAACACCAGTACGAACGGGCTTTTTTCCACCCCCGCCTGCTGCATCGGGATCAGCGCCGCGAGCACGAAAACGGTGCCGATAAAGAAAATAATCAGCCGGGCAATAGTGGTGCGGATCGCGACCGGTATCACCTGATGCGGGTTTTGCGTCTCGCCGGCGGCGATGCCGATAAGTTCGGTGCCCGAGAAAGCGAAGTTCACCGCCACCATGGTCATCAGGATCGGCAGGCCGCCATGAGGGAACCAGCCTTCGGCGGTGATGTTATGCAGCCCCGGCGCCGGTGAACCGTCGGTCAGCGGAATAAAGCCGAAGATGGCCGCGCCGCCGAGAATAATAAAAGCAATGATGGTGATCACTTTGACCAGCGAGAACCAAAATTCGCCTTCGGCAAAGAAGCGGGTAGAGATAACATTCAGGGCGAAAATCACCGCGCAGAAAATCACGCACCAGACCCACACCGGCACCTGCGGGAACCAGTACTGCATACAGAACCCGGCGGCGGTAAAGCTCGAGCCGAGCGCCACGGTCCAGGTCAGCCAGTAGAGCCACGCCACGGTATAGCCGGTCGCCGGGCCGAGATAACGCGCGGCATACACGTGAAAGGCGCCGGTTTCCGGCATCGCCACCGACAGTTCGCCAAGACACTGCATCACCAGCCAGACCACTAGCGCGCCGATCAGATACGCCAGCAGCGTGCCCGCCGCGCCGGTGGTCGAGATAATATAGCCGGTATTGAAGAATAATCCTGTGCCAATGACGCCGCCCAGCGAGAGCATAATCAGGTGGCGCGTTTTCATGGTGCGCTTAAGTTGCCCACCTTGTTGTTGTGATGTTGTTTGCATATTGCCTTCTTTATGTATGGACGTCTAAACATCCAAATGAAGGTCATTTATACCGTGACGGCGGGGAAATTGCAAAACGGGGAAGGGAAAAAAACAGGGCGAACAGGAGTAGGAGCCTGGGTTTAAAGCTGCTTGGGCTGCGGAGCCTCTCCTTTTTACCGCAACCGCAAGCAGCCTTCTGCTACACAGAGCACACCTCGTTCCAGTAGGCTTCGCGCGTCCAGCGCCGCTCAGTATGTTTTGTCATGGCGAAACCACCGGGTTTCCACGTTGCCGAGATCCACGCCATACAGGCTGGCGACCGGCAAGATCGCCTCCATCATCCGTTGACCATCTTGCTGCCCGGCTTCTCCGTTAGATAAAAAAGCCAGCCAGCCGGTAATCCGTTGCCACAGCGCTACTTTCATTTCTCCTCCATCGGTCGGGTTTGCGTTGTTGTTATTTCAACCACAATCGCCGACGGGCGGGAAATATCAATTCCGAATTTGTAATCCTGGAAGATGCATATTCGCCGCTGCGCTTCGGTGACTAACCCCTTCCTGTAAAAGCGATTTGGTTAACAGTAATACCCCCATTTTTATTAAGAGATTTTGGTTATAGATAAGAATTTTTTCTTCTTTGCCGGACGAGGCGCTTTTGTGGGAGCGTGATAAACACAAAACAAAACAGGGATTCAGGGGAATGATGATGCATAAAACTTATACCAAAATCGCTTTTGCGCTGGGCGCGCTGCTGCTGGCCGCCCAGGCGCAGGCCGACCAGTTAGCCGATATCAAAGCCGCCGGGGTGGTGAAAGTCGCCACTTTCGACGCCAACCCGCCGTTTGGTTCCGTGGATGCTAAAACCCATCAGCTGGTGGGTTACGACGTCGATTTCGCGCAAGCTCTGGCAAAATCTCTTGGCGTCAAGCTTGAGCTGGTGGCCACTAACCCGGCTAACCGTATTCCGCTGTTGCAATCCGGTAAGGCCGACCTGATCGTCGCCGATATCACCATTACCCCGGAGCGCGCGCAGGTAATTGATTTCTCAACGCCCTACTTTGTGACCGGCCAGCAGTTCCTGGTTCCGGCTAAGTCGCCGGATAAACTGGATGACTACAGCAAAGCGCGTATCGGCGCGGTAAAAGGTACCACCGGCGAACAGGCGCTGCACCAGCGCTTCCCGCAGTCGCGGGTACTCTCCTATGACGATATTCCATTGGCGCTGACCGCCCTGCGAAACGGTAACGTGCAGGCGATAACCCAGGACAGCACCATTCTCGCCGGGCTACTGGCGGGCGCGCCGGATAAAGCCAACTTTAAAATTCTGCCGGATTTGCTGAGCAAAGAAGAGATTGGCGTCGGCGTGAAAAAAGGCGAACCGGCGCTGCTGAAAGCGGTGAACGACGAGTTGGTTAAGCTGGAAAAATCCGGCCAGGCGGCGAAAATCTACGACACCTGGTTTGGCCCTGGCACCGCCTCTCCTCAGCCGCGCGCCTTTACCATAGAAGCGAAATAACCCTGATGTTTTCCGCCTTATTTTCACGCTCCGCGGCTTCGGCCGCGGATTTCTCGCATCTGCAGCAGGCCAGTATTACCTTTCGCGACGTGGTTAAACGCTACGGCGATCATCAGGTACTTAACGGCGTTAATTTAACGGTCAACCCCGGCGAAGTGGTGGCGATCCTCGGGCCATCAGGATCGGGTAAATCAACGCTGATCCGCCTGATCAACCAGCTTGAATCGTTAAGCGACGGCGAGATCCTCATCGATGGCAAACCGACCCGCCGCCTGACCGGCAGCGCGCTGCGCCAATTACGCAGCCGGATCGGCTTCGTTTTTCAGCAGTTCAATCTCTACGCTCACCTGACGGCGCAGGAGAATATTACCCTCGCGCTGGAGCGCGTGCACGGCTGGCAACACGATGCCGCCCAGCAGCGGGCGCTGGAATTACTCACCCAGGTCGGTCTCACGGATAAAGCGCGGCAGATGCCCGCTCAGCTTTCCGGCGGCCAGCAGCAGCGCGTCGCCATCGCCCGCGCCCTTGCCTCCTCGCCGCAAATCATCCTGTTTGATGAACCGACCTCGGCGCTGGATCCGGAGATGATCGGCGAAGTGCTACAGGTGATGAAAGCCCTGGCCCACAGCGGTATCACCATGGTGGTGGTCACTCACGAGATGCAGTTTGCCCGCGAAATCGCCGACCGGGTGGTGTTTATCGACGGTGGCGAAATCCTCGAAACCGCGCCGCCGGCGGAATTTTTCGCCCGCCCGCAGCATGCGCGTACCCGCCGTTTTCTGCAGAAGGTGCTCGACCCGCTGCATCAGGAGAGCATTGAGTGATGGCAATTCTCGACTGGCATGGCGTACTTAGCGGCCAGCCGCTACAGTGGATTATCTCCGGTTTTCTCACTACCGTCTGGGTCAGCGTGGCCGGGATACTGCTGGCCACCGCGCTGGCGATCCTGCTGCTGGCCCTGCGTCTCGGCGGCGGACGCCCCGGCCGCTGGCTGGTGGCGGCGTGGGTATCGCTGTTTCGCAATACGCCGCTGCTGGTTCAACTGCTGTTCTGGTACCTCGCCGCCTGGAACCTGCTGCCGCTGGCGGCGCGCGATTTTATCAACGACTCCCATAGCTGGTCGATTCTACCGGGCGACGTCTGGTGGCTGACGCCGGAATTTCTCTGCTCAATGTGGGGGCTCGGCGTATTTACCTCGGCATTTCTGGTGGAAGAGATTGCCGCCGGACTGCGCGCCGTCAGCCACGGCCAGCGCGAAGCGGCGCTGTCGCAGGGATTTAGCCCGTGGGGTGAATTACGTTTTATTCTGCTGCCGCAGGGGCTGGCCAACGCCTGGCAGCCGATTGTCGGCCAGTACCTGAACCTGATGAAACTCTCTTCGCTGGCCAGTGGTATCGGCTTTGCCGAACTCACCTATCAGGTGCGGCAAATCGAAAGCTATAACGCCCACGCGCTGGAGGCCTTTGCTATCGGCACCGCACTGTATCTGGCGCTGGGTATCGCTATGGGGCTGGCGCTGACGCGCTTCGGTCCGGGATATCGTCAGCCACGGAGCGCACAACATGAACGCTAACCTCGCGGTGATCGCCGACAACCTTGATTATCTGCTGTGGGGACGGCTGGCGGAAGGCCAACCCGGCGGCGTGGCGCTCACCTTACTAATGGCCATCGGCGCAACCGCGCTGGCGCTACCGGGTGGGATCCTGCTGGCCTGCGCCGCCTGGCGCTACGGCGGAGCGGTCCGTCGTCTGCTGTTCCTGTGGGCGGAAATTATTCGCGGTATCCCGCTGATCTTCGTTATTTTTTGGCTATGGTATCTGCTGCCGATGATGACCGGCGGCGATCTGCCGGGCGCGGTGACGGTCACGCTGGCGTTGGCGTGGTTCACCGCCGCCTCGGTGATGCACTCGGTGCTGGCGGGGCTGCGCGCCCTGCCCGGCGGCCAGCATGAAGCGGCGCTGACGCAGGGATTCGCCCCCGGCCAGACGCTACGCTTAATCCTGCTGCCGCAGGCGCTGCGCAACGTCCAGCCGTCGCTGGTCGGCATTTTTATCGGCCTGCTGAAAGACACCTCGCTGGCGTTTATCGTCAACGTGCCGGAACTCACCACCGTCGCCGGGCAGGTCAATAACCGGGTGCAAATCTATCCGCTGGCGATATTCGTCTTTACCGGCGCGGTTTACTATTTGCTGTGCTGCGCCCTCAGCCAGCTGGCGAGCCGCCGTTTTACCAGGCGTAGCGCTGACAGGCGCTTCGCAGTCGATTGAGAAACAGCCGGGCATTGGCGGTGAGCGCCGATTTTTGCGACCATACCGCGCAATACTGCGCCGCCGGGAGCGTGGATACCGGCAGCGTGACCAGCTTATCGCCAAGCTGCAGCGGCTGGCTCATGGCGCGCGCGACGATGGTCAGATAATCGGATTCCAGTACCATCTGCAAACCGACAATGACCGAGTCGGTGCGTAGCGGGGTAATCGACACCTGGCGATAAAAGTGAATCAGCTCGTTTTGTAGCTGCTGATAGTAACCCATCGGCGACTCCGGCAGCAGCCAGCGGGCTTTACGCAGCGCCAGCAGATCGCTCTCCTGGGCCAGCGGATGCCCCTTGCGCGCGATGACGCAGAACGGCGCGGTAAACAGCGGTTCCAGCATCACCCCTTCCGGCGGATGCATCGGGTCGACCGATCCGATCGCCAGGTCAATCTCTCCGCTGCGGACGCCCGGCAGCAGCGACGAAAGCTGCCCCTCTTTCACCGTCATCTGTACCTGCGGCAGCGCTTGCTTAAATCCTTCGGCCACCTGCGGAAACACCGTCAGGGCAATCAGCGACGAAAAGCCGACCGTCAGCCGACCGTGGGTGACATGGTTAATCTGTTCCACCTCATCCGCCGCGCGCCGCAGCTCCTCCAGCACCCACTCCGCGCGCTGTAAGAAAGCGATTCCCGCTTCGGTCAGGGCGACGCCTTCTTTACTGCGCAGAAAAAGTTGCGTACCGAGGATTTGCTCCAGCTCACGTAATGTCCGGCTCAGCGCCGGCTGCGATTGCCCCAGTTCACGCGCCGCCGAGCGGATGCTGCCGCTACGCGCCACCTGCCGTAGCGCCTGCAGCTGGTTTAATTTGGGAAGATATTTCACCGCTCACCCCTATCAGAAAAAAGCATCACCTATAGAAAAATTATATCTTCCCGCCGCGCGGGTAAAGCCTGAGGATGCAGTAGGGGATTCCCCCACGACAACACATGCAACCATGAGACACCGGGCGGAAAAAAATGAAAAGTCAGTCTCAGATGATCTTCTTACTGTTTATCGGCTACGTGGTCGTTTATATCGACAAAACCGTCACCGGCTTCGCGCTGCTGCCTATCGAAAAGGAGTTCGGCCTCAACGCCGAACAGCTGGGCTACATTACCGGCATCTTTTTTCTCGCCTATTCGCTGTTTCAGGTGCCGGCGGGCTGGCTTAACGATCGCATTGGCTACAAAACGATGCTGGTGCTGTCGCTGGCGGCGCTGGGGATATTCGCGCTGTGCTTTGGCCTGCTGGGAGCGAGCTTCGGCCTGCTGCTGCTGTTCCGCTTTCTGTCAGGCGTCGGCCATTCAGGCTATCCCTGCTCCTGCGCCAAGGCGGTGGTAAGCAACTTCACTCTAGAACAACGTACCTTCGCCCAATCGATATTGCTGTCGTCAGCGGGACTGGCAATGACCATTGGGCCGATTATCGCCGTTAACGCGCTGGCGCTGCTTGGCTGGCATCTGTCGTTCACCGTACTGGGGATCGTGGCCTGCGCTATCGCCCTGCTGATCGCCCTGCGCGTGCCGCGCCGACAACCGACGGCGATGGTCGCGAAACAGAGCGCCGCCGGCGCCGCCCTGTGGCGTAACCCCACGGTTATCCTGCTCTTTCTGGCTATCTTTTGCGTCAATATTCCCAGCTATGGCCTGATGGCCTGGCTGCCGAAGTTTTTTGTTCAGAGTATGGGGATGTCGCTGTCTGCATCCGGCTACGTGGTGGCCGCGGGGGGGCTTGGGATCTGGATCTCATCGCTCGGTACCGGCTGGCTGGTGGGTAAATATTTTCTTAATCGCGAACCGCTGGTGATTGCTATTAGCGCGCTAATCAGCGCCGTGGCGATCTTCGCCATCTTCCACGCCCGGACGCCGCTTATCGCCAGCCTGCTGCTGTTTATCGGCGAAATTTTCCTGATGTCGACCTTCGTCACCGCCTTTACCCTGCCGATGAAGCGCCTGCCGGAAAATATGATGGGCTCGGCCATCGGTCTGATTAATACCGGCGGTACCCTCGGCGGCTTTGTCTCGCCGATCGTCATTGGCTATCTGGTGGAGAAAACCCACGGCTACGCCAGCGCTTTCCTGTTTCTTTCACTGGCGATGGTTTGCTCCGCGCTGGCGGTGCTACCGCTCATGAAACGTAAAACCGTCGTCAGTCAGCCCGTAATTGATTGAAGGAGTCACTGATGCATTACGCCACTGAACAATTCATTTCCGCCGCGGCCGAGGAAGCGCTGCGCTGGCGTCGGCATATCCACGCCCACCCGGATCTGTCGTTTAACGAGAAGCCGACCGCCGATTACATCGCCCGCGAGCTGGCGCTATTTTCCGGCCTTGAGATCAGCCGCCCGCTGGAAAATAGCGTGATTGCCGTACTGCGTGGCGCGCATCCTGGGCCCATGTGGGCGCTGCGTGCCGATATCGATGCCCTGCCGCTCCAGGAAGAGAGTGGTGAAGCATTCTGCTCAACGAAGCCCGGCGTGATGCACGCCTGCGGTCACGACGCGCATACCGCGATGCTGATGGGGGCGGCGAAAGTCTTGTGCCAGCTTCGCGAACAGCTGCACGGCAGCATTAAATTCATCTTCCAGCCCGCGGAAGAGGTGCCGCCGGGCGGCGCGCGTGAGCTGGTTGAGCTGGGCGTGGTTGACGACGTTGAACATATTTTCGGCCTGCATGTTTTCCCCACCAGCCCGGTTGGCGTGATAACCCTGAAAGAGGGGGTGTACGTCGCTTCCAGCGATAACTTTGATATCACCATTCGCGGCAAAGGCGGCCACGGCTCGATGCCGCAGCACTGTATCGATCCGGTGACCATCGGCGCGGAAGTGGTCGGCGCGCTGCAGCAGATCGTCGCCCGCCATATCGACCCGGCCAACGCGCCGGTGCTAACTATCGCCACTTTTCAGGCCGGCGATAGCTATAACGTGATCCCCGACAGCGCGCGTCTGGCCGGGACGCTGCGTACCCATAGCCAGCAGGTGCGCGAGGCGGTACCGCCGCTGATGGCGCGGATTATCGACGGCATCACCGCCGCCCACGGCGCCAGCTACGAAATCAAATGGCAGCAGGGCTATGCGGTGGGCAACAACCACGACGCCACCAATCATATCGCCCGCGAAGCCATAGCCCGCCATTTCCCGGCAGGCACGCTGCAGCTGCAGGATAAGGCGCTATTCGGCAGCGAGGATTTCTCCTCCTACCAGGAGAAAATCCCCGGTACCTTCCTGTTTATCGGCTGTGGCAACCCGCAAAAAGGGGCGACGTGGAACGTGCACAACCCGCATTTTCGCATCGACGAAGATGCGCTGGCGGTCGGCATTAAGACCCATATCGCGCTGGTGAGTCAGTTGCTGAACGAGGAATAAATCAGGCGAATGCCCGGCTATTTCACCGGGCAATCATTGCTGATTTTAATAAATTTCTCGTTATAGATGATGTAGTGGTTGCCGGGCTTACGCAGCGACGACTGGCGAACGACATCGCCGGGGCGCAGATACCAGGCGTCCCCCTCCTCTTCCGTGGTGTCGCATCCCGGTTTGATCAGCAGCTTAAACCAGGTATTGCCGGTATTACTGACGCTTCCCGCCGCTTTATCGAACGCCCATTTAAACTGAACCTGCCGCGGGCGTACCACCAGAATGGTATCCATCACCACCACCGGCTCCATGCTGATCTGCCCGCCCGCCGGGGCGCGCATCACCAGGTTGCGGGTGGGAATTTCGCGAAACGAGACCCGATAGTAGCGTTCGCGGTTATCCTTCGGCCCGTGATAATAGAACTTAAAATATTCGCTTTCACCCGCCTGCAGCGTCAGCTGGCGCGGGGCGAACAGCAGTTCGCCGTCCGCCGGGCGGGCACGAACCTCATGGCCGCCGGGCCGGTCGATACCCACCACCGACACCCGATATAGCCGCGCGCTTTTATTGTTGTTAATCACCCTTTTCGCCGCAAACTCAGCGTCAGAGGCCAGCGAAAAGGTCAGATTACCGACAGAAATCGCCTGCGCCAGCGGCGCGGCCAGCAGCCACAGGCTCGCCAGCGTCAGCTTAATTAATGTTACGCCACGTCGCCTGGACATGAATCTCTCCTGAAGCGCTGACTTCGCCAAACCAGCCGTTGTCGGTGATAGTGCGCAGCGAGATAGGATCGTCCATAGCAATCGAGAAGCGCACCGTTGTTTTATCCATCTGCCCCACATCGCCGGAAATATCAGTCCACGGCGTGGTCAGCCATAGCGCATCGGTCATGTCGTGCCAGCTATCGTCGCAGCCGGCATCGTAACTTTTCGTCGCCCCGCTTTGGGTAATGAAAGAGAGCGACGCCGGAAATGGCACCTGCGCGGTACCGTCCGCCGAGCTGAACAGACAATACGAGCGCCCGCCAATCGCCTGTGCCGGACCGGTCACTTTAATCAACACCTCATCGGCGGCGGTTTTGCCACTGGTGGTGACGATGTAGCCGAAATCCAGCGCCGGTTCGCCGCTGCCGACGTAACCCTCACGCGTAGGCGCCGAGGTGTACTCATCGGAGATAATGCTGATGCTGAAATCACGCGGTTTGATAATCAGGCTATTGGATGTCGAAAATTCATACCAGCCGGATTCCGGCGAAGTGGTGTTATAAAAACGGAAGTTAAACAAGTCTTTGGTGTTGATGTCGCTAATGCCCAACGCCACCATCTGCTTGAAAAAGTTACTGGAGAAAAAGACGTAAATAGAATCAGAGCTCTTCATCTCGTTGAAAGTGTAATACTGCAGAATGCCGTTGACCGGTTTCCATGAGTTACCGTCAAGGCTGAACTGCATATCGTAGTTACCTACTGCCGATGCCAGCGCAGAGTTACTGATAGCCGGGAAAATGTGAATCGAACTGTTGCTTAACCCATTAGTCTGCAGCGTATAGTTAACCATTTTGCAGCTTAAACCGGAGCGAGAACCAATCGTTTGTGTACGGCAATCGGCATTGCCTTCACCCAGCGTGGGCACGCCGTCGCTGTTGATAAACACTTCCGCCAGTGAGTGGGTGTTTATCAGGCGTAAGTGCCCCGCTTTGGTATGGGTTACGTCACGGATATACCAGGTACCTGACGCCTGATCTTTACAACGCTCGCCTTTGCTCGCATCGTAAGCGACCGATGTCTGACAGGAATTAATCGTCATCGTAAAACTACCGCCGATCGGCATCTGCTGCAGGTATTGATAAAAGGCATCGGACATCATCCCGTGCCGCCATTTCGTCCCGCTCCCCGTTGAGACGCCGTAAAATCCATTAGCATCGGTTGACTGGGGTAAAATCAGGCTGGTTGCCAGGTCGCATCCCGAGTACCAGTTAATACACCGTAAACCCAGTAAAGGGTGAGAGACCGGCGCATTATCCAGCCACATATCAAACCGGTAATTAGCGGAGATCCCATGGTTGTGACCATCATCGATATAACCCAGACTGACCTGACGGTACGCGGTATCGCCAGAACCGGTTGATTTTAACCCGGTCCAGCGGTTTGAGCCGGTCAGACGGGGATCCAGCGCGCCGCCAGGGGTGACAAAGAAGTTGTCATCAGAGTTGTTCTCGACAAAGACAAATTCGCGCGCCGGAGCAGCAGCTTCAGAATATTTTGTCACCGCCGCCTTAGCGTTCATCGCCAGCGGCGCAATCGTCAGCGTCGCCAAAGCGAGTAGCCACTTAGCTTTCATTACCTTCTCCTGTCTGCTGCGCCGCCGCCCATGAAGAGAGACCGCTGCATACTACGTCCCCTACCCACACCGCGCCGCGCGCCTGGCTGAGCTCCAGCGCCACTTCGCAGGTTTTATTTCCGCCGTAGCTAAAATCGATGGTGGGATATTTTTTATCGACATCCATGACAAATTCACCGTTCTCATCGGTACGGGTGCGCCCGATATGGTTATTAATGCGCGCGTTCGCCAGCAGCGTGCCGTCTTCGGCGCGGATGCGCCCCGAGACGGTGACCATCTGCTTCACTTCCGGCTCGATCACCGCCACGTTACCGGGATAAAGCGTCAGGTGGCTCTTACGGCCGCTGACAATGTCGTAACTGTCGATCGAGTTTTTACTGTTCTGCAGTTCGACTTCATAGCGGCTGTACGGCGACAGCGGCAGATAATTGCGTTTACCGCTGAGCTGCACGATGCGCCCGTTAACCTTAGCGCTGAGCTTGCCGTCGTCTTCCAGCCCGGTATTGAAGATCACCCCGGCGTTGCCGTCGGTTCTTCCGCTGGCGGCGATATTTTTCCCCTGCCAGCCGACGCTGCCGCTGGCGGTCAGGTTGGTGTTCACGTAGCCGTCGGCGCCGCTGTTGACGTTCAGCGTGCCGTTGGTATAGCGCGTTTCAAACTGCGTATAAGCGCCGCCGCTTAAGGTTTTGTCGTCGCCGGTATCGCCGGAAATCGCCCGCGAAATATTGGCGCCGACGGTTCGAATCGCTCCTTCATCAAACTGCTTACGCGCCGAAATGTTGGCCATGGTATAGCCGTTCTGGTGGGTCATCCCGGCGCTGAACCAGTTGCCCAGCGGCAGTGATAAATCGAGGGCGATATATTTCCCGGTGTTGGCGTTGCTATCGCCGTTGTTATAGCGCTGTAAGCCCGCGCGCAGGCCTAGCGAGCCAAAAGAGCCGCTATAAATCGTCTGGTAATAATCCGCCGTGTAGTAATGGCTGTTGTAGCGGCGATCATCGTTGTAGCTGATGCTAAAAGTACCTAGTTTTGACCACAGGGCGTTCAGGTTCAGCGTGCCGCCGATCGCCCGGTTATCGGCATCGCTGCGGCGCAGCTTATCGCCGATGACGGTCTTCTCCTGGTTAATCCACAACGAGCTAAAGCCGCCGGGTAAGGTGGCGCTGACGCTGCCGATGCTGCTCCAGGAGCTGTCGCTGGCCAGCATGTTTTGCAGGTTAATATTCACCGCCTCGGTTAGCGGCAGCGTAATGCGCGTTTCGCCGACGGCGTTGCTATCGTAGCCGTAGCCGGTGGCCGCCCAACTGAGCGTACTCAACGATCCGGAAGCCGACGCCCCCGCCAGCCAGCTCTCTTTCGCCGGCTGCGTCTTTTTACCGCTTTCCGACCAGCGGTCCATGTGGAAACTACCGCCCCAGATTTGCCAGGCCAGCGGCGCGCCCGCGCCGCGTCCACGGCTGAACAGTTTGTTGACGCGTTGGGTGCGTTTGCTGACCACTCTTCCGTTAACGATAACTTCGACGTCAACGTCGTAAATACCGTACGGCAGGCCTCGGGTATCAACTTCATGATTACCCATGACGAAGTTCTGCACGCTTAACAGGCGCCCGTCGCGCATCAGGTGAACCTCGCCTGCCGCCGGTAAGAATGCCACCACTGGCGTTGCCGACTGGCTGTTGTCAAATACCGTCGAGCTGGCCTGGTTGCCCCACGACGCGCCGTAGATTTTACCGGCCGAAATCGCGGTCATCGGCCCCAGCGATTGTAAATTCCAGGTATCCAGCATCCCGCCGGCAAAACGGTGCCCGGCGAAGTCGCGCTCGTACATCGCTTTATACAGTTCGTTGTCCTGGTGGCTGGTGCCGATGCCGTACAGCGAGCCGTCGAGCACCACGTGATGCTCGCGCAGCGCGCTAACACTATTGAGTGACAGATAGCTGGAGGTATTACTGCCGCCGCTACGCATCTGGTTGTTGTAGACCCCGAGGTTGTAAGTGAGATTATTACTGAAAGTTTTAACGCTCGACTGGCCAATATCCTCGCTGCGCGACCGCAGCACGGTTCCCAGCGCCTCACGTTTCACCACCAGTTGCAGCAGCAACTGGCGCAGACTAAGTTGCAGCTGCGCGGCATCGGTTAAGGGAATCTTCAGCGCGTCGTTGAAAGCCTCATTGGATAAACGGCTGAGCTGTTGACGCGTCTCGTCGCTGACGCGAGCGTTGTCATCGCCCTCTTCGAGGGTGATTTGCCGAACCCGCAGCACATCGCCATCAAGCCAGATATACGCGGCGCCGATACGCTGATCGTTCTGATTATCGCGGCTGCCTTCAAGATGAATAAACAGAGGAATGCTCATGCCGTCCTGCAAAGCCTGGCTGAAAGCCTGCGGGATAATCACGCCGCCGATTTGCTGCACGCGCTCGGCGGCCATGCTGTCGCTATAAGGCGCCAGCAAAAGAACCATGCCGGAAGCAAGCAGCGCGTTCAGTCCAGGGGTGATCCGTCGTAAAGGCATAGTCTTAATCCATCAGCACACATGTCTATTTCACGGGAACAAACTGCTCGCCCTGCCAGAGCGCGACCCGTCCTTTTTTGTCAGCAATATTGACGCGCGTGAAGCGACGCGATTTCCCCGGCATCAGGTAATAGTTTTCTTTGCACTCTTTGCCATCGGCGATTTTCAGACACGAGCCGTAGGCGATGATGCGCAGGGTGGCGTTACCGGTATTGGTCAGCGTGTCGCCGGCAAACTGGTAGCGAAAATTAGCCTGACGCGGCGCCACCACCAGAATGGTGCCGATGCGGGCTGAAGCGGTGGCCACCGCGCTGCGCTGGGAGCCATTGCGCTGGGCATCGCTTAAGGCCTGATCGAACCAGACAATGCGGTAGTAGCGCTCTTTATCATCCGCCGGGCCTTTGTAGAAAAAGCGCACCACTTCACTGGCCTTTGCGGGCAATAACAAGCTGGCGGGGGTCAACAGGACTTCATCCTGTTTATCCATCGGGATCACTTTGCCGCCATCCAGCGGTGAAGAGAGACGTTCCAGATGAATGTTGATTAAGCGGCCGCTGTCGGTGGTATTTTTAATCTCTTTACTCAGCGTGCTGCTGCCGCTGTTCATAAAGGAAGAGATATCGCCGACATCCAGCGCCAGCGCGGGATTCGCCAATCCCAGCAGCAGGCCAATGGCCAGAAGATGTTTTTTCATAAGCGTTCAGTCCATGAAGAGGCAGGGGTATTCCCCCTGCCCGGTGCTACGAGAAAATCAGCTGGTCCAGGTTGCGTCGAACTGCACGCTCACGTCACCGCTCCAGATCCCTTCCGGCAGCGTGCTGTAATCGGTTACCGCGGTGGTGCCGTCGGTGGTACCGCTGATGATGGAGAAGTTAAAGCCGTCCTGCGCGGTGGTGCGGCCTGCGGTGTTGTAGCCGTTAGACAGCGCGCTGAGGTTGCCGCCCAGTACGCCGTTAGCGGTGTCGATCATGATGGTGTCAGCACTCTTTTCTACCGCGGCGCCGTTATAATCCACGCCCACGCTCAGCGTTGAGCCGGAGGTATCCAGCTGAGTCAGCGTGTTAGTGATAAGACGTGAAGTCAGTTTGAAGGCAGTCGCCGTGGTATCGCCTTCAACCGCAACATCAAACAGACCTTTTTGTGAGTTAAAGCCTTTAATCCCTTCGGCATACTGGAAAGCCAGGCTGCCAAGCGGGGTAACAACCAGTTTGCTGGAAGTGTCTTTTTTCGCGGTTGCAGACCAGGTAGCAACGGCCTGAGCAGTGACATCAGCAGCCTGAGCAACACCCATTCCAGCAAACGCCGTTACCAGAGCAATAGCAATAACCTTTTTTTTCATAGCTTTTTCATCCTGAGTTTAATTAAGGACAAGTCGTCCCGGTGTACCACTAAATAAACGTTACATAACTAATTTATAAATTTTTGAATACAGCTTGGCCTCAGCATTTCGCCGATGGGTATAAATAGTTTTCACACTGCAATTTTCAATTCTGGCGATAGATTTCGGATGCATTCCCTGGGCCGTCATTCTGATCACCGTCATTTCCCGGTCAGTAATTTTTTCTTTCTTTATATCTTTACGCAGAAACCGGCCATTAATTACATAGGCCAGATCTTTTCTTATATCGCGCGCGAGGTCGACATACACCACGCCGCGAATATCACCGTTGTAATACCAATAATTGGCTAACGCTTCTGACTTTCTCGCGGCAATCAGAATGATTTGTTTGCCCTTGGCCTTGGCTAACCAGTCGTTGTCATAGCGAATAAAGTAATTTAATGCATTGGTACTCAGATTGATAAACAAAAAATCCTTACATATTTTATCCAGTGACAAATAAATAAGTTCTTCGATATCTAAAATGAGTTCCGATAAGCCTTTTAAAAAATAAGTATCATGGGCTGGCCAAATACACTTATCAAGGGAGCATTGTTCGTCCATATACTGTTTATCCTCTTCATCCTGGAATACTACCTTTCACCCCATCGCCGATAGCCAGGCCTGCAGAGATTAAACCTGCAAATTACCCCTGTTTAAATTGGTTATAATAAAACACCAGCGGCATTATTTAATAATTAATAATGTCGAAATTATTTATCGATTTATATTTTTTGTTGGATTCAAATTTAGGTTTTTTCTGATTAAGTGTCAACAAGCAGGATGTGAAGCTAATTCTCATTTATGTCAATTTTTTGCTTTTTGGCGAAATCCTATTTTTTGCTCAAAAACAAAAAACATTTAATTTCATGTGGTTATTGATCGAAAATTCCTACAATCCGAATCGATTATTATATCATCCAGGATCATAACCCTAATTCATTAGGAATATTCTTAATGGACAAGATAAGTGACGTTGCGAAAAATCTTAATAACACACAAAAGTAAGAGGATAATGCCACACAATCATTATTTACAAGACGATTCACCCAATCATAAGCTGCATGAATGGTTTTAAGCACCGCACAAAAAGCCTAAACATAAACAAAAAAACCACTTGCAGAGGACTATTAATCCAATGAAAGAATGATATCTAAGAGAATGAGATTACTTCTCATATTTCTTTCTTATTTACTCTCATTTTCATTAGTGTAGTCCATTACGCAATGATTGCCGCTGACATGTTCCTCTTGCCTTGCAGATAAGCGTTTCATCACGCTTTCATTATTTGTTCGCCTTACCGTCATCGAAAGTTCACACAAAACGCGATTAATAGTGGCCAGTTTATGACGAACCAGGACACTCTTATGAACAGCTCTCTTGCCGCGGTGGCGGAAACCGAATTTTCGCTAATTACGCCCATCACCCCAACCCGGCAGCGGAAAGTCTTAAGCGTGCGCAACCTGAGTAAATCTTATAATGCGCAGCAAACCGTGCTCGATAACATCAGCTTTGACCTGCATGCCGGCGAGCTGGTGGGAGTGATTGGCCGCTCGGGAGCCGGGAAATCCACGCTGCTGCATGTCCTGAACGGTACTCACAGCGCCACCGGCGGTGAAATACTCAGCTTTCCGGAAGTGGGTATGCCACATGATGTTTCACGCCTGAAAGGACGCGCGCTCAATGCCTGGCGCAGCGAATGCGGCATGATTTTCCAGGACTTCTGTCTCGTGCCGCGCCTTGATGTGCTGACTAACGTACTGCTCGGCCGCCTGAGTCAAACCTCAACCCTGAAGTCGCTGTTTAAGGTTTTCCCTGACGCCGACCGGGCTCGCGCCATCTCTCTTCTCGAGTGGATGAACATGTTGCCGCACGCGCTACAGCGGGCGGAAAACCTCTCCGGCGGCCAGATGCAGCGCGTAGCAATTTGCCGTGCGCTGATGCAAAACCCCGGGATCCTGCTGGCGGATGAACCCGTCGCCTCGCTCGATCCCAAAAACACCCAGCGAATTATGAACGTATTGCGGGAAATCAGCGGCCAGGGGATTAGCGTGATGGTCAACCTGCATTCGGTCGAACTGGTCAAAGAGTACTGCACCCGGGTCATTGGCGTCGCCAAAGGCCGCATCATTTTCGACGATCATCCCGCACAGCTGACTCAGGATGTCCTGCATCGGTTGTACGGCGATGAAATTAGCCAATTGCATTAATTTCCTTTAGTAAAAACACACGGGCAAAATAATGAACAAACATATTAATGGCGCAGTTCGTTTATCCGCAGCACTCGCAGCTCTATTACTGACGTGGCAAGCGAGCGCCGCTGAACAGCCGAAGGAATTAAATCTGGGGATCCTCGGCGGTCAAAACGCCACGCAGCAAATTGGCGATAACCAGTGCGTGAAACAGTTTCTTGATAAAGAGCTGAAGGTCGATACCAAATTACGTAACTCATCCGATTATTCTGGCGTCATTCAGGGACTGCTGGGTGGTAAAGTCGATGTCGTATTAAGTATGTCGCCTTCTTCTTATGCCTCGGTCTATATCAATAACCCGAAAGCCGTCGATATTGTCGGTATCGCCGTTGATGATAAAGATCAGTCCCGCGGCTACCACTCGGTGGTCATCGTCAAAGCTGACAGCCCGTATAAAACGCTGGACGATTTAAAAGGCAAAGCCTTTGGCTTCGCCGACCCGGATTCCACTTCCGGTTATTTAATTCCAAACCACGCCTTTAAACAGAAATTCGGCGGCGACGCGGATAACAAATACAATAACTTCTTCTCCAGCGTCACCTTCTCCGGCGGCCACGAGCAGGACATTCTCGGCGTGCTGAACGGCCAGTTTGCCGGCGCGGTCACCTGGACCTCAATGGTCGGCGACTACAACAGCGGCTACAGCGTAGGCGCTTTTAATCGCCTGATTCGCATGGATCATCCGGATTTGATGAAGCAAATCCGGATTATCTGGCAATCGCCGCTGATCCCGAACGGCCCGATCCTCGTTAGCAATGCGCTGCCGGCGGACTTCAAAGCCAAAGTCGTCACCGCGCTTAAAAAACTGGATACCGACGATCACGCCTGTTTTGTGAAAGCGATGGGCGGTACTCAGCACATCGGCCCGGGCAGCGTGGCCGATTTCCAGCAGATCATCGATATGAAACGCGAACTGGTTAGCGCGCGTTAATCCCGTACTGATGCCGCCGTTCGCAGATCAATGCGGACGGCGGCGCTACGTTAAAGACCTTTTCGCCGCATGAATAATACCCATACCGAATTTGAACGTTATTACCAGCAGGTCAGGACGCGGCAAAAGCGCGATACCTTCGGCTGGTCGCTGGTGCTGCTGGCGCTCTACTTTGCCGCCGGGCACGCCGCCGAGTTTAATCTGTTCACCATCTGGCGCTCGTTGCCAAACTTTCTCGATTATATGTTCGAGACGCTGCCGACGCTGCATCCGGGCGTCCTGTTAGCCGATTCTCATACCAAAGGCTCGCTGGCGTACTGGGGCTATCGCCTACCGATTCAGCTGCCGCTGATTTGGGAGACGCTGCAGCTGGCGCTGGCCTCCACGCTGGTGGCGGTCGCGGTAGCGACGATACTGGCTTTCCTCGCCGCCAATAACGCCTGGTCACCGGCGCCGCTACGCTTCGCCGTTCGCGTGCTGGTGGCCTTTTTACGCACCATGCCAGAGCTGGCCTGGGCGGTCATTTTCGTCATGGCGTTCGGTATCGGCGCGATCCCCGGTTTTCTGGCGCTGATGCTGCATACGGTCGGCAGCCTGACCAAACTGTTCTATGAAGCGGTGGAAAGCGCGCAGGAAAAACCGGTGCGCGGGCTGGCGGCATGCGGGGCATCAGCGCTGCAGAAGGTGCGTTTTGCCCTGTGGCCGCAGGTGAAACCGATTTTTCTCTCCTACGGCTTCATGCGCCTTGAGATTAACTTCCGTTCATCCACCATTCTTGGTCTGGTGGGCGCCGGCGGGATCGGCCAGGAGCTGATGACCAACATTAAGCTCGATCGTTACGATCAGGTCAGCATGACGCTGCTGCTGATCATTATTGTGGTGTCGCTGCTGGATGTGCTTTCCGGCCGCCTGCGCCAGTGGGTTCTGGAGGGGAAAAAATGAGCCAATGGCAACATCAACCGGATATCGCCGCCAGCCGCCGCCAGCATCAGGCGCTGTATAAGACTCAGGGGCGATATCTGCGCTACGTCGGCGTGCTGGCGCTGGCGAGCGTACTTTATTACGTCTGGTTCTTTATGCAGTTCGGTATCAGCAGCGAACAACTGGCGACTGGTCTACAGCAGATGGGGCGCTATCTGCTGCGGATGTTCGTCTGGCACGATTTCTGGAACTGGCCGTTTGCCTATTACTTCACGCAAATCGCCATTACGCTTGCCATCGTCTTCGCCGGGACGATTACCGCGACGGTCATCGCGCTGTTGCTGTCATTCCTGGCGGCGCGCAATATTATGCGCGGCGTGATTCCCGGCATTATCGCCGTGTTGATGCGCCGCTTGTTTGACATGCTGCGCGGTATCGATATGGCTATCTGGGGTCTGATTTTCGTGCGCGCCGTAGGGCTCGGGCCGCTGGCGGGGGTACTGGCGATTATTATGCAGGATACCGGCCTGCTGGGCCGCCTGTATGCTGAAGGCCACGAGGCGGTAGACCGTTCGCCGGGCCGCGGCCTCACCGCCGTCGGCGCTAATGGTCTGCAGAAACACCGCTTCGGCATTTTCACCCAGTCGTTCCCGACTTTCCTGGCGCTAAGTTTATATCAGATTGAATCCAACACCCGTTCCGCCGCGGTGTTAGGTTTTGTCGGCGCGGGCGGGATTGGCCTCATCTACGCGGAAAATATGCGTTTGTGGAACTGGGATGTGGTGATGTTTATTACCCTGTTGCTGGTCGCGGTGGTCATGGTCATGGACACCCTCTCCGCCTGGCTGCGCCGCCGTTATATCGGCGGCAGCGTAGTGCCGTTGTATCAAAGTCAGCAATAACCCCTCTCCCCGGTGGCGCTACGCTTACCGGGGCTACGAACCAGGGAAAACGTCTCGTTATTCGATCCGCCACGCCAGCACCGGCCAGCCGTGCTGGGCGTTGGCTGCCAGCAGCTGCGGACAGGGGTTGACCAACCGCACGCGATCCGCATGTAGGCACAGGGGCAGGTCGTTTATCGAATCGGTATAAAAAGTGACTTCGCCAGTATAGTCAGGATGCGCCTCGCGCCACTGCGCCAGGCGCGTCACTTTGCCCTGCTGATAGCTCGGGGTACCGGCAATCACACCGCTGTAGCCGCCATCCGCCATTTCAACATCAATACCCAACGCCTGTTCAATTCCCAGCTCGGCGGCTATCGCCTGCACCAGCAGCGTTACCGAGGCGGAGATCACCAACATTTTTTCCCCTCGCGCCTGTAGGGTACGAATAACGTCCCATGCCTGTGGGTAGACCCGCGGCAACACCTTTTCGCGCACGAATCGCGCCACCAGCGTATCCACCTGCCCCTGCGGGATACCAATCAGCGGCGCCTGAATCAGCGCGACATAATCGGCGATATTCATTTCCCCGCGGTCGTAATCCGCCATCAGCTGCGCCTCGCGCGCCAGATATTCCGGGTCGCTCACCCAGCCTTCGCGCACCATAAACTGGCTCCACAGCGTACTACTGTCCCCTTTAATCAGGGTGTTATCCAGATCGAAAATCGTCACAGCATTAGACATCGGTCATTTTCCATAATCAGCAATATAAGCCTGCGAGAGCATGTATAAAGAAGATGACAGGAGCATGATCCGGCTGCGTTTCAGCCCACCCCGCCAAAGCCCATCGCCAGCAGCACCAGTAGCAATAGTAGCGGGTAGATCCGCACGTGCCAGCGATCGGGAAGTTTTGCCAACCAGCGCGATGCGCCCCGCAATCCCAGCCAGCTTCCGGCTACCAGCAATCCGGCCGCCAGCCACCAGATATTACCGATGAAACCGGAGGGCAGCGTCGCCATCGGCGCCATCAGCAGCCACGTCAGGCTGGCGGTCGCCGCCAGCGGCAGCGTCAGCAGGTTGGCCATCGCCGCGGCCTGCGCCATCGTCGCGCCACGCCGGCGCATCAGCGGTACGGTCATCACGCTGCCGCCAACGCCAAGGAAGGCGGCAATTAGGCCAATCCCGCCACCAAGAATAGTCTCGCGCCCTGCACTCGACGGTGCGCAAGGCGTCGACGGCGCCATAAAGCCGGGGCGAACGTAGCAATCCACGATGGTCACCGCCAGGTACAAAATGAACAGCCAGCGGATCCACTCGCCGTTGACCCTCAGCGCCAGCGCCGCGCCGGCAATACCGCCGATGGCGATGCCGCCAAGTATCGGCAGCAGGGAGCGCCAGTGAACCGTTCCGGCGCGCAGATGGCGGCCGCTTGCCAACAGCGACGTGCACAGCATCACCAGCGCCGACGTCGCTACCGCTATTTGCATCGCCTGACCGCCTACTGCGCCCTGATGGCTCAGCAGCAGGTAAAGCAGCGGCACGGTAACAAAGCCGCCGCCGAAGCCAAACAGCCAGGTGGTTACCCCGGACAACAATCCGCAAACAAAAAGCCCAAATATCATCTACCGTTCCTCCATTCAGGGAGGTAACGATATAGAATAGCGGAATGGCTGACTTACGATTAAAGGCCAATATATTACGATTTTCAGCCAGGAGTGTACGCATGCGTAATATCGCGATTAATGATGTCGATCATCTGCCGCGCCGGGTATTGGGCCTGGGTAGCGATTATCCGCCTGACACCCTTTTACCGCGCCATCATCACCGGCGAGCGCAGTTTCTCTATGCCGTGAATGGCTTGATGAAAGTCGAAACCGATGACGGCCAGTGGCTGGTGCCGCCGTTCAGCGGCGTATGGATACCCGCTAATAAACCGCATCGCGTCTGGATGCCAGGCGTGAGCACCCATAGTCTGTATATCGAACCGCAGGACGCGCCGCGCGCCGGCGTGCGCTGCGAAGTATTGCAGGTTTCGCCGCTGCTACATCAACTGCTATTGGCCGCCTGCCAGTTGCCGCTGTTGTATGAAGAGAGCGGACATGATGCGGCGCTTATCGCCCTATTGCTGTTTGAACTGCAGGGCGCCCCGCCGCTGCCGATGTTTACGCCGCTGCCGCAACATCCGCGGCTGGCTGAACTATGCAGCGCGTTTCTCCTTCAGCCGGAGATTCACAGTACACCGGAGCTGTGGGCCAAAAAGATGAGTCAAAGCCTGCGCACCTTCAACCGCCGCTTTTTGCAGGAGACCGGGATGGCGTTTCGCGACTGGCGTCATAAAGCCTGCCTGATGTACGCTCTCACCGCCCTGCGAGAAGGACGAAGCATTACCGACGTGGCATTAAGCCTTGGCTATGAGCATCCGGCGGCGTTTACCGCCATGTTCCGCAAAGCGATGGGCTATGCGCCAGCCTCTTTTATCCGCCACCTTAAAGGAGGCACGCCTGTCTCTCGCGCCAGATAAATAAGAACATCCTGATTCTGGCCT
Organism: Klebsiella sp. K-3; assembly: GCF_051207495.1. Classification (NCBI taxonomy): domain Bacteria; kingdom Pseudomonadati; phylum Pseudomonadota; class Gammaproteobacteria; order Enterobacterales; family Enterobacteriaceae; genus Klebsiella; species Klebsiella sp. K-3. Next base: position 26,920 of record NZ_JBPNXF010000001.1, on the reverse strand, counting down.
GTTATATTTTGATTTAGATAGTAAACATTTATTAATAAATAAAATCACCGCGTTTACTATCTGAAAAATGTGCTTATTACGGTACCGGCGAATTTATGCCTGCAGTACGTAAGTTTTCGTAAATTTTGCGTTTCATCATTCTGACGTTTCCCTGAATACGCTATAAATGGCGACGGTCGATCCCTAACATGAAAATAACGACATGAAGCCCAAACTCAGCCACGCTTTATTACTTGTTCCTTTATTGATTTTGGCAGGATGTTCATCTTCCCCAAAAAAACCGCCCAAGGCGGTGGCGCAGCATCATTACGAGCCAATCGACAGCGGCTCCGACGATCTGATACCGGTGCTGGCCGCCCTGCACGATCAGATGCACACCTGGGACGGCACCCCTTATGAATGGGGCGGCACCGACCAGAGCGGCGTCGACTGTTCCGGCTTTGTCTGGCGTACGCTGAAGGACCGCTTTAATCTGCCAATGGACCGCGTGACCACCGGCGATCTTCTGCATATGGGCGTGCGCGTTAGCAAGCAGCAGCTGCGGCCTGGCGATTTAGTCTTCTTCCGCATTCACGGCGGCATGCACGTCGGTTTCTACGATACCGACCACAATTTCCTGCACGCCTCCGCAAGCCAGGGCGTCATGCGTTCGTCGCTGGATAATCCGTACTGGAACCGCGTATTTTATCAGGCGCGGCGCTTGCCGAAGGAATATAACGCGCAGATCACCATGAATAACGACAATCTGCATCTGGCGAAAAACCGCTAATCCTGACAAATAAAAACCGCGGCGCTCAGGGCCGCGGTTTTTATTTTTCTTGCGCTCAGTTTTATCAGAACTGATAGGTCATCCCCAGCGCGACGATGTCATCATCGTTAATACCGAGCTTATTATCGCTCTTCAGCTGGTTAATTTTGTAATCCACAAAGGCGTTCATGTTTTTGTTGAAGTAGTAGGTCAGGCCGACGTCAATATAGTTGACCAGGTCTTCGCTGCCGACACCTTCAATATCCTTGCCTTTCGACAGTACATAGCCCAGAGACGGACGCAGACCGAAATCGAACTGATACTGGGCGACCGCTTCAAAGTTCTGCGCTTTATTCGCAAAACCACCGCTGATCGGGGTCATTTTGCGGGTCTCAGAGTACATTGTCGCCAGGTAGATGTTGTTGGCGTCGTACTTCAGGCCGGTAGCCCAGGCTTCCGCTTTGGAGCCCTGACCGCGCGCCAGCAGGTTCTGATCGTTGGTACGGTCAGAGCTGGTATAAGCCGCGCTGACGGCGAAATCACTGCCGCCGAAATCATAGCTTAAAGAGGTGCCGAAGCCGTCGCCATTCTGTTTTTTCGCTTCGCGGCCTTCGTTTTTACCCTGGTATTGCAGGGTCATATTCAGACCATCGACCAGGCCGAAGAAATCGGTGTTGCGGTAGGTCGCCAGGCCGCTGGCGCGTTTGGTCATGAAGTTATCGGTCTGCGCGGAAGAGTCGCCGCCGAACTCCGGGAACATATCGGTCCAGGCTTCAACGTCGTACAGCGCGCCGAGGTTACGACCATAGTCAAATGATCCAAACTCTTTTAACTTCACGCCGGCAAACGCCAGACGGGTTTTCTGCGAAGAATCGCTTTCGGTTTTATTGCCGGAGAATTCGGATTCCCAGCGGCCATAACCGGTCAGTTGATCGTTGATCTGCGTTTCGCCTTTGATACCGAAGCGAACGTAGGTCTGGTCGCCATCCTTGCTGTCATAATCGCTGAAGTAGTGCATGGCTTTCACTTTGCCGTACACGTCCAGTTTATTGCCGTCTTTATTGTATACTTCCGCTGCCTGTGAAGCCGAAGAAGCAACAAAACCCATCATCATTAATGCCAGTGAACGCTTTTTCATTATGTGGTCCTGGTGATTTATCTACACGCGCTAATCAATTCCGGGCGAAGGCCCCGTCAAAAACTGGAGGTTTTTTAACGCTGTAGTGTTAAATTTTTATGACGAAATGGAACTTTTTATAAAAAAGAATGTTTAAATATTTCCGTCATAAATATGTCACCTTGCCTGCGCAGAATGCCCGATCCGCGCAATAAAATGGCTTGACCAATACGCCAGCAGTTGGCAAGCGGCCTGACTCCTGTTACAACATCAGCTCGATCTCGATATTCCTTTTGAACGGCAGAAAATCATGAGTGATAGCCAGACGCTGGTGGTAAAACTGGGCACCAGTGTTTTAACGGGCGGATCCCGCCGCCTGAACCGCGCCCATATCGTTGAGTTAGTGCGCCAGTGCGCGCAGCTGCATGCCATGGGGCACCGCATTGTGATTGTAACTTCCGGGGCCATCGCCGCCGGACGTGAACACCTCGGCTACCCTGAACTGCCCGCCACCATTGCCTCAAAACAGCTGTTGGCGGCAGTCGGCCAAAGCCGTCTTATCCAACTGTGGGAACAGCTTTTCTCTATTTACGGCATTCATGTCGGCCAGATGCTGCTGACCCGTGCCGATATGGAAGATCGCGAGCGGTTCCTCAACGCCCGCGATACCCTGCGCGCGCTGCTGGATAACAATATTGTGCCGGTCATTAATGAGAATGACGCCGTCGCCACCGCTGAAATCAAAGTCGGCGACAACGATAATCTTTCCGCCCTGGCGGCCATTCTCGCCGGCGCCGATAAACTGCTGCTGTTGACCGATCAGCCGGGACTTTTTACCGCCGACCCGCGTAGCAATCCGCAGGCCGAGCTTATTAAAGATGTCTACGGCATCGATGACGCGCTGCGCGCCATCGCAGGCGATAGCGTTTCCGGCCTCGGCACTGGCGGCATGGGCACCAAACTTCAGGCCGCGGACGTCGCCTGTCGCGCGGGCATCGATACCATAATCGCCGCCGGCAACCGCCCGGACGTTATCGGCCACGCGATGGAAGGCCTGCCGGTGGGCACCTGTTTCCACGCTCAGGAATCACCGCTGGAGAACCGCAAACGCTGGATCTTCGGCGCGCCGCCGGCCGGTGAAATCACCGTCGATGCCGGGGCGACCCAGGCTATTCTGGAAAGAGGAAGCTCATTGCTGCCAAAAGGCATCAAAACCGTCAGCGGGAATTTCTCCCGCGGCGAAGTTATCCGAATCCGCAGTAGCGAAGGGCGCGATATCGCTCACGGCGTAAGCCGCTATAACAGCGACGCCCTGCGCCTGATCGCCGGGCAGCACTCGCAGCAAATCGATGCCATCCTCGGCTATGAATACGGCCCGGTGGCCGTCCATCGCGACGATATGATTACCCGTTAAGGAGCTGAAAATGCTGGAACAAATGGGCATTGCGGCCAAAGCGGCCTCTTACCAACTCGCGCTGCTTTCCAGCCGCGAGAAAAATCAGGTTCTGAACAAGATTGCTGATTATCTGGAAGCGCAGACCGAAGACATCCTGCGCGCCAACGCCGAAGACCTCAGCGACGCCCGCGCCAATGGCCTGAGCGACGCGATGCTCGATCGCCTGGCGCTGACGCCGGCGCGCCTGCGCGGCATCGCCGATGACGTGCGTCAGGTGTGTAGCCTGGCGGATCCGGTCGGCCAGGTGATTGACGGCGGTCTGCTGGATAGCGGCCTGCGTATCGAACGTCGCCGCGTACCGCTGGGAGTGATCGGCGTGATTTATGAAGCGCGGCCGAACGTAACCGTCGATGTCGCCTCTCTGTGCCTGAAGACCGGCAACGCGGCTATTCTGCGCGGCGGTAAAGAGACCTGGCGTACCAACGCCGCGACGGTGAAAGTGATTCAACAGGCGCTGCAGGAGTGCGGCCTGCCGGCTGCCGCGGTGCAGGCAATAGAGAGCCCGGATCGCGCGCTGGTCGGCGAAATGCTGAAGATGGATAAATACATCGATATGCTGATCCCGCGCGGCGGCGCAGGCCTGCATAAGCTGTGCCGCGAGCAATCCACGATCCCGGTGATCACCGGCGGTATCGGCGTGTGCCATATTTTCGTCGACGATTCGGCAGAGCTCGTACCGGCGTTGAAGATCATCGTTAACGCCAAGACCCAACGCCCGAGCACCTGCAATACCGCCGAGACGCTGCTGGTGCACCGTAATATCGCCGATACCTTCCTGCCTGCGCTGAGCAAACAGATGGCGGAGAGCGGCGTGACGCTGCACGCCGACCCGGCCGCTCTGCCCCTTCTGCAGAACGGTCCGGCAAAAGTGGAGCCGGTGAAAGCGGAGCAGTACGACGACGAGTATTTGTCGCTGGATCTGAACGTGAAAGTTGTCGCCGATCTCGATGATGCGATTGCCCATATTCGCGCGCACGGTACCCAGCATTCAGATGCTATTCTGACGCGTACCCTGCGCCATGCGAATCGCTTTATTAATGAAGTGGATTCGTCGGCGGTATACGTTAACGCTTCTACCCGCTTCACCGACGGCGGCCAGTTCGGCCTCGGCGCGGAGGTGGCGGTCAGCACCCAGAAGCTGCACGCCCGCGGGCCGATGGGCCTGGAAGCGCTGACTACCTATAAGTGGATTGGTTTCGGCGACGATACCATTCGTGCTTAACGCTAAGCGGGTGATGCAAAAGTAGCCGTTTGATTCGAAAGGGCATTGACGCATCACCCACTTAGTTTTAACCTTCTACCCCGTGCTTCACGCAGGTGAACGCGTCCTTTCAGGGCCGATATAGCTCAGTTGGTAGAGCAGCGCATTCGTAATGCGAAGGTCGTAGGTTCGACTCCTATTATCGGCACCATTTCAACGTCTATCCCCATCGATGAAACCCTATGTCTTTATGCGGATCCAGGCCGTATGGGCATCTGGAGAATTCTCCAGGTAACCACTCCCACCACGTCTCATGCCAGACAGGGTCTGCGGTATTTTTGTTCTCGATAATCACATTTATAGTAGCTGTGCCGTCAACACTCACTAACCCGGTATCTCGGCTTCGCAAACACAATTAGTCTTCCTCGAAACCTTTTCCTCGCAGTTTTCCCACCTTCGTGCGCAACGTCTGCGGCATCTCGTCTTCGTTATCATCTCTGAGGCCTGACATGATGTTGTACCCGATAAAAAGCCCCGCTTTCCCCAGCCCTGGACGAGGTAAAATGCGAGTGGGAACGGTCAAATATATGTCTGCATCGTAGTCACACCCCAGATATGCTTTCAGCAGCGCAAACACATCCTTGCGCAGTTGTCCTTGCGGCCACCAGCCTTTGGCCTCTTTGGCATCCTCGGTGTACATTTCAATGCGCATGCAGTAGTTAAGGGTTTCCACTTCATCCCCCATAACGAGGCGCTCGCTCAGCGCCATAGGATTCTTCAGCGTCAGGCGTGTGCGCTCATCAACTGACATGGTAACCGGGTGATGTGGAAAGACTTCTACCCGTGTACTGAGAGCCTGACTGCGTATCACAGCGGCCACCCCTTCCGTGGTCAACGTGGTATGCATCATCGGCCCAAGGATAGCCAGCAATCGAGAAGCGGGTAAATCATCCGTTTGTGTTATACCGGCCAGCGCCATGAGGCTACGGGAGAATTTATCCGTTCCCCCTTCTTCATACGATGACGGATAACTGTACTTCCGCTGAATACGGTAAAACTGCGTCATCATCCGGTGATTGAAGATATCCAGAAATGCAGCCATCGCATCAGCCCCCTCTCGCCCCTGATTGATATCATCAACATAGGCCGTCGGAAGCGGCGAATCCACGCCATATAGCCCATGGAATGTTGTTCTGACCGTTGGCGGGTCATCAGGATGAGCCGGATCGGTTTCCGTTTTTTTCAGTTCACTGGTCGGAAAGCCGAGATGTGGGTCGGGACGGAACCGAACAGCATCCTGGCTCAGCTTCCCCGCTGCACCTAGCTTTCTGCCGCTGAATTTCTCCACTAGCTCACAAAAGCGGTAGAAATTGAACATGGCCGTCTGGTCTTTGCCCTCTTTATCCAGCCAGAACGGTGGCAAACTCTTTTTTTCGTCTGCTGAATTCACATCAACACCCTGTGGATCGTGCGCATAGGCCATTCCCATTTCGTCCCTGACTCAGCCAGAGTGACCGTCAATTGAGTAAAACGGGCAATGCTGGCGTACTGCGTAAAAAATTGCTCTAGCAACTCGCAGAACAATCTCGCGTCCCCAATGCCACTGAACTGCGTTTCATCCAGTTCAATACTAATATGTACGCCGTGCCACTCTTCCGCCGAACTGTATGCCTGTTTATAGCTGACGTGACTTACCCCATTGATACGGCGAAGGTTATCCTTATCCTCTGTCCAGTTGAACAGCTGCAACACCACGCGAAGATTTTTGGCGCTATCGATCATCCGGCTTAGAGCACGTGGATGCAGCAAAGCCATCGCATGCCACTGATATAACTCGGACAATGGTGGATAGCACGGCATAGAGGGAGCCTGCCTGGTTTGGCAGCATAGCGACTGGTTGCCGGCGGTCGTCATACCATCAAACACGGCATTATCCAGCGCCATACGTGGGTAGTTGCCGTTGGTACAGGTGATGTTCAAAAACAGCGTCGCATTTTCTTCCTGCAGATCCTGTTCACCCGCCGTCCCTCCCAGCATCAACAATGTTTCATGCATTCCGGTAACACCCCGCCAGATACGGGTGTGGAAGTAACGTTCAGGCCAGCTATCTTTACGCTGCAACATCCCGCCCTTGTGCCAGAACTGCCGAAACGGCACGTACTGTCGCTTGTCCAAGGTTTCACTTGCAGCCATCTTATCCACACTGTAAATTTCAGTGTGATGATCGCGCAGCCGGTGTGGACGAAGCCGGTAATCCAGTTTTGCGGGTTCCACCTTCAGGGGTTCAGCGTTGAGCGAAAACAAATTGATGAGCGGTACACAGTGGATACGCAGAGTATCCTCCGGCACGGAAATATCCCGGTTCAGTGGCTTGCTCAGATGAAGTTCCAGCTCAAAATACTGACAGTCTTCCCCGAGCGGCAGCGTTTCAAGGCCCGTCAGGGTAAAGAACGCAAACCGGGCCGGGAAGCTGAAGTATTCCAGTAATGGGCGAACCTCCCCGCACAGCGCCGGGCTTTCACTCTCCGGCCAGACTGAGGACCAGTTTTGCTGCCAGCGCGACGACAGTTTGCCGTGAAACGGCTGCGGATCGAGATTGCCTGTTTGCGGCAAGCGCACCGTGATATGCGAGACATGATGCGTCAGCGCCAGATACAGCATCGACTGTAAGGGGCGATCGCCGTGAATGTAGAGCGAAATCTGCCTCAAATCCGTCTGCGATGGATCGGCGTACTTACCAAATGAAAACTTCAGCGCCAGCACCTGGTGACCATCCGGATGCAACTGCTGTCTGACGTGATGCAGCGTCAACGGGTGCAGTACCAGTTCGTCGGTCGTGCGGTATGGGCAGCGCAGGCCGGTATCATCCATTGGCCGGGTCAGCAATGTTGTGCCTGCGGGGATAACCACATCCCTGACCTGCGCAACCATTTCCGGGGACAGCTCGACTACGGCCATCGAGGGCTGTGTCCGGTTGGCTATCGGCAGCAGATGCCCCAGCAGCGGCTCTGTCAGCTCCGGGATATCGTCATCAATCTGGCGACGCAACCGCGCCATCATCAGCGCAAAGCCCTGAAACAGCCGTTCGACAGACTCATCAGCTTTATGAGACTGTCGGTCGATGCCCAGCCGCCGACCGGTCTCCGGGTGTTGTTCAGCAAACTCACGCGCCGCCGCCCTCAGCCAGCGCATTTCGCCGTCAAAATATTTCAGAAAATCATGGTCATTCATAGGCTGGTTAATCCACCAACGTAAAAGACTGGTAAAGGACTGTGCACAGTGAGGCGACCCACAGCGCCATTAGCGAGAACATGGCCCGGTAAAAAAGGTTTCTCGCCCCACGCCAACGTTCAGCCAGCGTACGAGTGTTACCCGTCTTTTTGGCCCACAAATGCGCCATACCGTTATCAAATTCAGCGAGATCGCTTTCACTCTCAATGAGCTGAAAAAGTCGTTCATCCAGCCATATACGCCAACAGTAATAATGGGTCAGCAAAAAGAGTCCCATCAGCAACACGCAATCGAGTGAAAACAACAGGTTAAAGAGCAACACCAAAGGTGGCAGCGTCAGGGCAGCAAAGTAGCGCCAGCTCGACAGATGAATGTGCATTATTTGGTGGGTCTTAGTGATATCTGACATTGCAGCTCCTTGCTGAACGTTTCCAGAACCTGAAGATGGGCGGGCGTAAGCACCACCTGAGGCCGCCGGGATTTGATTAACGCCACGGCCTGCGTGACCGACCCGGCGAGCCCTTCACTTAGCAGCCAGGCCGCAACAACCGTTGCACTGCGGGATAAGCCTAAGGCACAGCATACCAGCACACTTTCATGTTCTTGCTGCAGTTGACTGAGCTTCATCACGGCCTGGTGGATGTCCCGGACGCCCGGCACCACCAAATCCATAAGCGGGTAAGCCTCCCAGTGCTCTGCTTTGCGGCGGCCCTTATGAAATTCAGCCGTCAGATCGAAAACGGCGGCCTGCGTCATGGTTCTATCCGGAAAGCGACCCAATGCCACGCCGTCATTAACAACGTTGCTCAGAGATATCCGTCGGGAAAACCATTGTTTTGAAAGCCATGTCCCGACTAAATAGGGGAACAACATCCAGCGGGCAGAAAGGGATAAATCGCCGTGATTATTTTTCTGAAACACCGACACTCCGAGCCCGGTATAGCCCGCCGCCACCATCAATAATGCCGCTGCAAGCCACAGCAAAATGAAGCCGTGGGGGATCCACAAACCCGCCAACAAAAACACTATTCCACCAGCACCATATTTCGCTGCGAGCCGTACGGCGTGCGCTGATGGGCGCTTCCACCGCCAGTGGCCTTCAACCGGAATGGCATAGCTAATCACCACGCCGACCACAAACCCGCTAACGACATCGATGAAATGGTGCTGCCAGGTGGTAAGCACAGATACCGCTATCAGCAAAAACCACGCACTGGAAAGCAGCTTTGCCCCCCTCCCCAGATGCTGACGAAAACGCAGCCACAACAGCCATGTCAGAATGATATGCAGCGACGGAGCCTGGTTATAAGGCAAATCAAACTGTTCGAGCTGTTGAAACAGCCAGCCAAACATCCCCTGCGTTTCTGGGCGCATGAAAGTGAATTTCAGCGGAAACAGGAGAAAGCCGACGCAGGCAATAAGTGATGCGGCAAGCAGCCGACAACCGTGACGGGTCAGCTCCTGCTTTGAAGTACAGATAAACAGCGAAATGCCATACAGTAGGTCAATACTCCAGTAAGGTACGATGGTCCAGGGCATAAACGGGATAACATGTTCCCACCCGAGAACCATGCTTCCCACATCAGGACGTGTAGCCGTGAACTGATTCACCTGTCCATAGCTGAAGAAAAACAGCGGTCCCAACAACACCAGCCAGCACAGCCCCAGTTTCCAGAGGCTGGCGTTGTTCTGTATAAGCGCGGACTCAGCCATGCTGCTTTCTCACGGCCAGCGAGACGGTGAAAATACCAAACTCATCAATCACCTGGTGGCATTTCTCGAAGCCCGCCTGCTCCACCAGCGTATCTATCTCTTTCTGCGTGCGCACACGCATCATCCACGGAATGCCGTTCTGGTGGCTGGTTAAGGTATAAGCGATAGTTTTTAACTGCGGATGCCACGGCTGCCCGGTGTAGACCAGCATGCCACCAGGTGGTATTGCCGCAGCCAGCCCGGCGAGCGAGGCTTTGATTAAGGCGTTATCCGGGAAGAGTTCATATAGCCCGGAAACGATCCCCAGTGTAGGAGCTGGCCCAAGTGTAGCGAGAGAGTCATAGTCAAAAGCATTGCCCTTTTTGAACTGAGCGACATGGCTTAACCCTCGCCCTTCAATCATGGTCTGGCCTTTCTCAACGTTCAGGTCGCTGTAATCACGCAGCAGGATACTTTCGATATCCTGATGTTTCTCCAGCGCGTCGAGCACATAGCGACCGTGTCCGGCTGCAATATCCACTACACGTACCGGCATATCACTCTCTTTCAGCCGGGCGACAGCCTGCTCTATGACCTGCTGAATATTGACTTTTCGTACCCGGATCCCCTGCCAGCCAATACTGCTCAGGTAGTGTCGGTCAATCATGCGCCCCAGAATACCTTTGCCTTCCGGATAGTTACGGTACACATAATCCAGCGTACTGCCGGAATCAAAACCCGTCTCGTAGCCCAGACGCATCCCTTTTGACAGTCTGCCGATTGTTTTCATGCCATAGCTCATTGAGGAATAGAACATCCCCTCCAGCGAGAGTGCTTTTGGCGGTGCCTGCAGTTCGCGGTACGCGTCGGCACTCGGGCTCCACTGGTCTTCATGGCTGTAATCGAAAGTGTAAGGTTTTACCGCATAGAGTTTGTCGATAAAGGTTTTCATTTTATCGAAGGCCATAGCCCTGTCTTTTTCACCCAGCGTATCGTGATAGAAACCGGGTAAAATATGCTGCTCTTTGATAGAACTTCGCAGACCGGCGTAGAATTGTTTTTGCGGCTTCGCATGCACGACAAAATCATCGCCAGAGATAAGTAATTGGGTCGGCAGCGTAATGGCGGCAGAGTCGGACACAATGCGCTCAGCCGTTTTGTAGAGATCGAGAAGAATGTTCACCGCGATTGCCCGTGTGATGAGTTTATCCTGTTCAAAACTGGCAACACGCTCCGGATCGTGGGTAAGGAATTTCCCTTTCACGTAGGAGTTGACGTAGAACAGGCCACGGATCCGCTGCATCAACCCAAGGCCCGTTCGGGCGAACGGCACATACAGTTTGACCTTAAAGGCCGGAGAAGCCAGCACCATCCCCCGAATTTTCGGCGCATAGTCGTGAACCCAGGTAGAGACCAGTACCGCCCCCACGCTCTGCGCAATCACTACGATATCCTCAAGGCTGACCTGCGCGTCCTTCGCCACAAAACGCACAAACTCATCCACGTCCAGAACAGAGCGAGCCAGGCTCGGGCTGTAACCACGATCGCCCGGCGATTGACCGTGACCGCGAGCATCCCAGGCGTAAAAATGCGTATCGGGCATATCCAGCTCATCGACAATGTGCTGCAGACGCCCGGAATGTTCATGCCCGCGGTGAAACAGCACGATCACTTTCTTACCGTTGCCTTCCGTTGCAGGCCAGTGGCGAAAATAGAGCGACTCTCCATCGCTGGTTGCGAATGTACTTTCCTGAAATAAACGCGCTTCCTGACTCATGTGATTTTCCTTGTCACCTGCTGTTGTAATGTGACGAAACGAGTGAATAACGATTGTTTAAAAGTGACTTTATCCGCGTCGTAAAACAGCGGTTCGTCGATAAAGATGTCGATAAAAAACGGCACGGGGATTTTCTGCCCTTTGCCCATTGAGCGCTCCAGACCGTGCATGTAGACGGGTATAATCGGCACCTCCGGACACTGCTGGCTTAAATGCCAGATGCCGGATTTGATCTCTGCGAATTTCCCCGGCTCGCCGCGCGTGCCTTCAGGGAAAATAATCACAATTTTCTTTGCTGCTAGTGCATCGACACAAGCCTGCAGCGGATTGGCCTGATGGGCTCCACGATAAACAGGAATGATGCCGATGACCTTCAGTGCAAACCAGCCAATCACTTTGTTTCGCAGGAAATAGTCTGCCGCCGCCACGGGCTGCACGTTCACCAGTGTTGAAAGTGGAAACAGCGTGAACAACGTCAGCACATCCAGATGGCTGTTGTGGTTCGCCACGATAATCGCCGGGCCTTCCACAGGCAGCTTTTTGCGGCCTGACACGCGAACGCCCAGCCATATCCAGACCACGGGGTACGCAATACACAACGTAAAGATCCAGCGCAGAAAACGGTTCATCTGCGCCCCTTATACATAGAAGTAGTAATAGAAGTGGAAGAACAGCGGCGCGGTGTAAATCAGCGAATCCAGACGGTCAAGGATGCCGCCGTGCCCCGGGAGCAATTTACCGGAGTCTTTCACACCAAAATCACGCTTGATGGCCGACATCACCACATCGCCGCAGAACCCGCTCAGGCCGATAATTACCCCGGCACCCAGCGAGTGGTTCCAGTTCATCGGCGTCAGCAGCGGGCCGAAAATGGCCGCCAGCAGCGTGGTGGTCAGCACGCCGCCCAGCAATCCGGCCAGCGTTTTATTCGGGCTAACCTTCGGCGTGACCTTGATTTTGCCCAATGATTTTCCCCACAGATATTGCGCAATATCGTTAATCTCAGTGGTCGCGACCAGGAATATAACCAGCAGTGCGCCCGCTTTGATATCCACGCCTGGCAACATCATCAGGAACGCGACGTGGCTTAAAGCAAAGACCGTTGTCATCATGCCCCAGTGCATGACGGAGGCAGAGTGTAAGAACCCTTTAGTATCGCCAACGAGCACCATGCGAGCAGGCAGGAATAAGAAAATGTAAATCGGGATGAATATAATAAACATGCCGTACCACGACATCCCCACCCAGATATATTGCACCGGGATCGCGGCATACATCCACAGCAACGGCACGCTGTCAGAGCGGCGTGTCGGGGCCAGCGTCAGATATTCCTTCAGTGACAGGAAGCTGAGAAATCCGAAGAAGGTGAGTGCCAGCCCTTTAGGCGAAAGCATCGCCAGCGAAAATAAGCCAACGATGACCCACCAGCTGTTGATCCGCTGCTGGAGTTCCAGCCAGTCACGCTGTGGGCGGCACTTTTTTAAGACAAAGATAATGGCGGTCGCCAGTACTAAAACGCTGAAGATCCCACCAAGGCAGTAATACAACGTGTGCAGGGAATCAGGCATTGGCGACCTCCAGCGCACTGCGACAGCGGTTGATTGAGGTCCAGGCCAGCAGCACAGCCGAGATACCAAAGACAATATTGGCGACGATGATGTACTGCGGCCAAAGCGCGATAAACAGACCCAAAGCCCCCAGAACAAAGGCACGGTCACTTTTACCCATCGGGCCACGATAATTTCGGCTACCCGTCAGGGTCTGGGCAGTGATGCCGCAAAACTCTGTCAGCCACGACAGCAGTACCACCAGCACAACCAACCACGGAGTAACTCCGGTCAAAAAAGCAAACGCGAGATAGAGTGCAGCATCAGCGATAATGTCGCCTACCTCATTGAGAATGGCCCCAAGCCTGGACTGCTGGTTAAATTCCCGCGCTAACATGCCGTCGATAGCATTCAGCGCCATACGGAAAAATAAGAAGATCGGCAATGAGATAAAAAACAGCGGTTTCGGGAAACACATCAGTACGCTGCCGAGCAGAACCGAGGCCAGCATTGCCAATAGTGTTACCTGGTTTGCCGTCGCACCTATGGCATGCAGCCTGACGACGGTGGGTCGAAGTAAATTTTGAAACTTAGGTTTGATGTCATACAGCGTCACGTTATGGCTCCTGCCTTGTGTTTGACGGATTTCTATCTCAGTGGTCGTAAAAACAGGGTGTTATCCCTTACTTCAATGACGCGCGGCTCATCCGGGTCAAGTAAGACGCGGCTCAGCACCTGCTTCCAGGTGCCACGGGTTCTGTCCGGCTTGCGGAACAGACCGACCACCGCCACAAACTGCGCTTTTTCATCCATTGGAATATCGAGGTTGACTGTCTGACCCGGATAAACACTCAGTTGGCGCTGTGTCAGCAGCGATTCCTTCAGCACCAAATCCGGCTGTGTCAGCAGGTCGGTGTATTCCGTGTTATCAAAGGTCTTGCGGTCATTCAGTTGCAGGACGCGGATACGCAGCGGCATCGCTTGCTGCGCGTCATCCGCGTTAATGCCACCTCGGGCGGTAATGGTCAGGTGTAGCGTCTCAACCTGGCGATAGAAAATCGCTTTCGCTACGCTCTGTGTACCCTGCTTTGTTTTCTGGTACAGGCCACAGCTACTCAGCAGCAATAGTGGCAGGCATAACCACAAACGACGGAATGGCCGGATGTTCATTGTTCACCTCCAGGGCGGATTCCCGCATCAGCAGCGCCACCGGACGAGAAAATCTGTGATGGCAGCACAAACCCGCGCAAGTCTAGTAGTGACAGCGGCCCTTTCCCCAACTCCGTACGCAGCTGGTAGTTCAGCGCCACACCATCCGGCGTTACCCAGACCACGCGGTACAGGTTGTCACCCAGCTCAGTGACCAACGCTTTATCCAGCAGGCGAATGAACCCCCAGCTTCCCGGCTCATCGGAATAAAGACGTGTGCCGGTTTTGATAGTGCGCCATGTCAGCGTGGTCTGGGGTTGCCAGCGGTTATCCGGCCAGCTCAGCGTTTGCCAGCTTTCTTCCTGGTTGAAATATTGAAGTTTCTGACTGTCCACAATCAGGTCTGATTCGACCACATCGCGGGACGGCTTCGCCATCAGTTGGAAATGCAGCGACACGTCGCCATGCGCAAAGGCGACATTCCCTACACGAGTCAGGCGGTTGAGAGCGTCCAGAAACGCCGGATTGAAGGTCAGGCTCTGACTGTTCATTGCGTCCGGCACCCACTTATCTCCTTCAAGACGCAGCAGGCCACCGAGGCGGGTTTGGATAAACTGCGCAATACGCCCGGTGTCCATTCGCATAAACCGCGCCAGCTCAGCCAGTGAAGCCTCACTCTGACGGTCGGTAAATGGATAGCGGTCCGCGAACGACGCATTCCACGGCGTCACGATATCGCTTTGCCACTGGCTGTTAAGGCTCTGCGAGGTTGGGGAGAGTACCTGCTCCTAGGCCTGGATCATCGGCTGCACAAAAACCGTCTGGCCGAAACCGCTCCACTCCTGACCGAGACTCGCGGCGATCAGACTGCCGTAGTCGCGGGTATCGGTCAGATCAACCGCCTTACCCTGAAACACCGTCAGCGCCAGTGACTGCATCATCGCCTGTGGGTCAGGCGCGTTCGTCACCTGCTGAAGCCGCAGACGAACACGGGTAATGCGGGTGAGGAAGGTTTGTAGGCTCAGGCTATTCTGTGAGCCATCCCCGTCCGACAGTAACAACAGCGGACCAAAGGTCGCATCCAGTGGCCCGTGCGCCTCATTTCCGGAGTGCCGCATGGCAGCATTCGCTTTTTCACTGTGGATCAAATTTTTCGCTGAACTCACCAGGGAGTCCGTCAGATCGCCTCCGATCTGCCCGGCACGCCCCTGCACTCTGAGAGTATTCATCAACGCAATCAGCGGTGACTGCCGCACATCAGCCAGCAGAGTCAGTTGATCAATTGACTCCGATAAGCTGCCTGCCTGATGCCATTGCAGGCTGTTGAGGAATTTAAGCCACGCTCCGGAATAATCAGAGAAATAGCGCGCCGTCAGCCGGGCTTTCAGCGTATCCGGGGAAACCGTGCTGGTGGCATCGCTGGAATGCTGGGCATCGCTGAGCACCCAGTCAATTTCTTCCCGCCGTGATTTCGCCAGTTTCTCGATGGCGGGCTGAACTTCTTCCTCCCAGGCCTTGCGCGTAAATACACCGGGTACGGTAACATCAGTGCTGAACAATTGGCTGCTGTCCGAACCATTGACCATGGCACTCAGCGACATATCCGCATAATCACGGGATACCTGTTCAATCATCTTTTGATAGCGAGTGGATTCTGCATGACTGGCGCCAATCTGGCGAAGCAGGGCAGAGCGCATGCCGCTGACCAGCCGCATATCCGGCATGATTCGCCATTCCAGGTGTGCCGGAAGGTTCTGCATCATAAACGCCAGCATGCTGTTACCAACCGCTCGCCATGTGCCATCCTGCACACCCTCGCGCTGCGGCCAGAATTGCGTCACCGTCGAACTAAAGAAAGCCGGTTCGGCTTTATCCGGGCGGGAAAGCATCAGATAGGCACGAAGCTGGTCATATATCACTTTCGACTGTGAAGCTCGCTGCAGATCGTCAGGCGGCAGATTGCGCCAGCTGTTCATCAGCGCGGACAGATGCTGCGCTGACGCATCCCGCAGTAGCGGCATCGCCGCCTGCCGCCAGTACGGCCAGAGCGCGTCGAGGACGTCATTGTTTCGGCTAAGGCCCATGCGCATATACCACGGCGCGCCGTACAGCTTGCGGTGTTGCAGGCGTTCAATTTCATGCTGCAGCTGGTACAACGCCAGCAGTTGCTTCGCTAAAGGCTGGCGGGTATTGACAGCATTCAAGGCCAGCGCATGGTCGGCCTGCATCAGACGTTCGTTAGCAACCCAGGAGAAAATACAGGCCGCCAGCCAGAACGTCAGCAAACAGGTGCTAATCAGCTTTAAGCTTTTATGCCACGATGCTCCCGTCGCTCCAGGTTTACGCCAGCGTTGTGCGAGTAAATCCAGCCACATGTTACCCGGCAGCCAGGCATGGCGAAGAGAAACATTTCCGGACGTTGTCACAGGGCTGAATGCCATCCCGGCCAGCGACAGCGCCATGGCTCCTTCCCCCAGCTGTGACAGAGTCTGCGTCAGGCGAGCGTTCCCCCCCTCGCGCAAATATTTCGCCAGCTCTAGCAGAAAGGAGTGCTTTCGATTATTAATGATCTGCTGCATCCCCTGACGCAACAGTGCGCTTTCCAGTTGATTCATGGAATCACTAAAATCTTCAGCCTTATCGCCCGCCGCGACCAGGAATCCAATGCCCTGCGCGGGTAAGCCAGCTTGCTCCCACTCGAACGAGTGGATCTCCCACAACCATAGCGGTACTTCCCAGCCGAGCGCGTGATACTGCTTTCGCAGTTGGCGCGCCGCAGTATCCCTTATATCGTGAGTCAGTTCAGTTTCAGCATTCACCACCCAGACCATCGCATCTGCCAGACGACGGCGAATTTTACGCAGCGCTTTCAGGGCTGAGACATCGGGTTCATCAACCGGATTCCCCTGCCACAACAGCACGGTTCGGTGGCCTTCAACCCAGAGTTGCGTGGTCAGGCCAGGAACGGCCTGCTCTACATTACTTTCCTCGCCGACCATCAGCAGAATACGAACTTTACGCCGCCAGAGACGGCCATACTGGAAGCGCATCTGCGTGGTAATGTCTTTTACCAACTGGTTTTCCGGCGCGCGCGTGGTCTTGCTGTTGGTCTCCCCCGTCGCTTCCCGGGCTTTCAGTCTGACCAGGGCTTTCCAGGCAAGAATAAACGGGGCGCAAAACCACACCAATACCATCCAGACGAGGCAAGCGCGGAAGATTATCTTGCCCGGCAGCAGCGCCGGCAGATCAACACTGCTACCAGCGAAGTAATACAACAGCGCCCCGAGAGTAACCAGCAGGGTGATAGTGATGATGTAGCCAGTCACAAGCCAAAATAAGGAATGACGAGGCTCAGTGCGCGAGGTTTCCACGGGGAACGCAAACTCCTGTAATAAATTGGGATTCCGTAAATGTTGTCGTCCAGCCGCAGGACTTCCCCTGAAGGGCTGACAGCAAGGCCAGGGACTGCATCACAAAAGGCGTAACCGGCCCGGCCTGCCCCAACCACGGCATCAGAACGTAATCGACGGCTGACCAGCCGGACGGCAAAAGGGTATCCATTGCGGATGAATCGGCGGCTAGCATCCCGTCAGGCACACCGTGCAAGCCGGCATAGCGACTAAGCTGTTCCGTCAGTTGAGTCGGCGTTTCCCCCGTCTCAGGCTGGAGTATTTCGCTGCGCGTCATCAAAGCTGCCGTCCGGTGTCCGCACAGCCAGGCAAAACCCGCTTCCGAGGCGGCGTATTCCGCTGACGGTGTTGCCTCCCCGGCCCCTGCGCAAAGCAGCATCGCCTGTTCATCGGCGGGCATGGCATCAATAACGTTGTCCAGTTCGGCAGCGCTTTGCAGATGAAGCGCATCTTCCGGCAGGCGAATGCCATCGAATTCCAGCGCCTGGCTGAACGCGGCCAGGCTCTGCTCATCTCCCAGCCAGCAAAACACCTGTATTGGCCGGGCTTCATCAGCCTCGCGCAAACGCGCCAACACCAGACGGGCGAGAGAGCGGGACAGCAGAACAGTCCGGCTTTCCCTACCTCCCAGCCCCAGCACCTTCGGGCAATACAGTCGCGCGTTACCCTGCGGATCTTCGACCGCACCGGGAGTTGCCGGAAGCGGTTGCGACAACAGCGCCTGATGGTCAGACTCTTTATCGCCTACTGCCGTCATCAGCATCACAGCTTCTACGGGTAACATACGCGAACGGTATCGCCACCAGGCCTCGACGGTTGATGCGGTCGCCTCCCGGTGCGTTTCGCGGTTCGAAACGGACTGAAGCCAGACCAACCAGCGCAGCGCGACGGCAACCAGCCAGACGCTCAACGGACATCCCACGCTCCAGAACCAGAAGGAGAGCGTTCGGGTGGGTTTGCCTTCCGGCCACAGCAACATCGTCGCCAGTGCCGCCAGGAACAACATCACCGGCAGCGCAATCCACCATCGCCGCCAACAGACGGGATGAAGTTCGGCATAGTCAGGGTAACGTGGCGGGAAAATCATCCATGTACGTCCATCGCGCTCAGTGAACTGACCAGCGTACAACCGCAGGCGCATTGGTGCCCGTCGAGCGCTACCGCTTTGCCATTAATCGTGCTGCCCGGCGCTCCCTGGGCGATAGTGGTCATGCCATGCTTATTGCAGCGGGCTTTATCCCCCACGCAGGCCACCGGTTTGCCGAAGGCCTCATAGCGGCCGCTCAGCACTTCGCCGCCGTGTTCCCTGAGCATATCCCCTACGCGAATTAGCTTTTTCAGGCTCATACCACTTTAGCTCCTGCTTCTTTGAGCATATCAATTGCCGAAGCCATCATGGTTTGGTGCCGTGTGGCGATGGTCTGACGGCTGGCCTGCGCCACCAGCAAGCCCGGATCCCGCGTGGGTTTAAAGAGCTCTGCGGCGTTATCAAGCAG
Source organism: Klebsiella sp. K-3 (assembly GCF_051207495.1). Taxonomy (NCBI): domain Bacteria; kingdom Pseudomonadati; phylum Pseudomonadota; class Gammaproteobacteria; order Enterobacterales; family Enterobacteriaceae; genus Klebsiella; species Klebsiella sp. K-3. The sequence goes on along the minus strand of NZ_JBPNXF010000001.1, from coordinate 8,096 downwards.
AGGAACCGGTTTACCTGTCGCATTATTAATAATGATGCGCTCCATACCGTAAACGCCTGCCGCAACGCCGATGCCTTTAAGGGATTTGTGTTTGATGGTATAGGTCGCGCCAGCGGCAATAATGGCAACCCCCAGTAATTGCCCCGCGACGGAGAGCAGATACTGATCCTTATTGCTCTGGGAACCAAAGTAGATTGAACGATAAAAGAAATAGCTTCCCCAGGGTTCACGGGTGCCGAGCGTGGAATACATAAACCAGGCGCGGGAATCATGTATCTGCTCATCAAACAGCGCAACAACCTGCGCCATCGCGGGCTCGGTTACGACATCTCCCTGTTTTGACGTAAATAATCTGCCGTATAAACGGTCGCCATCGCCTTTGATCCGATCGTACTCGGCCTGCTCATCATCCGTGTTGATCAGCCAGACGGCATATTTGGGGATCGTGTGGATAGCGAACTCCCACCCGTTCTGCGGGCGAAATTCGTCCAGGTAGTCGCTACGAAACTCTTCTGCTGCCTCGCGGAGTTCCGTCTTATCAATGGTGGGTTCAAAGGCAGGCCAGCCGGCCTGATCCGCCGACGCAGAAGGTGCTGATTTAGCGTTTTGTTTTGCTGCGTTGCGGATTTTATCTATCTCGCTCTGTCGAGCGTCACGCATTTTCTCATCTTGCTCCAGCTCCTCTTTGGTACGCTCGGGCGCCCCCAGATAAAACGGCTGGGTGACATAGCTCCGGAAAGCATAACGCCCAATACGCCAGGCAGTGATCCAACCGATTTGTTCGATAACGGCATCTTCCAGTGACTGGCTGAGACGATGCGGATGGTAGCCGTAGACGCTATCGGTTTTAGCATCCGCTGGTTTTTCGGCAATGATGGTCTGCCGCCAGGCGTTGAAGCGTTGGATGAGCGACTGACTGAAGTTAAATTCATTTTTTATCGCTTCACTCATGCCTCTCGACGGAGTTTTTGCCCTGACTGAATCAGGAATATATTCATCAGGAACAGTAAGTGGAGCCCCCGCAGCAAATGCAGCGGCATAGAGATCGTGCAAAACGATCTGCGATAAAACCTTTCCAGGGTTATTGGGATCAGCTTCATCAGCCATTCCCTTTCCCTGTTCGCCCGGTGGGTAGCCACCGCCAATATCGGAATGCACACCGGGATAAACCACTTCCATCGTGGTCGGCGGATAGATGCCCTCCGGGCGGCGAACGGAATCCAGAGGAAAACAGAGGCGCTGTTCATGGGCTGATACAAAGTGCCGGCAGCACTTAATCAGGTTAGGAAAACATGCGTCATCGGGTAACTGTTGCGTGCCATCCGCCCATCCCATATGCCCGTCGCACATGGGAGCCATATGGGCTACGCCAACAGAAGGTACGGTATCCAGGAGCCCAAAAAATTCAATGCTCAGAGGGATCCCCAGAATTGACTGCTCAGGTTTATCCGCCCCTTCTGGCGTTTCAAACAATTCTGTCAGCCAGTTAACAAAAGTTCGGGCTTCGGCTGCACCGCGGGAAAACCCATAGATAAACAGCTTTATTTTGAGGATCTTGGGTTTGGCGGTTTCATCCTGGGCTTTGGCACGCATTTCTGCATTCAGAAATTCATAGAATACCGCCTTGCGATTGGTATCGCCGCTTAAAGGCCAGCGGGCGGCCATTCCAGACAGCTTCCCTTTTGCTTCAAGGGCTGTAATGCGCTTCTCTTTTTTCGAGAGCGAGAACATTAAGGCATCTGCCAGCATAAGCAACGCCCAGTTAATACGGTTTTCTCCGCCCGTGGCATATTTTAACCCGGCGTCGCTGTAGTCCATTTCACCTATCTCCGGGAAAGCGGTCCCTACTCCGGGCATGTAGTAGGAATAATAACCGTCACCTTCAGCCTCTTTTGCATAAGAAGCATGGAAAAGCTTAGCAATATTGGTCGGATGGGTTGGGTTAGCACGGTGAGTATCGTTGTTCTCGTTATTCCCCGTACCGTCAAAAAAGAAACTGATATGCAGACTTCTTGCACAAGTAAAGCCAGCCCCATTTCGCCGTCCTGTTTGCCCATTGAAGGTATTAAGGTATTCATCTTCTTCTCTACGCTGCTTTAGATAATTATCCAGTACGTCTTTTTGCGCCCCAGGTAAACGCCCACTCAAAGGGAATGACGGAGGAACCCAAGCAGACGCTTTTATTTCTGACATGTTGCGGGCTCCTGCATATTCATCGGCTCTTTAATTGGGTAGGAATAGGCACCGTAGCCGGCTACACCCGCATAAATTTTTACCTGATGGCAAGGAAGAAAATGGACGTTAATGCCCGCACTCTCCTTATATTGCGGAATGGGAACATCAGCACTATAGCGAAGGTATTTGGCCTTATGCTGTAGGTACGCCTTGTTATAAGCATCTGTTCCCAAAGGCGGTAAATGAGCTTTTGGGTTAGGATCAACCTCCCACTCAATATGTGCAGTCATCCCAGGCCGCCACTGGTCCGGGATCATAACGCAGCACACATTTCCATTTAGCGTCGCATGGTAGCCGTTTACTGAAAACCAGTTAACGTTCTGCCCGGCAACATGGTTGTATCCGCCGATATTCCCTGCGCTCGACTCGCCAGCCTGGGAGGGCGAACATCCCGATAACAACACTGACACAAATAAAGCAATGCCCCGGATAATCCATTTTATTCTGTTCACCCTTCCTCCCTGGCTTGAGCGTTTGTTGTTTTCCTACATTGCAAATCGAATCAATCGATAACAACACGACATCTATCACTGCAAAAAATAGTGTCCAACAGGGAAAAAGAATTCATAAGCCAGTTTCTATCGATTTTTTGGTACCTGCGTAATAGACGCTTCATATATTTATCACCTCTAATTCTGCATCGGATGCCAAATCACCTAAATATCCTTGCTGGCTTGCCTTTAAAGCTACGGAAAGGCAGTACGAAAAATGCTCCTCTTTCCCGCCTTGCGAAGATAACCGCCTCGCCAATAAAGCTTCTGCATCACTAATACAGCCCATCAGATCTATCTGATCATCGCCAACTCGCCCCAATTGAGGGTTATTTGCCAGTTCGCGTGCAGGAGAAAATGTTCCCGTTTTCCAGACGATCTCGCCGTCTCGGTCTCTCCAGCCCCAGAACAGCGCGATATCCGTAAATGCAGCCTGTTGTTCTGCGTTAAGAACGTGAGTAAGTAAGGATGGGAACACGCGGTTATCGTAATAACGCAGTAAGCCGGTCTGCTCTTCCCACTGTACCTGCGACAATGCCTGCAAATGGCGGCAGAGCAAATCAAAGGCCAGAGGAGATATCAGCAACGTCAGGCGCGGAGTACCAGAGAAGTATTCCAGTAACTGCTCCAGCCACATCCGGTGGCTCGTTAGCGCAAAACACAGCCGCATAACGACCGGCGAATATTCCAGCATTCCCCCCTCCGGGGTTCCTTCGAACAACTCAAACCAGCGCAGATCGGGAGATAACTGGCGTAGCGCATTTTGCAGCGGCTGGTTGGTTCCTGCCTGATCGATCAGAATATCAATATAGTCCTGTCCGGTAGCAGAACAGAGAGACTCACCCTGCTGCATCCAAAGCATATGCTTTTTGGGTGTTATCAGTGGTGTTGTTGTCATCAGATGTCCTTATCCTCGCGGCGCAAATGCGACGGCTTCTTCCTGCGCTTTCTTCAGGCAGTCCTTACACACCGACTTAGGGAGTTCCGGCAGTTGGGTACCGACACTCACCGGCGCATCCCAGATGTGCTGACCTTTAAGGCTCAGTGTCCCCGGCGTATGGATCTCGATACTGCCCTGCGGGGAGATGCGAATCGACCCACCGCCGCAGCCCAGCACAATGCCGTTCTTCGCCGCGAAATGAAGCTCGCCCTGCGTGGACTGCACGGTGACATCCTTCATGGCCGTTAGCGCCATTAAATCGCCATGAGATTCGATGGTCAGCGGCCCCTTGCCAGACACCATGCGCAGCCCTTCCTGCTGCGCGAGCAGTGAAATGGTCTGGCTGGCGTTCAGGGAAATACGCTCTCCGCTGGCAATATTGACTTCCCCCTGGCTTTGCAGGTGCAGCGTCTGAGCGCTATTTATCAGAACGGATTCCCGGCTAACTACCCCAATCCCTTGCGGGGCGCTCAGCAGCATGGCCGGAGATTTCAGTTGATCGGCGGCGGCAAGATAGCTTTTCAGATGCGTGGTATCAGGTTGAAGGTTGTGATGCGACTGGGTGATGGTACGCCACTCGGCCATCTGGTTGACCGCACCTTTGACCAGGCAGATTGCCGCAGACATTTCCAGCACCTGTCCGCTTGCCGTGGCCTGCGCATCTGCGGTCAGGAAAAGCCCTTTACCCGCCCGGAGAGTTCCTGTGCTGTCGGTTCGCAGTTCAAAACCCTCACCGCGTTTGTTACGCGAACTGTCAACAATATGACCGAGCGTCAATTGGCTCTTGCCGCCATATTCTGTCGAAATTTTAACGTGCTCAGCCCCGCGCCGATCCTCAAATCGCAGTTTGTTGTTCGCAGGAGTCCTTAACACGTTACGCTGATAGTTATAGAGGTTGACGTGATCTTCATGTCGGGAATCATGCATAGCGCAGAGGATGTACGGCCTGTCAGGATCGCCGTTAGTGAAGGCAATCATCACCTCCGTGCCGGCAATCAGCGGGAAATGCCAGCCGTAAACGTTCCCCGCATACGGCCTGGCAAGGCGTACCGGAAGGCTTTCAAAACCAGACCGCCAGGTAGTATTGAGATCGAACTGGAAACGCACCCGATAGCGCCCGGTTTCATCCAGTTCAGCATACTGCGCGTTTTCAACCGGACTGGTGACTCTGGCGAGCAGCGTACCGGCAATGTGCGGCCTGCCCAGCAAAGGTGGACGATATGAGAGGTGCAGACGATGGGGCACGGCAGTAAAGCTGATGATGTAGGCGGTATCGCGGGAGACGCGCTGTGACGAGGTCGATACCACTAATAGCCCGTCCGGCGCTTCCTCCCAACGTTTACCCTGTGGATGAAGAATCATCCCAGGACGGATCGTCATGCCGTTTGATTTGCCGTCAAAGACAACCTGTTCTGTTACCAGACGTTCACGACGACGCTTAACAAACCAGCGGCCTTGCTCCGGCTGTTCTGCCGCCTGCCTGCCCTGCTCTTTGTAATTCTCGCCGTAGCGGTATTCTTCGCCAATGAGCGCAGGCATATCCAGATCGGTTTCCAGATGCGCCTGCAGATCGCTTTGGGCTTCGCGATAATATTCATCGTTCACTCGCGTCTGCCCGGCAACCGAGCGGCGGTTGATTGTCATCTCCCACAGGGATTCAAGACCGCCATCGAAAAGCCCTGATGGATGACGGTAGGCCATATTCTTCTCTTCGGCGAAAGAATGCGTGTAGTCTCCGAGAACCAGCACATCCCGATGATTCTCTTCATCCCAGACGAAATAATAAAATACGCCAACATGCGCCAGATGACGCTCAATAAAGGATAAATCGCTTTCTGCATACGAGATATAGAATTCGCGCACCGGATACTGGGTTTTCAGCGCATAACGATAGTCGAGGCTGGAATATCCCCAACGCTTCAGGATATCTTCAACGACACCAATGACGCTTTTATGTTGATACACCGCATATGTCAGGCTATGACGTAATAACGCCAGGCTGGCTTCCAGCACAACCACATAACGAGTGATATCAGCAGTTCGTTCACACTGCTGAAAAGCGGTAATAACACCACGCATGACGCGGGGTTCGACCGCTTCCCATGGTTTACCATCAGGATAAAAAAGGAGTTCTGCGGTCGTGTTAATTAACACATCTGCAGGAATATCAGGGGCTTCACAGGTCAGTTCAATGGAATAACGCCACGGGGTATTTAACGCTTCGTCGCCGCTAAAGCGAAGGACAGACAGTTGAATGTCGGGGCGTCGCTTGCTTAACTCCGGTATGTTCAACTGGTAGTGGTTATACACCGGAATTTTGTTTCCTTTGAGGATATATTTATTCTTATTCATCACCTGCGTCTCCCTGGTCAATTGTTATTAGCTGTTATTAGCTCAGCGTGAACCATTGTCCGAGCAAATAATGCAGATGGGCGCTCATTGCACAGGTAATGGCAACAATAAGCAGTAAGCCCAGTCCTCTCATCAACCAGGGGAAACGTCGCCAGAAATGAATATCCGGGCGAAAGTTACGTATAAAGACAGGAGAATTCATTTTTTCTTTTGTTGCAGGCAAAAGCGCGCTCAGCTGCTTAAACATAGATTGTCGTTCTTCATTTTCTTCTCCACCTTCCCTGATAAACTTCCCCTGATAGCCCAGCAAAAGCATTCGGTGATAACAGGTCACAACAGCTTCTGAGGGAACGGCTTCGTGCAGCAGGTTCTTGATATGTTCGTAGAAGAACTCACCGCCATTTAAGTTTCCAAGATAGCGCCCCTGAAGGGGTGTATTCTTCCACCAAAGAGAAACATCGATATCCGGCTGCATCATTACCGCTTCATCCAGAAAAACACAGTGAGCAAACTTAATTTCACTTGCAAGCCCCTCAGATGCACCAGCTGCAAACAACGCTTTCTGAACCTGCTCAATCATATTCTCGCACGTTTTATAAAGCGTCTGATCAACGACAACGGCAGGCACATTACGAATTGCCAACGCGAGCAACCATGTATCCTGAAATATTTCATCAATAAAGGATGTCGTAATAGATTTTGTTTGATTGCCGCTCTCTATTTTTCCCAGAGAAGCCATGACACCCTGCCTATAATTAATGAGGAACTTATGTTTAGCGATGGTATTGGCGCAAAATCAGGCGGGCAATAAAATGGATGTTACCAAATGTAACCAAACAACGAACTTATACTCTAAAAGCTTGTTGCACGAGGAATATCAGCAAATCAAAGAAGAACACAAAATATTTCACCAGGGCATTAAATTATTAACCCTTTAATTTATTTAAAAGTTAAACAAATTCATCAGCATTATATATGACATCTAACTATTCCATATGGCTATTTTAGAAAACCTAATAAAAAGTCAAACGCAAAACTCGCTCAAAACAATCTGTTAGCAAACGAGTTTAACCTAATGACTAAAATAACGATCACTCCACCCGATACGCCGCAATCATTCGCGTCGTTCTGGTCAGACTATCCGCCACCTCCACTTCCGCAGTCGTAATCGCCATCCCCGCAGAACGCAGCGCCGAAATATCCGCAGCGATTCGCTGGATACCAAACCAGAACAGTCCATCCAGCGCATTGACCTGCAAGCCGCTTTCCAGCGCCAGACGTAACCGCTCGCGCGGCGCCTTTATCTCTTTTGCCAGCTGCTGATAGGGCGCGGCGGAAACCGCATCCGGCCCGCTGCGAATAATCCGGCTCACAAAGCGATAACGAAACTCATCCGGAACGGCGCTGAGATCGGCTTTCAGGCTGTAAACGCAGCCGCGCTTCTTACCATTAATCACCACGTTCTTTTGATTCAGCGCCAGCGCATGGCGTAAGCGATCCACCAGCTGCGGGGCGCGGATAAGTAATAAACGAAACGGCAGTTCGAAGCTGGTGGCGTAGTCGACATTCAGCAACGCAGTACGCAAACGCGTTTCACTGTTTGCCTTTTCCTGCTGACATTCAGCAATGACTTCCGCCCACTGGCGGGTAATACGCGGGGATTCGTTGCGCTCGATGAACTGAAATTTTTCAATCTGATAGTCAATACGTCCAGCCATTGCCGTTCCCTGTGGTTCGCCATCTCGCTGATAGTTTTCAGCAGATTGCGTCTATTCGCAAGTAACGGCATTGAGCAATTTGCCAATGATGAAGCGGGCCCTCTCCCGGATAGCGGCGCGCTGCGCCTTATCCGGGCTACCTATGGCTCTGGGCCCACCCATTGCACTGAATCTGTAGGCCCGCGCAAGCAGCGCCGCCGGGCATGGGCACAGGTTGGGAGCCGCCTGTACGCCGGATGGCGGCTTCGCCTTATCCGGCCTACGGTCCGTGCGGCCTGCCTTTAATTTATTCACCATGCTGACTGAAACTGCCGGTGTTGGTGGCCTCAAAATCGCTGAGACGTTACCGGAAGGCCGGGA